>CAZOAZ010000058.1:0-35650 GCA_964577955.1 uncultured Bifidobacterium sp. | reverse complement strand
CGCCGCAGGCGCCGCGCCACGGGCCGCACCCGGGCCAGCCCCGGCGCGACCGGATCCGGCGCCGGCAGCACCCGCGGCCGGCGGCGCCGGCGACTTGCCGCGATGGATCGTGCCGACCGCAAAGTGCTCAGGCCCGATGTCGACCACGCGAATGGTGCGATCGACGCCGGGCTGCTTGCTGACGGTATCGACTTCCTCTTTCGTGATGTAGGTCGCGGGCCGGCTCGTGTTCTGCGCCGACATCGGCCTCATCATCGGAACCGTCATCGCCGCAGACAGGCCCACGGCCACCAGAATTGCCTTACGCATGCCGCTGTCTCCTTTCAGAAAGTGTTTCGGTCGGGACAGCCTTTCGGCTGTCCGAGGTGAAACTCACTCGACGACGATGCGGCCGGCGCCGGTGTAGCGCCGGTAGTTCGACAGCGTCGTCATCGTCCGCTCGCCGTTGTTCGTGCTCACGCTGAGTTTCTGGACCGAGGAGGGCAGCATGAGGGTTTCATCCGGATCCGAAAACGACACCGGCGAGTACCACGCGGTCCGCTCATGACGCTCGAGCGTGAACTGGTCGACCTGCCAGGGCTTCCAGATCTTGCTCGGAATCCTGATGTCGATGCGGCGCCGCAGACTTTGATCGATCCGCAGCACGCTGCCGGTCGCTTCGTCGATCCACACGCGTCCACCGAAGGCGGCCTCGGGAATCTCGAAGCTGACGCAGTTCTCGATGCCTTCCTTCTCACGCACGTCGACCGGGCCGTCCTTCTTCCCTCTGAAGTTCAGCGTGAGCGCCGGGCGTCCGCGCAGCTTGTCGCGTCCGCCGACGGTGAAGCTGTAGTCGGCCTGATTGGCAGGCAGCAGAAACGCGAGCGCGTCGGGATCCGCGTCGGAAGGGTCCGTGCACGCCGGCTTGTCCTTCGGCCGCGGCGCCCGGTTGTTGACTTTGATCAGTTCGCGCTGCGCCGTGGCTTCGGGAGTTCCACCATCGACGCCGGGCTCCCAGGCGACCCGCAGTTCGTATTGAAGCCGTCGCGACGGCGAGCGATCGGACAGCAGATCGCGGCCCACCGACTGCACCGTGACGGTTTCGAGGCAGACCACGCTCTGGGCCCTGGCGTAATACTGCTCGACCGCGGCCCCGACGTTGGCCAGCAGTGTCGCGAGGTCCGGAGCCGAGACTTGAGCACCCACGAGCGCCCACGGCGCGGCAACCGCGATCGTCAGCACGAGGAGCGCGCGACGCATGCCCTAGCCTACACCGGCAGCCGGCGGTTTCCAGCAGCCAGGTTGGCGCTTGATTGCGCCCCGGCGCGCGCCCATACTGGCGGCATGCGCGCCGCCGTTCATCGGCTCCGCCTGCCGGCGGCCATCGCGGCTGTCCTCGCGCTGGCCTCGCTCGCCTTCGCCCAGCAGATCATGGTCGGCGGACGCTACGGCGGCTACAACCGGCTGCCGCCGCGGTTTGCCTCGATGGACGACTTCGACGGGTCGTGGATGTACTGCCGCGGGTTCTTCCGCAGCGTCTACCGCGAAGACGGCGGCAGCGGCTGGAACACCGACTACCCCGCGGCCGACAACAACTTTTCCGTCCGCCTGATGGAGCTCACGCGGGTGCACGTGCCGGTCGACGCCAACCGTCAGCCCAACTACGTCGTGGTGTCGCTGACCGATCCGACGCTCTACCGTTGTCCGATGCTGTTCATGGAAGACGTCGGCACCGCCGAATTCACTCCCGAAGAAGTTCGCAACCTCCGCGATTACTTCCTCAAGGGCGGCTTTCTCTGGGTGGATGACTACTGGGGCAGCGAAGCGTGGGACAACTGGGTCACGGAAATCTCGCGCATCCTGCCGCCGCGCGACTATCCGATCTTCGACATCCCGCTCACCCATCCGGTCATGCACACGCTCTACGACGTGAAGGACTACCTGCAGGTGTCATCGATCAACTACTGGAGCCGCAGCGGCGGATCGGTGTCTGAGCGCGGGTACGACAGCGCGACCGTGCATTTCCGCGGCATTCAGGACTCGCACGGCCGGCTGATGGTGATGATGACGCACAACACCGACATCGCCGACACCTGGGAGCGTGAAGGCGAAAGCCAGCAGTACTTCGATCTCTTCTCACCGCGCGGCTACGCCATCGGCGTGAACGTCGTTCTCTACGCGCTCACGCACTAACATCCACGCTGGCGCACTCGAACAGATGCGCCACGAAAGCACGAAGCCACGAAAAGACCATTCCATCAACCGGAGTCGTCACTTCGAGGGCAATCCGTTGCCGACGCACAAATCGTAGACCCACCCGCCGAGCACGCCGCCGACGCATGGCGCGACGACCGGCACCCACCACCAGCCGTTGCCGGCGGTGAAGACCTCGCCGCCCCATCCTGCAATCGCCGTGAAGAGCCTCGGCCCGAGATCGCGCGCGGGATTGATCGCGTAACCGGAATTGAAACCGAACGTCGCGCCGATGAGCACAACCAGCAGGCCGACGACCACCGGCGTCAGGCCGGCCGGTGCCGGTGAATTTCGCGTGTCGGTGATGCCGAAGATGACGGCGACGAGCAGCGCCGTGCCGACGACTTGATCGATGAAGCCGCCGGGAAACGTGGAGAGAAACGGCTGCGGATACGTCGCCCAGATGCCCGCCGTGGCGAGATCTCCCGTGACGTGACGGACACCGCCGTCAAACGCCGACAGCGCTTCGCGATACGTGACATAGACGACCGCTGATGCGACGAACGCGCCCAGCATCTGCGCGATGACGTACGGCGCGAGTTTCCCGGCGGGAAACCGGCGATGCAGGACGAGCGACAGGGTGACGGCGGGATTGAGATGCGCACCGGTGACGCCGGCCGAGACGTAGCAGCCCATCGTCACCGCCAGTCCCCAGGCGATGTTGATCGACAGTGGCGAACCGGCGCCCTGCTTGCTCAGCACAGTCTGCGCGACCACTCCGACGCCAAAGACGATCAGGATGAACGTACCGAAGAACTCCGCCAGCATTTCGCGGCCGATGCCCCGTTCCATCGATTCCCTCCTTCACGAGCCGGGTCATTGTAGACTCATCGGCCATGCCGTACATCCTCGCGCTCGATCAAGGGACCACGAGCTCGCGCGCCATCGTCTTCGACCACGGCGGGCGCATTCACTCGGTGGCGCAGAAGGAGTTCACGCAGATCTTTCCGCAGGCCGGCTGGGTCGAACACGACGCCGAGGAGATCTGGGCCTCGCAACTGGGTGTGGCCGTCGAAGCGCTCAGCCGCGCCCGGCTCCAGGGGTCCGATCTGGCGGGGATCGGCATCACCAACCAGCGCGAGACGACGGTCGTCTGGGACCGCGACACCGGGATGCCGATCCATCACGCGATCGTCTGGCAGGATCGCCGCACCGCCGAATTCTGCGAGCAGCTCAAGGCGGACGGCGCCGGGCCGCGCGTCCAGGAAACGACCGGCCTGCTCATCGACGCCTATTTCTCGGCCAGCAAGATTCGCTGGATCCTCGATCACGTGCCCGGCGCGCGCAGCCGGGCCGCGGCGGGCAAACTGGCGTTCGGCACCATCGACACGTGGCTGATCTGGAAGCTGACCGGCGGCGGGCATCACGTCACCGACGTCAGCAACGCGTCGCGCACGATGCTGTTCAACATCCACACCCTCCGCTGGGACGAGGAGTTGCTGCGGCTGTTCAACGTCCCGGCGAATCTGCTGCCCGCGGTCAAAACGTCCAGCGAAGTGTACGGACATACCGCATCCACGCTGGGGCTCGGCCACGTCGCGATCTCGGGCGTTGCCGGCGATCAGCAGGCGGCGCTCTTCGGCCAGATGTGCCGCACGCCGGGGATGTCCAAGAACACGTACGGCACCGGCTGTTTCCTGCTGCAGAACATCGGCCGGACACCGACGCTGTCAAGAAATCGTCTGGTGACGACCGTGGCGTGGCAGATCGGCGCGCACGCGGAGTACGCGCTTGAAGGCAGCGTCTTCATCGGCGGTGCCGTCGTGCAGTGGATCCGCGACGGACTCGGCCTGATCCGCAACGCGGCGGACATCGAGGCGCTGGCCGCGACGGTGAACGACAACGGCGGCGTCTACCTCGTCCCGGCGTTCGCCGGTCTCGGCGCGCCGCACTGGGACGCCTTCGCGCGCGGCACCATTGTCGGGATCACGCGCGGCACGACCGCGGGACACATCGCCCGCGCGGCGCTCGAAAGCATCGCGTTTCAGGTCGCCGATCTCCTCGACGCCATGGGCGCCGACTGCGGCGTGCCTGCCACCGAACTGCGCGTCGACGGCGGCGCCGCGTCCAACAATCTGCTGATGCAGATCCAGGCCGACCTGCTCGGCGTACCGGTCGTGCGTCCTGCCGTCACCGAAACGACCGCGCTCGGCGCCGCGTATCTTGCCGGCCTCGCGGTGGGATTCTGGCGCTCAGCCGACGAGCTGACCTCGCAGTGGCAAGTCGATCGCCGCTTCGATCCGGCGCTCCCGCCAGCCGAGGCACGCGCGCTCCGGTCGCGGTGGAACGACGCCGTGGAACGCGCCAAGGCCTGGGAGACGAGGTAAGATGCCGTTCTTTCGTTTTGGAGGTAGTCAAATGAAGACACTGGTATTCGCAGCGGTATGTGTGCTCGGGCTGGCCGTTGTGCCCGCCAGCGCTCAAGCCGAACTGAAGGTCGGCGACCCCGCACCGGAATTCAAGCTGCAGGGCACCGACGGCAAGACGTATACGCTTTCGAGCTTCAAGGGCAAGCAGTCGGTGGTCCTGGCGTGGTTCCCGAAGGCGTTCACGCAGGGCTGCACGATTGAATGCAAGTCGCTCGCGGAACATGGCGATCTGATCAAGAAGTACGACGTCACGTATTTCATGGCGAGCGTCGACGCGCTCGACGGCGCGCAGGGCAACCAGGCCTTCGCGGAAGCGCACAAGGCCGACTTCCCGCTCCTCAGCGATCCGACCAAGGAAACGGCGAAGGCCTACGGCGTCCTGAGCGAACGCGGCTTCGCGAATCGCTGGACGTTCTACATTGGTAAGGACGGCAAGATTCAGGCGATCGACAAGGGCGTCGCGCAGCGGCTGGCGACGTCGGCGGAAGACATGGCGGCCAAGCTCGGCGAACTGAAGACGCCGATGGCCCGTCGGTAACGAGCTCCAGTTGTGGGGTCCGGCTTTAGCCGGACCTCACGTTCCTGCAAGACATCAAACCGACGCGTTCGTCATTCCCGCCATCGGCGCGACGTGCCGGTTGAACCGCGCCAGCGCCACCGCACCGAAGCCCACCGTCCACGCCAGATACTCGACCAGCCATCCGATGATCCCGAGACCGAACGTCATCGGGAACAGCAGCCCGCCTGCCAGACTGATCAATCGCGTCAGCAGAATCGGCGTCATGACGACCACGATGCCAAGCGTCGTGCGCGCGTAAGGGTTGTCGACCGCCCAGCCGAACCGCTCCGCCACGAACCCGCCCAGGCGATAGGCCACGCTCGTGAAACCGACCAGGAACACGACAATCAGCGCGAGCAAGGCTGCCGGCACCAGCAAGAAGAGGAGCGGAATCCCGATGATGGTGATCGCCAGGACGACGACCGTGATGATCAGCACCGGCACGAAGAGCACTTGAGCGAGGACACCGATCGCGCCAGCCTTCAACGGTTCGACGGACGCGCGCGACGCGGTCCGCTCGACGAACTCCCGGCCGAGCAGGATGACGAGCGCGCACAGCAGACAGAGTGTGGCAAAACGCGTGAACGTCATCACGAGTTCGAACGCCGAGCTCATGCGTGAGCCCCACCACAGCCTTCCCGGTGCCCGGGACCAGTCGAGATCGCCGAAGTTGAATCCACCGATGCCAACCTCGGACACCTTGCCGCCAATGCGCGCTTCCGGATCGCGCTCGAGAGTGCCACCGACCACAACCACGTCGTTCTGCACGTTGGCGTGCGGGCCGAGCGTCATCCGGCCGCCGATCGTGACCGCGTCGCCGAGCACTTCGCCATCGATCTTCGTCGAGCCGCCAATCGTGACGACATCGCCGCTCACCACTTCGCCTTCGGCGACCGACTGGCTCCGTCCGACGCGGACGCGAGCATCGTCCCCGCCGCGGTTGCGGAGTTGGATGCGGCGGGTCACGCGTTCGGCCGCGCGCCGCTCGACCTCGCGCAGGCGATCCGACGAATCGCCGAGGGTCGTGTTCCCGATCAGGTCGCGGCGTTCGTTCTCGGACAGGTAGGAGATCTGCAGCACGAGGTCGGCGTCGGCACCAAGACGCTGGCGCAGTTCGGCGCCGGTTACCGGCGTGCCGTCGATGGCGATTGGACCGTTGGTGATTTCGATGGAGCGGATGTCGCGGGAGGCTTCTCGGGGACGGAGCGCGATGCCATCGCGCAGCGGGAGGACTTCGAAGCGGCGCTCGAGACTCGAGCGCAGTTCCTGGAGGCCCGATGCCCCGCGCTGGGCTTCAGCGGGACGACTCACGGCCGCGATTGCCGCAAGCAGCGCCAGGACGTGGATGGTGGTTTTGATCTTCATCGCGACGAATCCTCCTCAGACCCGAGCAAGCGTTGCAAGCCGAACAAAGCCAGGCCGCCGACGACCACGAGCACCAGCAGCCCGCCTGATACCTGGGGGGTGACCATCGCCCCGCCGACGGCCCGCATCACCGTGCTGGTGATCGTCCAGCCGTCGGACCCGGAGCTGAACTCCGCGGCGACCCACACCGAGCCGTTGAGGGTCGCGGTCAGCAGACGGACAACGGCCCACGCCGCAACCGGCAACAAAAAGTACGCCGCCGCGACCGTGACGACCACCGCCACTACCCCGACCCCCGCTAAACGCGCCGTGCGGATCGACCGACCCTCCGTTAACCGTCACACCAGCTTATCCACTTAACTTTACGGGAGTTCATCGCCTCCCGTTCCGGGCTGGCGGCTCAAAAGTACCGATTCTGCACGGGGTTAGCGTAGACTCCCGGCCATGCTGGAGTGGCGACGTGAGGTAACCCCTAAGCAGTGGCGCGCCTTCTTCGCGGCCTACCTCGGATGGCTGCTGGACGGCTTCGACTTCACCATCATCACGTTCCTGTTGGCTGATATCCAACAGAGCTTTACGGTCAGCAGCGCGCTGGCCGGGGCGCTCGGCACGGTGACGCTGATGTTCCGGCTCATCGGCGGCTTGCTGGCCGGGAGCGCCGCCGATCGATGGGGTCGTAAGTGGCCGTTGATGTTCTCGATCCTTTGGTACTCCGCCTTTGCGTTCTTCGGCGGCTTCTCGACCTCCTATCGGATGCTGTTCGCGCTTCGGGCACTCTTCGGGATCGGCATGGGTGGCGTCTGGACCTCCGGCATGCCGCTGGCCATCGAACACTGGCCGGTACACCTGCGCGGCCGGGTATCCGGCATGCTGCAGAGCGGCTACTCCACCGGCTTCATGCTGTCGGCGTTCGTGTTCTCGTTCATCTACCCGCTGGTGAACGATCGCCCGGACTTCGGCTGGCGGGTGATGTTGTGGCTCGGACTGCTGCCCGCGCTGCTGGTCATCTTCATCGGCGCGCGCGTTGAGGAGAGTCCCGTCTGGCTCGAGCGTCAGAAGCGGCTCAAGGACCAGCCCGCCGAACGGCTGCCGCTCGCACGGCTGTTCGAACCCGACATGATCTACACGACGTTTCACGCCTCACTGGTGATGGCGGCGTTCCTCTGCTACTACTACTCGATCACCTTCTGGTATCCGTCGTTCGTCGAACGCGTCCTGAAGCAGGAGACCCTGCCGTTTCTCGTCGCGCTCAATCTCGGCACGATGATGGGCAACCTGATGTCGGGCCGGATCTCTGAAACGCGGGCCGGGCGCCGCGGCGCGACCTCGATGGCCGCCTTCGGCGGCATCTGCGTCGTCCCGCTGTATCTGTTCGCGGGGTCGACGAACCTGCTGCTCCTCGGGTCGTGGATGATGGGCCTCTTCGGCGCCGGCTGCTTCGGCGTGGTGCCGAGCTATTTGAACGAACGCTTCCCGACCGCGATGCGCGCCGCCGGCGCCGGCCTCGCCTACCACGTCGGCGCCGCCACGTCGGCCCTCATGCCGTTCCTCGTCGGCTTCCTGCAAGACCGGGGCATCGGGCTCGCCAGCGCGATGGGCACCTGCATCGCGCTGACCGGTTCAATGCTCGCGCTCTTTGTCTGGCTGGGGCCGGAAACGAGGGGCAAGCAGTTGGCCGAACACTGAACGTGGTGGGTTCGAAGGGTTCGAAGGGTTCGAAAGGTTCGAGGGGTTCTGGGTTCTAGGTTCGTGAGCGCAAGAACCTTGAACCTATCGAACCTTTCGAACCCATCGAACCGATCGAACCCCTACTTGAGAGAAATCCCCGCCCCAATCACCAGGATCGTCGTCCGCGGACCGTCGCCGCGGGGGGGCACGGGCGTCGTTGGATCGATCTGGTAGAAGCGCGCATCGACGGAAAACGCGACGTGACGGTTCACGAACCAGCGCGCGCCGCCGCCGTAGTTCACTGTGCGAATCCGTTCGGTGCTGGCGCCATCGGGCGTCTCGCCCTCCGGAACAATCGACCAGATGCTGGTGCCGATGCCGGCGCTCAGGTAACTCCAGCCATCGCCGGTCCCGAAATTGAGCGAGAGCACCGGCGCGGCGTACTTGAACGTCTCGTCGACCGCTCGGGTCGACGTTGTCGTCGGCGGTGTCGTCGTCGTGTCGACGGCGGTGACGATCGCGTCCTGATGCGATCCGCCAATCGCCAGGTCGACGCCCACGCCGAACGTGACCGCTTTGAGCTTGAACAGATACACGTGCGCGCCGCCGTGCAGTCCAAAGCCCGAGCCGGGGAGTTCGCTGAGCAGCACGCCGCGACTGTCCGCGAGTTGCTGATTCTGCGTAAAACGCGGGACGGTGCCGTGAAGATCGACGACGAACGGGCCGATCCGCGGCGGCGGATCTTGAGCGGCGGCGGGCGCGCTCCACACGCTGATCACGGCCATGACCAGCAGCAGCATCAGCGATCGTGACAAGGCCGTCATTGTACCTTCTCGCGGCAGGCACACGCGGCCGTTGCTCGTCAATGGATTGACGCTCCTGGGTTCGGCGACTAGGATCGCACGTCTTGCCTTCTGCCGATCGGAGCCGGCACGTCCCCCTCGACGCAGTTCGTGATGCGGCGACGGCGGTGTACGCGGCGGCCGTGCGCACGCCGCTCATCCGTGTTGAATTGTCGCCTGCGGAAAGCGTGCTGTCCGAGCTGTACCTCAAGCTCGAAGTGCTGCAGCCGATCGGGTCGTTCAAGATCCGCGGCGCCTACAACGCCGTCCGTCAGATTCCCGCCGAGACTCGGCGCGGCGGTGTCTGGACGGTCAGCGCCGGCAACGCGGCCCTCGGCGTCGCCTTCGCGGCGCGATCGCTCGGCGTGCCCTGCTCCGTGCTGGTGATGGACACCGCGCCAGAGGCCAAGGTTCGCGCCATCGAACGGCTCGGCGCGTCAATCACCTTCGCGAGCTACGACGAATGCTGGCGCGCCGTCGTCGACCATGGTTCGCCGCGCATGCGCGGCTGCTTCGTCCACCCGTTCGATGATGATCGGTTCATTGCCGGAAACGCGACGGTGGCGCTGGAAATCCTGGACGATCTGCCGGACGTCACGTCGGTGGTCTCGTCGCTCGGCGGCGGCGGGCTCATCAGCGGCATCTCATCGGTGATGAAGGCGCTCAAGCCGGGCGTGCAGGTCTTCGCCGCCGAACCGCAAACGGCTTCGCCGCTTTCGGCGTCGCTGGCCGCCAATCGCCCCGGATACTTCGAAGGGTGGACGGCGTCCTTCGTCGATGGCGCCGGCGGCAAATCGGTCCTCGAGAGCATGTGGCCGCTGCTGCGCGACGTGTCCGGCTCCATCGTCGTGACGCTGGCGGAAGTCGCGGCCGCGATGAAACTGGTCGCCGAACGAGCCCACGTGATCGCCGAGGGCGCGGCCGGGTGTGCCGTGGCCGCGGCACTTCGCGGCGACGCCGGGCGCGGCAAAGTCGTGGCCGTCGTCTCCGGCGGCAACATCGATCTCGCGCGTTTCGCGTCGCTCGTCGGCGCGTGTCCCACTCAGTTTCCGGAACCGACATGAACAGGTACGCGAACCTTCCTCCGTTTCCCGAGCGTATTCAGCGGCTGCCCGATCTCGCCACCGATCTCTGGTGGAGCTGGCACAACGACGCGCGGTACGTGTTCAGACGCCTCGACTACCAGGTGTGGCGAGCCACCGCGCACAATCCGGTCCGGATGCTCTTCGTCCTCCCGCCGGAGAAACTCGAAGCGGCCACGCGCGATCCCGAATGGCTGGCGCTTTACGATCGTGCCATCGCCGAGCTCGACCGGGCGCACGCGTCGCAAACGACGTGGTTTCCGCGCCGGTTTCCGCAGCTCGGGAATCGGCCGATCGCGTACTTCTCCGCCGAATTCGCACTGCACCAATCGCTGCCGATCTATGCCGGCGGTCTGGGCGTGCTCGCCGGCGATCATTGCAAGGAAGCGAGCGACCTCGGCGTGCCGCTGGTGGGCGTCGGCTTCATGTACCCACAAGGCTACTTTCACCAGCAGATCACCGCGGACGGCTGGCAGCAGGAAAGTTACGAGCGCTTGAACTGGGCCGACGCACCGATCGAGCCCGCGACCACGGCCGACGGCAAACCCTGCATCACCGCGGTCCCGCTCGGCGAGCGCACGGTCCTCGTCGAAGTCTGGCGGGTCAAGCTTGGCAGCGTCACGCTCTATCTCCTGGATACGAGCCTCGAGGAAAACGCCCCCTGGGATCGCGAACTCTCGGCGCGGCTGTACGGCGGCGATCGCGAGACCCGCATTCAGCAGGAAATCATCCTCGGCGTCGGCGGCGTCCGGGTGCTGAAGTCTCTCGGCATCGATCCTGGCGCGTTCCACTTGAACGAAGGGCACGCCGGATTCGTCGTCCTCCAGCGCATCCGCGATCTCACCGAGCGCGGCGCCAGCTTCGACGACGCGCTCGAGGAGATCCGTCAGACGACGCTCTTCACCACCCACACCCCAGTGCCGGCCGGACATGACGCGTTCGCGTTCAACCTGGTCGAGAAACACCTGGCCGGGGCCTGGGGCACGCTCGGGCCGCATCGTGAGCGATTCCTGGCCCTCGGGTCGTACGACAACGGCGCCGGGCCGCAGTTCAACATGACGGCGCTCGGCCTGCGGTCAGCCGGCAGCGTCAACGCCGTCAGCGAACTCCATGGACGCGTGACGCGCGAGATGTTCGCACCGATGTGGCCGGATCTTCCGGAGCCGGAACGCCCGGTCGGATCGATCACCAACGGCGTCCACGTGCCAACCTGGATCGCCGCCGATCTGTCGGACCTCTTCGATCGCTACCTCGGGCGCGACTGGGTCCAGCATCAGGACGAAGCGGCGCTCTGGGATGCGGTGCTCGAGATTCCCGACGAGGAACTGTGGCACGTCCGGCGCGGCCTGCGGCGCTATCTCTTTACGTTCGTGCGCGAGCGGGCGCGCGAGCGCTGGAGCGTCGAACGCGTCGCGACCCCGCGCGTCGTCGTCGCCGGCACGCTGCTCGATCCCGAAGCGCTGACGATCGGGTTCGCGCGCCGCTTCACCGGCTACAAGCGGCCCGAACTCATCTTCCACGACGCCGAACGGCTGGCGCGGATCCTCAACGACTCGGAGCGGCCGGTGCAGATCGTCTTCGCGGGCAAGTCGCATCCGGCCGACGACATCGGCAAGCACCACATGCAGCGGGTCTATCGGCGCGCGCTCGATCCCATGTTCGGCGGCCGGGTCGCGTTCATCGACGACTACGACCTGCATGTCGCCCACTTCCTCGTCCAGGGCTGCGACATCTGGCTGAACAACCCGCGCAAGCCGCTCGAAGCGAGCGGCACCAGCGGCATGAAGGCCGCGATCAACGGCGTGCCGCACCTGAGCATCGGCGACGGCTGGTGGGCCGAAGGCTTCAACGGCACGAACGGCTGGCTCATCGACGGCGGCGACACGAGCCACAACTACGACGCCGTCGACGCCGCGGACGCCAGCGCTCTCTATCGGCTCCTCGAAGAGGACGTCGTGCCCGCCTTCTACGATCGCGGCCGCGACGGCATCCCGCACCGCTGGCTCGGCACCGTCAAGGACGCGATCCGCTCCGTCGCGCCGCGCTTCTCCGCGCGACGCATGGTGAAGGAGTACGTCGAGAAGGTCTACGCGCCCGCGCTGACGCATGCGCGGACGCGCTGATGCTGAATCTTAGGATGTCAGGAACTTAGGATTTGGCACGATCGAGGCCCAGCGAAAGGCTCGTATTTCGCCTGAAGCGTGAACCGGGATACGTCGACGGAACGGGCTTGAGTGACGCCGACTTGGCTCGTTTGCCGGCGAACACCGTCTTTCTCGATCTCGAAAATGCGAGGATCACCGACGCGGGGATCCATTCGCTTCCCGCACTGACCAACCTGCGCTGCATCGATCTAGATTCGACGGTCATCACGGACCACGCGCTCACAAAGATCGCCAGCTTTCTGAATCTCGAAGAGATCTGGGTCGAAAGCACCCAGATCACCGACAAAGGATTGGCGCAGCTATCTCACCTGAGCAAGTTGCGGTTCATCTCGGTCCTGGATTGCCCCGTTTCAGAGCAAGGCATCGCACAGCTTCGCGAAGCGATCCCAGCGATTGAGGTCCATTGAAACGAACGCGATGTCTAGGAACAGCATCGCGAACCGCTTGCGGCTCGAAATCCTGAGATCCTAAGTTCCTGAAATCCTGAAATTCAGATCTTTTGACTGATCGGCGGGTGATGAATGATCTGCACGTGGTTCCCGTCCGGGTCCGTCACGTAGCACGAGCGCGCGCCGTCGCGGTGGGTCTTCGGCCGCGCCGCAATCTTGACGCCGTGGCTCTCCAGGAACGCCGCCCACTCGTCGACCTCGCCGGGCTCGCGGACGATGACGCCAAGATGATCGAGCGGTGAGAGCGGCGGTTCATACGGCGTCTCGCGGCTTGCCGTGAGCGCAGCCGAAGGACGCGAAGAACGATGGAGCGCCAGGTTGTCGATCCCCGACGATAGATAGATGTTGTCCGGATCTGGCTCCCACTCGACCGCAAAGCCAAGCAGGTCAACGTAGAAGCGCTTCATCGCTTCGAGGTTGGTGACGTTCAGCGCCAGGTGGCGCAAGCCGGCGTGTCTCGGGGGGCGCATCGCGAATTCCTAAACGTCAATTGTAAGTGGTAAATTGGGCCCATGCCACGCAAGACGGTCGTCAAGGCGCGCTGCGCGCTCTGCGGCGCCAAAGAAGTCTCCGAGCCGCGCGGCGAGGAGAAGTACTGCCGCGACTGCTGGGAGAAGAAGATCGCGGTCGAGGAAATCGTCGCCCGCGAGTTCGCGCTCAAACGCTATATCCGTGCCCACAGCGCCGAGAAATACCTGATCTACCACTCGACGCAGAAGCGTCCCTGCGGCCAGCTGATCGTCGTCGACGACGGGTACGATCTGTTCCTGACGATGATGCTCTACCCCAACTTCGGCTGGGACGACCCGGCCTATCACCTCGAGGGGGACCCCGAAGGCCGTTTGTTCTCGGAGCTCCTGGTCGACGTGGTGGCGGCCGAGGTCATCGAGCCGTGGGGCGGCGGCAAGTGGCACATGGAGATCTTCCGCTCGGTCAACCCCGAGCCGGAGGACTGGAACGGCGAAATGTAGGACCCCTGCGATATAATCTGCCCCGCAGTTTTTTCGATGTTGCGTCTCACCATTCGGAGGATTGATATGAATCGCGCGCGCATTGCCGTCGCAGCGACGCTCCTGAGCACGACGGTCTGTGCTGGCGCCGCCTACGCTCAGGTCCAGGCACCTGAGATGAAGCCGATCCTGGCTGGCAAGAAGATTACGCCGCCGCTCAAGGGCGAGGCGCTTGTCGAGTACACGCAGCCGAGCACCAAGCCGATCCCCGGCAAGAATCTCGTCGTCACGACGATCAAGGTTCGCAACTCGTCGATCGCGCCGGTCGCGCGGCTGACAGTGGCGGAAACCTGGTACGACAAGGCGGGCGCCATTGTCGCCGGCGGCCGCGGCTTCGTGAACGGCCTCCTCCAGCCTGGAGAGATCCAGACCATCACGATCGAAACGCCGTTCAACGCGAAGATGAGCTCCAACAACTGGAACTTCACCCACGCGAACGGGACCGTGAAGCTCGCGAAAGTGAAAACGCTGGACGGACCGCCGGCCGCGCCGGCAGCGCCTGCCGCCGCACCGAAGTAAGCCTAGCGACGTGGCTCGACGGTGATCTGGATCTGACGGGTCACCGGCGAGTTCACGTTCAGGCTCGACCGCGCCTCGACGCTCAGCACATAGAGCCCCGACGGAATGTCCTTCAGCGGCACACGGGTCGTATAACCGTAGCCGCCTTTCGCCCCGCCAAGTTCGCTCGAATCCCGCGCGTCGTCAGTCTTATAGAGGACGCGGCCGTCGTCGGTGATCACCGAGGTCACGATGTTGACCTTGTGCGGCGCGGTGCTGCCGTTGTCGTAGACCTCGGCAAAGATCGCGATTTCGTCGTTCTGCGCGAATCGCCGCGACGCGACCGGCGGCGCCGGCAGAACATCCTTCATCGCGTCGTCCGCCTTCGGAACGAGCATCCCCGAAGTGCCGGGTGATGTCAGCGTCAGGCCGCTGAGCACGAGATTCTGCTTATAGAAGTCGGGAACCTCGAGGTCGTGGAGGACGGATCCGACCGCCGCGTTACCGGCATCACGCACCGCCATGCGCAATTGATAACGGCCCGGCGGCAGTTCGATGCGGTTGAACACCCGGAGGCCCGATTGTTCGACGCGCGCCTTGGTCTCCGGCCGGAGATTCAGCGTCAGCGAGTCGTTGCGGCCGCCGTAGGTCTTTCCCTTCGCGTCGATGGCCATCATGGTGAACTCGACCTTCGAGTTCGGGGCCAGGCTGAGATCGCGGCCGCGGATCTCGAGACCCACGAGGACTGACGCGTTCGGCTGCGGCCCTTTGAACGGCGCCGCGAACAGCTGCATCGCGACACCGCTCACCTGAATCGGGCTGTTGAAGGCGTCGAGCAGTTCCTTGGGGATGGTGCTGGCTTTGGTGTTCTGCTGGGCGGGACGGTTGCGCGGCGTCAGGTACCCCTGCCGCGCCCGGACCGTCAGCCCAGGCCTCGCCACCTTGACCTCGATCTTGTGGAAACGGCCCGGCCGCTTGTCCTGGCCCGGATAGTAGGCCAGCACGTAGTACGAGCTGTTGTCGCGGACGATGCGATCGAAGGCGGTCGAGAAGTCGTTGCGATTGAGCACGGCGAAGCCGCCGGTCTCTTCGGCGAGGGAGCGCAGGCTGTCCTGGGCCATCCGGACTTCGTTGCGCATCGAGGCGCTGCTGATCCCCTGAGTCGGATCGCTCGAATCGGCGAAGGAGCTGATGCCGATCGTGTCGTCGTCGGTCGCCGCGCCGCGTGGATCGATCGAATAGATGCTGACATTCGCCCGCGTCGTCGCGCTGATCGCGTCGCGGATGTCCTGCATGATGTCCGTCGCGCGGCTGCTCGGCTGGTCGAACGCGCGAATCACCTCGTCGAGGTTGTAGTCGATCCCCTCGCTGACGAACAGCAGCGACTTCTTGCGGCCGCGGACGCCGCCGAACCAGGTGGAGATCTTTTCGAGCGACGTGAGCGTCGAACGCGCCCAGGCGGCCCGCTGGAATTCATCCGGATCGTTGACGCGGCCGTCGACGATCCCACCGAACGCCTGGCGGCTGAACTCGTTGTTGCGCGAGACGGTGACCGAGTCGAGCTTCTGGCCGATGAATTTGTCGACCGCGGCTAGGAGCAGCCGCTTGTTGCTGGTGAACTCCTGCGAATCGGCGGCCCGGCCGCCGGTGAACACGATCGCCATCAGATCGTTGGCGCCAAGGTTCCGCTCGATGAACTGCCGCATGACGCGGCGCACCTGGGGGCTGCGGACCGCGCCGATGTGGTAGTCGTCGAGCAGGACGACGTAGGCGCGGCCGTCGAAGGGGCGCTCGTTCGACTGGACGTCCGGCTCGATCGGCCGATCGGCAAACAGCGGCCGAACCGCCCGCTCGACCGGCAGATCGACGAACATGAAATCGGTGACGGTCTGCTTCTTCCCGTCCTCGAAGACTTCGAAGTCCTCTTTCTTCAGATCGCGCACGAGGTCGCCCTGCTGGTTGGTGACCAGCGCGTCGACCTCGACGTACTCGACTTCAGCCTTGAAGGTCGGGGTGATCTGGGAAGGGGTCTGGGCCAGAACCGCGGCACCAGCAAGAACCACGGCGCCCAGAAGCGCGAACAGGCCGGCAGGTGTCAACCGTCGCTTCATAACATGCCCATCCTCTGGAGGTTCGATTATACCGTCCGGCTCCCGCCCCGGCTCGTCGCGGACCGTGCCTGGAAGGGGCGCCCGACCGAGGGGCCGGTCTATACTGAAGACGTGTCAGGCGCCCGCTCGGCCGTGACTTCGCCCTCGCTCGATGTGGCCGCCGTTCGCGCGGCGCTCGTCGAAGACGGCCTCGACGCGTGGTTGCTCTACGACTTCCGCGGCAGCAACCCGATCGCCAACGACGTCACCGGGGTCGCCCGTCAAGGCGGCCATCTCGCGACGAGGCGTTGGTACTACCTGATTCCGGCGCACGGCGAACCGCGCGGCCTGGTCCACGCCATCGAACCGCACTCGCTGGCCCATCTGCCCGGCACGACCGAACGCTACGCCGGCCGCGAACAACTGGTGGCTGGGCTCGGACGCCTGCTCGCTGGCCTCCGCCGCGTCGCGATGGAGTATTCACCCGGCTGCGCGATCCCCTACATCTCCCGCGTTGACGGCGGCACGATCGAACTCGTTCGTCAGACCGGTGTCGACGTGGTGTCGTCGGGCGATCTCGTGCAGCGCTTCTCGGCGATCTGGAACGAGGCGGAAATCGCGACGCACGTCTCGGCCTCGGAAAAGCTCTATCGCATCAAGGACCGCGCCTTCGAACTGGTGGCACGGCGAATTCGCGACGGCGTGCCGACGACCGAGTATCAGATCCAGCAGGAAATGGCGCGCTGGTTCCGCGAGGAAGGCCTGGTGTCGGACGCCGACCCCAACGTGTCCGCGGCCGCCAATGCCGGGAATCCCCATTACCTGCCCACGGCTTCCACCACCCGCAGCATTCACGCCGGCGATCTCGTGCTGCTCGATCTCTGGGGCAAGCTCGACACGCCCGGCGCGGTCTATGCAGACATCACGTGGGTGGGATACTTGGGCAAAACTGTGCCGGAACGGTATGGTCGGGCGTTCGGCGCCGTCGCGACCGCCCGCGATGCGGCCATCGGTCTCGTGTCGGGCGCGGCATCACGACGGGAAACGATTCGCGGCTGGCAGGTGGATCGTGCGGCCCGGACGGTTCTCCAGGACGCCGGCTACGGCGAGCATCTGCTGCACCGCACCGGCCACAGCCTCGGCACCTCGGTCCACGGCGACGGCGTGAACATGGACGACTACGAAACGCACGACGATCGCCGTCTGCTGCCCGGCACCGGCTTCACCATCGAGCCGGGCGCCTACTTTCCCGACTTCGGCGTTCGATCTGAAATCAACATGATCGTCTACGAGCAGCGCGCCACGGTCACCGGCGCGCTGCAGGACGAAATTCTCGCACTCGCGTAATACGGAGGATCGATGTCAACCCGCAAGACCACGCTCTTCTACGCCCTGCTGATTGCGGTCTCGTCGCTCGCGGTCGGCATGGTGATCGCGTCGCGCCTGGACATGACGCCGCAGTCATCGGCGCAAACCTTGACCGTCCCGCCGATGAACAGCGCGCCGGTCACCGGCGCGCTGGATGCGCAGACCTTCCGCAACGTGGCGAAGGCGCAGCAGCCGATGGTCGTCAACATCCGCACCGAATCGAAGCAGAAGGGCCAGGATCTCTCGGATTTCTTCGGCGGGGGCGGCCAGCAGCCGAACGAGGACCTGTTCCGCCGCTTCTTCGGCCAGCCGGACGACGACGACCCGCGTGGCGGCGGCGGACAGAACGGCCGGCCGCGCCCGCGCGAGCGCGAACAGACGACGGTGTCGGCCGGCACCGGCTTCATCATCAGCAAGGACGGCCTGATCCTCACGAACAACCACGTCATCGACGGCGCGACGAAGATCGAAGTGTTCCTGTTCGGCGAGGAAGCGGATCAGGGCTACGCGGCGAAACTCATCGGCAAGGACGCGCTCACCGACAGCGCGCTGATTCAGCTGACGGAAAAGCCGAACCATCCGCTCCCCGAAGCCAAGTTCGGCGACTCGGCGCAGATGGCCGCCGGCGACTGGGTGATGGCGCTCGGCAATCCCTTCGGCCTCGGCTGGACGGTCTCGGTCGGCGTGGTCAGCGCGATGTCGCGGCCGTTCACGACCGACGGGCGCACCAACGAAATGATTCAGACCGACGCGGCGATCAACCCGGGCAACTCGGGCGGGCCGCTGCTCAACCTGCGCGGCGAAGTCATCGGCATGAACACGATGATCTACACGAACGCGCGCAGCGAGGGAAACATCGGCATCGGCTTCGCGGTGCCGACCAACACGATTCGCGATCTCCTGCCGCAGTTGAGCCAGGGCAAAGTGATTCGCGGCCGGATCGGCTTGTCGATGCAAGCCGTGCCGCGCGATGGGTATCAGGACTTCGGCCTGAAGTCGCGCGCCGGCGCGGTCGTGCAGTCGGTGTCGCCGGGCGGCGCCGCCGAAAAAGCCGGCATCAAGGCCGGCGACGTGATCTTGTCGTACGGCGGCAGGCCGGTCACTGACACGACTGATCTGCAAAAAATGGTCTCGGCCACGAAGCCCGGGACCTCGGTGGCGCTCCGCGTGATGCGCAACGGCCGCGAGCTGACGCTCAACGCGACGGTCGAGGAGCTCGATCTCGACGCGGAGCGTAACGGCCGTCAGGGCCGCGTCAATCCGGATCGCGAACCGCCCGAGGAACAGGGGCAGGACAGCTTCGGCCTGACGCTCAGCAATGTCACGCCGCAGATCGCGCGGCGGCTCCAGATGCCCTCGGGCCAGGTGGGCGCGCTCATCACCGACGTCGATCCGAACGGACCGTCGGCCGGTGCGCTGCGCCAGAACGACGTGATCCTCGCGGTGAACGGCACCGAGGTGTCGAGCGCCAGCGACGCCGGACGCGAGCTCCAGCGCATCGCCACCGGGCGCATCGCGCGCATTCTCGTGTGGCGCGCCGGCAGCGAAGTCTTCGTCACGGTCCGGAAGGAATAGCCAGCGCCGCGTGTCCGGCGCCGGACTCCTCGCTCTGATGCGTGAACGCGGCCCCCTCACGGTGGCCGCGTTCATGGATCTCGCGCTCTACCATCCCGAACACGGCTACTACGCCCGCGCCGCGCAGCGCTCGGGCCGGACCGGCGATTTCTTCACCAGCGTCGACGTCGGGCCGCTCTTCGGTTCGCTGCTCGCGGTCCAGATCGCCGAGATGGGTCGGCTCCTGCCGGACGCCGTCCCGCTTGATCTCGTCGAAGCCGGGGCCGGCAACGGCCGACTCTCCCGCGACATCCTCGAGGCGCTGAAGCAGCGGGATCCGGACATCTATGCACGCGCGCGGCTGCATCTGGTCGAGGCGAGCCCCCAGGCGCGGGGCGCGCAACGGGAAACCCTCGGCGGGCTGCAGGATCGGTTGAGCACCTCCGCGCCAGTGTTGCCCGACACGTTTACCGGCGTCCTCGTCGCCAACGAGCTCTTCGACGCGATGCCGGTCCATCAGATCGTGATGCGCGACCACGGTCTGCGCGAGGTCTATGTCGAGGTCGACGGCGGCCGGCCGATCGCGCGCGAAGGACCGCTGTCGACCAACCGTCTGCAGACCTACTTCGACGATCTCGACATCAGCCTCGAACCCGGTTGGCGCGCCGAGGTATCGCTCGCCGCGGTCGACTGGATGGCGGCGGCGCTCGAGCGGCTCACGCGCGGCTTCCTCATCGTCGTCGACTACGGCCACCAGGCGCGTGAGCTGTACTCAGTCACGCACTCCGCGGGCACGCTGACCTCCTACAGCCGTCACGTCTCGACGGGTCCCGAGTCGTCTCACCCCGCCGAAGCCTGGCTCTCGCGTCCAGGGGAACAGGACCTCACGGCGCACGTCGACTTCACGAGCCTGATCCGCGCCGCCGAAACTGGCGGCGGGCGGCAGCTGGCGCTGATGGATCAGATGTACTTTTTGATCGCACTCGCCGCGGACCGGCTCGAGCGGCTCGACCTGAAAGAGCGGCTGGCGCTCAAGACCTTGGTGATGCCGGGCGGCCTCGGCACGACAATGAAGGTGCTGGTGATCGGCAAGCAGGTCGGCGCCCCACCGCTCATCGGCTGCTCTTCGTACGCGCGGCTGACGTGAGAGAATGACCCCCATGTCGTCTTCGTCGCTCGAGCGCGAAATCAAGCTGCGCTTCGAGTCTCCCGAGGCCGCGCGGGAGGCCGTCGCCGCGCTCGGCGCGACACCCGTCAAGGCCCGCCGGCTGCAGTCGGACGCGCTCTTCGACACCGTCGACCGCGCCTTGATGGCGCGCCAGGCGGTCCTGCGCGTTCGCCGTGACGGCGATCACAGCTACGTCACGTTCAAGAACCCGCTCGCCCACCCGACGCTGAAGCTGCGTGAGGAATTTGAAACCACCGTCGGCAATCCGGCGGTCGCGATCGCCATGTTCGAACAGCTCGGTTTCCAGATCTGGTTCCGCTACGAGAAGTACCGCGAGGAATTCCGTTTCGGCGACACCATCGTCGCCATCGACGAAACGCCGGTCGGCACATTCGTCGAGCTCGAAGGCAGCGAGCACGGCATCACGGCGATTGCGTCCGGGCTCGGACGGGGTGCCGCCGACTACGTGATCGACTCGTACCGGACGCTGTTCGTCACCTACTGCGCGGCACGCGGCACCGAGCCGACGCACATGCTGTTTGCGGAGTGATGTCCTGTCCCACGAGTGCCTTGCTGTTGACGGCCGGGCTCGGCACGCGGCTGCATCCGTTGACGACCGTCCGAGCCAAGGCGGCGATTCCGGTCGCCGGCGAACCGCTGATCCGGCGGTTGATCAAGTGGCTGGCCGGCCAGAGCGTCACACGCCTGACGCTGAATCTGCACCATCGCCCTGAAACAATTGCCGCGGTCCTCGGAGACGGAGCGGACCTGGGCGTCACGGTTCGCTATTCCTGGGAGCAACCGGTCCTCCTCGGATCCGCCGGCGGTCCGCGCCAGGCGCTCGACATCGTCGGCACCGACAGCTTCTTTCTCGTCAACGGCGACACCTTGACGGACGTCGATCTGGACACGCTGTGGCGGGCGCACGAAGCCGCGGGCGCGAGCGTCACGATGGCGCTGATCCCGAATCAGGAATTCCTGCGGTACGGCGGCGTGCGCCTGGCGCCCGATGGCGCGGTGACCGGCTTCGTTCCGCGCGGACCGGCCGCCGAAGATTCGTTCCACTTCGTCAGCGTTCAGGTGGTCCGGCGCGACGTTTTCAGTCGCGTCCCGCTGGGAAGTGTGGCCGCGTCGATCGGCGGCGTTTACGACGCGCTGATTCGCGAGCGCCCGGGATCCATTCGCGGGCTGGTGATGGACACGGCGTTCTGGGATGTCGGCACCGTGCAGGACTACTGGCACATGTCTGCGCGATTCGGCGCCTTCTCGGCGGCGCCTCGCCGGGACCTCACGATCGATCCCACGGCACGAGTCGAGCAGTCGATCCTGTGGGATCGTGTCACGATCGGGCGAGGGGCCCATCTTCACGAGTGCATCGTCACCGATGATGTCCGCGTCGCGGACGGCGCGTCGTTTTCGCGCACGATTCTGTTGCGCACACCCGAGGGTCGGATCGAAGCGCATCCTTTTCTTCCCGAGCGCCGCGGATGACTACCACCGATCAGGATCTCAGGCCACGAATCGCCGCCTACCTCGAGTCGAGTCGCCTGGCCCACCGCACGCCGCGCATCGTACCGCTCACCGGCGATGCCTCGGATCGCCGCTACTTCCGCCTGATCTTCAGCGACGGGCCCTCGATCGTCCTGGCGGTCCATGCCGGCCCGATTGCGTTCGCGTCGCTGCCGTTCGCCAACGTCGCGGAGCTGCTCGCCCGCATGCCGATGCCGGTGCCGAAGATTCTCGGCCACTCGGACCTCGAAGGCATCGTCGCGCAGGACGATCTCGGCGACGTCACGCTGCAGGCGCATCTCGGCGCGGCGACGGCGACCGAGCACGCCGCCCTCTACCGCGAGGCCGTGTCGCTCATCGAAATCCTGCAGCGGCGCGGCGCGGAACTCGCGTCGGACCGCTACACCCCGTACGGGATCGCCTTTGACGTCGAGAAGTTGACCTGGGAGTTGAACTTCTTCATGCGCCATTTTCTCGAGGCGTATCGCGGAGTCACACTCGCGGCGGCCGAGCGCCAGCAACTGACCGAGGAATGGGCCGCGATCGTCGACGAGCTGGCCGGAGAACCGCGCGTGCTCTGCCACCGCGACTACCACAGCCGCAATCTGATGTTTCATCAGGGCCGGCTCCATGTGATCGACTTTCAGGACGCCCGGATGGGGCCGGATACCTATGACCTCGTCTCGCTGCTGCGCGATTCGTACGTCGATTTGACCGACCGCGTGGTCGACGAGCTGATTGCCTACTTTCTGGCGCTGAAGAAGGCCGCGCCGGATGGGACCGCGGAATTCAGACGGCGATTCGACCTGATGGCGGTGCAACGGAATCTGAAGGCGCTCGGCACGTTCGGCTATCAGACCACGACGCGCGGCAACACGGTCTACATCCAGTACATCCCGCGGACGTTGCGCTACGTGAAGACCAATCTGGACAAGTACCCGCGGTTCGCGACGCTCCGCGCCATCCTCGCCGATCATCTCGACGAGCTAAAATAGCCGCGCGTGTCCACGACGCGTTCGTTCGGCATCTCGACCCTCCTCTATCAGGCGGAGCGGTTGCACCGCGATCAGCTCCTCGAGATCGCCGGCCATGGATTCGACACCGTCGATCTCTTTGCCACGCGGACGCACTTCGACTATCACAATCCGGCCACCGTAGCGGACCTCCAGCAGTGGCTTGCGGAGGCCGGCGTCACACTGCACGCCGTTCATGCGCCGGTAGCGGAAGGCTATACGGCCGGCAGATTGGTTGCGCCGCTGTCGCTCGCGAGTCCCGATCAGGCGATCCGCGCCCGCGCCGTGGCCGAAGCTGAACACGCGTTGCACATCGCCCGCCGGATTCCGTTCCAGGTCCTCATCGTGCATCTCGGCGTTCCACGGCAGGACGGACCTGGCGGCGACAATAGCCGCGACGCCGCGCGGCGCAGTCTCGAAGCACTTCAGGAAGCGGCGTCACCGCTCGGCGTCAGAATCGCGATCGAAGTGCTCAGGAACGAACTGTCCAGCCCCGGATCGCTCGCGCACTTCATCGAGGACGTGCTGGAGGCGCCGGACGTGGGCATCTGCCTGGACCTCGGTCACGCGCAGCTCGATGGGGATCCGGTTGATGCCGTCGAGACCGTTTCCGAGCATCTGCTGGCCGTCGAAGTACACGATAATCGCGGGCGGGGTGACGAACACCTGGTGCCCTTCGACGGCGGCCTCGAGTGGCCGTCGGCGATGACGGCGCTCCAGAAGGTCGGCTACGACGGCCCGTTGGTGTTCGAACTGGCAGGACGTGGTCCCGCAAAGGAAACGTTGACCAGGGCTGCCCGCGCGCGACAGCGCATGGAACGCCTCTTGTTCGATTGAGTTTGAACCAGAACCTAGCACCTAGAACCTGGCACCTAGAACCACAACCGTATGCACGTTTACATTGAAGATATCGGCAAGCATGAAGGCGAGGAAGTCACCATCAAGGGGTGGCTCCACAACCGGCGCTCGAGCGGCAAGATTCACTTCCTGCAGCTGCGCGACGGCAGCGGGTTCATCCAGGCGGTGATGTCCAAGGCGACGGTCGGCGACGAGGCGTTCAAGCAGGCCGACCACCTCTCCCAGGAGACCTCGCTCATCGTCACCGGCATCGCCCGCGCCGACAAGCGCGCACCGAGCGGCTACGAAATCGACGCGAAGTCGTTCGAGGTCGTCGGCGCATCGCACGACTATCCGATCACCCCGAAAGAACACGGCGTCGACTATCTCTTCGATCGCCGCCACCTCTGGATCCGCACCGAACGCCAGCAGGCGATTCTGCGCATCCGGCACGAAATCATCAACGCCGTCCGCGACTTCTTCAACAGCCGCGGCTTCATCCTGACCGACGCCCCGATCTTCACACCCGCGGCGTGCGAGGGCACGACGACACTCTTTCCGGTCGAGTACATCGACGACCAGAAGGCCTATCTGACCCAGAGCGGCCAGCTCTACCTCGAGGCGAACGCGATGGCGCTCGGACGGGTCTACTCGTTCGGTCCGACCTTCCGCGCGGAGAAGTCGAAGACCCGCCGCCATCTCACCGAGTTCTGGATGGTCGAACCGGAAATGGCCTACGCCGGGCTCGACGACGTGATGAACCTGGCCGAGGACATGATCGTGTCAATCGTGGCGCGCGTGCTCGACCAACGCCGTCGCGAGCTGGCGACGCTCGAACGCGACCTCAGCAAGCTCGAATCGGTGCAGAAGCCGTTTCCGCGCGTGTCCTACGACGACGCGGTGAAGACGCTCCAGGGCAAGGGGCTGCCGATCGAGTGGGGCGGCGATTTCGGCGGGCCGGACGAAACCACGCTGTCGGACGCCTACGACCGGCCGGTGATGGTGCACCGCTATCCGTCGGCGGTGAAGGCCTTCTACATGAAGCCGGATCCGGACCGCCCCGAACTCGCGCTCGGCGTCGACGTGCTGGCGCCCGAGGGTTACGGCGAGATCATCGGCGGCGGCGAACGCCTCGCCGATTTCGACCTGCTCCTGCAACGAATCCGCGAGCACAACCTGCCGCAGGAAGCCTTCGAGTGGTATCTGGATCTGCGCCGCTACGGCACGGTGCCGCACGGCGGCTTCGGCATGGGCATCGAGCGCTGCGTCGCCTGGATTTGCAAGTTGGAGCACGTCCGAGAGACTATTCCGTACCCCCGCATGCTGTATCGCATCTATCCCTGACACAGAATCGATGAATGATGAACGATGATTGATGATTCCATTTGTTCATCGTTGGGCGCCATCAATCATCAATCCAATCATCATTCCAATCATCATTCATCAATCATCACTCATCAATGAAGGTAGGTCTCATTTCACTCGGCTGTCCGAAGAACCTCGTGGACTCCGAAGTGATGTTGGGGCTGGCGCAGCAGGCCGGCCATGAGCTGACGCAGGATCCGTCGCAGGCGGACGTCGTCGTCGTGAACACCTGCGCGTTCATTGACTCGGCCAAGAAGGAGTCGATCGACACGATTCTCGAGATGGCCGAGTTCAAGAAGAACGGATCGGCGCGCCGGCTCGTCGTCACCGGATGCCTGGCCGAGCGGTATCGCGACGATCTGCGGAAGGAAATCCCCGAGATCGACTCCATCCTCGGCACCGGCGAAGTGCCGGAAATCGTGGCCGCGATCGGCGGGTCCGCCGCCGTCGCGCCAGGCGTCGCGCCCTTGACGTTCTTTCGCGGGGCGCACTCAGCACCCGGAACGCTGAACCCGGCACCCGGAACCCAGAACCCGGCACCCGGCACCCAGCACCAGCACCTTGAACCTGGCACCTTGAACCTGGAACCGGCGGCGCCACCGACGTATCTTTACGACGCCAGTACTCCTCGCCTTTTGGCCACGCCCCGCCACTACGCGTATCTGAAGGTTGCCGAAGGGTGCGACTACACCTGCGCGTTCTGCATCATTCCGACCCTGCGTGGCGCGTATCGCAGCCGGACTCCGGAGTCGATCGTCGATGAGGCGCGGGCGCTGGCCGGACGCGGTGTCAAGGAACTGCTGCTCATTTCGCAGGACACGACGTTTTTCGGCATTGATCGTCAGGAACGCGGCGCACTGGCCCGCCTTCTTCGCCAGCTGAATGCGATCGACGGTCTCGAGTGGATCCGGCTCCTCTATCTCTACCCGACCACGATCGACGACGCGATGCTCGACGCGATGGCGGAATCCGAAAAAGTCTGCAAATACATCGACTTGCCGTTGCAGCACGCGGCCAACGACGTGCTGAAGCGGATGCGGCGCCCGGGCACCCGCGAGAAATACGCACAACTACTCGACCGGATTCGGACCCGTGTGCCCGGCGTCGCGCTGCGCACGACCTTCATCGTCGGATTCCCCGGGGAGACCGACGAGGACGTCAACGACCTCTGCCGCTTCATCGAGGAGCAGCGGTTCGACCACGTCGGGGTGTTCACCTACTCCCATGAGGAGGGCACGCCCGCTTACGCGCTGGTTGATGACGTCCCGGCGGCGGCCAAACGCTCCCGCCGCAACCAGGTCATGAACCTGCAGAAGCGGCTGGTGCGGCGGCGGCAAAAGGACCGGATCGGCGAGCGGACCCGGGTGCTGGTCGACGGCCCGGCCTCCGAGCACGATCTGGTGCTCCGTGCCCGGTTGTCTTCGCAGGCGCCCGACATCGACGCCATCGTCTACCTGACCGAATGCGATCCATCGGCCTTCCGTCCGGGCCAGTTTGTCGATGTCGAGGTAGTGGGCGCGAAAGATTACGACCTCCTCGCTCGGCCGGTCGCCCCGACTCCCGTGCTATAATTTCGCGTTCGAGCCTGGTTGGAAGACCGAAGTGGGCATGTGCCCACTTTTTTTGTTTATAGGCCGTCCGGCTAAGCCGGACGGCAAAGTTGAGTGTCCGGCTAAGCCGGACGGCAAAGTTGAGTGTCCGGCTAGGCCGGACGACGAGATCACGCAGGAATCCCGTTGATGGCTCGCGAAGCCGACGTTGCGGCGCTGGTTCGGCCGATCGCCGCGCGCGTCGCCGCGTCATACGGTCTCGAGATCTTCGAGGTGCAGTTCCGCCGCGAGGCGGGCGGCATGATTCTGCGGGTCCAGATCGACCGGCCCGGGTCCACGGCGCAGGCGCACGACAGCGTCAGCGTCGAAGATTGCGCGCGCGTCAGCCGCGATCTGAGCACGGTGCTCGACGTCGAGGACGTCGTGGCGATCGCGTACACGCTGGAAGTTTCGTCGCCGGGTCTCGATCGGCCGCTCCGGCAACCCGACGACTACCAGCGGTTCGCGGGACGCACCGCGAAGATTGTGATGCGCGAACGGGTGGACGGACAGGGGTACTTCAGGGGCAAGCTGGCCGGACTGGATGGCCAGACGGTTCTGATCGACGGAGAGGACGGCCGGCAGCATCGGGTGCCGCTCGCCCTGATTACGCGCGCGAATCTCGAGGTGGAATTCTAGAAGGGCCGGGGACCGACCACCCGGAGCACACTCATGGCAAACCCGCTGCAGCAGACGATCGAAGCACTGGCGAAAGAAAAGGGCATCGAACCGGACGTGGTCATCACCGCGATCGAAGAGGCGGTGGCCACCGCGTCGCGGAAGTACTACAAGACCGGCGAGAACCTCAAGACGCGGTTCAACACCGAAACCGGTCAGGTGGATCTGTTCGCCCTCAAGACGGTCGTCGAGGAAGTCACGACGCCGGCCACGGAGATTGCCCTCACCGAAGCGCGCGAGATGTACCGGCCGCTCTACGGCGACGATGTCGCCAACAGCATCGAACTCGGCGACGAAATGGAGTTCCCGAAGCCGACCGAAGTGCTCGGCCGGATCGCGGCGCAGACCGCCAAGCAGGTGATCTTCCAGAAGGTGCGCGAAGCGGAGCGGGAGAACATCTTCGCGGAGTACAACCAGCGGATCGGCGATGTCGTCAACGGCACCGTCAAGCGGTTCGAAAACGGCGACATCATCATCGAGGTCGGACGGATTGAGGCCGTGCTGCCGCGCAAGGAGCAGTCGCGCGCCGAAAGCTACGCGCCGCAGGATCGCGTCCGCACGGTGATCAAGGGCGTCAACCGCAGCGCCAAGGGGCCGCAGATTGTCCTGTCCCGCACCGACCCGGCGCTCCTCATCAAGCTGTTCGAGCAGGAAGTCCCCGAAATCTACGACGGCACCGTGATGATTCGCGGCGCGGTCCGCGAGGCCGGCGACCGCGCCAAGGTTGCGGTGTTCTCGCGCGAGCGGGACGTCGATCCGGTGGGCGCCTGCGTCGGCATGAAAGGCACGCGCGTGCAGTCGATCATCCGCGAACTGCGCGGCGAGAAGATCGACATCGTCGAGTGGTCGGAGGATCCGGTGGCGTTCGTCACCAACGCGCTCAGTCCGGCCAAGGTGCAACGCGTGTCGATCGTCGACGATCGCGACAAGGTCGTCGAGGTCGTCGTCGAAGACAAGCAGCTGTCGCTCGCGATCGGCAAGAAGGGGCAGAACGTCCGTCTGGCCGCCAAGCTGACCGGCTGGCGCATCGACATCAAGAGCGAAGAAGAAAAGCGGAAGGAAGTCGAGGCGCAGTTCGAGGGCCTCGAAGCGTCCGCGGAGCCCGCGGCCGACGCCGCGCCGGAATCAGAGGCGCCGGAGTCCGAGACGCCCGCAGCCAGTGCGGGCGACGAAACGCCCGAGCGCGGCGAATAGTTCTCTATAACGAGGTAAGCCGTTGTCAACTGTCCGGATTTACAAAGTCGCGGAACTCCTGGGCACGACGAGCCAGGAGGTGACGGCGCTGCTCAAGCGCGATCACGGCATCGAAGTGAAGAGCGCGTCGAGCACGATCGAGGAGGTCGTCGCGCGGCAGTTCGTCGACCGGCTCGCGAAGCAGCGGCGCATCACGCTGCCGACCGGCGACATCTTTGCCGAGACGCCGGTCGTCAAGGGCAAGAAGCCGCTGCCGGCGAAAAAGGCTCCGGAGCCGCCCAAGCCGGCCGCGCCGATGCTGCCGCCGCCACGCCTCGTCAAGACGGCCAAGCCGGTCTCGACGACGCCGACGGCGCCAGTCGGGGAGGCGGAAGTCGAATTCGTCGCCGAGCCGATCGCCGCGCCGGAACCGGTGGCTGTTCCCGAGCCCGAGCCGGTCGTCGAGGCTGTGGCTCCGGTCGAAGTGCCCGAGCCGATCGCCGAGCCCGTGGCCCCGGTGGTGGAAGCCGCAGCAGAACCGCCCGCCGCCGCTGCCGCCGTCGCCGCCGCCGCGCCTGCCGTTGAAGCACCGCCGAAGCCGGTGAACACGCCGGGCCGCATCGTCCCGCCGACGATTCGCCTGCGGATCGAGGAACAGCGGCCCACGACGCCGACGCCGCCGCTGCCGACCACGCCGCTGCCGCGCCTCGCGCCACGGCCGCTGCCGAAACCCGCGCCGCCCATCGCCGCGAAGTCCGGCGCACCGGCCGCGGGTGGCACCGCGGCACGTCCGGGCGTCGGACAACCACCGCGGCCCGCGGGGCCGCCACGACTGCCGTATCCCGGCTCCGCGCCGCGTCCGACTCCGGGCGGACCACGCCCGCTGCCGTCACAACCCGTACGCACGCAGACGCCTTCGGGGCCACGGCCGCCGCAATATCCGCAGCGTCCGGGCGGACCGCCGCGTCCACCGATGCGCCCGGCCACTTCGGCGTCACGGCCGTCGCCAGGCGGAGCACGTCGTGACATCGTCCGGCCGTCGGCGCCGCCGCCACCAAGTGCGCCGCCACCGGTCACGCGCACGATCACGCTCGCCGAAGGCATGACCGTGAAGGATCTCGCGGACAAGCTCGACATCCGCGTCAAGGACGTCCTCGGCAAGCTGCTGATGAAGCGCTTGATGATGACGATCAACTCGACCCTCGACACCGAGACCGCGACGATGCTGGCGCGCGAGTTTGGCGCCGACGTGCAGATGCGGAGCTTCGAGGAGGAACTGATTCAGACCGATGCCGGCGAATCGAACGCCGCCGACATCGTCACCCGCGCGCCGGTCGTGACCGTCATGGGTCACGTCGACCACGGCAAGACCAGCCTGCTCGACGGCATCCGCGAGGCGCGCGTCGCCGAGCGCGAAGCTGGCGGCATTACTCAGCACATCGGCGCGTACCACGTGACGATCAACGGCCGGAACATCGTGTTCCTCGACACGCCGGGTCACGAAGCGTTCACCTTGATGCGCGCGCGCGGCGCCAAGGTCACCGACATCGTCGTCCTGGTCGTTGCCGCCGACGACGGCGTCATGCCGCAGACCCGCGAAGCCATCGATCACGCGAGGGCCGCGAACGTTCCGATCATCGTCGCCATCAACAAGATCGACAAACCCAACGCCAATCCCGAACGGGTCAAGCGCGAGATGACCGATCTCGACCTGATGCCGGAAGAATGGGGCGGCAAGACGGTCACGGTCGAAGTCTCGGCGAAAAAGAAACAGAACATCGATCTGCTGCTCGAAATGATTCTGCTCGTCAGCGAAATCGGCGAGTTGAAAGCGAACCCGAAGAAGAACGCCACCGGCACCGTGCTCGAAGCCAAACTCGATAAAGGCCGCGGTCCGGTCGCCACCGTCCTCGTTCAGGACGGCACGCTGAGCGTGGGCGACACCTTCATCGCGGGTCCGATCGTGGGACGCGTCCGCGCGCTCATCGACGACCGGGGACGATCGACGAAGATGGCGGGGCCATCGACACCGGTCGAAGTGCTCGGCCTCACCGGCCTGCCGCAGCCCGGCGACGTCTTCCAGGTCGCCGACGCCGCCAAGGCGCGCCAGATCGCCGCGTTCCGCGAGGAGCAGGCGAAGAACCGCGCGCTCGGGGCCAAGGGCGGACGCTTGACGCTCGAATCGCTGCAGGCGCAAATCGCCGAAGGCGGGATGAAGGAACTCCCGATCATCATCAAGGCCGACGTCCAAGGGTCGGCCGAAGTGCTGGCCGACACGCTCGGCAAGCTGACCGACGAGAAGGTCAAGGTCCGGATCATCCACTCCGGCGTCGGCGCGGTGAACGAGTCGGACGTGCTGCTGGCCTCGGCGTCGAACGCGATCATCATCGCCTTCAACGTCCGCCCGGATCGCAACGCGGAAGACATCGCCAACCGCGAGCACGTCGACATCCGGCCGCACTCGGTGATCTACAACGTCACCGACGAGATGAAGAAGGCGATGACCGGGCTGCTCGATCCGACTTTCAAGGAAGTCCGCATCGGCGTCGCCGATGTCCGGGACACCTTCAAGGTCCCGAAGTTCGGCACCATCGCCGGCTGCCTGGTGCTCGAAGGCCGCATCATCCGCGCCGGCGAGACGCAGGCGCGGCTGCTGCGCGACAACGTGATCATCCACACCGGCAAGATCGGTTCACTGCGCCGCTTCAAGGACGACGTGAGCGAGGTCAAGTCCGGGTTCGAGTGCGGTATCGGCTTCGACAAGTACAACGACATCAAAGTCGGCGACAAGATCGAAGTGTTTACGATGGAGCGGGCGCCGCTGGTGTAGCCCGCGGCGGATTCCGAATGTCTCAGGGGTCACGACCCGAGCGTGTCGCCGATCAGATTCGCGCCGAGCTGGCGATGATGCTCGCGCGCGAGGTGCACGACCCCGGCGTGGGGTTCGTGACCCTGACGCGCGTGCAGGTCAGCCCCGACCTGCAGCTGGCCCGGGTGATGTACACCGTGCTCGGCGACGCCAAAAGCCGGACCGAGACGGCCAAGGCGCTCGACCGCGCCGCGCCGTTCCTGCGCCGGCAGATTGGCGCCCGCCTCCGCCTCAAGCGCGCCCCCGAACTCAAGTTCTTCTACGACGAAGCCATCGAAGGACAGGATCGGATCGAGCAGATCCTGAAGGAACTGCATCTCAATTCCGCGGAGGGGCCGCCCCACGATGACTAGAGCGCAGGTACTGGCAGAGATCGTCGACGCCATTCGCAGCCGTCAGCGGTTCGTCATTTCATCGCACGCCCGTCCCGACGGCGACTCCATCGGATCCCAGCTCGCCATGGCCTACGCGCTCCGCGCGCTCGGCAAGCATGTGACGATCGTCAACAAGGATCGCGCCGCCCCGCCGATCCTCGCATTCCCCGGCGTCAGCAGCATCCAACTCGCGGACCAGGTCAGCGGCGACTTCGACGCCGCGATCATCATGGAGTGCGGCGACCTGACCCGCCCCGGCGTCGACGGGCTCGGCCGCTTCTTCGTCATCAACATCGACCATCACCCCGGCAACACCAGCTACGGCGCCATCAACTGGTTCGATCAGTCGGCGGCGGCGTGCGGCGAAATGGTCTTCGATCTGATCGTCGCGCTCGGCGTGCCGCTGTCGAAGGACATGGCCACGCACGTCTATCTGGCGATCCTCACCGACACCGGTTCGTTCCACTACTCGAGCATTTCGCCGCGCACCTTCGACATCTGCCGCGAGCTGCTCGAAGCCGGCGTCGATCCGGTCCAGATCGCCCGCAATGTGTATGACAGCAACAACATGGGGCGGTTGAAGATCTTCGGCGCGGTGCTGAGCGCGATGCAGATCGACCAGTCCGGCGAGATCGCGATCGTCTACCTCGATCACGCGATGGCCCGCCAGGCGGGCGGCACCTACGAAGATACCGAAGGGCTGATCAACCTGCCGCTGACCGTCAAGGAAATCCTCGCCGTCGTCTTCTTCAAGCAATCCGAGGGCGACGAATACCGCGTCAGCATGCGCTCGAAAGGCGACATCGACATCGGCGCCGTGGCCAAGGACTTCGGCGGCGGCGGCCACAAGAACGCCGCCGGCTGCACGGTCACCGGTCCGATCGACGAGTTGCAGACGCTCCTCGTCGGCAAGATTCAGCACGCGATTCAGCACGCGCGCGCCACGGGCGCCGTCATCGGCACCGAACCGCTCGTGACCCCGATGTAGGAACTGGGGACTGGGGACTGGGGACTGGGGACTGGGGGCTAGGGACTGGCGCACCCGGCACCCGGCACCGTCGCACTTCCGATCGCACTTCGAACGTCGCACCTCGCACTTGCTGCCATGGACGGCTTGCTCGTTGTCGACAAACCGACCGGACCGACCTCGCACGACATCGTCGCGAGCGTGAGACGGGCGCTTCGCGAATCGAGAGTCGGACACACCGGCACGCTCGACCCGCTCGCCACGGGTGTCCTGCCGCTCGTCATCGGCCGCGCTACGCGGCTCGCCCGGTTTCTCAGCGGTCGCGACAAGGAATACGAAGCCGTGATCGCGCTTGGACAATCGACAGACACCGGCGACAGCCAGGGCGCGGTGGTTGGCGCCGTGCATGCCGGACCACTGCCCGATGCCACGGCAGTAGCCGCCGCGCTCGTCAACTTTCGCGGTACGTACTTGCAGCGCCCGCCGGTCTATTCGGCGAAAAAAATCGATGGGGAGCGCAGCTACCGTTTGGCTCGCCGTCGGTCTCGTAACGTGCCCGCCCCGCCTGCCCTGCCTGCCCTGCCTGCCCTGAGCGAAGTCGAAGGGAGCGAAGTCGAAGGGCCTGCCCCGGTCTCTGTGACCGCCCACGCCGTCGAGCTCGTTGGCCTGGATGGCGCGTCGGCAACGGTACGTATCCGTTGTTCAGCCGGTTTCTACGTGCGGGCGTTAGCGCGGGATCTCGGCGAGCTCCTCGGAACCGGCGCTCATCTGACGCGTTTGACGCGGACCGCGAGCGGCCACTTGCGGCTGGCCGATGCGGTGCCCTTCGCGAGGCTGATGGGCGCGGACGGCGTGGATGTGGCCCGGCAGTCGCTCATCGCGATGGCCGACATGCTGCCCTGGCTGCCGGGGGTGACGCTGACGCCCGAAGGCGCTGAACGCGCCCGGCATGGCCGCGATTTGTCACCGCGCGACGCCAGGAGTCCGTTTCCCGTACTGAATCTGCCGGAGCTCTCGGCCGACGCAGGGGTCCGCCTCCTCGACGAGCGCGGCGTGCTCGTCGGGGTCGGCACACCGGCCGCCGCCGGCCTTTTGCACCCCGCTGTTGTCCTGGTGTAACATGTTGATCTTGTTCGAGTAAGAGTATTTCAGGCATACGGCGCATCCGGTCCGGTTTCCCGGCTCTGGGGCGCTCGTGGAGGAACACACGTGGCGTTGTCCAAGGATCGCAAGACCGAGCTGATTGGCAGTTACAAGACGCATGACCAGGACACCGGTTCTCCGGAAGTCCAGGTCGCCATCCTGAGCGAACGAATCAGCTACCTCACCGAACATTTCAAGTCCCACGCAAAAGACCATCACTCCCGACGCGGCCTGCTCATGCTGGTCGGACGGCGGCGGCGCCTGCTCGACTACTTGAAAGCCAAGGACGCGCAGCGTTACGCCGATCTGATCAAGCGGCTCAACATCCGTAAGTAACTTGACTCCAGAAGTCCCGCGGCCCACGGCCGCGGCTCAATTGTTGAGCCGTCTGGCGCACACGCCTGGATTTCACGTGAAGGCTTTCCTATGACAACGCGCGAAGTGACCATCGGTCACGCCACTCTCAAGCTCGAAACCGGCAAGCTGGCCAAACAGGCCGGCGGGGCGGTGATAGTTCAACTCGGCGACTCGGTGGTGCTGGTTTCGGCCTGCCGCGCCCCCGGCACCCGCGACGTCGATTTCCTGCCGCTCACCGTCGACTATCGCGAATATGCCTACGCCTCGGGACGTATTCCCGGCGGCTTCTTCAAGCGCGAAGGCAAGCCGGCAGAAAAAGAAGTCCTGACGAGCCGCGTCATCGACCGTCCAATCCGCCCGCTCTTCCCCGACGGCTGGCGCTTCGAAACCCAGATTATCGCGATGGTGCTGTCGGCCGACTCGCAGAACGACACCGACGTGCTCGCGATTACCGGCGCCTCGGCCGCACTCGCGCTCTCGGACGTGCCGTTCCAGAAGACCATCGCCGGCGTTCGCGTCGGCCTGGTTGACGGCGAGTACGTGATCAACCCCACGTTCCCGCAGCGCAAGGAAAGCCGTCTGGATCTCATCGTCGCCGGCACCAAGGACGGCCTGGTGATGGTCGAGGCCGGCGCGAAGGAAGTCTCCGAGGAACAGGTCGTCGAGGCGCTCGAGGCCGCGCACGCCGCGATCAAGAAGATCGTTGCCGCCATCGACGACCTGGCCAAGGCGGTCGGCAAGAAGAAGGTCCCGTTCGATACCAAGACGATCGATCCCGCGTTCGAGCGCGAGATCGAAGCGAGGATCATGGGGCCACTCAGGGACGCGATGCGGATTCACGACAAGCTCGAGAACTACGAACGAGTCGAGCATGTACTGGCCGAACTGCTGGCCTCGCTGCCACAGGATGCCGCGCAGCTCGCCGACGCGAAGATCGTCTTCAAGCACGCGAAGGAAAAGGTGCTCTACGACGAGGTCCTCAAGCACCACGTCCGGCTCGACGGCCGCAAGCTCGATCAGATCAGACCGATCTGGATCGAGACCAGCGTCCTGCCGCGCACCCACGGATCAGCGGTCTTCACCCGCGGCGAAACCCAGGCGCTCGTCACCTGCACGCTCGGCACCGCCGACGATGCGCAGAAGATCGAGACGTTCGAGGGCGAAACCTGGAAGTCGTTCATGCTGCACTACAACTTCCCGCCGTTCTCGGTCGGTGAAGTCGGCCGCATGTCCGGCCCGGGCCGCCGCGAAGTGGGCCACGGCGCGCTCGCCGAGCGCGCGCTCTCCGGCATGCTCCCCGGCGAAGAAAATTTCCCCTACACCATCCGCATCGTCTCCGACATTCTCGAATCGAACG
>CAZOAZ010000057.1:0-35713 GCA_964577955.1 uncultured Bifidobacterium sp. | reverse complement strand
ACTACGCGGGCATCTCATCGAACATCATGAGCCTGGCCGGCATCGCCATCGCCATTGGGGTCCTCGTCGACGCCGGCATCGTCGTCACGGAGAACGCGTTTCGGTTTGTCGAACAACGGAAGGTTGATCCGCGCGATCGAGCGTTGGTATGGAGGACCGTCCTCGAATCGACGCGGCTGGTGGGCCGGCCGGTGTTCTTTTCGATGGCGATCATTCTGCTGGCGTTCGTGCCGGTCTTCGCCTTGAGCGGGCAGGAAGGGAAGTTGTTTCACCCGCTCGCCTTTACCAAGACCTTTGCCGTTCTCGCCGCGACGGTCATCGCGGTCACGCTCGTGCCGGTGCTGTGTTCACTCCTGTTGGGCGGCAAGTTTCACTCGGAAGATGCCAACCCCGTGATGCGTGTGCTGCGGCGCGTCTACGAGCCGGCGTTGCGCGCCGCGTTGGCCCACCGCATCGTGACGATGGGCGTCGCCCTACTGCTGTTCGGAGGGGCGCTCTTTGTCGCGCGTGGAATTGGCAGCGAATTCATGCCGCCCTTGAACGAAGGCGACCTGATGTTCATGCCGATCGCGGATCCGAGCATCTCGCTCGAGGAAAACACCGAGATAGCGAAGAAGCAGAACGCCGCACTGCAGACATTTCCAGAGGTCGAGTACGTCGTTGCGAAGGTCGCGCGTGCCGAGACGTCCACGGACCCCGCGCCGCTCAATATGACCGAAACCGTTGTCCACCTGAAGCCGAAGGAGCAATGGCGGCCGGGCATGACGCTCGATCAGCTGCGCGCCGACATGGGACGAGCCGTGCAGATGCCGGGTGTTTCGAACATCTGGACGATGCCGATCATCAACCGGATTGACATGTTGACGACGGGCATCCGATCCGAGGTGGGTGTCAAGATTTTCGGGACGGACCTGCAGACCCTCGAAAGCCTGGCCCGGCGCGTCGCCGACGTGGTACGCAGCGTGCCGGGCGCGAGCAACGTGTACCCCGAGCAGGTTACGAGCGGGCAATACCTCAATATCAAAGTGGATCGCACGGCGGCGTCGCGCTACGGCCTCGGTGTGGGCGAAATTCAACAGGTCATCGAGAACGCCGTCGGTGAGACCAATCTCTCCATGACGATTGAGGGCCGACAGCGCTTTCCGGTGCGGGTTCGGTACGCGCCGGAGTTCCGCGCCGATCCGCAAGCCCTCGGCCGTGTCCTCGTCGCGTCTCCGACTGGTGGTCAGATCCCGCTCGCGCAACTCGCGACGATCGAGCACGCGCGCGGGCCGGCGATGATTTCGTCGGAAAACGGCCTCCTGCTGGCGACCGTGCTCCTCAATGTGCAAGGCCGCGACGTCGGTGGATTTGTGCGCGACGCGCGCGAGACGGTCGCGCGGGACGTGACGCTGCCGGCTGGCTATTACGTCGGGTGGAGCGGACGGTGGGAAAACCAGGAGCACGCACGGCAGCGTCTCCAGATCGTGTTGCCGATCGTGCTCGTGGTGATCTTTGTGTTGCTTTACTTCACGTACCACTCGGCGCTCGAAGCGGCGCATGCTCTGCTGGCGGTACCGTTCGCGCTCACCGGCGGGGTCTATCTGCTGTGGGCACTCGGCTACAACTTCTCGGTGGCCGTCTGGGTCGGATTCATCGCGCTCTTCGGCACCGCCGTGCAGACCGGCGTCGTGATGGTCATCTATCTCGAAGAAGCGGTTGTCCGGAAAACGCAGGCGATCGGTGGCGTGCTGACACGGAGCGATCTTCGCGCCGCTGTCATGGAAGGCGCATTGCTGCGACTGCGACCGAAAGTGATGACGGTCTCGACCGTCGTCGCCGGCTTGCTGCCGATCATGTGGAGCACACGTGTGGGTGCGGAGGTCATGAAGCCGCTGGCGACGCCGGTGCTCGGTGGCATGGTCTCCTCGCTGGTCCATGTGCTGATCGTCACCCCTGTGATCTTTTCAATAATTCGGGAACGACAACTCGGTATCCAGCACGAGCCGCTTCCCGAAAACGAATCGCACCCAATCCGTTGGCGACCGGTGTTGATTGCTCTTACGAGTGTGCTCCTCCTCAGCGTTGGTGGATGGGTGGTCTGGCAGAGAACCTTCCACAAGCCTGTCGAGACAGAACAGTCGCCGAGCGGCGACGTGGTCCATCGCGTGCGCTCGGCAGATCTCGAGATCGTTCTGCTCTCACCGACCGGCGCGCTTCGGCAAGGACGCAACGCGTTCACGATCGAATTCCACGCGGCCAATGGCGGCGCGCTGGTCGACGTCGGGAGCGTACGCGCGACCGGCAACATGCCGATGCCAGGGATGGTGATGTCGAGTGGCATGGAGGTGCATCCGACTGGTGTGCCCGGCCGCTACGAGGCGACGGCGTCGTTCCGCATGGCCGGGGCGTGGCAGATGTCAGTGGAGTGGGAGGGCCCGAAGGGCCGCGGCTCGGTGTCGTTCGAGGGATCAGTCCAATGACCACAACGTTCAAAGCCAGTGCACTGGCAGTCGTCTACATCTCCGTGACCCACCCTGCGTTTGCCCAGGCGCCACAGGTCGGTCGCGATGCGCCAACCTCGATCGCCGAACGCTACATCGATCGCCAAAACGGGTTGTCGCTCATCGACGCCATCGCACGGGCGATCGAACGCGACCCGACCCTCCGTGCCGCACGCACCGAGATTGACGCGGCAGAAGGCATGCGCCTGCAGGCGGGGCTGCGGTCGAACCCGACCGTCTCGTTCGAACGCTGGCAGGCGCCCGGCGCGACGGATAACCAGACCACGGCCCGCGTGGACTGGCCGCTGGATTTGTTCCGGCGTTCGAGTCGGGTCACCGTCGCGGATCGCGAACTCGAAGCTACCCAACGCTCGGTTGAGGATCGGCGGCGTCTGCTGATCGCCGATGTCAGGATGCGGTACGGACAGGCCGCCGCGGCGGTTCGAGATCTAGCGATCACCGACACCGTGGCGAGCGCGGCACGTCAGGAACTCGAGCTGCTGCGGCGCCGCGCCGAAGAGGGCGCGGTGCCGCCGCTGGAGCGCGACCTGATGGACGTTGAACTACGGCGACTCGAATCAGATCGTCTCGTCGCGGTCGGTCGAGCGGATGCGGCGTTCTTCGATCTCAAGCGCGCGCTTGGCGCATCGATGGACGCACCAGTCGTGCTGAGGGACACGCTGGATATGCTCGCGCCATCCGCGATTACGGATCCTGATCCTCAGCCCCCGGCTGCCGGCAACGGTTCTCCCTCATCGGCGTCGATCGAGCGATCCGACATCCGCGAGGCTGAAGCGCGCGTTCGTCTTTCTGATGCACGAGTGGAGCGAGCACAGCACGATGGCCGTTTTGACGTGAGTCTGTTCGCATCGTACATACGGATGGACACGGGGTTTCCGCAGCGCGGCTTCGATGAGGCCGGCGCTCTCGTGCCGGTGGCGGATGTGTTCCACTACGCGGCTGCCGGAGCCATGGTCACGGTCCCGTTGCGAAATCGCAATCAGGGGGGAGGTGGCGGCCGCGCGCGCCGAACGCGTTGGTGCCGCCGCGAGGCTCGAAGCCACGCGATTGTCAGCGGAGGCAGAAATCCGCTCTGCCGCGGCGCAGGAAGAGCAGACCCGTCGTGCCCTGGCGTTCGCGGCGGGAAGCGTCCGACTCGCACAGCAGAATCTCGACGTCCTTCGGCAGACGTATGAGCTGGGCCGTGGCACGGTGTCGGACGTGCTGGGCGCGCAGCGACGGTACTTGGATGTCGAGCGCGGTTATTCGGATACGTTGAAGGCAGCCTACGAAGCCCACGCCGCGCTTCAACGCGCGAGAGGAGAACAGTGATGGAAGACCAATCAGGCATCCGATTGCGTTGGCCGGTCGCCGTTGCCGCAGCGGTGGCACTGGTCGGGATCGGTGGGGGAGCCGCATACCTGACGCTCTCCGGCAGAGGACCCTCGTCGTTGGGTGGAGGAGGATCTCCGGTCTCGAAGCAACCGGCCGCAGGAACCATGATGCAGACACCAGCGGAGCCTCGCGCCGTAGACCGGTCAGCCGGTTCGGCGCCCCTCCCTGACGTCGCAGTGCCGTTGACAGAGGACGGAGTTGCCCGCGCCGGTATCGAGATTGTGACGGTGGGAACATCTGCTAGCGGCGCGAGCCTTCGCATCACCGGAACCGTGCAGCCCAATGCCTATCGATCGGTCGTCGTCACCCCGCTCGTCGCCGGTCGTGTCCTGCGTGTCGCGGTGGAACTCGGACAGCACGTTAGCGTCGGCCAAACGCTGGCGGAGATCTACAGCCCGGAACTGGCGGAGGCGCAGACACGGTATCTGTCGTCGACCGCTGAGTTGAGCGCACACGAACAGCAACTCCGGCGCACGGAAAAGCTCGTCGAGATCGGTGCCGCGAGTCGCCAGGAACTCGAGAAGATTCACGCGGAACACACCGGCGCGACGACGATCGTCGAGAGCAATCGGGCTCGTTTGACCTTGCTCGGGATGACTGAAACGGATATTGCGAGGCTGGCGCCGTCACAGCTGAATTCCGCCGTTCGGATCGCGTCCCCCGTCAACGGTGTCATCACCACGCGCGACGCCAACGCTGGAATGAACGTTGAGCCATCCAGCACACTCTTTACCGTGGTCGACCTGTCGAGCGTGTGGGTCACGGGTGATCTCTACGAACGCGATTTCTCGTCCGTCCACGTCGGCAGTCGAGCGATCGTCACGACGACGGCGTATCCCAACCAGAAGTGGGAAGGGAAGGTGAGCTACATCGACCCGCAGGTGAAAGCGGAAACACGGACCGCGCAAGTCCGCGTCGAAGTGCCCAATCCGAAAGGTGAACTCCGACTGGGCATGTACGCGGAGATGCAAATGGCCGATACGATGCGCTCTGGGAGCGGTACAGTCACAATTCCCAGAAGCGCCGTGCAAGTGGTGTCGGATCGGTCGGTCGTGTACGTCGTCAACCCACAGGAACGTGGTCGGTTCATCGAGCGAGAAGTCCGCCTCGGCGACGCGAGTGGAGAGGATGTCCAAGTCCTGTCGGGTGTTCACGCGGGTGATGTCGTCGTGTCCAAAGGGAGCTTCTCCATCCGCGCCGAACGCGAGCGCCTCGGTCTCCGGCCGCCACCTTCGTCCGATGGTCTGCGCGCGGCGAGAGAAGGTGGTGCGTCGATGCCAGCGCCTGCCGGCGTTTCGGCCGCCGCTCAGGCGGTTCGCATCACCGTCGGCGACCAGGGCTACGAGCCAGACCATGTGTCGCTGCGCGCAGGCGTTCCAGCGCGGCTCACATTTGTCCGCACCAGCGACAAGACGTGCGGAACGGAGGTGACGATTCCGTCGCTGAACATCAAGCGCGCGCTTCCGCTGAATCAGCCAGTGGACATCGAACTCACGCCCACGAAGGGTGAGATCGCGTTTGTGTGCGGGATGGGCATGCTGAAGGGAACGATCGTCGGGCAGTAGCTCGCAGAGGCGGTCGAGGACGTTCCGGTGTCAATCTTTAGACTGTCTAGTCTGAATGTTTCTAGCTATTTGGAAGGTTGTTCATGAAGCGGAAGTGTCACAAAAAACGACGACCCGGCACCAGGTACGCTTGTGACATGCACCGAGCCTCCGTGAACTTCGACGATGCGCTTGGCGATGGCCAACCCTAGTCCTGTTCCGGGTCGACGCGAATGCGACCGATCTGCGCGGTAGAAACGATCGAAAATGCTAGGTAGGTGTTTCGGATCGATGCCAGAACCCGTGTCGGCGACTTCGACGACGGCGTCCTTGGATGAACGGATCAACGACACTCGCACCCGACTGCCGGATGCGGAATATTTCACGGCGTTGTCACCAAGATTCAAGACGGCCTGCTTCAGACGCACAGCATCGCCCCACACCGTGACGTCATTGGCAATCTGCGCATCAACGGTGATCTCGGCAGGTTCAGCCAGGGCGGAGATAATTTCGAACGCTTCGCGAGTAAGTGCGCTCAAATCGACCGGTCCACTACGCGTCGAGGCGAGATCGGCATCGGCGAGCGCTAGGGACTGTAGGTCCGCGAGCGTTGCCGACATGTCATCGATTTCGCTTGAGAGTTGCTCCGCGAGTTCGCGGACAGCCGGCTCAGCGCGACGACCCGCCAGTTCAATCGAGGATTTAATCACGGTCAACGGCGTTTGCAGCTGATGCGATGCATCGGCGGCAAATTGCCGTATCGACGCGAAGGCCTGCTCGAGACGATCCAAGGTCTGGTTCACGGTGGTCACCAGTCGCTGCAGCTCGCGATCGGTCGGCGTCACGCGTACCCGTCTGGTGAGGTCGCTCGCGTGGATGGCTTGCAGCGTGGCATCGATATCTCGAACCGGTGCGAGCGCCCTGCCCGCGAGCATCCAGCCGCCGAAGCTGGTCATGATCAATACCAGCGGGAGAACGACGAGAGCCGCGGTGCGGAACGTTCGAAGGGTGGGTTCAACATCTCCGAGCACCCGTCCAATTTGAACGTATCCTCCTGGAACTGTGGCGAGCGGCACACATATGAAGCGAACCGTCCCGGACCGTTCGAGTTCGGTTATGAAATATTGCGGTACGGATTGTCCATGCGAGGCAGCGTGCACCAGGGCTTCATGCAGTCCGACATTCGGCTCACCGACCTGCAGTAGCACGGAGCGGTACTTCAGCTGACCGTTCCCATCTCGAATCATCACCAGCGCGCTGCCGGCGGGAGCGCCTGTGAGCGTTTGGGCGAGCGTCGATTCGTGGAGCGGTTGACCGGCGAGCAGCGTCTGAATCTGGCGGGCCGCGGCGTCGAGTTCGGCATCATGATGCCGGTACAGCGCGCGTGCAAGAGCCACGTACAACAGGACCGCGAACAGAACGAGCGCTGCTCCGAGCACGCTTACGTACCACACGGTCAACCGGGCGCGGAACGTGTCAATCAATGCCTGCAGCGGATAAGTCCGCCCTCATTAAATTGCGTTAATCCGTCACGCCGGAGGCGCGAAGCAGGGTATACCAGATCGAGGCTCTTGCGACCAGCGCGACACGACTGGAGTGAGCGATGACGGCACACGATGGGAATACCGCCGCTGACGTTACCGCAGACAGTTTCTTCGCTCGATGATTCCCCATCTCTCCGGGCTGCGGGGCATCAAAGGTTGAGCATGTATACTGACAATGTTGTGAGGGTCCGCTTGCTTGCGCTGATCGTGACGGTAGTAGTCGTGGTCTCGCCGATGCTTGGAGTGCTCTGCCAGATCGACTGCAACCGTCTGCAGGCGATACCTGCCTGCCACCAATCCACGACTTCGTCCGGAACGACCAACCTGCGAAGTGCGCAACACGTCTGCGATCACAATCACGCGAACGACAGCCTAGGTGTGGTGACCGGTCCAGATAGTGGTCGTGACACGCTCGCACTCAGTCAGTTTTCTGTCGCCTTGTCGACACTGTCGTGGGGGGGCGTCCGTGAAATCCACGGCGTGCCGGCTGGCATGCACGGACCGCCAGGCATCATTGGTCGTCGTGTGTCTTCCAGCATTCCCATCCTGCGAGTCTGATCGTTTCGAGCGCGAGTCAACGCGCTTCCCGCTCAACGTTCCGTTATCGTCCGTTCCCAGTTCGAGAGGTTCGTATGCAGTCCGGCAGGCGTTCGTTTCTGCGTAGTATGGCATCCATTGCGGGTGCGGCCTCCGCGCGGCCCGCGTATGCGCAGCACGTCCATCCCGCGCCACCAGCATCGTCAGAGCCTCGAGCGGCCCCGCCACCGCCGATACCACCGTACGAATTTGGTCCCGGCATCGTTCCGGTCGTCAGCCCAGATGTTCCAAGCATGCCGTGGCGGTTGGAGAACGGCGTCAAGGTGTTCGATATCCGCGTCGAGCATGTTCGCACGGAGTTGGTACCCGGGCGCGTCATGGACGGTTGGGGATTCAACGGCAGTATTCCCGGACCGACCATCCAGGTCACTGAAGGCGATCGCGTCCGCTTGAACGTCGAGAATCTCCTCCCGGAACCGTTCTCGATGCATTGGCATGGGCTCGAGATTCCCAATGAGATGGATGGTATGCCCGGGATCTCACAAGACGCCATCCCACCAAACGGACGCTTTGTTTACGAGTTCACGCTGAAACAGAACGGCACGTTCTTCTACCACTCCCACATGGCCATGCAGGAGATGATGGGCCTGATTGGCCTGTTCATCATCCACCCCAGGCGTGCTCATGCACCCCGGGTCGATCGGGACTTCGGGATCATCCTGCAGGAATGGGCGCTGCTTCCGAACAACACCATCCCCAATTCGCTGGCGATGGAGTTCAACTGGCTGACGCTTAACGGGAAAGCCGGTCCGGCGACGACCCCACTGCTGGTGAAGCTCGGTGAGCGCGTCCGGATCCGTGTCGTGAATCTCGGGATGGATCACCATCCGATGCACCTGCACGGTCACCAGTTCTACGTAACGGGTACTGAAGCCGGACGGATCCAGACGACCGCGGTCGTTCCAGAGAACACGGTACTTGTCGGAGTGGCACAAGCGCGGGACATCGAGTTCGTCGCCACCAATCCCGGCGACTGGCACTTTCACTGCCATCTGCCGCACCACATGATGAATCAAATGGCTTCCATGGTCGGGCCGATGATGATGTCGCATGCCAATGCTCCACGGCCAGGAGCGATGGACGCGGGCATGGGTATTCACGAGGGCCATGCACTCGCCGACGCCGCGGCACCGGCCTTCGGCCGCACCGTCAATATCGGTGCTGATTCCGCCAGAAGCGTGGCCAACGTACCTTTGGCGCCACTTCCGGAGACGGCACTCCCAGCGCCAGGAGTCGGCGCTGCTCCCAACGCGGGGATGTACCCGGGATATCCGCAGGACATGTTCATGGTGATGGACGAGATGGTGACCAAGCCCGAAACATACGGACTGCGGCCGGGGTGGAGCGGTGGGACGATGGGCATGATGACGATCGTTCGGATCCTCGATCCGGATCTGTTCGACAAGATTCAGGCCATGAAAACGGAACAGGCCACCAAGGTGGGTGCGAGGTGATACGTCTCGCATTCTTGTTTGCGCTCATCGTCATCGCAGCTTCCGCGCAGGCGCAAACTCCGACGGTCGCGCCAGCAATCACCCTGGACCAACTCGAGCAGCTGGCGCTTCAAAACAATCCGACTGGCATCGCGGCGGCGGCCGGGATCGAGGCCGCTCAGGGCCGGACGCGCCAAGCCGCCGCTTTCCCAAACCCGGTCATCGGATTCTCCGGCCAGGAAATCAAGGCCGGGGATGTCGACCGTCGGGGCGAATACGGCTTCTTTGTCGAGCAAACGATCCCGCTTGGTAGCAAGCTGCGACTCTCGCGCAACGTTCTACAGAAAACGATCGATCAGGCCGAGGCGCTTCGCGATTTGCAGCGGCTGCGGATCCTTAGCTCCGTGCGTCAGGTGTACTACTCCGTATTGTCGACGGAGCGTCGCATCGAGGTCCAGGAGCGGCTCGCGGCACTGGCATCAGAAGCTGTCGGTGTCACCGCGCAACTATTCAACGTCGGTGCAGCCGATCGGCCGGACTATCTTGAGATTGAGATTGAGTCGAGGCGGTTGCAACTGCAGCTGAATCGATCGCGAAATGAGCGATTTGCCCTTCGGGCGCAGCTTGCGGCGCTGACAGGCGCGCGCGACGTCGCGGAGCGTCCTCTTGCTGGGACCATTGATGTCGCGATTCCCAATCTCGAGCGAGAGCAGAGTATTCGAATCCTGATTGAACAGAGTCCGGATCTCCGTGCCGCGCGTGCCGACCTCGAACGAGCGCGCGCGGTTACGGAACGGGCGCGACGCGAACCGTTTCCTGATTTGTTCCTGCGCGGCGGCACCGCGTACAACCGTGAGTCCGGCGAAGATACCGGACGCCCGATCGGGTGGGAGGGCACGGTAGAAGCCGGCGTCAGCGTGCCGCTGTTCAATCGCAACCAGGGTGGCATCGCTGCGGCCCGCGCCGACGAGGCCAGGGCGCAGGCAGAGGTCGCGCGAACCGAGTTGTCGCTGCAATCGCGGGCGGCGCGGCTGTACGCCGACTATCTGACCGCGCTGCGAGCGGCCGAAGCGTATCGCAGCGAAATCCTGCCGAGGGCCGAAGAAGCGTATCGGCTTTATCTTTCGCGCTATCGCGAAATGGCCGCTGCGTACCCGCAGGTGCTCGTCGCCCAGCGGACGTTCTTCGAATTGTCCACCGCCTATTTCGAGAGTTTGAACGATGCATGGCGCGCTGCGCTGCAGTTGCAGGGATTCCTAGCTGGAGACGGACTCGAGACGCCTGCAAGAACGGGCGCGGCAAACGAAACACCGAGCATGTCAAAGGGGAGCGAACAATGAACGCCTACCGTCTGCGACACGTAATTGCAGTCGCCGTAGTCCTTCTACCGACGGCTGCCTGGGCGCAACACGACGCCCATCAGCCGGGTACATCGCAGGCAGAGAGTCCCGATCTTGCTCAGTGTCTGCAAGTGCAGCCGGCCATCGAAAATATCATCGCCGCGGCAATGAGCCGCGCCGAGGCGGCGCGACTGTCGAACAGTCCGACAGAGATGCGGGCAGCGGTGGAGCATCTCATGGCCGCACTACGAGACATTCGCACACAGTCAGCGCCGTGTTCGACGGCTGCGACGTCAACCGATCCACATGCCGGACACACCATGCCAGGCATGCACGCGCCGGAGAACTCTCCTGGGCAAACGCCATCGGCCACGATTGATCCGCATGCGGGCCATACGATGCCCATGAACACCCCCGCAGCGAACTCCCAACAGGCTCAACCGGGGGCGGGGGCCGTCGACCAACATGCCGGACACATAATGCCGGGCGCCTCTCCTGCGTCTAGCGGATCAACCGCGGCGAAACCAGCGCCGAAGACCGCACCGAACCCTGCGGCGACGGATCCACATGCGGGCCACGCCATGTCGACGGCCGCGGCGACGAAGCCGTCCCCCCGGTCAAGGGCGACCGCGGTGAGGCCAGCCGAAACGACAAGCACCGATCCGCACGCCGCCCATTCGGCTGCGGTGGCGGGCGCCAAGCAACGAGACCCCGTGAACGGATTGATGGTCGATCCGGCCACCGCGCCGAAGACGACATATCAGGCTCAGACGTACTACTTCAGCTCCGAACAATCGCTGAAGGAATTCCTGGAGAACCCGGCGAAGTTCGCGAAGAAGCCCAAGGGGTGAGGGCAGCATGAGACCCGTACTCAAGGCGTTTCTGTTGTTCGTCGGCGTCGCACTGCTCGTAGGCACTGCGGGGCTGTTGTACTTCGTGAACAGCGGCGTGAGCGCCAAGGAACAACCGGGGCGGATCGAGACATTCCTGGCCGGCCGTGTCCGAAACATGGCGATTGCTCGCCGGGCGCGGGCCCTCACGAATCCGGTCGAATATTCTGGCGAGGTCATCGCTGAAGGGCGCGCCCATTTTGCGGATCATTGCGCTCCGTGCCATGCCAACGATGGCAGTGGTGACACGGAGATGGGTCGCGGCATGTGGCCGAAGGTTCCGGACATGCGTCTGCCGAAAACACAGAACCTGACGGATGGGGAGCTGTTCTGGATCATCGAGAATGGGGTTCGATTTACAGGCATGCCGGCGTGGAACCATGGCGCTAACGAAGGCGAGACCGCCAGCTGGCATCTGGTGCATTTCATCAGGCGATTGCCAAAGCTGACCTTTGAGGAACTCGAAGAGATGCAATCGCTGAATCCGAGATCGCCCGCTGAAGTTCGGCAGGAGCTCGAGGAAGAACGATTTCTCAGGGGCGAAGAAGCAGGGGCGACCACGTCCGTGGCACCCGCGCACCAACATTGAGGAGGATCAATGACACGACGACTCGCCTTGGCAGTACTGATCACAGTCATCGTCGCATACGCCTTGCCGGAGGCTCATGATGGACACATCCACAAGATCATGGGAACCGTGACGGCCCGGGATGCAAAACACCTGGAGGTGAAGACACCGAGTGGCGAGAACCTCTCGATTGCGATCACGACGAAGACGACGGCCACCCGCGACAAACGAAAAGTGCCGCTTTCGGAGGTCCAGATTGGCAGTCGCGTGGTGGTTGAGATTGGTAATGGCGAGGATCCGTTAATGGCGGGTCAGATCCAGGTGGGCGCAACCCAAATCGACTCCAAGTGACTCTCGATAGCCCGAGGCACTGAGCGCTCGAGACGCGGCAACACGGTGACATTGGAAGGAGAGAGCGATGCGAACTGCAGCAGTTGCGATCGGAGTTGTTCTATCAGCGGCGATTCTTCAGGCGCACGTGACCGTCACGCCGCGCGAGTCTCAGCCGGGGGCCGAGCAGCGTTACACGATACGGGTTCCAACAGAGGGCCAGGTCGCGACGACATCTGTTGAGCTGGAGGTGCCCGCGGACATGACGATCGTCGAAGTCATCGCGGGGGAGGGGTATTCATTTGAAACCCGCCGCGACGGCGGGCGAATCGTCGCGATAACGTGGAAGCGCGAAATTCCTCCCAAGCAGACGGGCGAATTTTCGTTCATCGCACGCAACCCGAAGTCCCAACAGGTCGCGTGGAAGGCGCATCAACGCTTCTCGGACGGCACGAGCGCCGAATGGGTCGGTGTGGAAGGCGACCGGCGGCCCGCTGCTGTTACGAAATTAATGCCGCCGCCTCAATAGGGGGATGTGCCGGGCCACCGGTTTGAAATGTTCCACAGGCTGCGGCAGGTTGATAGAATTTCGTTTGCTTGCGGCGAGGTCACGTCATGCGTCGGATGCTGGTTGGGGGATGGCCGCTCGCTGCGTCATTCCTGCTACTTGCCTCGTGTAGCGGCCCCGTTCGCCCGACTGAATCGGCAACGCTCGATCAGTTCGTCCAGGCTCTTCGACATCAAGGATTGACCGTCTCTCGAGCTGGCGAGATTTCTCGTGAGGTCAATTCTTTCTTTTCGGTCCCGGCACAGCAGGTCCGTGTGAACAATGGATAGGTGAACGCGTTCGTCTATCTGAACGCGGAGGCTGCCGAGGTTGAGGCGGCGTTGATTTCCGATGAGGGCCAACCCAGTCCGACGACCCGCGTCACCTGGGTGAGCACGCCCCATTTCTACCATCGCGAGTCAATTCACGGAAGTGACGCTCAATCGTCGAACCGGACGGTGTATCGCGAGTTAGTTCATCATGTAGGTTCGTGCGGGCTTCTTCGATCTTTCTGGAGCACGTTCCGAAGCTACCAGACACGGCAGACGCTCTTTCGCACCATGGGTGTGTCGGCTTTGCACGAAAATGCCGCCTGGAATTCTGGCATATTCGATACCGTGCCATTGACTCTGTAGCGATTTGGGGCGTGCGAACTGGTAGGGGCCCTCTGGCTTTCAGCTTGAGGCGTAAGGTGTTCGCATGAGGACTGGGCCCAGCCTAAGAATACGCGTTGTATCGGCGTAAACCCATCCAGCGTCGCCGCTGATGCAGCGCCGGAACTTGCGAGGTATGCCATCAGCGCGAGTCGCATGCCGCCGTTATCGGCGATATTCTCGCCGAGCGTCTGCTTGCCATTGACTTTTGCACCACCCGCGACTTCGTACTGGGAATACTGATCGACGAGGCACTCAGCTCGTTGCTCAAAGGCACTGGCGTCAGCATCCGTCCACCAATTGATGGACTTGCCGTGGCTGTCAAATCGACGGCCATCGTCGTCGAAACCGTGAGTGATTTCGTGTCCTATGGTGCTGCCAATGGCACCGTAGTTGACGGCTGCGTCTCGCCCGACGCTGTAGAACGGTGGTTGAAGGAAGCCGGCAGGAAAAAAGATTTCGTTGAGATCCACACGATAGCCGCTCACATCGCTCGATGGCGTCACGCCAGGCCATTCATCGGGATCGACCTCGCGGCCAATCTTTTGAAGATCACCCATCCTATTAAATGTCAACGCCCGCTGAAAATTTCCGAGCGCATCGTTTTTGCTCACTTCCAGACTTGAATAGTTCCGCCAGCGATTTGGGTACCCGATCCGCTCGACGATAGTAGCCAGCTTTTCCTTCGCCATGGTTTTTGTTTCTGCCGTAATCCACGACGCCGTATCAATCTCCATTTCCATCGCGGTTCGTATTGCGCTGGAAATCATCATGACGTCATTCTTGGACTGCAGGGGAAACGTTTCTTCCACGAAGGCCTTACCCAACACGTCCCCGAAGCGGTTGTCCGTCTCCATAACGCAAAGGCGTGACCGCGATTCGAGCCGCTGTTCACCTCGCAATGCGCGCCGGAAGAATTCAAAATCGGCTTGCCGGAATTGCGATGGCAGCATCAACATGGAAGCGTGCACGACCTGCCATTGTAGGTAACGCTTTATATCCGCAATCGGCGCGTCTGCGACGATTGAATCAGCAGCTCTCAGGAAGGCTGGTTTTGCGACGCTGATCGTAGAAATGGACGGAATCGACGCCGCGCTTAAATACGCCTTCCAGCTGAAATGCGGAGTCAAGGCTTGTAGGTCGATTAGGGACATCGAACGTGCGTCGTCGAGGCCGATATTGGCGGCCTCAAACGCCAAAAGCGTTTCAATTGCCAGCACGGCACGAGCACCAGATGCAGCTTCATCGGAGGATACGCCGAGCATCGTGAAGATTTGTCGGACGTGCTCCGCGAATAAGGTTCGAAACAACGTCGAACGCTGGTCACGTAAAAGGTAAAGTTGGTAATAAGGGAGAGATATCCCACTTGAATTGACGCTGGCAGTCTGTCGCGGCGCGTCATGTTGAGAGCTGAAATCGAACAGAGCGCTGTAGGCGGCCTGCCGCTGGGCAATTTCAGGCTGCCCTGCGACCGAATGCAGAAACGCAAGTAACGCCGGTATCTCGTCTCTCGTATTCAAGCGATCGATCCGCGACAGCACTGGTCGTAGCGCCGCGATTCCTCTCACGTCGATCGCAGCTTCGTCCATGCATGACGCGTAATAGTCGCTCGCTTTCTTTCGCTCCGGATCGTTGCCAGGCGTTGCCAAGATGCGCGACAGCACAGCAAAGCCGCGTTCTCGCATTTCACGTGTCCGGCTGAAAATCGTGAGATCCTGCGAAGGCGGATGCTGTCGCATCCAGCCGCCGCATGCGAATTCATAGAAGTCAACGCAGGCATCAACTTTTCGGTCGATCGACTCGAGCTCAAGACCAGACTTCGACGGCGCTGTCGACGTTCGATAGCCGGGCGACGATTGTGAGTACCAAAATAGTCCTGCACTTCCAGACAGTACGGCGATGAGCGTTAGGCTAGTGATGCGCACATCGACTCCTCGAAGCATCTGAACGCGCCATGCGCTCCAGGAGACAGGATGCCAACGACTTCATTTATTGCTCGCCTTGTCCCGCAAGGCGCAATTGTTGGCTCGTGCATCCGTAACGCAACAAGGAATTTGAACCTCAGGCGTACCTCAATCCCCAATTGTAGTGACCTTGTCGGGCAGCGAGCTATAGTGGCCTGTACGAATTGATTTCGTGTCGTGCGTTGCGCCACCTGGCGCTGACCTTGACGACCACCCAGTGCGGCTCGAGCGACCGACCGAATCAACGCACAAAATAGACTGGGCTGGCATAGTGCGCCTACCACGAAGCCCGCTATTGCCACGGTAGGGCGAGAGCCAGCGGCGTCGACCACTAGAATTCGCAGCAGAACGGTAGCGCGACGACTTTCGAAGGCCCGCCAGCCCAGACTCCGAAGTGGAACTGAGGATCCTCGCCGGAGGAAATCCGAGGCGTGCGACTAGAAGCGGTATTTCCAAGTGGTTGGCGCTTGCCTGATCGGCGCCTCGGGCGGCAACGTCGGTTCGCGGTGGACGCCGCCAAGCCGATGCCGCATTCTATCGCATCGTGACGGTCCGGACGCGCCAGTGCAGCCGCCAACGGACTCCGTCACCAAGCGGCGGGCTCCAGCGGTTTGTCGCCCGGAAGACATACCGGTCGCTCCATCGATGACCAGCACTCACAAACGAGCGTTACCGAGGGCGCCCGGGACGCCAAATGACACTTCTTGCACACACGGATCGACCTTGGGCGACGCGCCCGGGCTGGCGCGTCGCTAGTGTTGTCAACATTGAAGGGAGACTACTGGGCCTTCGTACTGAATGCGTAAACAAAACCGATCGTGATCACGTTCTGGGCTTTGACCGTCTCCGCCGTATTTGTCAGAAAGAACGCGGCATCAGAAAAGTCTCGTCGATACTCAATACGCATCATGACGCCGTCCTTGGGTTTGAGTTCTCCGGTCAAGGTGACTTCCTGCACCGTCTGGGCAGTTCCGGTCGTGAACCCGTCGGGATCGCTGTAATGTTCGTAGCGCGGCACGAATGCGAACCATGAATTCGGCTGGTACTTGAGATAGCCGCCGACGCCGTGCCATTTCACATCAGCGCTGCTGACACGGTCCTTGCCGAAGTCGACGTTTGCCATCAAGCTTACCTGCGGCGTGGCGGTATACGTGGCGGTCGCATCAAACAAGTGACGCCAGTCATCGTTGTTGTTGTTCTGTTCAGGGCCACCCATGTAGTTGGCAATGATCGACAGCGCCGAAACGGGCTTGAGCATCACCTGCGCGCCAATCGTCTTCCCGGTGTTGTTGTCCGTGACGTTGTTCCAGCCATTCACTAGATCACCCATCAGCGTGACCTTGTCGTTCGGACTGTACATCGCCCGCACGCCCGTGTGGTAGTACGGTATCGCCCAGGAGAAGAGCAACGAGCGCGAGTAATTCCAATTGTCTTTTGTCTCGATTACTTCCGCACCGTGCTGCGTGACAAACTTGCCGAAGTCTATTTGCAGCGTTCCTGTCGCGGTTGGGGCAAGGTAGCTGATATACGCTTGCTGGATGTTCTGATAGATTTGCACGCCTCCTGGCTCAGAACCATGGACCCAGGTCGTTGTCGGACCGTAGTCCAAGTCGATCCGAAACCCACCGCGGCTATCTGGCGTCGGCTTCTTCTCGATGGCCAATTCGGCAAGGTTCAAGCTGAATGAGTTGTGCGCGAAGTTGAAATTCGATAAACAGTTGAAGACGGCTATGCCTGCGACGGTGGTACACGGACCTGCAGGCCTGTTGAAGTTGTAGGTGTAGTACGTGTCGACGAAGCCTGACAACTCGGTCTTTCGGAAGAAATCCATCGTCGCCGAATCCTGTTTCGCCGCCGAATCATCCTGCGCAGGTGCCTGAGCCTCCGATGCCGCCGCCGCTATAGCGCTTCCACCAGATAGATTCAACCGTGGTTCTAGAGAGGGATTCTGTTGGGCGATTGCAGGCGAGCCGATCACGAGGAGAGTGATCGCCGCGGCGACAGTCTTCGCTGCGCGCAGGCGGGTAAACCGAGAATACGTCGTCAAATAGACCTCCTTTGGAGCGAGCATCGAATGCTCGTCCGCGTCGCCGTCGAATGAGTGGATCGGAGAAAGCGCTACCCCGCCGCGTCCGTTTGCACGTCAGGCGGCGACGTGCTCCGATGCAAGGCGAACGCCAAATGATGAAGTTATATGGGGCCCAGTTTTCTTAGGGGAAAATCGCCCTTCCGTCCAACTCCGAGATCTTCGATTGCTGACACTTATGTAGGGCTGGATGAGGCGATGACATTTCTGTAGGTGTTCTTCGGCGCGGAGCGATGCCGGATCGCAGACACTGTTCGATTGACGCTCAAGGCCTGTCACGAAGTAGCTGTTCGCGACCGTGCACCTCCGAGGGCCATCGGTACCACCGCGACTGGCCCTGTCACTCCAGAATCCTCAACCGTATAAATAGGCTGCCCGCTTAGTGTATGGCCACAGCCCCGCGCTCTTCGTTAAAGCACGGTCGATGCGGCCATTGCGTCGGCACGCCGCCCGCAGCCTCCTACCTAGGGCGAGATCGACGCGGGCGGACAAAATCGTCGCCATAGCAGAGAAGGTTACATTTGTGTTGAGTCCGGGGGGCCGGGGTTGTCCACGGCCTTCACGTCCCTCGACAGGTGGCGCAGACAGAGCCGGAATCCATTCAACCTGACGATCTCGCGATTTACATGCTGATGGTGTTTGCTCTTTTCGCGTTTGTCTCACGGTCATCTCGACAAGTCGCCGGACCTGGAGATTGAGGTTCGCGACGGCGCCTCTCGTTCGAAGCGAACAGCGCTTCCGTCCGGTCAGGGTTGCGCTAACGTCGAGCGGCGTGAGTCGTGACGTCCCGAGGCGTGAACGTAGCCATTGGGGTCGCCTTGGCAGTCCGCGAAAGTAAGGCTCAATCGTCGAACCGGCGGACTCGTCGGTTTGCCATGGGTTGGGAGGTTGTTCCGCTGTGCGGATCGAAGCGCTTTCTTTAAGAGACGGAGCGACCGACGGCCGGACCGTCAGCGGTTTGAATAACCAGATCAACTCTGACTTGTACCAGAAATGTGGCGATCTGATGCGGACGGCAGCACCGTAGCCTGAGTTCACAGAGATGGCACTGAATCATCACAGACGGTGTGCAACGTTTCTTCGCGTCTCCGTCAGGCGCGTTCGGACAGGGTCTTTCGCACCATTGGGTATATCGGCGTTGCACGAAGAGCGCTCTCGAATTGAGGCCTATCCGATACCGTGCCATTGATGTATGGGAGGCGTCTGAGCTGATCGAGGTTCTCTCGCTTTCAACTTGAGGCGAAAGGTCCTCGCGAGAGGACTGGCCATCCGAGGAACACGGATTGGATCAGCGTAACTCTACAGCCCGACGCTAGTTCAGCGCTGGAACTTGGCAATCGAGCGCCGCGGCACGAATGCGTTGTGATCGCCGCCGCAGGACGAGCATGGCGTTGGCACGCGGCGGACGTTTGCGTCTGATCTCAGGGGGTCCGCGCGGATCGGAGTCGGAGCGCGTTGCCAATCACGGAGACGGAACTGAAGCTCATCGCAGCGGCGGCGATAATCGGGCTGAGGAGCAAGCCCCAGGTCGGATACAGAACGCCCGCGGCGATCGGAATGCCCGCGGCGTTGTAGACGAACGCGAAGAACAAGTTCTGTTTGATGTTGCGGATCGTCTCGCGCGAGAGCTGACGCGCACGGGCGATGCCGCGCAGGTCGCCTTTCACGAGCGTGACTCCGGCGCTTTCCATGGCCACATCGCTACCCGTTCCCATCGCGATCCCAACGTGCGTCTTGGGCGAAGGCGGGTGCATCGTTGATCCCGTCACCAGCCATCGCGACGAGATGACGATCGGCACGAAATCGCCTGACACGGTGTCGGCGAGCCTTTGGATCGGCGCGCGGCTGCGTTGTGCCGCCGCGACCATCGCAACAATCTGCGTGAGCAGCGTGTCAGCGCCGACCCGTTCCGCCTTCATCACGAGGCTGCCAGTACCGTTGATCGTGGCGCCAATCACTTTCTCGCCGGGTCGCTTGTCGACGGGAATCGGTTCGCCGGTCACCATCGATTCGTCGATGTGTGACCGTCCCTCGATGACGGTGCCGTCCACCGGCACTTCTTCACCGGGACGGACTCGCGGCCGATCGCCGACCAGAACGACATCAAGCGCGACATCTTCTTCGCTGCCATCATTCCGCAGCCGCCGCGCCGTCTTGGGGGCCAGTCCCAGGAACTTCATGATCGCGGTGTTGGTTTAGCTGTGCGCGCGCAGCTCGAGGACCTGCCCGAGCAGAATCAGCGTGACGATGACGGCCGCCGCTCTGAAGTAGGTTGCGACCGTGCCACCTTCCTGGAACGACACGGGAAACCGCTGCGGGAAGATCGCCGCGACCACGCTGTAGACGTACGCCGCTCACGCCAGGCCGATCAACGTGAACATGTTGAGGCTGCGGTTCACGACGGACTGCACGGCGCGCAGGTAAAACGGTCAGGCCGCCCACAGGCACACGGGGCTCGCGAACAGCAATTCGATGAGCGGTCGCTTGTTCGTCGCCACCCAGGACCAGAAAGGCCGGGTAGCATGTCGCCCATCACGAACAACAACAGCGGCACGCTGAAAGCCGCCGCGATCCAGAACCGGCGCGTCATGTCCTGGAGTTCGGGGTTGGCGTCTTCGTCCGCAGTCACCACGCGGGGCTCCAGCATGCCGCACTTCGGACAGCTGCCGGGCCCTGGGCGCCGCACCTCGTGATGCATCGGACACGTATATCCACGTGCCGACACCTCGGGATGTCGTTGCTCGTGGTCCGCCACTGGTTGAGATGACGTCACATGATCGAGTTACTTGTTCTTCATGCCATTCATCATGCCGCCGCCGCTCATCATGTTCATCATGGCCATCATGTTCGACATCATCGGCTCCATGGCCAGATGGCGGTCTTCGACGAGCGCGGTCAGCACAGCCGCCATCGCATCGACTTTCGCTTGCCCGGTAGCGGCGTTCATCTTCTTGACGAGATCATCGAGCTTGGCGTCATCGGCCTTCATGCGGTTCATGTTTCCCATCATGTTGGACTGCATGCCCTGCATGTTGGCGGGTGAGGCGGGAGGTGCGGGCGTTTGGGCCGCCGGGGTCGTGGCTTCTGGATGATGCTGGTCGTGATTCTGATCCGCCGGGGCTTGCTGCCCATGCACGTACGCAGGAGCCAGAACGAACGCGGACATGGCAGTGACAACGGTCAGGATCGCAAGGCGTGCCCTCATGAAAATCCTCCGCTGACCGTTAGAGCAAGGCGTCGGACAGGAGTAGCGGTGCGGAAAATTTCCCGCCTCCAGGTTGTGAAATTCCCGATCGGCCGCCGGCGGCGGCTCCCTAAACCATGCGAATTGGGCGAGTTCCCGCGTGGGTGTAGGACGAAGACCGCATGGCACGAAGGCTGCCTGTATCAGGCAGTGGCATTGCCGCGCAGCGGCATAAGGAGTGGGTCATGGCCAGCGTATCAAGCAACCCAGAGGACACCGGCAGCAGGAATTTCCCGACGACCGTGGCGATTTGCGTGTTTCTGGCGATTGCCGCGTTCTTCTTGTGGGAGGAGCACCGGGCACATCTGCTTGGCATCGTGCCGTACTTGCTGCTGGCCGCGTGCCCGCTCATGCATTTACTGATGCACGGCCGCCACGGCCATCATCACCGGTCGCACTCGGCTCACCACGACGAGGGAGGACGATCGTGAATCACGCTGCGGACGTTCCTGCTTATGGACTGTGGTCCCTCGTCGTGATCGAGTCGGCGATCTTCATCATCTTCGCGTTCAGTTTTTTCAAGCCGCAGACCAAGCGCGATTGGCGCACGTTCGGGACGTTCTCCGCGTTCATCATCGCGCTGTTCGTGGAGATGTACGGCTTCCCCTTGACGATTTACTTATTGTCAGGGTGGCTGACGCGAAGGTTTCCCGGCGTCGATCCGCTCGGCCACGACGTCGGGCATCTCTGGTATACGCTCCTCGGATTCCAGGGCGATCCACACCTGAATCCGATCCACATCGCCAGCAATGTCTTCATCCTGGCGGGCTTTCTCCTGTTGGCGTCCGCCTGGCGGGTGCTGTATCGTGCGCAACGCCGGGGCGTTCTCGCGGTGCGTGGCGTCTATGCCTACATGCGTCACCCCCAGTATGCAGCGTTCATCATGATCATGTTTGGCTTCCTGTTGCAGTGGCCGACGCTCGTGACACTGGTGATGTTTCCAGTGCTCGTCGTGACCTACGTGCGCCTGGCCTATCGTGAAGAAGCGGACGCGCGGCGTGAGTTTGGCGACACCTGGGATCGGTATGCGGCGACAACCCCCGCGTTCATCCCAAAATTGGCACGGCCGCGCGCAAGTTTCAGTGCCCCACACGTGCACCCGTGACCGCTTCACCCGTACAAGCCGCAGTCGCCGAACCGCACGGCGGTGCGCGACGTCCGGTTCTTTCGTTGCAGGGAGTCACGAAGACCTATCAGATGGGCGACGTGCAGGTCCACGCCTTGCGCGGCGTCGATGTAACCCTCGATGCCGGTGAACTGGTCGTGCTGCTCGGTGCGTCGGGTAGCGGCAAGTCGACGCTCCTGAACATCATCGGCGGACTCGACGTGCCGACCAGTGGACGTGTCCGTTACGGGGACGTCGATCTCACCGCCGCTGGCGATCGCGTCCTGACAGCCTATCGCCGCGACCACGTGGGATTTGTGTTTCAGTTCTACAACCTCGTGCCGACCTTAACCGCGATGGAAAACGTCGCGCTCGTCACCGACATCGCGGTCAACGCGTTTCGTCCGGCTGAGGCGCTGGAGCTGGTCGGACTAAGCGGCCGGCTGCACCATTTCCCGTCACAATTGTCGGGCGGCGAGCAGCAGCGGGTCGCGATCGCCCGCGCGATTGCCAAGCGTCCGGACGTGCTCCTCTGCGACGAGCCCACCGGGGCCCTCGACGTGAAGACGGGCAAGGTGGTCCTCGAGGCGATTGGCGCGGTGAATCAGAAACTGAAGACGACGACGGTCTTGATCACGCACAACGCGGCGATTGCGGCGATGGCCGACCGCGTCCTGCAACTGGCGGATGGCCAACTCGTGTCCGACTCCCGCAATGCGGCGCGCGTGTCAGCCGAAGAACTGGTCTGGTAATGCGTGCGCTCAATCAGAAACTGCTGCGCGATCTAGTGCGGCTGAAGACGCAGGCGCTGGCCATCGCCCTCGTGGTCGCATCGGCGATCGCGCTGTTTGTGGGCACGGCCATGACCAGCCGCGCGCTGATCCTCTCGCAACGGCAGTACTACGACGAGCATCGCTTCGCGCACGTTTGGAGTCGTCTGGCGCGTGCGCCCGAATCGGTCACGAAGGAGCTCGCGGCGATTCCCGGCGTCACGGCGGTCGAGGGGCGGGTAATCCTTCAGGGCATCGTCGACCTGCCGGCGGTGCCGGAGCCGGTGAACGGGCTGTTCATTGGCATTCCCGATCGACCAGGTCACGGGCTGAACGATATCTATGTGCGTCGCGGCCGCCACGTCGAGCCGGTGCGATACGAAGCGCTGGTCAGTGAAGCGTTTGCCGAGAGAAACGGTCTGAGCCCAGGCGATCGCGTTCGGGCCATCGTCGCCGGCCATGCGGTGACGTTGACGGTCGTTGGGATCGCGCTGTCGCCGGAATTCATCATGCAAATTCCGCCGAGTGGTCTGGTCCCCGACGAGCGTCGCTTCGGCGTCTTCTGGCTGCCGCGCGATCAGCTCGACGAGCTGGTCGACATGCGGGGCGTCGTGAACGACGTGGCGCTGCGATTGTCGGAAGGCACCGCCGACGCGCCGGTGATCACCGCGGTCGATCGCATGCTGGACGTGTACGGCGGACTCGGCGCGTATGGACGAAGCAGCCAGCCGTCGCACGTGATGCTCGAGGCGCACATTCGCCCCGTTGCCGCCCTGGCGGTTGTCGTCCCGAGCATCTTCTTAATCGTGGCGGTCTTCCTCGTGAATGTGGTGCTCTCGCGTACGGTGGCGACCGAGCGTAGCCAGATCGGCATGCTCAAGGCGTTTGGGTACAGCAACGCGCGATTGGCGGCGCATTACGTACTGCTGGTCTCGTGTATCGTCGCCGGAGGCACGGTGCTCGGGTTGCCGATCGGAATCTGGCTCGGCCACCTGATGTCGGTCTGGTTCGGGACCTTCTTTCGATTCCCGGTGCTGGTGATTCGTCTCGAGCCGCTGATCGTCGCGATCGGCGCCTTGGTGATGTGGGTCGCGGCGGCGGTCGGCACGCTTACAACCGTCTGGTCGGTGGTCACGCTGCCGCCGATGGTGGCGATGAGCGCGAATGCGCCGGTCTACCGACCGACGCTGCTCGATCGGATGAGCGGACTGCTCGCGTGGTGTGCGCCGCCGGTGCGCATGATTGTCCGAAGCATTTCGCGCCGCCCCGTCCGGGCACTGGTCACGGCCGGCGGGATGTCGCTGGCCATCGCCATCGTCGTGTTCGGTGGATTCACGGCGGACTCGATGGCGCGGGTGCTGGATGTCCGGTTTCAACGGCAGGCGCGCGAGGACATGACGATCGTGCTGACCCACGCGCGTTCGCTCGAGGAGCGCGACAGTCTGGAGGATCTGCCGGGCGTGCGGATCGCCGAGCCGTATCGGGCGGTGCCGGCACGACTCCGCGTCGCCGCCAGCATGCAGGATGTGACGCTCGTCGGTCTCGAGCCTGGTGGCCGCCTGCGGCGGATTATTGGTCTCGATTACCGGTCGTTCGCGGCACCGGAAGAGGGCGTGATCGTCAGCCGTTGGCTGGCACAACACGCCGACGTCCATCTGGGCGATCGCGTGGCGCTCGAAATCCGCGAGGGGCGGCGCCGAATCGTGGCGCCGCGCGTCGTCGGATTGGTGGACGAAGCGCTCGGGACGAACATCTACGTCGGTCTGACGGGCCTCGGTCGGTTGCTCAATGAGCCCGCAACCTTCTCCGCCGCGAACGTGCTGCTGGATCCGACGCGACAGCGCGAGCTCTTCGATCTGTTGAAACGCGCACCCGCCGTCCTCGGTGTGGATTTCCGCACGCTGTCCATGGCGAACTTTCGGGCGATGTCCGATCAGTCGGTGTCATTCATTCGCCAGATTGAAGTGATCTTCGCCGTCATCATCGCCTTTGGCGTCGTGTACAACACGGCCCGGATCGCCCTGGCCGAACGCGCCTACGAACTGGCCACGCTGCGCGTCCTGGGCTTCACGCGCGCGGAGATCTCGGGCCTGTTGCTGGGTGAAGTCGGGCTGCTCGCCGCCCCGGCAATTCCCATCGGCTGCGTGGTCGGGTACGGGCTGTCCGTCTGGTTGTCGTCTGCGCTCTCGACCAAACTGTTCCGCTTCCCCGTGGTGGTCGAACCGACGACGTATGCGTTTGCGATCGGAGTCTTTGCCGTTGCCGCCGCGGTGTCCGCGCTGGTGGTCCGCCGCAGGCTCGATCACCTCGATTTGATTGACGTGCTCAAGGCCCGGGAGTAGGCGATGTCGCGCTCAACAACATGGGTGGTTCGAATCGTCGGATTGGTGGTGGTGGGTGCCGCGATCGTGTGGGTCCTTCGGCCCCGGCCGCTCATGGTCACGGTGGGAACAGTCACCCGCGGTCCGCTCGATGCCACGGTGGTCGCCGAGGCCAAAACGCGCGTGAAGGATCTGTTTACAGTCGCCGCACCGGTCGACGGCGAACTTGAGCGGATTTCGTTCAAGCAGGGCGAGCCTGTCGCGCTCGCGTCGGTTGTCGCGCACATTCTGCCGGTGCAGTCGCGACCGCTCGATCCACGATCGCGTGCCGAAGCGCAGGCGGCCGTCAGTAGTGCCCGCGCCTCGGTCGAACGCGCCGTTGCGACTGAGAAGGAAGCCGCGGCGGCACTGGCGCATGCGGAGAGCACGCTCGAGACCACCCGACGACTGGCCAACGAACGCGTCGTGGCCGCGAACGACCTCGAACACGCCGGCCATGAACTCGAGATCCGGCAGCAGGCGCTGCAGGCCAGTCGCGCAGCGTTGACGGTCGCTCGCTCGGAGCTGGTGCGCGCAGAGGCCGCGGCCTCATCGTCCACGACCGCCACCGGCCGGACGCTCACGACGGTTCGAGCTCCGGTCGCCGGCCGTGTACTGCGTGTCTTGCGCGAAAGCGCCGGCCCCATCGCCGCCGGTACGCCGATACTCGAAATCGGTGATACCGCCGCGCTCGAAATCGCCGCCGACTTTCTGACGACGGACGCGACCAGCGTGCGTCCCGGTGCCGCAGCCACGATTCGCGACTGGGGTGACGGGCCGCCGCTTCGGGCGCGCGTCAGCCGCATCGATCCGGCGGCCTTCACCAAGGTCTCACCGCTCGGACTCGAGGAGCAACGCGTGTCGGTGATGCTGGACTTCGTCGATCCTCGTCCGCCGTCGCTCGGTCACGACTTCCACCTCAATGTCGCGATCGTGACCTGGCACGGCGACGACGTGCTGCGCGTGCCGGCAACGGCGCTCTTCCGTGTCGGCGAAGACTGGGCCGTCTACGTCGTTCGTGACGGGCGCGTTGCGCAGGCGAAGGTCGTGATCGGTCGGACCGACGGTGCCCACACCGTGATTGAACGCGGTCTCGATGCTGGGGCCGTTGTCGTTGTGCAGCCATCTGACACCGTGCGCGACGGCGCACGTGTGACGATCGCCTCCTGACCATGGATACTGCCGTCGCCCTCGTCCAAACGTATCTGCATCTCAACGGCTACTTCACCGTCGTGGAGTTTCCCGTGATGGAGGCCGTGCACGCGAACGCGACACGTACCGTCACGGATCTCGACATCCTGGCCTTTCGCTTTCCTCGGGCGCATGCCGGCGTCATCCGTCATGCGAGTGGCGACCACGTCATCGACATCGACCACTCGTTGATTCCCGATCCGGTGCTCGGCTGTCCACGAGGCGAACCCGACATGATCGTCGGCGAAGTGAAAGAGGGTGCGGCACGCTTTAACGACGCGGCCTGGGATCCCGATGTCCTCGCCGTGGCGTTGGCTCGGTTCGGGTGCTGCGGTGCGAATCACGCTGCTGAGATCGCCGGTGCGTTGCTCAAACAGGGGCGGACCACGACACCCGAAGGTCACTCGTTACGCATGGTGGCGTTCGGGACCGCTGACGAGACGTATTCGGGCGGACGCATCACCGTCGTGCCGATCCGCCATGTCGTCAAATTTGTCCGCGGTTATCTCCACCAGCATCGAGCGGTGATGCGCAGCATGCAGATCAAAGACTCGACGCTCAGCCTGCTCGCCTTGCTCGAGAAATGGGGCATCGGCGACGTCAGTGATGCGGCGAAAGGCCCGCACGCCGATGGACCTCGTCATCCGACTCGATAGGTCGCCGGTCCGCGCTGCTGGCGAGGTCGAAGTCGTGGAACGCAAGGGCCTCGGTCATCCGGACACCATCTGCGACGCCGTTGCGGAGGAAATCTCGGCACGGCTGTCGTGTCACTATCTCGAACGGTTCGGTCACATCCTGCATCACAACGTGGACAAGGTGTTGCTGGTCGGCGGGTCCGCCCGTCCGCGTCTCGGTGGCGGCGAGGTCACAGCGGCCATCGAGGTCTATCTCGCCGGTCGCGCCACCGACGAGTGGGACGGTGAGTCGATTCCGATTCACGATTTGGCGACGGCGGCTTGCCGGGAGTGGTTGCGAGCGCACCTCCACTGTTTGAACGTCGAACGTGACCTCCGCATCGTGTCTCGAATCAAACCTGGTTCTGCGAGTCTGGCCAGCCTGTTTGCGCGTGGCCAGACTGCGCCGCTCGCGAACGATACGTCGTGCGGTGTGGGCTACGCGCCACTGACCGAACTGGAACGGATCGTTTTGAACGTCGAGCGATGCCTGACGGATGCCGACGCGGCCCTCTTTCAACCGGCGATTGGTCCCGATGTGAAGGTGATGGGGGTTCGCATCGGCGGTCGGATCGACCTCACGATTGCGTGTGCCGTCATCGATCGTTACGTCCCGACACTTGAGGCATACCAAGCCGTCAAGGCCGCGATCGCGGATCTGGCGTTGACCGAAGCGCGCCGACACACGGCGCTCGATGTCGTCGCCCTCGTGAACGCCGCCGATGATGTGGAGCGGGGTGAGCTGTTTCTTACCGTCACCGGAACCTCGGCCGAATCCGGCGACGACGGGGAAGTGGGACGTGGTAACCGCGGATCGGGCCTGATCACACCGTACCGTCAGATGACCCTGGAGGCCATGGCCGGGAAGAACCCGGTCACGCACGTCGGGAAGAGCTACAGCGCGCTCGCTCACCGGGCCTGCATGCGCATTGCCGGAGAGATTCCCGGCGTGGCCGGCGCCGAGTGCGTGCTGGTCAGCGACATCGGTCGCCGAGTCGACGATCCCCGAATTGCCGATGTCCGTGTGGCGATCGAAGGTGACGTCAACGAGGACGCGGTTCGTTCGGAGGTGGCGCAGATCCTGGCCGGGGTCCTGGCGAGCCTGGAAACCGTTCGCGACGACTTCGTGGCGCGGCGGATTCCGGTCTTTTAAGCAGCAGAACAGGGGCGCGGATCGGCTACTCGTTGCCCCAACTGCGCCAAGCCTTTGTGTATCTTCACCTTGAGCGGCCAGGGGATTTCGCCAGGCGCTGCGGAAAAATCCCCGTACGGCACGCTGACTGCGAAGGCGTTGCGGTCTTCGAGGCCGCCGCATCTTGGCCGCGCTCTTGCTATCTTGGAGCCTCTGTCAACGTGGAAGTTACGTGCATCAACCGTGGTCGCTAACTTCCGTTCCAGTGTCTGCTCTAGGCGCTCGAGGACGAGAGGTGACGTGTGAAATCTCTTTCGATTCTGATTGCGTTCCTTGTAATCGTTCTGGTCGGTGCCGGCGCGGTGATGGCAGCACCCCCACGAACCAGCGGTATCTACATGAGCGCAGCCGACTATGCTGATCGCCGGTTCGCATTCGAGGGCGACTGCAAATCCGCTGCGCACAAAGTAAACCGACACAGCATTTTGCTCAAGCCCCACGTCGATATCACGCACCGCACGGAGACACGCCGGTACGCGAAGAGCGAGATTTATGGACTTCGGGATTGCGATGGTCGAGACTTCCGATTCGTCAGCGACAAAGACTACGAGATTCTTGAGTCGGGTCCGATTACGCTCTATACCACGACCGTGCCTGCTCACCGGGGGACGAGGCGCGTGTATTTCTTCAGCGTGGGGGCAGCCGCCGCAACCGTTCATCCGCTGAGCATCTCGGCGCTGAAGCAGGCGTTTCCTGAGAACCACAAGTTCCACGATGCACTCGATCAGATGTTCCACTCCGACGGACAGCTGACGCAGTACGACAAGTTTCATAAGATGTTCAAGGTAAACCGCTTGCTTATCGCGTCGACGTCGAGCGATCGCTGATCGGTCAACCGTCTATTCTTCGGCCGCTGACAAATCCGCCGCGCAGGAGAATGGTTCGACGGCGAAGTTGGGGCGGAGTCCGCTCGGTTCGCTCGACAGGGGAGACTCCATGGACGTGAAAGGGCCGGCGCATCTCGAGAAGCGGCAACAGCGCTTCTCGATGGGGTTCTCGATCGCGGCGATTGTGCTGATGATCGCGATCCAGTCGTTCTTCACCCGTTCGCATACAGAGAATCTGTCGTACAGCGACTTTAAGCGCCTCGTCGCCAAAGGGAAGGTCGCGAACCTGGTGCTCGAGGATCGCACCATTAGCGGTACGCTCCCGGTCGAAGGACTTGAAGGGCTCCTGCCGCCAGAGAAGATCGCTGAGCTGAAGGAATACAGCACCGGCGAGCATCCGTTCGTGACGACACGCGTGGAGGACGCCGACCTCACCAGGGAGCTGGTGGCCGCCAATGTGCGGTTCACCGGCCAGGTCGAAAATGCGTGGACGTCGTTGCTCCTCGGGTGGGTCTTGCCAGGACTCTTCTTCTTCGGTCTGTGGGCGGTGATCACGCGGAGCATGCGCGGTCAACAGGCGGGCATGATGGCGATTGGCAAGAGCAAAGCCCGCGTGTACGTCGAGCGGAGCACCGGCGTCACCTTCGCTGATGTGGCCGGCATCGACGAGGCCCGCGGCGAGTTGATGGAGATCGTCGATTTCCTGAAGAACCCGCAGATCTATCAACGACTCGGGGGACGAATCCCGAAAGGCGTCCTGTTGGTCGGAGAGCCAGGCACCGGGAAGACCTTGCTGGCAAAGGCCGTCGCCGGGGAGGCCCACGTACCGTTCTTCAGTCTGAGCGGATCAGATTTTGTCGAGATGTTCGTTGGCGTCGGCGCGGCGCGCGTGCGCGATCTGTTTGCGCAGGCCCAGGCGCATGCGCCCAGCATCATCTTCATCGACGAACTCGACGCGCTGGGCAAGGCGCGTGGCGCGAGTTCCATGATCGGCGGACATGACGAGCGGGAACAGACGCTGAACCAGTTGTTGGCCGAGATGGACGGCTTCGATACCCAGAAGGGCGTCATTCTCATGTCCGCGACGAATCGTCCCGAGATCCTCGATCCGGCGCTGCTGCGGCCAGGCCGTTTCGATCGCAAGGTGGTGATCGATAGGCCCGACCTTCGCGGTCGAGAACAAATTCTGCGGGTCCATGCGCGTCACGTGACGCTCGCGCCCGATCTGGACCTGGCGGCGGTCGCGGCCCGCACCCCTGGGTTTGTCGGGGCTGATTTGGCCAACCTGGTCAACGAGGCCGCACTCGGTGCGGCGCGCGGTGGCAAGAACGCCGTCGACGCGCGTGACTTCGAGCAGGCGCTCGAACGGATCGTCGGTGGGCTCGAGCGCAAGTCGAAAGTCATCAATCCGACAGAGAAACGAATCGTGGCCCATCACGAGGCGGGGCATGCGATCGTGGCGGAGTTGCGGCCGAAGGCCGATCGGGTGGCGAAGATTTCAATCATTCCGCGCGGTGTCGCGGCACTCGGTTACACGATGCAACAGCCCTCGGAAGATCGGTACCTGCTCACGCGAACCGAGCTGCTGGATCGCCTGGATGTTCTGCTCGGTGGGCGCGTCGCTGAAGAAATCATGTTTGGTGACATTTCGACCGGCGCGCAGGACGACCTGCAGCGTGCGACCGATCTCGCGCGTCAGATGATCACGCGCTACGGGATGAGCCAGACCATGGGCCTCGCGACGGTCGAGGGATCGCGTCGGCCGCTATTTCTCCCGAGCGAGGCGACGCCGCGGAGTGAGTGCAGTGAGGAAACGAGCCAGATGATCGACCACGAGATTCGTCAGCTGCTCGACGAGGCTCGGGAGCGCGTTCGGCGGGATCTCACAGCTCGGCGTGGCACACTCGAAGCGCTCGGGGCACTCCTGATTCAGCAGGAAGTGGTCGATCGCGGAGCCCTGAGTCGGCTCATGGCCGGCGCGCCGGCGGCTGGGGAGACGCCGTCCGTGGCACACACGTAAGGCGGCTTGGCCTAGAGCCGCGCACGTCTTAAGAGTTGCGCGTTGATGGCGACGATGACCGTGCTGGCCGACATCAGTACCGCAGCAAAGGCCGGAGGGAGCAGAATTCCCTGCGATGCCAGAATGCCGGCCGCCAGCGGGATCGCGACGATGTTGTAGCCAGCGGCCCACCAAAGGTTCTGCATCATCTTTCGATAACTCGCTCGACTGAGGGCAACGATGCGCGGGACGTCTCGTGGGTCGCTCCGCACCAGCACCACATCGCCGGCCTCGACCGCGACGTCAGTGCCAGCACCGATCGCGACGGCGACATCCGCGGTGAGGAGTGCGGGCGCATCATTCACACCGTCGCCCACCATCGCGACGCGCTTCCCCTGACGCTTGAGCTCCTTGATCTTGTCGACCTTCTCACCTGGTAGGACCTCAGCAAAGACCGTGTCGATGCCCAGGTCCGCCGCAACGGCATGGGCCACGGCCTTGGCGTCGCCGGTCAGCATCACGACTTCGATGCCTTGAGCGTGCAGTCGCTGAATGGCCTCTCGCGATTCTGGACGGACGGCATCTGCCACCGCGAACACGGCGATGGCGCTGGTCGACGTCAGAAGGTAGACGGAGGCCTGTCCACGCGCCGCGGCGCGGTTCGCCGCTTCGCTCACAGCCGTCGCCGGCGTGAGCCCGAGCCGCTTCAACATGTTGGGACCGCCCATGAAGAATTCCTGGCCCTCGACGCGGGCGCGGACTCCGTGACCGGGAATGGCTTCGAATTCCTCGGCTTTTGGAACACTGAGTTTCTGTTCTTCGGCGCTCTTGACGATCCCTTGAGCGATCGTGTGCTCGGAATCGCGCTCGATGGCTGCGGCTAGCCGCAGCGCCTCGGTCGCATTGATCGTTCCGTCGGTCACGACATCGACCACTCGAAACTCTCCGCGCGTGAGCGTGCCCGTCTTGTCGAACACGACCGTCGTGAGGTTGCGTGCTTCCTCCAAACCGCGACGGTCGCGAACGAGCAGTCCGGAGCGTGCTCCGAGCGTCGTTGAAATGGCGGCCACCAACGGTACGGCGAGACCGAGGGCGTGAGGACACGCGATCACGAGCACCGAGACCAGCCGCTCGACCGCAAACGCTCCGGTCGCTCCGAGCGCGAGCCAGAGGACCAATGTCAGAGCCCCAGTCACGACGGCGACGATGGTCAACACGAAGGCCGCGCGGTCAGCGAGCGCCTGGGCACGAGATCGAGATGTCTGTGCTTGTTCGACCAGCCGCATGATGTGGGCGAGCGCCGTCCGCTCACCCGTGCCCGTCACCTCGACGCGGAGCGAACCGGCGCCATTCACGGTGCCGGCAATGACCTTCGCGCCCTCGGTCTTGTCCACTGGTGCCGACTCGCCCGTGATCATCGATTCGTTCACCGCGCTCTTGCCGCTCCGCACGAGGCCGTCGGCCGGTATGCTCGCACCCGGTCGCACGAGCACGAGATCGCCGTCACGAAGTGCTGCGATCTCGACGTCTTCGACCGTTTCGCCGACAAGACGTTGCGCGGTGCTGGGAAGGAGGCGGGCCAGCTCGCGAAGCGCACCCGACGCCTGCGAAATCGAGCGCATCTCAATCCAATGCCCGAGCAGCATGATCGTCACGAGCGACGCGAGCTCCCACCACAGTGCGTCGCCGGGGTACCCGAGGGTGACGGCCAGGCTGAAGACGAAGGCGACGGTGATCGCCAGCGAAATCAACGTCATCATCCCCGGCAATCGATCGCGCAGCTCGCTCAGACCACCTTTGACGAAGACCGATCCGCCGTAGAAGTACACCGCTGTCCCGAAGAGGGCAGGGATATAGGCAGAGCCTCGAAAGACCGGCGCGTGAATCCCCACCATGTGGGCTATGTCGCTCCACGCGAGGGTGGGGATGCTCAGAAGGAGCGTGATCCAGAACCGATCGCGGAACATCGCTACGCTATGCCCTGCGTGCTTGTCGTGCGCACTCATGTCCGCGTGGCCACTGGCACCTGGGGCCTGATGCTGCCGATGGTCTCCACCCGGCTCCTGAGCGTGGTGCGCCGCGTGCGCATGGTGATCGTGTCCAGCGTGTGTCGGCGCGGTCGGATTCATGCGCGGGCTCCGTCTACGTTCACGAGGGGCAACGAGGATCTGATGAGACCATTCTTGATCGCATTGGAACGTTCCGGTGTAGGGTGGTGAGGCTCATGCCAACGACTCGCGGCTCGATCCTTGCGGTGAACGCCGGTTCGTCGAGCATCAAGTTCGCGGTGTACCGCATGGACGCGCCGCCGACGCGTAGCGTGTTCGGGACCATCGATCGCATCGGTCTGCATGGAACGACGCTCTCGTGGAGCACGATGGATGGGCTGTCGGACAACACTCCGCTGGAGGTGCCAGCTGCGGAGTCGGTTGCGGCGTTTTTTGTCGGTTGGTTGGAAGCGCAAGACGAATTCTCGACGGTGGCGGCCGTTGGACACCGGATTGTCCACGGCATGGCCCACACCCAGCCGGTCAGTGTCACGCCTGACCTGATCGATGAACTGCGTCGCGCCATCCCCTACGCACCCGAGCATCTGCCACTCGAGATTCAGTTGATCCAGGCGTTTCGCGATCGTCATCGGGACCTGCCGCAAGTCGCCTGCTTCGATACGGCGTTTCACAGTACGATGCCGCGCGTCGCTACGCTGCTGCCCATTCCGCGCCGGTATCAAACAAAAGGCGTGCGCCGATATGGGTTTCACGGTCTTTCGTACTCGTATCTTCTCGAGGAACTCGCTCGTGCCGCAGGCCCGGCGGTCACCGCCGGTCGAGTGATCGTTGCCCATCTGGGGAACGGAGCGAGCCTGTCTGCGGTGCGCGGCGGCGCGAGCATCGACACGAGCATGGGCTTTACGCCGGCGGCGGGGCTGGTGATGAGCACGCGGACAGGCGACCTCGATCCGGGACTGGTCTCGTTTCTCGCCGAGACCGAGCAGATGGCCGCGGCCCAGTTTCACCACATGGTCAATCACGAGTCAGGGCTGCTGGGCATCTCCGAGACCAGCTCCGACATGCGCGACTTGCTGGCGCGAGAAGCCGAGGACGTGCGGGCCGCGGAGGCCGTGGCTCTGTTCTGCTATCAAGCGAAGAAGTGGGTCGGTGCGTTCGCCGCTGCACTCGGTGGGCTGGACGTACTCGTGTTTTCGGCGGGCATTGGCGAACGGAGCGGGGTGATTCGTGCGCGTATTTGTGAGGGGCTGGGCTTTCTGGGCATCGAGCTGGATGACCGACGCAACGCGGCGCACGCTCCAGTGATCTCAACCGACGCCAGTCGCGTCGCGGTGCGCGTCATTCCGACCAACGAAGAACTCATGATCGCCCGCTCTGTTGATCACCTGCTCGGCTTGAACCCAGCGATAGGGAAACGTGACGCATGACTGCACAATCGACGCCTCTCGCACCGGAACTCGTCAAGAAACTCGATGCCTATTGGCGGGCCGCGAACTATCTCTCGGTCGGGCAGATCTACCTCTATGACAACCCGCTGCTGAAGAAGCCGCTCACGCTCCGTCACATCAAGCCGCGCCTGCTGGGGCACTGGGGCACGACGCCAGGTCTGAACTTCGTCTACGTGCACCTGAATCGCGTCATCAAGGCCCACGATTTGAACGTCATCTACATCACCGGACCGGGCCACGGCGGTCCTGGAATCGTGGCCAACGCGTATTTGGAGCAGACGTACAGCGAGGTCTATCCCCACATCTCGCAGGACGAAGAGGGGATGAAGCGCCTCTTTAAACAATTTTCGTTTCCCGGAGGCATTCCCAGTCACGTCGCCGCGGAGACGCCGGGCTCGATTCATGAAGGCGGCGAACTCGGTTACTCGCTGTCCCATGCGTTCGGCGCAGCGTTCGACAATCCGAACCTGCTGGTCGCCTGCGTGATCGGCGACGGAGAGGCAGAGACGGGTGCGCTTGCCACCAGCTGGCACTCGAATAAGTTTCTGAATCCAGTCCACGACGGCGCCGTGCTCCCCATCCTCCATTTGAACGGCTACAAGATCGCCGGCCCGACGGTCCTGGCGCGCATCCCGCCTGAAGAACTGGACGCGCTGATCCGCGGCTTCGGATATGCGCCCTATCTCGTCGAAGGGGACGATCCGATCGAGATGCACCAACGCATGGCCTCGACGCTCGACGCCGTCGTCGCTGACATCCGACGCATTCAGCAGGACGCGAGGACGAACGGATTCACCGGGCGACCGCGCTGGCCGATGATCGTCCTTCGGTCGCCAAAGGGTTGGACCGGCCCAAAGATGGTGGACGGGAAGCGGACCGAGGGCACGTTCCGCTCGCATCAAGTGCCGATGGGCGACATGAGTCGGCCGGGCCACGTGAAACTGCTGGAGAAGTGGCTCAAGAGTTACCGTCCGCAGGAGCTGTTCGACAAGAAGGGCCGGCTGGTCGCCGAGATCGCGGCACTGGCGCCGGCCGGCGAGCGGCGCATGAGCGCCAATCCACACGCGAACGGCGGCCACGTGCTACGCGACCTGGAGTTGCCGGACTTCCAGACCTACGCCGTGAAGGTGCCGAAACCAGGCGCCGTGGACGCCGAGGCGACACGCGTGCAGGGCGAGTTCATTCGCGATGTGATCACGCGCAACCCGTCCAACTTTCGTGTCTTCAGTCCGGACGAAACGAACTCGAACCGGTGGAACGCGGTCTTCGAAGTGACGAATCGCTGCTCGACGGCGGAAATCCAGTCGTCTGACGAGCGGGTCGCTCCAGATGGCCGCGTGATGGAAATGCTGAGTGAGCACCAGTGTCAAGGATGGCTCGAAGGGTATCTCCTGACCGGACGGCACGGCTTCTTCTCCTGCTACGAAGCGTTCATCCACATCATTGACTCGATGTTCAACCAGCACGCCAAGTTGTTGAAAGTGTCGCACGAGATCGCGTGGCGCCACCCGATCGCCTCG
>CAZOAZ010000056.1:0-35998 GCA_964577955.1 uncultured Bifidobacterium sp. | reverse complement strand
CACGCTGACCGGCGGCAAGGCGTTCACCGAGGATCTGGGCGTCAAGCTCGAGAACTTGAAGTTGGAAGACCTTGGCAAGGCCAAGAAGGTCACGATCGACAAGGACGCGACGACCATCGTCGAGGGCGGTGGCACGTCGGCGGCCATCGAAGGGCGCGTCAAACAGCTTCGCGCGCAGGTCGAGGACACCACGTCGGACTACGACCGCGAGAAACTCCAGGAACGGCTGGCCAAGCTGGTCGGCGGGGTCGCGGTTATCAAGGTCGGCGCGGCCACCGAGACGGAGATGAAAGAGAAGAAGGCGCGTGTCGAGGACGCAATGCATGCGACCAAGGCCGCCGTCGAGGAAGGCATCGTGCCAGGTGGGGGAGTCGCTCTGCTGCGGGCATCCCGAGTCCTCGCGACGCTCAAGCTGTCCGGCGACCAACAGATCGGCGTGAACATCATTTCGCGCGCGATCGAGGAGCCGCTCCGGTGGATCGCCACCAACGCGGGACAGGAAGGCTCGATTGTCGTGCAGCGCGTGCGGGAGGCGAAGGATGACGAGGGGTTCAACGCGCTCACCGACACCTACGAGAATCTCGTCCACGCCGGCGTCATCGATCCGGCGAAGGTAGTGCGCTCCGCGCTCCAGAATGCCGCGTCGATTGCGTCGCTGCTGCTCACCACTGAAGCCCTGGTCTGCGAGATTCCCGAAGCCAAGGGGGCGGCGGGAACACCGGCTGGTGGAGGAATGGGAGGCATGTACTGACCACCATGTTTCCAACCAAAACTGTCCCTGACTACGCTGCGCTCTCCCGCTACCTCGACGGTCGATATGCGGAGACCGTCGTGCTGCGACTCTCCGAGATGGACGACATCCTCGGATTCAAGCTCCCGAGTCAGGCGCGGGAGCAGGCCGACTGGTGGTCGAATCAGAACTCCGACCAGTCGACGTGCTGGACGGCGGCGAACCGGACCGCGAAGCCAAATCTGACGGCGCAGACGGTGACCTTTACGCGCGGGGCCGTCTGAGGGCGCCAGGGTCGATCGTGGCCGACGAGGTGGAGCTGGTCGTCGCTGACGGATCGCTGCTCGAGCAGATCGCCCATTCGGCGGTCAGCGCGGGACTGAACGGCCACGAGTGGGGACGCCTGGAGAGCGCCCGTGTGCGCACCGCCTGGGGACGCACCTCGCGCCGTCGGCTGGCGTTCCTCGAACGATCGCGCCTGGTAGCGAGCGCGATGCAGGACGACTTCGACGCCGTCTACGAGGGCGAACACGTTCGGGTGAGCGGCATCAGCGCGGTGCATCTTGGACCGTCCCGCGTCGCTCGCGACGGCGCGCGCCGGTTGATCGAGCTGGTGGTCGAACGCGCCCGGCAATCGGGAGCGGCGATGATCCTGCTGGTCGACCGGGCCGGGGCCCCGCTGCCCGACGGGTTCGAGTCGGTGGCGCTGACGGACCTGACGTTGGACGTGGCCAAGCCCGCGCGCTACGGCGCGCCGATGACCATGGTGCGTTGCGGGGAAGAACGCGATCTGCCCGCGATTGTCGCGATGGGAAGAGCGCGGGCCGGTCGATACAGGTTCCATCTGGATCGGACCCAGGAGCTGATTCAGTACGCCATCACCACCAAGCGTCTGCTCGCCGGCCTGGCGCCCGCCGGCACACGGCAACTCCAGTTCTTCATTGCGGAAGAAGGCACGACGGCGGCCGCGTATGTCGTGATCAGCAGCGTCGGCGGGACGTGGACGATCGAAGAATGCGGGGACCGCGATCCTGGGGGCGCCCGAGTGGGCGCGCTGCTGCAGGCGTTGCTCGCGCGCGAGCCAGGCGAGCAGCGGCCGGCCATCACCGCCTGGCTGCCGCCCGGGTTTCTGCCGCCGCAGGTCACGATCGCGGCCACTGCCGCGGCGCCGCAGGTTCTGATGGTTCGGGATCTCCGTTCCGCGAAGCCAATGCGGCTCGCGCCCGACGACGTCCTGTTCTGGCACAACGACCTTCTGACTTAGCGACAGTGAGTCCGTACCACCCCCTTGCCCGTTTGGGGGAGGCTGCTTCGCTCCCCGCAACTCGAACGTCCACTTCACGTTCCACCAATGGTAGAGTTTCACCGCATTTCGCTGGTGCGGATACTGGTTTCGGTTCCTTAAGGGGAGCGTATGACTGGATCAGCGGCACGAACGATTGCGTCTTTTCTGATTTCCCTTACGCTGACGGTTTTCTTCTCAGCCACGTTCGCCACGGCGCAAAGTCACACGGGATCGGTGTACGGCACGGTCGCCGCGGGCGGCAGCGGCATGCCGGGCGTGACCGTCAAGTTGACGCCGAAGGGAGGCGGCGCGCCCTGGGTCTCAGTCACGGGATCTGACGGGACGTTCCGTTTTACCAGCCTCGATCCCGGCCAATACGATGTCGCCGTGAGCGGAACGTCAATTGCGCCGGTGACGGTTCCGGTGCGGGTGCGCGCCGGCGGCGGGACGACGCTTGAGATCGACACGCAGGTATCCATTTCGGAACCGATCCACGTGGCCGGTGACGTGCCGCTTCTAGGCTCGCACAGCTATTCCACCGGGACGGCCATTACCCAGCAGCAGGTCGACGAGCTGCCGCTGACGCGCGATCCGTGGGCGGTCCTTCAATCGACGCCCGGCGTCCTGACCGACCGGATCAACGTTGGCGGCAACGAAGCCGGGAACAACTGGACGTCGTTGACGCCTGGGACGGGCGGCGGCGGCAACACCTTTCTCGTGGACGGCATCAACGTGACCGACGTCGGCGCGCTCGGCAATTCGCCGGCGTACTTCGACTTCGACTCGTTCGAAGAGCTGCAGATCACAACCGGCGGCAGCGATGCCACCATCGCGACCGGCGGCGTCGTGACGAACGTGATCACCAAGCGCGGCACCAACGAGTGGCGCGGATCGGGCCGCTACGACTACACCGATTTCGGCGACGGCGTGGCCCAGCCGCTCAACAACAGCGGCGTCAACGCCAACGACTACGGCGTCGATATCGGCGGACCGATCATCAAGGATCGGCTGTGGATCTGGGGCGCGTACGGCACACAGCGTGTCGACCTCACGGAATCGGCGGCAGGCACCCTGTTCGACGGCTCGGCGTCGCGTGGCACCGGGAACGTGAAGCTGAACGCCCAGTTGACGCCACAGAATTCGGCCACGTTCGCATACTTCAACAGTCGGCGCGAGAGTCTCGGACCGTCGAGCCTCGACCGGTCGCTGGACGCCACCTGGAACACCAATGGTTCGGCCAACGCCTTCAAGATCGAAGACCAGCACATCTTCAGTTCGAACTTCTATTTGACGGGCCTGTATTCAGTGGTGAATGGCGGGTTCGATCTGGACCCAGCGGGAACGACGACCCTCGATCCCGTGCTGAGCCGCAACGACGTGTGGCTGAATTCCTACCTTCAGCACCACGCCGATCGGCCGCAGCAGGAATTCAAGCTCGATGCCTCGAATTTCTTCAATACCGGTTCGCTCAGTCATGAACTCAAGTTCGGCGCCGGCTATCGCGGCGCCGAGCAGGCGGACGACTTCGACTGGGGGCCGCGCATCGGCCTCGACACCAGCAGCGGATTTCGCATCGCCTATCCCGGCACGCAGCATGTCGACAACACGGTCAAGTACACGAGCGCGTATGCGCAGGACACGCTGACGATCGGTAACCTCACGGCAAACATCGGCATCCGCTACGACCAGCAGAAAGGCGCGATGGAGGAGCACGCGCTCGACGCGAATCCACTGGCGCCGAGCGTGGTCCGACGCGTCACGACACCAGCGCAGGACACGATTGACTGGAGCACGATTTCGCCGCGCCTCGGGTTCACGTATGCGCTTGGCGAGGAACGCAAAACGCTGCTGCGGGCTTCGTACGCGCGATTCGCCGAGCAGTTAGGTACCGGTACCGCGGGTTTCGAGAATCCGATTCAAGGCGGCACATCAGTCCGCGGTGCGGTGGTCTACGACGGGTCGACGATCCTCGGCAGTTTCGGGCCGCCGACGTTCACGAGAGACTTTCTCAATTTCAACCAGGTCGCTCCTGACCTCGCGCCGCCGCTCGACGACGAGTTGCTGATGGGCATCGAACACGCCCTCTTGCCGGAGTTCGTCGTCGGCTTGAATCTGACCTATCGCAAAGTGACCGACGCGTTGACGACCGACGAACTCGTGTTCACGGGGCAGACCACCCGGCCGGCGACCGCAAGCGACTACGTGCGGCAGGCGACGATCAGCGGCAACACGCCTGAAGGGGATCGGTTCACGGTCGACGCGTTCACCCTGCGATCGGGATTGTCGATTCCCAGCGGCGGCGGCCAGTTTCTGCGGAACAGCGAGGCGACGTCGGCTGCACCCGGGTTTGAATTGAACTTCAACAGGCGCCTCAAGAACCGCTGGATGCTGCGCGGCAACATCACCTGGAGCGACTGGAGTTGGACCAATGCGGACGCCACCTATCCCGGCGTGGAACAGCCGCGACGCGAGGACGGCGGCGCCGCGGTCCTGCAATCACCGTCGGCCGACAAGGCGAACGTGTATATCAACAGCAACTGGTCATACAACGTGAGCGGGCTCTACCAGCTCGCGCCCGATCGGCCGTGGGGATTCAATGTCGCCCTGAGCGCGCACGGGCGGCAGGGCTATACGGCGCCGTATTTCGTCACGTTCACGACCGCGGACGGGAGCTCGCGATCCATCGGCGTCGAGGCTGTTGATACGCGCCGGATGCCGAGCATCCACCTCGTCGATGTGGCGGTCCGAAAGAACGTCGACGTGATGGGACACCAGATCCTGTTGAACCTGGACATCTTCAACGCCGCCGACGCCAGTACCATCCTGCAGCACCGACTCAATCTTGGTGCGGTCGGGGCGGGGACGCCGCTCGAATCGCTCGGTCCTCGGACGTATCGCGTCGGCGCGCAGTTCAGGTTTTAATACAATGGCCATCACGGCTGATGGCCAAGCACCGTTCACGTCTCATCGCTACGATCTGTGGTTGCGTCCTCGCCTGTTTTCTCCTGGCGGAGACCGCGGCGTCACAGACGGCCGGCCCCGATCCACAACAACCGCGCGCCACCGTCGGCGGGACGGTGGCAGACGACGCGGGAACCGCGATTGCCGGGGCGCTCGTCAGAATCGTCCGCGACGACGGGGCGCCGCCCACTGAGGTCGCGACCGGCAGCGACGGTGCGTTTTCTCTGACCAACGTCCCACCGGGTTCCTTCCGCCTCACCGTATCAGCGCCGGGGTTTGCCGAACGCTCACTCACCGCCAACGTCGAGCCTGGCGAAACGGCGACGCTGCCGCAGATCCGGCTGACGATCGCCGCCGGCGCAGAGGTCGTCGACGTCGTCCAGACGGTCGAGGAAGTGGCGCAGCGGCAGATCGAAGAGCAGGAGCAGCAGCGCGTCTTCGGCGTCTTTCCGAACTACTACGTCACCTATGTTCCGGACGCGGCGCCGCTGAACACGCGGCAGAAGTTCGAGCTCACCTGGAAGGCGCGGGTCGACCCCATCCAGTTTGCCACGGTCGCGGTTGTCGCTGGCGTGCAGCAGGTGCGCAACGACTTTCCGGAATTTGGTGACGGGCTCGAGGGCTACGCGAAGCGGTACGGCGCGGCCTACGCGACCGGGATGACGCGCACGATGCTCACGAACGTCGCGTTTCCGTCGCTCTTCCGTCAGGACCCGCGCTACTTCTACAAAGGCACCGGCAGCACGCCGTCGCGGATCGGATACGCGCTCGCGACCACCGTGATCCGCAAAGGCGACAACGGACACTGGCAGCCGAACTTCTCGGGAATCCTCGGCAGTCTCACGTCCGGCTGGATTTCCAACTACTACTATCCCGACGACCGCCGCGCCTTCGATCTGGCGCTGCAGAACACCGCAATCGGTCTCATCAGCAGCGGCATCAGCCGCCTCGCGCAGGAATTCCTTCTCGACAAGATCACGTCGCGCGGCAAGGGCGCGGCGTCGAAGTAGGTCAGGTTTCAGGCCTGGTCGCGGATCGCGACGAGCGGATCCATGCGCGCGGCCCGGAGCGCGGGCAGCAGACTGGCGACGACTCCGGCAAGAATCAGGATTCCCGCCGCAGCGCTGAACGAGACGAGATCGAAGGGACCGACGCCGTAAAGCACCCGAGCCAGCGAACGGGCGAGCAGTGCTGCTGACACGAGTCCGACACCGACGCCGGCGAGGATGAAGACCAGGCTGTTGCGAAGAACGAGCGCGATCGTCTGGCCAGCGGTCGCGCCGAGCGCGCGGCGGAGGCCGATTTCGCGCGTGCGCTGACCAACCGAGTACGACAGCACGCCGTAGATCCCGAGCACGGCCAGCGCCAGCGCGGCGACTGCGAATGCTGAGAGAAGACGAGTGCTCAAGCGCGGCAGGAAGACCGCGCGCGCCAGCATCTGGTCCAGCGTGCTGACGTTGTAGATCGGCTGATCCTTGTCGACACCGGAGACCGCGCGGCGAATGGTGCCGGTCAGGCCTTCGGGTTCGCCCGCGGCGCGGGCCACCAGCGTCATCGCGGCGGTGGGACTCTGGCGCATCGGCAGATACACCTGCTTCTTCGGCTCAGCCGCCAGCCCTTCGCTGCGTACGTCGGCGGCAACGCCGACCACCGTGCTCTTGCCGTGCGGATTCTGAATCACCTGGCCGATGGGACTCCGGCCGGCAAAATAGCGCCGCGCCATCGTCTCGTTGATCACGCTCGTTCGTTGGGTGGTCTCCGCGTCGGTGGCATCAAGGGCGCGGCCTTCGAGAATCACAATCTTCATCGTCTCGAAGTAGTCGGGCGCGACGATGCGGACATCGGCGAGCGGGTCCTCGTTGCGCGGCGGCGGCTGCCCCTCGACATTGAAGGGAAGGGCCGAGGCGGCGGTGACCTCCTGCATCGGCAGAATCGACACCGCCGATGCGGCGCGCACGCCTGGGGCCGCGCGCAGCTCGCTCACCACGTCCTCGTAAAAGCGCACCAGCGCCGGCCGCTCGCGATATTTCGTCGTCGGCAGCACGACCTGGGCGGCGAGGAGACGGTTGGGTTCGAAGCCGGGGTTGACCTGCAGGAGTTTCGTGAAGCTCCGCGTCATCAGTCCGGCGCCGACGAGGAGCACGAGCGCGAGCGCGACTTCAATCGCCGCGAGGCCGCTCAACGTCCGTCCCGCCTGCCGGCTTGCCGAGGCGTTGGACGATTCGGTGAGGTGCGCACGCAGGTCGCCACGAGTGGCTTGGAGCGCCGGCACGAGGCCGACGGCGACCGCGACGAAGACACTGGTGAGCGCGGTAAAGGCGAGCACGCCGCCGTCGACGTGGACCTGTTCGAGCCGCGGCAGGCGGCCGTCGAGCGCGGTGAGCACGCGCAGCGCGAAGAAGGCGAGCGCGACGCCGAACGCGCCTCCGGCGAGCGACAGCACCAGGCTTTCCGTCAGCACCGGGCGCACGAGATCCCACCGGCTTGCGCCGAGCGACGCACGGATCGCCAGCTCACGGCGCCGCCCGGAGAGCCGCGCCAGCAGCAGGTTGGCGATGTTGGCGCAGACAATCAGCAGCAGGAATCCGACTGCGCCCATCAGCACGAGCAGCGCTGGTCGTGACGTGGCGACAAGTTGTTCGCGCGCCGGCACGACGCGTGCGCCCCAGCCGGCGTTGCTGTCCTTGTAGGCTGCGGCGATCCGGCTCGCCAGCACCGTCAGTTCCTGTTGCGAGGTGACCGCCGTCGCGTCCGGCGTCATCCGTCCGACGACCATCAACGACCGCGCGCGGCGTGACGCGCCGTGCACGTCTTTCAGGTTGAAGGCGAGTGGCGCCCAGGCGTCCACACGCGTGCTGGTCGGAAATTCGAAACCCGGCGGCATCACGCCGATGACCGCGAACGGCTGCGCGTCGAGCTGAATTGTGCGTCCGACAACTGACGGATCGCCGCCGAACGAGCGCTGCCAGAAGCCGTGGCTGATCACGACGACGCGGTCGGCGCCGAGGACGGCTTCGGCATCGGTGAAGGCGCGGCCCAGCGCGGGGCGTGCGTCGAGTACGGCAAACAGATCCGGCGTCGCGCGCACACCCGCAATGCTGAGTGGGTCGCCGTTGCCGGCATACGAGAAGTCGACCTGGCGATAGGCCGCGAGCGCGGCGATCGTCTTTGCCTCGGTCTTCCAATCCTGGTAGGTCGGGATCGAGACCCGTTCGAGGCTCGCCTCCGGGTTCACTTCCCAGAGGACGACGAGGCGGTCCGCGTTCGCATAGGGCAGCGGATCAAGGACGACGGCTTTGATGACGGAGAAGATGGCGGTGTTGGCGCCGATGCCGAGCGTCAGCGTCAGGACGGCGACCAGGGCGAATGCGGGCTGCCGTTTGAGCGCCCGAAGCGCGTACACGCCGCGTAGTCTAGCTGAACTCGGGTATAGTTGTTGCTGTTCTGCTTTCCTGAGCCCTGCGGCCGCTCTGGCCCCGCCCTCACCAAAGCAATTCAGGAGGGCGCCGTGGGCGAATCGGCTTCTATCACTATTCCCGTCACGCATCAGTCACCGCGTTGTCGTACCTGCGAGTCATCCTCGACGGTCACGGCCGACAAGCAGCCGACCTCAAAGAGCTACTGGCGTTGTCTGAAGTGCGGGGAAGTGTGGTGTCCGCAGCATCTGGCGCCGGTCACCCGCCGCGGTTGGGATCGACGCTGAAGGCCGCGGAGAAGGAGCAGCCGATGGTGGTTCCGTACGCGCGGTTTCTCGAGCGGCTGGCCTGGCGTGAGAAGATTGCGCGCGATTTCACGGCGATCGCGGACCGCTGCCGGACGCTCGTCATCAATCGGCCTGCTGCGTCTTCTCGAGTGGTGACGCCTCCTGCCGTTCGAGCGATCGCCAGACACATCCCTTCGGTGCTGCCACCACTTCCTGCGTGTCCGAAGTGTGCAGCGGACGTGTCCACGGTCTCGCTGCTGACGACGATGGTGCTGTACGCGAAGTGCGATCGGTGCGGACACCGCTGGCAGAGCGTTCGGCCGGCACACGAGCGGTAGCGCCGCGGGCGCGCGTCTCTCGTCGTGCTGAGTGCTATAGTTGCAGTTCCTGCTTTCTTGAGCTCTTAGGCGTTTCCGCCCGAGCCCTCACCAAAGCCTTCGCGGTGAGGTGCTCAATGGTTCAACGTCCCCAGCACATTGGTGCGTTCCAGTTCGTCGTCGTGGCGGCGCTGCGCGCGCTGCAGCTGCGCCGTGGCTGTCTGGCGCGCGTCGAAGGCGGTCACACGACCGCGGTGACGGCTCAGCTCGAGGTCTCCCAAGGGTGGGTCGTCGGCCACCGGAACGTAACCGAAGTCGCCAGCTAGGTCTATTCCCAAGGATGGTGTCAGACACGTGTCTGACACCCCGTCAGACACCGCCGGCGACGCGGGGAACGAGATGCACTTCGCTCGTGGGGCGAAGGGTCACGAAGTCCGCGTCGTGGTAGATCTCGCCGTCCACCGCCACAACCATTTGATCCAGCATCGGTTCGGTGCGAAAGCCCGGATACCGGGCGACCAGTTCCCGGATCAATTCGTCAACGCGCGTTGCGTCGATGACGATCTCATCAACGCCGCCCGTGTGAATAGTTAGCGCGCTCGGCAGGAAAAGTGTCGGCAATTTTTGGCTACGAACCAGCTTGCAACCTGGCACCAGCCTGGCACCAAGCTGGCACCAAGCTGACCCTAAGCGACCGGCTCGGCGGCGAGTGACTCGATCGCCGCCAGGACGCGCGGCGGGGACATCGGGAGCTCGGTGAAGCGGACGCCGGTCGCGGCGCGCATGGCGTTGGCCACGGCGCCGAGCGGCGGGACGATCGGCACTTCGCCCACGCCGCGGACGCCGTAGGGATGCGACGGGTTGGCGACTTCGACGATGACGGTGTCGATCATCGGCAGGTCCGAGGCGACCGGCATCCGGTAGTCGAGGAATCCGGCGTTCTGCATCGTGCCGCGCTCGCTGTAGATGTACTCCTCGTTGAGCGCCCACCCGATCCCCTGCGCGGCGCCGCCCTGCATCTGACCCTCGACGTAACTGGGGTGCACGGCTTTACCGGCATCCTGAATCGCGGTGTAGCGAATCACTTTCGTCTGACCGGTTTCCGGATCAACCTCGATGTCGCAGATGTGCGCGGCGAACGCAGGGCCCGCCATCGGCGCGTTGACCGTCGCGCGGCCGATGATCGGCCCGCCGGTTTTCGCGAGCGTCGCCGCCAACTGATTGAGACTGAGCGGCTGATGCTCGGGGCTCGCCGCGAGCGAGCGCGCGTGACCGTTCTCCCACACGACCTGATCCGGTTCGAGCTTCCACGTCTTCGCGGCGCGCAGCCGCAACTGCTCGCGCGCGTCCTCGGACGCGCGAATCACCGCGAGTCCGGTGGCGTAACACACGCGGCTGCCGGCGGTGAGGTCGGTATACCCGATGGTGTCGGTGTCGGCGACGACCGGACGAATGCGCTCGACCGGGATGCCGAGCTCTTCGGACACCATCAGCGCCTGCGCGACACGCGTGCCGCCGATGTCCGGATTCCCCGTGACGACCGTGGCGCTGCCGTCGATGTCGAGGGCGACGGTTGCGCTCGAATTCATCCCGGCGTTGAACCAGAACCCGCACGCGATGCCGCGCCCCTGGTTCGTCGCAAGCGGCGCCGACCAGTGCGGATGATGCTGTGCGGCCTGGAGCACCGCCTTGAGTCCAATCGGTCCGTACTTCGGACCGTACGGCGCCTGATCGCCTTCGCCGACGGCGTTCTTGAGCCGGAGCTCGAGCGGATCCATGTGCAGCTTGCGCGCGAGTTCGTCCATCAGCGACTCGGTCGCAAACGTGGACAACGGCGAGCCCGGCGCACGATACGCTGCGACCTTCGGCTTGTTGACGACGACGTCGCAGGCTTCGATGAAAAAATTCGGGATCCGATAGCAGGCCAGTCCGCACATGGCCGCCGCGCCGAAGGGCGAGCCGCGGAAGGCACCGGCCTCGAGCCACAACGAGACCTGGGCCGCGACGAGCAGCCCGTGGCGTGTGGCGCCGAGCTTCATCACGATCCGCGAGCCCGAGGTCGGCCCGGTCGCGCGGAACACTTCATCGCGATCCATCACGAGCTTGACGGGACGCCCGGCCTTCTTCGACAGCAGGATCGCGAGCGGTTCGAGATACACCGGAATCTTGCCGCCGAAGCCGCCGCCAATTTCGCTCGAGACGACTTTGATCGACGCGGCATCGATGTGGAGGATGCCGGCGCAGGCGTCGCGGACCAGAAACGGCCCCTGGGTCGAGCACCAGACCGTGATCCGTCCGTCGGCGCCATGGCGCGCCACGCACGCGTGCGGTTCGATGTAACCCTGATGGACCATCTTCGTCCGGAACTCGTGCTCAACGACGACGTCCGCTTCGGCGAAGCCGGTATCGAGGTCGCCGCGCTTCAGTTCCATGCGCGCGCCGATGTTGGTCGGACCGGCGGCACCCGGCAGCGGCTTGCCGGTCGTGACCATCGATGGATGCAGAATCGGCGCGTCGGCCGCCAGCGCACGATCGAGATCCATCACCGGTTCAAGAACTTCGTAGTGCACGACGATCCGCTTGACGGCGTCGCGGGCGATATCGATGCTCGTCGCGGCGACGGCGGCCACCGCGTGCCCGTCGTAGAGAACCTTGTCGTGCGCCATCATGTTGGCGCCCATGTCGCCGAGATCCAGCGCGCCTTCGCCGCCGAGCCAGACCTTCTTGTCATTCGGCGGGAAGTCCTTGCCGGTGACGACCGCCTTGACGCCGGGCAGCGCTTCGGCCGCTGACGTGTCGATGGACGTGATCCGTGCGTGCGCGTGCGGGCTGCGCAGTACCGCGCCGTGGAGCATGCCGGGCAACGTGAAGTCGGCGCCGAAGTTGGCGCGGCCGGTCACTTTGTCGGGGCCATCGTGGCGCACCGGTCTGGTGCCGACGGCGCGAAATGTTCGTGTGCTCATACCGTCGCCTTCTGCATGTCCGCCGCGGTGTCGAGCACCGCGCGGATGATCTTGTCGTACCCGGTGCATCGGCACAGGTTGCCGGCCAGAAAGTACCGCGCTTCCGCCTCGGTCGGGTTGGGCTTCGCGTCGAGCAGCGCCTTGGCGGCGACGATGAAGCCCGGCGTGCAGATGCCGCACTGCAGCGCGGCGCACTCGAGAAATTTCTGCTGCACCGGGTGCAGCGTGGTGCCCTGCGCGATGCCTTCGATCGTCGTGACGCGCCGGCCCTGGGCTTCGGCGGCGAGCACGAGACACGACGGCACCAGCCGGCCATCGAGCAGCACGGAACACGCGCCGCAGTCGCCGGTGGAGCAGCCTTCTTTGGTTCCTGTCAGCCCCACCGTGTCGCGGAGCGCGGACAGCAGCGTCTGATGGCCCGCGCAGAGAAATTCCGCCGGCTCGCCGTTGATCGTGGTTTCGATGTGGATTTTGGACATCAGTGGCCTGTCCTCGTCATAGGTGCAGCGGATTCCGCCGCGCGGCGCCCGCGCCGCAAGGCGCGACGAGTCGAGCATACCGGGTTGTATGTGAGCGAGGAGCAACGCCGCGGCGCGGGATGCCCCGCAAGGAAGGCGCTGTACCTATGGCGAGGACAGGCCACCCTAGCGCTCCTTGGCGCGGCGGGCGGCCGCGATCGCCGCGCGTCGGGTGAGGACGCCGGCGATCTGGCGTCGATAGGCCACCGTGCCGCGCTTGTCGTCGATCGGCCTGGCGGCGGCGCTGGCGGCCGCGGCGGCCTTCGCGAGCGCCCGCTCGTCGAGATGCGAGCCGACGAGCGCCTGGCCGGCGTCCGGAACCAGCAGCGGCGTCGGCGCCACCGCGGACAGCGCCACGCGCGCCGCCGTGCACACGCCGTGAGCGTCCAGCGTGATGCTGACCGCGGCGCCGGCGACGGCGATGTCCATTTCAGAACGGGGCGTGAGCCGGAGATAGGCGTCGGCGGTGTGCGGCGCGGGACGAGGCAGACGGATCGCGACGAGCAATTCGCCCGGCTTCAAAGCCGTGCGGCCTGGTGCCAGCACGAACTGATCGACAGGCACGACGCGCTCGCCGTGCGTCCCGGCGATCACGCACTCAGCCTTGTTCACGATCAGCGCGCACGGCGTATCCGCAGCGGGGGAGCCGTTGCACAGATTGCCGCCGACCGATCCGCGGCCTTGAATCTGCGTCGAGCCAATCAGCGCCACGGCCTCGGCCAACCCCGGCCAGCGCCGCACGAGCTCTTCATGCTCGACGATCTCAGCAGCCGACACGGCGGCCCCGAGCGTCAAGCCGTGGCCGTCGAGGTGAATCGCGGTCAGCTCGGGAATGCGTTTGATGTCGACGAAGACCGCCGGCTGTTTGAGGCCGGCGCGAAATTGAACGAGGAGATCGGTCCCGCCTGCGAGCACGTGCGCACCGGCCTCGTGTTGCATCAGACGAACGGCGTCGGCGACGGTCGAGGGAGCTTCGTAGCGAATCGCTGGCATGAGATCGGATTCTAGCCCGGATCACGGTAGTAGAATGCGCCGCGGCCGCGCGTCGCGCCCATGCCCCGCTTGTCCTCAGCCCGCGCTCTCATTCTTTACGGTTTCATCGCGGCGATCTACACGCAGCCGTTGCTCTGGCGTCTCGGCAGCGGACTGGCCAGTGACCTTGGCGATCCGGCGCTCAACGCGTCGATCTTGCTCTGGAACGCCACGCACGTGCCGTTCTCGCCGGCCTGGTGGAATGCGCCGCACTATTTCCCGGCGACGGGGGTCGCCGGCTTCACCGAGAACCTGGTCGGACTCTGGCCGATCGCGACGCCGATCATCTGGATCACCGGCAGTCCAATCGTCGCCTACAACGTCGTCCTCCTGCTTACCTGGCCGCTCACGGCCTGGACGACGTTCTTGCTCGTCGCTGGCCTGACTGGACGCCGCGATGCGGCGTTCGTCGCCGGCCTCGCCTGCGCCTTCACGCCGTACCGGCTCATCGAGCTGGCGCACGTCCAGATGCTCGTCACCTGGTGGCTGCCGCTGATGCTGTTCGCCATGCACCGCGCTCTGCGCGAGCGGCGATCGATCTGGCTCGCGCTCTTCGCCGCGTCGTGGCTGCTGAATTCTCTGAGCAACGGCCACTTCATGCTCTTTGGCGCCGTCCTGCTCGGGTTGTGGCTCGCGTATTTCGGATCGAAGGCGAGCGAGCGCGGGATGGCGCTCAGGATTCTCGCGGTGTGGGCGATCGCCAGCCTGCCGCTGGTGCCGGTGATGTGGAAGTACCAGCAGATTCACACGCAGTACGGCCTGACCCGCGTCGAGAACGAGATCATCGAGTACAGCGCGCAGCCGTCATCGTGGTTTCACGTCCACCCGGACGCCTGGCTCTGGAGTCACGTCGTCCCGGACGGCAAGGACGATTTGTTTCCCGGCGTGACGGCGTTTCTCATCAGCGTGGCGGGAGCCGCGGCGATCGTGGTTCGCGCACGGCGGAAGGCACCACGCTGGCCGGCGAGTCGCCGGCGGATTGGCGCGGCGCTGTCCGTAGTGCTCGCCTTGACGCTGATCGTCCTCGCCTGGACGCTGCGGGCGGGGCCCTGGAACATCGTGATCGGCGAGACGACGGTGTTCAAGGTGACGGATCTCTCGCGCGTGGCCGTTCTTCTCACCGTCAGCGGCGGTGCGCTGCTGGCCATGAACGCCACGGTTCGGGCCGCGTTCGCACGCCGCAGCCCGTTGTTGTTCTACGCGGCCGCCGTCGCGGCGACCGCGGTCCTCTGTTTTGGTCCAGTGTTGCGCGTGGGCACGGACGTCCTGCTCGATCCGTTGCCGTATCGTTTTCTGATGGCGCTGCCCGGATTCCATGAGCTGCGCGCCACGCCGCGCTTCTGGATGTTGGGAACGATGTGCCTCGCGGTTGCCGCGGGGCTGGCGATGCCGCATCTGCGGCCGGTGCGAGCCAGAGGCGGCGCGATCCTGGCCGCGATCGCGAGCCTGGCGATTCTGGCCGAGGGCTGGATCCCGTCGCTGCGCATGGGCGGCTCGCCGGAGATCTGGGCGGCGGAGCAGACCGGGTCGCGCGAACCGATTCTCGAACTGCCGATCGGGCCGGCCTGGGACTTCGTCGCCACTTATCGCGGAGCTGTTCACCAGCGCCGCGTCGTCAACGGGGTGAGCGGCTACAACCCGCCGTACTATCTCGGCCTGGTGGCCGGGCTTCAGGCTCGAGATCCGCGGACGCTGACGGCGCTGGCCGCGGTCGGACCAATTCAGGTCGTGGTGTCGCACCAAGACGATCCCGACGGGGCGATTCGGAAGTTCCTCGCGGACCATCCCGGCTCGAGTCCTCTCGGTGGCGACGACGGGCACAGCGTCGTCCACATTCCGCGCGGACCGGGCGAGACGGTGCTGGGTCCGGCGCTGAGCGTGGCGGCCGTGCGCCCGCACCGGCATCCCGAGCTGGCCACTGCCATGCTCGACGGCAAACTCGAATCAGGCTGGGACGACTTGCCTCAGACGCCGGACCAGGAAGTGGAAGTCGAGCTTGACGCCGTTCACGAGGTCGGCGGCATCACGCTAGCGCTCGGCGACCACTTTTTCGACTATCCGCGGCAGCTGGTCATCGATGTGTCGGCCGATCGCGTCGGCTGGACGCGGGTCTGGGACGGTCCGCCCAACGGCGCGGTCTTTCTGGCCTATGTGCGCGCGCCTCGCGTCGGCGACATGCGTCTGCCGTTTGCCGCGACGCCGGCCAGGTTCATCCGGTTGCGCCAGACGGGCCGCACCGACTACGGCTGGCACATCGCTGAGCTGACGGTCCACGGGCCACCCTGACTTGTGGGGTCCGACTTCAGCCGGACCTCAAGCCATCCGGCTAAAGCCGGACGCCACCGACACTCGCGACGGCCTCCGCCCTATTGAGGTCCGGCTTAAGCCGGACCCTACATATAGTGCGGAAGCTGTGCACTTTCGTGCACCAAATCAGTTAGAATTCTCGCGTTCGGATCCCTCCAGATGGCTCTGTTGCGCTTCATTCCTGCCGCAGTTCTGACGGCCGTCGTCGTGCCGGCGATTTCGGCGCCGTTGTTCGCGCAGGGAGCGGCGCCGGCGGCTGCGCCCGCTGCCGCGACGGCAAAGTCGAACGTGCCGTCGGTTCTTCCCGCCGACTACGTGATTGGCGCGGACGATCTGCTCGGGATTCTCGTCTGGCGTGAAAAAGACCTGTCGATGGACGTGCCGGTGCGTCCCGATGGCCACATCACGCTGCCGCTCTTGAGCGACGTCGAAGCGGCCGGCCTCACGCCGGAACAGCTGCGCGATCGCCTCGCGGATCGGTTCAAGGCCTTCGTCCGCGATCCGAACGTGACGGTCATCGTCCGGCAGGTCAACAGCCGCAAGGTCTTCATCACCGGGCGCATTCTGAAGCCCGGCGCGTATCCGCTCCTGACGCCACTTCGGGTGGTCGATCTCATCGCGCTCGCCGGCGGACTGCAGCCCACGGCCGACGCGCGGCACATCGTCGTCCTGCGCACCGAGAACGAAGTGCGCGTCGCACTGCCAATCGATTTCGAAAAAGTGTCGAAGGGTCTGCTCTTGTGGCAGGACGTAGCTCTTCGGCCGGGCGATGCGGTTGTCGTCCCCTAAGGCCAGCAAAGCCCGTACTTTCACGGCCGTCGTGCGCCGCCGCGCCTGGCTCGCCACCAAGGTGTTTCTTGGCCTGGCGATCCTGGTGAGCGCGGTCGTCATGCAGCTGCCGGCGACGTTCACCTCCGACGCCGTCATCCAGCTTCCGCTCGCCGCGGATCTGCCGATCGTCACCGCTCGGCTGAACGATCGATCCACCCTCGAAGCGTTATTGCCGGACACCTACGCCCGCATCAATCCCGATGACGAGGCGGCGATCCGCGCCGCGATGGTGGATCTGAGGGCGCGGTTTCTCGTCCAACCGCTCGGACCCGACACGCTGCGAATTGCCTTCGAAGCGCCACAGCCGGCACAGGCGCGAGAGATCGTCGCGCGGCTGACGCAGCAGGCGATCAAGCCGGTTGACGCGGACAAACCCGAATCGGCTGGCGGCGGGTTTCTGGATACCGAACTGGCCGATGCGGATGCGCTGCTCAATCAGCAGCAGGCACGGTTGGACGCGTATCACGAACGTCATCCGAACGAAAACGCGTCCGCGCTCGAGGAAGCGAGCAGGGGCCTCCTCGCTGCGCAGACCGAATCGCAGAGCCTGGCGATCGCCATCGCGCGGGATCGCGATCGTCTGTTGACGCTGCAGCGGCAAGGGCAGACGCCACCGCCGCCGCAACCGGTGGCGAAAGAGTCAACGCCCGAGGTACGTCCGGCACCGGCTCCGGATCCGCAGCTGCCGGAGCTGGCGGCCGCGAAGCTGGCACTGACCGAGTTGCTCGTCCGGCTCACGCCCGCGCATCCGGACGTGGTCAAGCAGCAGGGCGTGATTCAGGAACTCGAAGCCGCGATCGCTGGACGCGCGGTGGCTGCAGCCGCGGTTACTCCTGCTGCGTCCACTGGACCGGTTTCGCCGGCATCACCGTCTGCCGCCCCGCGTGTGGCGTCCGCGAATGACGAGGAGATCAATCAGCTCACGCAGAGCATGAACGCCAAAGAGCTGCAGCGGCGTCGCGCGCTGCAGACCGCCGGCTCGATGCGCGCAGTGATCGACAAGGCGCCAGAAGCGCAGGCCGAACTCGTCGCGTTGATGCGCGACTACGAAGCGTTGCAGCGGCTTCGCGCCAACCTGCACGCGAAGTCCGAGGCGCTCGCATCGGCGGCCGTCGTCAAGGCGCGGACCGGACGCGTGCTGCAGGCGGCCAGTCTTCCGGATTCGCCGACCCGTCCGGATCGGCGCGGCCTGATGGCGCTCGGTTTCGCGGGTGCGTTGGCGCTCGCGCTCTTTGCCGGTTTCATCCAGGAACTCCGCGACTCGCGCGTCTACAGCGAAGACGATCTGCGCAAGCTGTCCGACGTGCCGATCATGGGCGTCGTCAGCGAAGTGCTGACCAGCGAACAGGCCGCGGCGCGCCGCATGCCGGTGATGGTGCGTGCAGTGCTGACCCCGGCGGTGGCGGCGGTGATTGTGCTGGCGTGGTGGTGGGCGAAGTGACGCCGCCGAATCTCTACGATCCGTCGCGCGACAGCCTCTCGGGCCTGCCGCCCGCCGCGCACCCCACGCTGGTCTGGCACGCCAAGTGTCCGCCGCGAAGCACCGAACAGTTCCGCCGGCTGGCGCATTCGCTTTACCGTTTACGCGTTGAACGGCACGCGCGCGTCATCGGCATCACGAGCGCGGTGCCCGAAGAAGGAAAGACGCTCACTTCGGTGAACGTCGCCGTTTCTCTCGCCGAATCGTATCGCCAGCGTGTGCTGCTGGTGGATGCGGATCTCCGCCGTCCGGCGATTGCCAATCTCGTCAACCTGCCGATTCCCGACGGCGGGCTCACGGAGTGGCTGTCGCGGCAGGACGATACGGAATGTCCGATGGTGAGGCTCTCGCCGCGCCTTTCGATCGTGACCTCGGCTGCGGCGCAGCAGGATCCGGTCGCACTGCTCGCGTCGCTGCGGATGACGGTGCTGCTGGCCGCGGCGCGCGCCGACTTCGACTGGGTGCTGGTGGACACGCCGCCGGCGGGCCTGCTGTGCGACGCCGGCGTGCTCGACGGCAGCCTCGATGGCTTTCTGATGGTCGTCGCGGCGGGCCGCACCCGATCAGACGCGGTGCGTCAGGCGATCGAAACGGTCGGCAAGAACCGCCTGCTCGGGATGGTGCTCAACCGTTCGCAGGATAACTACGACGCGTCGAAGGATCCCTACGCGGTCTACTACCAGGGCGCGAATCCTCGGCCGAAGAGCGCCGCCCCTTAACGATCCTTCCAAGGGCTTCGCACGTCCGGCAGCTCGGACAAGTCCAATTCCAACTTCGTTGCACCGCCGTCGGCGAGCGCACCGGCGGTGAAGGCGCCGTACGACAGCAGCGAGAGTCGCGCTTCGCCGGCGACGATCGGGACCGTCGGACGGGACTGCCCAAAGGACGGATGCAGGAAGAACTGGACTGATCCGGTGAGCGGCTTCTCTGAGTCGGTCGAGCGAACCCGAAGCGTCACCGTCGCAACTTCCCAATCCTGCGACTGCGGTATCACCGTCGCTTCGAGAATGCGGCCGTTGTTCGCGGCGCCGCCAAACGCGCCCTTCCACGGATCGTCCTGCCTCGGACCTGGCGTGATCGCCGCAGCCGGGGCGCGAACGGCTTCGGACTGCGAGTCTGGTGCGGCAGGCTCGAGCCCCGTATCGACAGTGCCGAACCTCGCCGCATCGTGCGCCGCGTCGGCCTTGGCGTCCGCCGCGTCCGCCTTGGTTTCGGCGGTGACGACGTCCTGCTTCACGTCCTCGATCTTCTTGCTGTTTTCGTCGGTTTTCTGCTCGACTTTCTCGAGCTTCCTCAACACGCGGTCGGACAGGTTGTCGATGAAGCGCTGCGCCGTGATTCCCGCCAGGACGCAAAAGCCGGCGAAGACAAACAGATCTCTCCAGACCGCCGCTGCGTCTTCGCTCTTGAGGATGGTCTCCAGCAGATCGCTCGAGACCGTCTGCAGGAAGAGCGGCACGAGCACCGCCGCGCCGACGCCGGCGACGATGGCGCGAAAGGCGCTCGACGATTCGCTATTGGGCGCGAGGGCGACGCGGACCCACCCGCCGAATGCGCCGCCGACGACGATGATGCCGATGAGAGTGAGCAGCATAGGGCCTGGCCTCCGGTGTTCGTCGAATGGTAACGAATCACGAGTGCGAAAGTACACGGCGAAGGTCCGGCTAAAGCCGGACCCCACCGATGACTCCGTCACCAACGAAACACGGCAAACACATTTGAATAGTCGTCGGTCCACACGGGGCCGTCCAGCGCCTCGAGCGACTGCCAGCGCGCATCGCCGGCGATGGTCCCAAAGTCCTCGGTCCGGCGCGCGACGAGCGTCCAGCGCGAAGGGGTGATCTCTTCGCTGATGCCGCGCTGCGAAGCGGTGGGCTCGTGCGATTGCATCAAGGCGACGAGGCCCTGATGGCGGGCGACCGCGGCGACCACCGGACCAAGGCTGAGATAGCGATTCGAGATGTGCAGCGCCAGCAGGCCGCCGGGCGCGAGCTTGCGGAAGTAGAGCGCCACGGCTTCCGATGTCATCAGATGGACCGGGATCGCGTCGGAACTGAACGCATCCAGAACCAGGACGTCGAATGACGCATCAGGCACGTTGGCGAGCGACAGACGCGCGTCGCCGAGGACGACGGTCGCCTGCGGCGCGCAGTCGCGAAGATAGGTGAAGTAATCGGGGTTTCTGGCAATCCGTTCGATCTCCGGATTGATTTCGAAGAACGTCCAGGTCTGGTTCGTGTGCGCGTAGGCGGCCATCGATGCCGTGCCAAGACCGACGACACCGAAGCGCGACTTTGGCCCGACCAGAATGGCTTCGAAGAGCTGGCCGATCGGACCGCCGCGCGAATAATAGCTGAGCGGCTCACATGCCAGCGCGGGTGATGCCGACTGCGATCCGTGATTCGTCGTTCCGCTCTGGAGCACGCGCGCCTTGCCCGTGAACAACACCCGATGTTCGCCGAAGAACGTCCGCTCGACGTAGATCGGCACGCGACCCTCGAAGCGCAGGAAGACGCCAACGAACAGGACTCCGGCGAGCGAGAGCCCCATTCTGGGCGGCGTTCGAATCAGCGCCAGGGTGAGGAGCAGCGGCAGGCCAAAAACCAGGGCATAACGCACGTGGACGCTGTCGGCGAATCGTGGGCTGAAGGTCCGCACGCCGTAGATCGCACCGGCGAGCACGACGGTCGGTAGCAGTACGCCTGCGATCGCGAGGATCTGTTTGCGTCTTGTGTCCGGCCACTCGCCGAGGCCGCCGACGAGGAACAACGCGGCAATGGCCGCGAACGGATATTCCGTCGCATCGAGAAAGAGCAGCGGCGCGACGAGCGTGTTGAAGAGACCGCCCAGGGCGCCGCCCAGCGAGATCCACAAATAGAAGGTGGTCAGCTGGCGGACCGGCGGACGTGTTCGCGCGAGCTCGAGATGGCAGGCCAGCGCGATGAGGAAGAACGCACTGAGATGCAGCGCGATGGTCGCGATCACGAGGAACAGGTTCTGCGCCAGGACGAGGCCGACGATGAGCAACGAGGCGAGCGGCGCGAGCCGCGCGACGAGCGAGAGCGGACGCAGCCAGCGATCGCCGAAGGCGAGGACGAAGGTTCCGAGATACAGCGAGAGCGGCAGGATCCACAGCAGCGGTACTGCGGCCACGTCCATCGAGATGAACGTCGTGACGCTGAGCATGAGGGTGGAAGGGATGAATGCGAGGAGAAGCCATCGCAGCGACTGAGACGATGGCTCCTGAGGCTGGATTTCAGGATTTAAGGAACTTAGGATTTTAGGATTTAGGGAGCTTCGCCACGCTGCGATCGCACAAAAACCGATCAGCGTTCCGAACCCCACGTACGCGGCCGTCCACGCCAGACTTTGCGTGCGAACCGAGAGCCTCGGCTCGATCAGCGTTGGATACGCGACGAGCGCGAGCAGGCTGCCGAGATTGCTCGCGGCATAGAGCACGTACGGGTTCTCGTAACCGAGGTTCGCGAACCAGCGTTGGAGCAGCGAGCTGCTCGTGGCGACGACGAAGAAGGGCAGGCCCAGTGAAACGAGCAACACCAGGAACACCGCTCCGATCGGATTGCTGCTGGCCGGTGGCGCCCAGGCGGGATTGACCGAAATCGGCAGCAGGGCAAGAGCCGCCAGCAGCAACGCGATCTGCAGCAGCGCCTGGGTTCGCGCCGTGGTCCGCTCCGTGACCACGTGGGCGTAGAAGTAGCCCGCGAGCAGGGCGACCTGGTAGAACACCATGCAGGTGTTCCAGACCGCCGGTGCCCCGCCGAGGAGCGGCAGCACCATGCGCGCGAACATCGGCTCGACAAGAAAAAGCAGAGCCGCCGCGATGAACGACGCGGTCCCGAAGAGGACGAGCAGAGGTTAGCGACCGCCCGTCGGTGGCGGCGGAGCCGGAAGCTTCAGCTCGGACAGATCGATCTTGTTCGTTTCGTCGATGATCTTGGCGTAAGCGCGCGTCGTGGCCGCGAGCCCCGGAGCCGGGACCGTCGCCGGTGTTTCCGCGTCCGAGTGGAAGAACATGTTGTAGTTGGACGCCTGAACGGCCGCCACGAATCCATACAGGCGGCTGGCTTCGCCGCCGGGCGTTCCCGGTTCCGGTTCGGCGTAGATCGGGACGCCAAACTGCTGGAACGCTTTGTAGGTCGCCTGCTGGAGTTTCGGCCGCTGATTGCCACCGCCGTACCACAAGAAGCCGGCTTCGCCGTTGACGACGCGAATCGCCTCGCCGAGGAGTTCAACGCCGGCCGCCGCGGTGTGTTCGCAGTTGATCAGCAAGGCGGCGTTCTTGAACAACTCCGCCTGATGTTCGGCGAGCCACGCCGCGCTGTTCGGTCCGCTGTTGTGATGCCCTGAGGTCCCGATGAACTTGATGGTGCGGCGCCGCTGCGCCTGCGGCACCTTCGCGAAATACTCAGCGAGGCCGAGCATCGTCGCGACACCGGATGCGTTGTCCGTTGCCGACTCGAACCAGCCGTCGCGGTGCGCCTCGACGTAGATGATTTCGTCGGTCGTGCCCTTCAGCGTGCCCCAGACCGTGCTGGTCTTCAGGTTTGGCACCTGCTGCACGTCCAGGCGAATCTTGACGCGCACCGGCCGGTCGGCCGGCGCCTCGCCGATCATCGCGCGGAAGTCCATGCCGTCCTTCATCCCCATCGAGAACGTGGGGACGTTCGTGCCGGTCGGATAGAGCTGCGTCCGAATGTTGCCGGCGCCGGCATCGCCGGTCATGCCGACGACTTTCGGCAGCTGGATGGAGCAGATGATGGCGGCGGCGCCTTTCTGCATCGCGCGCGCGATGGCGCCTTCCTGCGTCGACGTATGGCGCCACGAGCCGGGCATCGGATTGCTGAAGAGCAGGACCGCCTTGCCGCGAACATCGCGACCGATGAAGTCCGCTTCGCTGCCAAGACCCACGTAAACGACTTCGAGATCGAGCCCCGCGCCGGTCGTGCCGGTGCTGTTGTAGGACGGCTGCGCCGTCTTCAAGGCGAGCGACGCGGCGCCGCTCGTCGCGGTCACGTCCCAGGACTGCGGGAACCATTGCGGCGCGAGGTCGATCGACTCTTCATGCACATCGGCCACGCCGAGCTGCTTCAGCTTGTCCATCAGCCAGGCCGCGCTCTCGCGATCGGCGCTGGTCCCGATGATGCGTCCCCAGAATTGCGGGTGCCCGGCGTCGCGATACCGGCGCGAGATGGCGGCAAGGTCGCTGACGTACCCGAGGAGCCGCTTCCCATCGATCGTCTCGTAGGCCTTCTCGCTCGGGAGGAGCCGCCAGTCCAGAAAATTGTCGGCCAGCGGAAACACCGGCTGTGGCGTCGGTGGCGCAGGCCGCGCGGCAGGGGGTGTCTGGCCCGCCGCATTCCCGCGCGCGGGAGTCTGCGCATCAGCGCGCAGTTGCCAGATCAGAGCGACGCCAACGATGACGAGCGTGGTGAAGGCGAGGGCGGTCTTTCGCATGGCGGCGACGATAGACCTGTGTCAGATCGGTGTCAATCGGAAGTTTTCGTTCTATGATCCGCGGGCGGTTTATGCATTCAGAAGACTACAGGTCCGCGTACGAGCGCGCGCTGCAGCACCCCGAGGAATTCTGGGGCGAGGCGGCCGATTCGATTTCGTGGTTCAAGCGGTGGGACAAGGTGCTTGACAACTCCCATCCGCCGTTTACCCGCTGGTTCGTCGGCGGGATGCTCAACACCTGCTACAACGCGGTCGATCGCCACGTCGCGCGCGGCCGCGGCAAGCAGCGCGCGCTGATCTACGACAGCCCGGTCACCGGCACGGTACGGACGTTCACCTACGCCGACCTGTTGCACGAAGTTTCGACCCTGGCCGGCGCACTCCAGCGTCTCGGGCTGCGCAAAGGCGACCGGGTCCTGATCTACATGCCGGGCGTGCCCGAGGCGGTCTTTGCGATGCTCGCGTCGGCCCGCCTCGGTGCGATTCATTCGGTCGTCTTCGGCGGCTTCGCGCCGAAGGAACTGGCGACGCGGATCGACGATGCGCAGCCGGTGATGATTCTGTCGGCATCGTGCGGCATCGAGGTGGCGCGGGTGATCCCGTACAAGCCGCTCCTCGATCAGGCGATCGACATGGCGTCGCACAAGCCGAAGCACTGCGTCGTGCTGCAGCGGCCGCAGGTGACGGCCACGCTCGTCGCGGGGCGCGATCTCGACTGGCACGACGCGCTCAAAGGCGCGACGCCGGCCGAATGCGTCCCGGTTGCCGCCACCGATCCTCTCTACATCCACTACACGTCGGGGACGACCGGAATCCCGAAGGGCGTGGTGCGTGACAACGGCGGCCACGCGGTCGCGCTCGCGTGGAGCATGCAGCACGTGTTCAGCGTCGGCTCGGGCGAAGTGTTCTGGGCCGGCTCCGACATCGGCTGGACCGTCGGCCACGGCTACATCGTCTACGGGCCGCTGCTCCACGGAAATACGACGCTCTTGTACGAAGGCAAGCCGGTCGGCACGCCCGATGCCGGCGCCTTCTGGCGGGTGGTCGAGCAGCACGGCGTGAACGTGCTCTTCACGGCGCCGACGGCGTTTCGCGCCATCAAGCGCGAAGACCCGGACGGCGTGTTCATGCGGAAGCACGATCTCTCGCGCTTCCGTCTGTTGTTTCTGGCCGGCGAGCGCTGCGATCCCGACACGCTGCTCTGGGCCCAGGATCGACTCGGCGTGCCGGTCATCGATCACTGGTGGCAGACCGAACTCGGCTGGCCGGCGATTGCCAACTGCGTGGGGCTGGGGATCCGCCCGATCAAGCCGGGCTCGCCGACACTGCCGGTTCCCGGCTACGACATCCGCGTGCTGAGCGACGAGGGGCACGAAGTCGGAGCGGGACAGATCGGCCGGCTCGTAATCCGATTGCCGCTACCACCAGGATCGCTGCCGACGCTCTGGAAAAATGACGACGGGTTCATCCGGTCATATCTCGCACAGCATCCGGGCTACTACCTGACCGGCGACGCGGGCTACAAGGACGAGGACGGCTACATCTACGTGATGAGCCGCATCGACGACATCATCAACGTCGCGGGGCATCGGTTGTCGACCGGCTCGATCGAGGAAGCGATCTCCGCGCATCCTGATGTCGCCGAATGTGCGGTGATTGGCGCGGCGGACGAGATGAAAGGCGAGCTGCCGGTCGGCTTCTTCGTCCTCAAAGCGGGTGTCACGAAGTCGGGTGAGGCGATCGCCGTCGAACTGGTGGACCGCGTGCGAGGAACGGTTGGTGCGTTCGCCTGTTTCAAGACCGCGCTGCCGGTCAAGGCGCTGCCCAAGACGAGATCGGGAAAGATTCTTCGGGGTACGATGAAGCGGATCGCCGACGGGACGCCGTACACGCTCCCGGCGACGATCGAGGATCCAACCGTGCTTGCGGAGATTCGCGAGCAGCTGCAAACCATGGGATACGCGAGGACTTGATGGCCGACTTGTACGATCTGGGACACCGCCCGCCGCTCGGCGAGGTACCGAAACACATGCACGCGTTCGCCGTCCGCCAGAACCGCTTCGGACAGCCCAAGGACGCGTGGAAGCGGGAAGTTCTGCCGACGCCGTCGATCGCCGCCGACGAAGTGCTGGTGTACGTCATGGCGTCGGGCATCAATTTCAACAACGTCTGGGCGGCGCTCGGTCAACCGCTCGACGTGATCGGCGAACGTCAGAAGATGGGCGAGCCGGAGGACTTTCACGCCGGCGGCAGCGACTGCTCGGGCATCGTCTGGGCGGTCGGCGCCCAGGTGAAGAACGTCAAAGTCGGCGACGAAGTGATCGTCCACAGCGGGTGGTGGAAAGCGGACGACCCGTGGGTGCTGGCCGGCAAGGATCCGATGCTCGCCGAGTCGACACGCATCTGGGGCTATCAGACCAACTACGGCAGCTACTGCCAGTTCGCGCGCGCGCAGGGTCACCAGTGCATTCCGAAACCGAAGCGCCTGACGTGGGAAGAGGCCGGCTGCTTCCTGCTGTGCGCCTCAACCGCGTACCGGATGCTCATGGGTTGGGAACCGAACGTCATCGAGCCTGGCGATCCCGTCCTGGTGTGGGGCGCCGCCGGCGGCCTTGGCAGCATGGCGCTCGAGATCACCCGGGCCAAGGGCGGACGGGCCGTCGCGGTCATCTCGGATGAATCGAAGCGCGAGTTCTGCATGAAGCACGGCGCGGTTGGCGTCATCAACCGCAACCAGTTCACGCACTGGGGCAAGATGCCGGACACCAAGGACGCCAAGGCCTACGGCGAGTGGGCAAAGGGCGCGCGCGCGTTCGGCAAAGCGATCTGGGATGCGCTCGGCGAAAAAGCCAGCCCGCGCATCGTGTTCGAGCATCCGGGCGAAGCGACGCTGCCGACCTCGGAGTTCGTCTGCGCGACCGGCGGGATGATCGTGATCTGCGCCGGAACCACCGGCTACAACGTCACCCTCGATTTGCGCTACCACTGGATGCGACAGAAGCGGTTCCAGGGCAGCCACCTGTCGAACGACGAGCAGGCGGCGGCGGTGACGAAGCTCGTCGCCGAAGGCAAGATCGATCCGTGCCTGTCACACACCTATCAGTTCGACGAGATGGCGCATTGTCATCAGCTGATGCTGGACAACAAGCATCCGTACGGGAACATGGCGGTGCTCGTGAATGCTACCCATACGGGCCAGGGCCGGCACGCGTGATCCATACAAAAGCTTCACAGCGAGACCGCAGAATCCGCAGAGATCTCTTATAAGAAAAAACTCCGCGGGCTCAGCGGTCTCGTTGTAAGGCCTTTTACCGGAGACGCACGCCGACGAACACGCGCAGATCGTGGAGTTTGTCGTCGGTCATGATCAGGCGGTAGTCGAACTGGCCGACGAGCCGCAACGACGACGTGATCGGATTGGTCAGGCCCACACCAATCGAGACGAACGGCTTGGTTTCGGCCGTGTCGTAGATCGACTGGCTGCCGACTTCGCCTCTGCTTGCCACGCGGACGGCGCCGGCGGCGGCCTGAACGTAGGGCTGCCGGGTCATGCCGTCGGTCAGCGCGTAGCGAAGCAGGCCACCGGCACCGGCGAAGGTCGTCGTGGCGGTTGCCGTGATGCCGAAGACGTCCTCGGAATCGGCCTCGCGGGACCAATCGAACAGCCCGCCGATCGCGAGGCGTCCGCCGAGGCCATGCACGTAGGCCGCGCCGGCGCCGACCGGCAGGTTCGACGCTTCGCCGCGGCTCGAGGCACGCTGGAACACGTATCCGGCTTCGACCGAGCCCTGCGCGGCCGCGGGACGAGCCGTTGACAGCAGAACCAGCGTCGCCAGGCCAGCCGCGACGCTTCGCACGAGAACGATCACGAACGCCTCCTTAGGCCTCGTCAGGAAATAGCTGACCCACCTATTTCCCGACGGGCTGTTATGCCGCACAATGTCACCGCCCGTCCGGGGCGGCCGCCCCGACGAACCGTGGAGCTAGATTTTGCCTCAGGAGACACGAGATATGACGCGACGCCTGATTCGACTCTCGCTCGGTGCGACGATCGCCTGCGCGTGTTCCGCGGCGCTGCTCGCCGGCGGACAGGGGAGCGGCGCGACCTTGACGCTCTCGGTCCTCTCCGGACGGCCGGATATGGTGACCGGCGGCGACGCCCTGCTGCGGGTGTCGGGAACGACGGCGCTGGCCATCGAAGCGACGGTCAACGGGCAGGCGCTGACGGTGAGCTCGCCGAAACCCGCCAATGGCGGCGGGATGCAGATGCTGGTATCGGGTCTGCCGCTCGGCAAGAGCACCGTGGCGGTGAAGGCCGGGACCGCGACCGGCTCAATTGAGGTCACGAATTACCCGATCGTCGGACCGGTCTTCTCCGGCCCGCATCAGAAGCCCCACATCTGCCAGACGGAAGCCTGGAAACTCGGCCCGCCGCTCGACGAGTTCTGCTCCACGAAGACGCGCGTCGAATACTTCTACAAGTCGACGGCGCCGGTGCAAGGCCGCGGCGCATCGGCGTTCAAGCCGCTGGCGGATCCGAAGGAGCGCCCCGCGGATCTCGACGAAGCGACCGTGCTCGGGCGCAAAGTGCCGTACATCGTCAAAGTTGAAACCGGGACGATCAACCGCGCGGTCTATCAGATCGCGATGCTCAATGCCGCCTGGAACAATCGGCTCGTGTACACGTTTGGCGGCAGCTGCATGGCCGGCTATGTCCAGGGTTCGAGCTCGGGCGGCGTGATGAACGACATCCATTTGTCCCAGGGCTACGCCGTCGCCTCGTCTTCGCTCAACGTCTTCGGCAACAACTGCAACGGCGTGATCTCCGCCGAGACGCTGATGATGGTGAAGGAGCACTTCATCGAAACCTACGGCCTGCCGAAGCACACGATCGGCTGGGGTGGATCGGGCGGGGCGATGGCGCAGTATGAGATCGCGCAGAACTATCCGGGCCTGCTCGACGGCATCACGCCGACGATGACGTTCCCCGACGCAGCCACGTACTTCATCGAGAGCGAGGACTGCCGCCTGCTGCTGCGGCCGTATCTGAACAAGACGAACCTGACCGAGGAACAGAAGCGGGCGATTACCGGCATGTCGACCTGGTCGACGTGCGACAACTCCTACGCGAACCGGCCCGGCCGACTGAACCCGACCGATTGCGACGCCGACATCCCGAAGGAACTCCGCTACGACCCGATCACCAATCCCAAGGGCACGCGCTGCTCGATCTATGACGGCATGTCGAACATCTTCGGTAGGGACGGCAGGAACGGGTTCGCGCGCCGTCCGCACGACAACGTCGGCGTGCAGTACGGGCTGGCCGCGCTCAACGATGGAACGATCACCAAGGACGTCTTCCTCGACCTCAACGAAAAGGTCGGCGGCTACGACATCGACACCAAGTGGCAGGCGGCGCGGATCGCCGGCGACGCCGAAGCGATCGGTGTCGCCTACGCGTCGGGTCAGACCGTGACCGGGGCCGGCGGGCTGGCGACGATTCCGATCATTGACGCCCGTCCGTACCTCGATCTCGAGGGGAACTTCCACGAGAGCTATCACTCGTTCCGCGTGCGCGCCCGTCTCGTCAAGACCAACGGGAACTCCGACAACCAGGTGATCCTGCGCGCGCCGAACGGCGCGGTCTACGCGAAGGTGCAGGCGGAGTACCTCGCGCAGATGGACCGGTGGCTCGACGCACTCGAGGCCGACCGCTCAGGCCGCCCGATCCGCGAACGAATCGTCCGAGCCAAGCCGGCCGATCTCGTCGACGCCTGCTGGACGAAGGAAGGGGAGAAGATCGCGGATCCCGCGGTCTACGGACGCGACAGCGCGTGCAACAAGCTCTACCCGCCGCATTCCGCGCCGCGGCTGGTCGCCGGGGCGCCGCTCAACGACGACATCTGGAAGTGCCAGCTGAAGCCGATCGACTCCAGCGACTACACGGTGACGTTCACGGATGCGGAAAAGGCGCGGCTGCGGAAGATCTTTCCGGCCGGCGTCTGCGACTGGACCAAACCGAGCCAGTTCGAGCGGCCCCTCAAGGGAACCTGGCAGCGGTACTGATCCTTGAATTTCAGGATTTGAGGAACTTAGGAATTCAGGATTTGGGTTTTAGGATGTGGGTCTGGCTAAAGCCGGACCCACAAACGATCAGGGCCCGGTCACGCGGATGCGGACGCCGAGGAGCGCGCGGAGTCCGCGCCGGCGGTAGAACTGGTCCGAGACGTTCAGGTAGTCGGCCTGGGCGAGCGCGCTCACGCGGCCGTTGATTCGGTGGACGTAGCCGCCGCCGAGCGCCGCAAATCCGACCGTGGCGGCGCTGTCCAGCGTCGTCTGCCCGGCTTCAACCACCACGCCGTGGGTGCGATGGCGGCCGACCGACGCCTGCAGGTACACGTTCCGGCGCGGATTGTCGAGGAGCAGAAAACGCGCGAACACCCCGTATCGCGCGATCGTCGTCGTCGTGGAGACGTCGCGCTCGGAGTCCTCCGTCTGCGACCAGTCGAAGAACCCGCCGACGCCAAAGCTGGTGCCGACTTGATAGTCGTAGCCGACGCTGGCCCCGAGGGGAAGGCTGGTGCCGTTCCCGAGCGCGCGCAGGTGCAGAAACTGATAGGCGGCCTCGACGGAGTCGGCGGCGGCGGGCGCGGCCGCGCCGAGCAGGCACGCCACGACGATGACGCTGAGGAGAGGGCGCACGGGATTCATCTTACGCAAGCGTCCACGGCGATACTGTCGGTGGGACACCTACCTGCATTGAGAAAATCTTGCCCGATGGCTTACTGTTGTCAAGTGGAGCGACTCGGAGCGTGACGACCGTCAGCGGCGATCGCGAATTGTGGCGCAGCGGCGACTACGCCTGCGTCATGGTGTCCTGCTGCGCGGGCGCGGAACTGCAGATCGTCCGCGCGTCAGATGCGTCGATCGTGCTGCGCGAGCTGTATCCCACCAAATCGGACCTCTACGAACGCGCCCGCGAACTGCGCGAGCGGTACCAGAGCCCTCAGTAATCCGGCTAAAGCCGGACGCCACCGGAGAGGGAAGCCGGACGCTACGGCGTGTCGCGCAATCCGGCTAAAGCCGGATCCCACCGAAGATGGCGTCAGTGCCGGTTGAGGACGTTGAGGAAGGTGACGACGATGTCGGGGTCGAACTGGCGGGGCGTGCCGCGGAGCAGCTCCGACACCGCTTCGGCGGAGTCGAGCCGGCTGCGGTACTGCCGGTCCTGCGTCATCGCGTCGTAGGCGTCGGCGACGGAAATGATTCGGCTGGCCAGCGGAATGCCGGTCCCGGACAGGCGGTGCGGATAGCCGGCGCCGCCGAACCACTCATGTGACGCCAGCACGATCGGCGCGAGCGACTGCAGGGTCCGGGTGCCGGCGAGGATGTCGGCGCCGGCATCGACGTGACGCCGCATGATCGCGGCCTCGCTCGCGGTGAGCGGCGAGGGCTTGGTCAGGACCGGCTCCGGCGTCGCCGCCTTCCCGATGTCGTGAAAGAGCGCGGCCTGTTCGAAGAGCATGAGTGCCGATTGATCGAGCGCCAGTTCGCGCGCAATCGAGACGGTGTAGCGTGCGACGCGCTCGGAATGTTCCATCACATCCGGTGTGCGCGCGCGAGCGATCTCGACGAGCGTGTCGACTTCGTCGGCGCCCTGCTGGCGGGCCGCGGCGACGCTCGACTGGATGTCTTGGACGCGGGCACGCATCTCGGCGGCGAGCTGCGCGTGCCACTCGAGTTCCTCGACCGCCTGGCGCCGCCATTCGCGGCCGCGATCGACCGCGAGCATGAAGCGATCGCGCTTGAACGGCTTCACGAGGAAGTCGGCGACCGGCGTCACGTTTTTTTCAAGTTCGTTGGCGTAGCCGGTCGCAAGAATGACGGCGGTGTGCGGATGATCGCGGCGCAGTTCGCCCGCCAGCCACAGTCCGGTCTTGCCGGGCATCATGACGTCGATGACCGCCAGGTCGCAGTGCTCGCTCTGAAGCGCCTGCACGGCCTCGTCGGCGTTGGCCGCGGTGCGCGGCGACAGCCCCAGCGACGTGGCCCATCTGACCATCAGCTCCCGCACGGAGGGCTCGTCGTCGACGATGAGAACCGAGGTCATCGGTGTCACTGGATGCGTTCGACGGTCAATCTGAGCAAGACGATTGCCAGGCTGAATTTCGCGCATCTCCGTGCATTGGTTGGGATTTCGGGCCCCAAGCAGTGTGCGGAACCGCCCAGTGCGCACAGTATACTGTGCGCACCCGCACACATCGTCAGGGCAGGAGACCAGGATTCAGATGCCGCCCACTGCGCAGCGCCCACGCCTCCTCGTCGTCGACGACGAGCCGTCGGTGCTGCGCGTGATTCAGGGAATCGCGGCCCGCATCGGCTTCGAGGTGGAGACCTGCGCGAGCGGGCGCGACGCCGTCGACACGCTCATCAAACGACCCGCGGATCTGGCCATGGTCGATCTCCGCATGCCGGATACCGACGGCCTGGCCCTTCTCAAGCAGATCAAGGGCGTCGTTCCCAGCTGCGAAGTGATTCTGATGACCGGGTTTGGCGCCGTCGACAGCGCGGTCGAGGCGATCAAGCTCGGGGCCCGCGAGTACATGACGAAGCCGTTCGCCATGGACCGGCTGCGGACCGTGCTCGCGGACATTCGCGACGAGATGTCGCGCCGCGCGCACATCGTCGAGCTCGAGAGCGAAATGGCGCGCCAGTTGGAGTTCTGCGGCATGCTCGGCCGCAGTCCGGCGATGCAGGAGGTCTTCAGCCTGATTCAGCGCCTGGCGCCGCATGCGAAGGTCGTGCTGATCAGCGGCGAGACCGGCACCGGCAAGGAGCTCGCGGCGCGTGCGTTCCATCACGCCGGACCACGGCGCCACAAGGCGTTCGTGACCGTCAACTGCTCGGCGGTGGTCGATACGCTCTTCGAGAGTGAGCTGTTCGGCCACGTGCGCGGCGCGTTCACCGGCGCGGTGGAGTCGAAGCCGGGGCTCTTCGAGGCGGCGGAAGGCGGCACGCTGTTTCTCGACGAAATCGGCGAGCTGCCGATCGGCGCCCAGGCGAAATTGCTGCGCGTCCTCGAAAACGGGGAAGTGCAGCGGGTCGGCTCGCTGCAGCCGAAGACCGTCGATGTGACCGTGATCGCGGCGACCAATCGCGATCTGCGCGCCGAGGTGGCCACGGGTCGGTTCCGCGGCGATTTGTACTACCGGCTGAACGTCGTCGGCGTCACGCTGCCGGCGTTGCGCAATCGCCGCGAAGACATTCCGTACTTGACGGCGGCGTTCGTCCGCGAATGTTCGACGCGGATGAAGAAGCGCATCACCGGCCTGACCCCGGGAGCCGAGCGGCTGCTGTTTGCCGCGCCGTGGGAAGGCAACGTTCGCGAGCTGCGAAACGCGATCGAGCGCGCCTGCATCCTGACCCAGGCGCCGGCGATATCCGAGCGCGAACTCCTGCCGTCGCTGCGCCACGAAACGATGCTGGCCTCGCGCGATGAGGTCCTCGCCGGGACGGCCGCGTCGACCGCGCTTGGGGCCCGTGAGCGGGCGCACATCCTCGATGTGCTGAAACAGGTGCGCGGGAACCGGATGAAGGCGGCGAAAGTGCTGGGGATCAGCCGCCGCGCGCTTTACCGCCGGCTCGAGCGCTACGATATTGCCGGCGAAGCCCCGCCTCAGCGCGCGTATCTGCCCTGGCAGAAGGTAAAATAGCCGCCATGCCCTATCCCGAATTCTTTGTGGCGCCGATGCGCGCCGAACTGACCTCGCTCGGTGTGGAAGAACTGCGGACCGCGGCGGCGGTCGACGATGCGGTTAAGCACACCAGCGGGACGCTGATGGTGATGGTCAACTCGGTCTGCGGCTGCGCCGCCGGCCGCGCCCGCCCCGGCCTGGCGCTGGCGCTTCGGCATGGCAAGCGGCCGGATCGTCTGACCAGCGTGTTCGCCGGCTTCGACATCGAAGCCACGGACCGTGCCCGCGGCTATTTCACCGGAATCCGCCCCTCGTCTCCCTCGCTCGCCCTGCTCAAGGACGGCAAGCTGGTGTTCATGCTCGAGCGGCACCAGATCGAAAGCCGCAGCGCCGATCAGATCGCCATGGAGATCGCCGCGGCGTTCGACCGCTACTGCGAGCCGGCGGCGGCCTCGGTGTCCTAGGAATTTAGGGATTTCAGGATTTGAGGAATTCAGGATTTAAGGATTTAAGGATTTAAGGATTTAAGGATTTAAGGATTTCAGGAATTTAGGATTTGGGCTCGCTGTTCACGCGTGCATAGCGCGACAGTGTGATCCGAAATCCTAAGATCCTGAATTCCTGAAATCCTAAAATTCGGGCACGCGCGTTAGCCCCCGCGCGTGTGCATTTCAAGGTGCGGATTCTGCTTGAGAGCTTGGACCGGCACGAAGGCGCGGCGGTCGCCGAGGGCGAGACGGGCTTCGGCGCCGCGATCGGCGCGGGCCTGCCAGCCGGTCGCGATCATCTTGCGCAATTGTTCGGCTGAGGCGCCGCCGCGGACCGCCGCGCGCAGGTCGAGCCCGCGCGTCGCGTAGAGACAGAGGTACCACATGCCGTCGGCGGTCAACCGGCTGCGGTCGCAGAGGCTGCAGAACGGGTCGGTCGTCGACGAGATGATGCCGAACGTCGTGCCGTCCGCCAGGCGGAACCGATCGGCGGGTGCGGCGGATATTTCGGCGATCGGTTCAATCGAGCCGTAATGCGCGGCCAGATGCTCGAGCATCGCCGCCCTGGACATCACGTTGGCCGGCGACCAGTGCGTGGCGCCGCCAACGTCCATGTACTCGATGAATCGCACTTCGGCGTTGAACTGTTTGCCGAACTCGATCAGTCCCACCAGTTCATCGTCGTTCACGTCTTTGATGACGACGGTGTCGATCTTGAGCCCGCCGAACACGCGATGGGCGGCGGCGATGCCTTCGCGGACGCGCGTGAGCTCGTCGTAGCGGGTCAGCCTGACGAAGCGGTCGGCGTGCAGCGTGTCGAGGCTGACGGTGATTCGCCGCAGTCCCGCGCTCTTGAGATCGTCGATGTGATCGGCCAGCAGGATCCCGTTGGTCGTCATCGCCAGGTCGGTCAGACCAGGCTTTTGGGCGATCATCTCGACGAGCGACGGCAGGCCGCGACGGAGCAGCGGCTCGCCGCCCGTCAGCCGGACGCGGTCGACGCCGAGGCTGAGGAAGACGTCGACGAGGACGCTGATCTCCTCGAAGTGCAGGACGTCTTCCTTCGGCAGCCAGGTGTACTCCGCCTCAGGCATGCAGTACTGGCAGCGGATATTGCACCGGTCGGTAACCGACAGACGCAGGTTCCGAAGCGGACGGCCGAGAAGATCGTTCACTGCAAGCATTATCCTTCAGTCCGTCAGTCCGTCAGTCCGTCAGTGCGCCAGCCCCGAGCCCCCAGTCCCTAGCCCCCAGTCCTTAGCCCCCAACCCCCAGTCCCAAGTCCCCAGCCCCCAGTCCCGTATAATTTCATTCCCCCATGACCCAGATTCTCGTCACCAACGACGACGGTTACCGCTCTGAAGGCATTCTTTTGCTCGCCGAGGCGCTGCGCGCCGTGGGCGAGGTCACGATCGTGGCGCCGATGGACGAAGCCAGCGCCATCGGCCACGCGCTGACGCTCCGCCGGCCGCTGCGGCTGGAACGGATGCGCGACGGGCTGTATGCCGTCGACGGCACGCCGACCGACTGCGTCAACATGGCGGTCACGCAGGTCTACAAGCGGCTGCCGGATCTCGTCGTCTCCGGGATCAACAAGGGATGGAACCTGGGCGACGACGTGACCTATTCGGGCACCGTGGCTGGTGCGCTCGAGGGTGCGCTGCTCGGGGTGCCGGCGCTGGCGGTTTCGCTCGCGCAAACGCGCGGCACGTACGACTTCAGCCACTCGGCGGAGACCGCGGCGGCGATCGCGGCCGCGATGCTGAAGCGACCGCTGCCGGCGTGGACGTTCCTCAACATCAACCTGCCGAAGGGCAAGCCCAAAGGGATCCGCGTCACCGTGCAGGCCAAGCGGAATCACATCACGCAGATCACCGAGCGCCACGATCCGAAGGGGCGGCCGTACTACTGGATCGAGGAAGGGCAGGACTCGTGGCAGCCGCACGATCGGTCGGACTACCAGGCAGTCCGCGACGGCTACGTGTCGGTGACGCCGCTCCATCCCGATCTGACGGCCCACAACGCGCTCGGCATCGTCGAAGAACTGACGCGCGCCCGTGCGGCGGAGATGGCGACGGCCGTGGTCCCGGTCAATCCAGAGGGTGACGAAAACCTCGTGCGGCGAGACTGAGAAGCGAACGTGCCGCTGTATGAAGTCCTAACAGGCTGCTGAAAAAGTGACTGGACGCGATCGACGAACCGATCGCGTCGTA
>CAZOAZ010000055.1:0-37859 GCA_964577955.1 uncultured Bifidobacterium sp. | reverse complement strand
ATCCGGGCGCCGCGCTCCGGCAATCGGCACTGCTGCAGCGCGGACAGGCCACTGGCCCCGCGACGGACACGCGCATGCTCTGCGCCGCCATGCTCGTCGCGCTGCTGTTCGCCGGTTGTACGTCGCAAAAGACTGCGTCCGAGACGCCCAAGGCTGATGCGCCGCCCGGCGCGCTTCGAACGCTGACGCTGCCCGACTTGACCAGGATGGCGCCGTCGGCGCAGACCCAGATTCGCGAGACCTACGACGCCCTGATGCGCGTCGCCCAGGACCGTGGCGCTTCGCCGATCGATGTCGGCAGTCAATTCGGCGCGATGGGCAAGCTGCTGATGGCCGCTCAGTACAACGATTCGGCCGAGGTCTGTTTTCTCAACGCGCAGGCGCTCAATCCGGCGGATTTCCACTGGCCGTACTATCTGGCCCAGTTGTACCGGACAAAAGGCGAGTTGCCGAAGGCGCGGCCGCTCTTCGAGCGAGTCCTGCAGCTCAAGCCCGACGATGTGGATGCGCTGATCTGGCTGGGCAACGTCGACCTCGCTCTTGGCGACGCGGGCGCGGCGGAGATCCACTACAAGCGCGCGCTCGAGCGCGAGCCCACCTCGTTGTCGGCGCGGTTCGGACTCGGCCGCGCGGCGCTCGCGAAGAACGATGCGCAGACGGCCGTGCGGTATCTCGAAGAGGTCTTGAAGGCCGATCCGACGGCGGTCGGCGCACACTATCCGCTGTCGTTGGCCTATAACGCGATTGGCAACCCGGACAAGGCGCGCGAACATCTCGGACAGCGGAAGGAACGGGAGATCCTGCCAGCCGATCCGCTGATGGTGGAGCTCGAGACGCTGGTCCAGAGTCCGCAGACCTACGAGACGATTGGCATTCGCGCGATCGAGCGCCAGGACTGGCCGGCGGCGCAGGCCGCCTTTCGTAAAGGCCTCGAACTCGCGCCGGCGGATCCGGCGCTCAAATTCCGTCTCGGCACCGTCGCAAGCATGATGGGGCGGCAGAATGACGCACAGGCGCTCTTCGAGGAAGTCGTCCGCGCCGCGCCCGAGTACTTTCCGGCGCAGTACAGTCTTGGCGTGGTGCTGCAGGGAAAGGGCGCGCATCGCGCCGCCGTCGAGCACTTCACGTCCGCGATCGCCCGGCGGCCCGACTACAGCGAAGCGCACCTGCGCCTCGCCTCCAGCCTTCGCCGGCTTGGACGTCGCGAAGAGGCGCTGGCGCACTACAAACAGGTGATGACGACGAGCCCCGCCACGACCGAAGCGCCGCTCGCCTACGCGATGACGCTCGCCGAACTGCATCGCGATGTTGAGGCGCGGGACACCCTCCTCGCCGCCACTCGTGAGCACCCGCAGGACGTGATGCTGGCGCACGGACTGGCGCGCCTCCTCGCCGCGGCGCCCGACCAGCGCGCGCGCGACGGCGCGCGCGCGCTCGCAATTGTTCAGGAACTGGCGCAGCGGGGCCGCACGATCGATCTCGGCGCCACGATGGCGATGGCGCTCGCCGAACTGGGCCGCTTCGATCAGGCGGCGACGCTGCAGCGCGATCTCATCGCCGCGGCCGGGCGCGCCGGTCTGCCGGATCTCGAGATTCGTCTGGCGGGGAATCTGGTGCGCTATCAACGGGGCGAGCCGTGCCGGACTCCGTGGGTTCCCGAGGAGATGCCGTGACGCCCACCAATACAAATGCGCCACTCTTCTGTTTCGTGCCTTCGTGCTTTCGTGGCGCATTTAGAACCTGTCCGTTGATCATCCTGCTGCATCTCGTTCCAGGTGTCGCAGGCGCGGGGCAGAGCGCTGCGCCGGTGACCGTGACCCAGGCCGTAGCCGAGACCAGGTCAGACTCGATCACCATCAGCGGCACGAACTTCGGCAACACGCGACCGCTCGTCACCCTCAATCTCATCCCGCTGACGGTGCAGTATGCGACGCCGACGCAGATCGTCGTCGCTGCACCGATCGCGATGATGCCGCCGGGCACCTATCTCTTGACGGTGAGCCGGGGGCCTTCCGCCGCGGAGAACGGTTCGTTCGAGGTCACGCTCGGATCGGGAGCGTCGGCACAGACCGCCGCGAGCCTGCCGGCGCGGCCTGCGGCCGCACCGGTCGCTCCAGCGGCCCCGGCTGCGGGTTCCCTTCCCCAGGGCAGCGATGTTGCGGCGACCGTCGGCGATCGGGTCATTACCATTGCCGACGTCGACCGCGAGTGGCGGCGGTCGGACCCGACCGGCTATCTCGACGCCACGCGGAACGTCTACGCGTCACGGCGCGGTGTCGTCGACACCATGGTCACCGCCGAAGTGCTCGCGCGCGAAGCGGCGGCGCGCGGGATCAGCGTTGAGGCCCTGCTGGCGCAGGAAGTGCCCAAGAGAGTCATCACGACGCCGGAATCGGCCGTGCTCGCCCTGTACCAGTCGCTTGGCGATCGCACCCGCGGCGCGACGCTCGACGAATTGCGGCCGGCGCTCCGCGCCTGGCTGGCGAGCCGGACCGAGCCCGAACTGGCGAAGATGAACTACGTCGAGGAACTGATGAAGACCTCGACCCGGGCGGTCGTGGCGCTGGAGCCGCCGCGCGTCGACGTGGCGCGAACGGCGCAGGACGTCGTCATCGGACCGTCGACCGCCGCCGTGGAACTGGTCGCATTCGGCGATCTCGACAGCCGCGAATACATTCGACTGGCGGCAGCGTTTGGCTGGGTCCGCGACACGTTTGGCGATCGCGTCCGGATTGTGTTCAAGCACCTGCCGGTGATGGGATCCGAGTCGGTACGCATCGCTCAGGCCGCGGCGTGTGCCCACCGCCAGGATAAGTTCTGGCCGTTTCACGATCGCGTCGCGTCCCGCTCGGGCCTCCTGGATACACGTCAACTCAAGCAGCTCGGCCGCGATGCTGGCCTCGACCCCTCCGTCTTCGATTCGTGTGTCGATCGCGATGAAACGGGCCCGCTGATTCAGGAGGCGCTGCGCGAAGCGGAGCGCTACGCGATTTCGTCGAGCCCAAGTTTCCTGGTGAACGGGCGTCTCGCGCCGCCGCCCCCGGCGTTTCTTCCGGCGACGTCCTACTTCAAACGGATCATCGAGGAGGAATTGCTGCGCCAGTCGAGGGGCCGCCCGGCGGACCGCTGATCACACCGCGCGCCTCGTCGACGACGAGCAGGCGATTGATGCCGACCGCGCTCAGCACCTGACGCGTTCCGGACGGCCAGATCACTTCGACACGCGAGACGCCGCGATCGGTGCCGAGACCGAACGTCAGGGTGAGCTCGCTTTGCGACGCGTAACTCGAGCCGCTGTGCACGCTCTGCCACTGCTCCCCTGAATCGCTCGTGACCCGAACCACCGTGCCGAGGCCGCTTCGGTTCGAGGCGGAACCAACGGTGCGGACACGCAGCCAGTTGTGCCGATTGCCCCCGTCGTTCCGGAACAAATGAGCGGGGCCGTTGTGCGTGGTCGTCACGATGTCGAGATCGCCGTCGCCGTCGATGTCGGCGTACGCCGCACCGCGCGCCTTCGCGGGGCGACTGAAGGCCGGACCGAGCGCGCTGGTCGTCGCGGCGAAGCTCCCGTTTCCGAGGTTCCGCAGCATGAGCGGCGGTTGGTCGATCGTGGCGCGGACGTCGCGGCCTTGCGATTCGTCGGTTCCGCCGTTGGCGGCGAAGAGGTCAAGGAACCCGTCGAGGTCGTAGTCGAGGAAGAACACCGCCCACGTCACCGAGAGCAGGCTGGCGCGTCCGACCGCGGAGCGCGGCGCCACATCGACAAAGGCCCGGCCGTTTTCGTTGCGGTAAAGCCCGAGCATCTCGTTGATGAAGTTCCCGACGGCCAGGTGCGGGCGTCCGGACCGGTCGTAGTCGGCGGCGTCCACGCCCATGTTGGCGCGGGCGGCGCCGTTCTCGCTGAGCGCCACGCCGGCGGCGACGCCCTCGTCGACGAACGCGCCACGGGTGTCGTTGCGGTAGAGCTTCGCGGGGACGCGATCGCTACCGATGAAGATGTCCGGCCACCCATCAGCGTTGTAGTCGAGCACGGCGACTCCCATTGCCTTGTCCGTCGGGTGATCCAGCCCGGCCTTGGCCGTGACATTCTCGAACCGGCCGTTGCCGAGGTTCCGGAACAGCTTGGGTGCCACCGGCTTGTACGAATCCGGTCCGCAATATCCGGCCACGCCGTTCAAGGCGCAGCGGACCTCGGCCTCGGGCGACCACTTGACGTAGTTGCCGATGAACAGGTCGGCGCGCCCGTCGCGGTCGTAGTCGAGCCAGGCGGCGGCGACGGTGAAATCGCTGTTTTGAATGCCGGCAGCCGCGGTCGTGTCGGAAAACCGACGATCGCCGAGGTTTCGAAAGAGCCGCCCGCCGTCGACGGTCGTGATGAAGACATCCTCGCGCCCGTCGTTGTCGTAGTCGGCAACGGCCGCACCCATGGCATCGAGATTGGCGGCATCCAGCCCGCTGCCTCTGATGAGGTCAGTGAACGTGCCGTTCCGGTTGTTGCGGTAAAGCGCCGGACGACTGGGCTCCGCGCCCGCGCGCCGCTCGCGGCCGTCAACGAACAGAAGGTCTGGCCAGAGGTCGCCGTCGATGTCGAGGACGGCGACGCCGCTGCCGAAGAGCTCCGGATACCAGAACCGTCCGGTCGCTCCGGAGTGGTGCGCAAACGTGATCCCGGCCTCTCGGGTGCGATCCGTGAAGGTGACCGCGGTTGGCAGACTCACCTGACCAGCCATCAGGACGGCGAGCGCGGCAGGGGCCGAGTAGCCCATTCTGGCTAGAGGGGGAACGCGCACCGGCCTATCTTAGGACTTGGCGGCGGATCCAATCGCGGCGATCGCGCGTTCCTATCGGCGATTCGACGACAACTTGCGACAACTTCGTGCCTTGCGTCCTCGAAACCTCATGTTAGTTTCTCCGACGCGGAGCTAGTCTGTTTGCACTATTGCTCCGCCCGAGCTGTTCGTTCAGGAGGCCACATGACGTGTCGACCGTACGAGTCGGGCAAGCGATGGCAACACATCGTCGCTCTTCTCGTGATGATGGGTGGAATCAGTGCAGCGTCGCCGGCAACGGCACAGCAGGCTGCTGGTATCACCGGCCAGGTGCGTGACAGCAGCGGGCTCGCATTGCCCGGCGTCAACGTCGAGGCCGCCAGTCCTGCCCTCATTGAAAAGTCGCGCTCCGTGATAACCGATGGAGAAGGTCGGTACACCATCGTCGACCTGCGCCCAGGTCCGTATGTGGTGACCTTCTCGCTGGAAGGCTTCACGACGGTCAGGCGCGACGGGATTGAGCTCCCTTCGGGCTTCACCGCGCAGGTCAGCGTCAACATGTCGGTCGGCGCGCTGGCGGAGACGATTACGGTGACCGCGGCGTCGCCGGTCGTCGACACGTCGAGCATGCGGCAGCAGACGACCTTGAACACCAAGGAATTGGACGCCCTGCCGAGCGGCAACATCGGGCTGCAGACGTTGGCGTATGTGACCCCTGGCTTCGCCGCCACCCAGGCGGATGTCGGCGGCACGCGCGACACCTGGTCGGCCCAGGGCAATTACACCTTCTATCACGGCAAAACCGGGACCCGGGCGTCGTTCGACGGCTTCCGCAACCAGTATTTCATCGGCGCCGCCTCGGGCGTCGGTTACATCACCGACCAGGGCAACATTCAGGAGCTGCAGCTCGAGACGAGCGGCATGGGCGCCGAGTCCGGCTCGGGCAGCACGTCGCTCAACGCTATTCCGAAGAGCGGCAGCAACACCTTCCGCGCCGGGCTGGACGGCTACTTCTCGAACGGGGCCATGCAGAGCGCCAATATCGGCGACAACCTGAACGAGTGGGCGCAGGGCAACCCCACGCTGCTGACGACGGCGGGTATTTCGACTGCGGCGAGTGTGAGCCGCATTTACCGCCTGGGTGGGCAGTTCGGTGGCCCGATCATGGAGGACAAGGTCTGGTTCTTCGCCGCGATTGCGCGGTGGGGGTCGACGGTTCAACAGCCGAGCGCCTACTACAATCCGCTGCAGGGCACGGCGAACGTTCCTGGCCGCGGCGTCGTAGGTCCGACGCCCACGCTGTTCTATCCCGGTCAGCCTGGCACGCCGTTCGCCACGATGGCGCCCGATACGAGCCGGCCGGCGTCGTCGTTCGACTGGTATCGGAACCACTCGGGACGCATCACGACCCAGGTCGGGACCAAGAATCGCTTCAACGTCTACGGCGACCTCCAGAAGTCCTGCCGCTGCACCACCGGACCGTTCACCGGCGCGAACGCGATCGAATCCGAGCGCGGCTGGGATTGGTATCCGTCGGGTGTGATTCAGGGCACGTGGACGGCACCCATCACGAATCGGTTGCTGATCGAAGCCGGCGCCTCGTGGCAGACCGCCAACTGGGTCAACTTCGCCGAGCAGGGCGTCACCCGCGACGACCGCTCGATTCTCGAGACCGCGACCAACTATCGCTACGGCGCGACGACGTTCTTGACGGCGCCGGTCGCCCGCACGGGCCGGAGCGCCGAGCGGTTCTCGGTGGCGTACGTCACCGGCACGCACAACTTCAAGTTCGGCGTCACGAATGAGCAGGCGTTCAACGACGAATCGCGGAGCCGGAACAACGAAGTCGACGGGTTGAACTACGACTTTCTGAACGGCCGGCCGATTCGACTCCAGTACTACGCGCTGCCGTTCCTCCAGCAGGAACGTCAGAACATGGAACTGGGCATCTTCGTGCAGGATGCGTGGACGATCAAACGATTCACGCTCAATCTGGGCATCCGATACGACTACCTGAGCATGGGCTATCCGGCGGCCGACCTGCCCGCGGGTCTCTACACGCAGGCACGCACGGTCACCGAGCTCTCGGGCGTGCCGATCTGGAAAGACATCAACCCACGCCTTGGTACCGCGATCGACGTGTTCGGCAACGGGCGGACCGCCATCAAATTCGCCGTCGGCCGGTACAATCAGCTGAGCCGTAGCGATTTCACGCGGCGCTTCCATCCGTTCACCTCGTCGGCGCCCGGAGCGTTCCGCAACTGGACCGACTCCAACAACAACTACATCCCGGATTGCGACACGCAGAACTTTGCGGCGCAGGATCTGTCGGGGAGCGGTGGAGATATCTGCGGCGCGATGAGCAACGCGAACTTCGGCAGGTTCATCGCCTCGTCGACGGTCTTCGATGATTCGACGAAGTTCGATAACCGCGACTACCTGTGGGATGTGAACTTCGACATCCAGCACGAGATCATCCACGGCCTCTCGGTGGACTTCGGCTACAACCACAATTGGGACGGCAATTTCACCGTCACCGAGAGCACGGCGGTCACGTCAGCGAACTACGACGAGTTCTGCATCACGGTGCCGAACGATCCGCGCCTGGGGGCCCAGGCTGGTCAACAGCGGTGCGGGTTCTACGACGTGCAGCCGCAATTCTTCTCGCAGGTGGCCGCGACGCTGCGCGTTACCAATGCCCAGGAATTCGTCGGTCAGAACGGCAATACGCACCTCCCGCAGCGTTACTGGGACGGCGTCTGGCTCAACCTCAACGGCCGGCTGCCCAAGCAGATCACCGTCGGTGGCGGTATCGACATTGGCCGTCAGGTGGACGATCACTGCTTCACGGTCGACGTGCCGAACCAGCCGCGCTCCATCGTTTTCTCTGACGGCGTCACCACCACCTGGAACGGCTTCAACTCGAGCGGTGAAGGTGCGTGCCGGGTCGTCACGGACTGGAAGAACACCATGGACATCCGCTTCCATGGCAGCATCCCATTCAAGGGCGGATTTACCGGCAGCTTCATCTACCGCAACACACCCGGCGCCAACCAGGACGCGGTCATGACCGTCACCGCCGCGAGCGTCAGGTTCGTGAACGGGCGGGCATCGAACACCCTGACCGCCGCCCAGTCGGTGACCCTCATCACGCCCAATTCCGTGTATGGGCCGCGGTTCAGTCAGCTGGACCTCTCGGTCAACAAGACGGTGAACGTGAGCGGCGGCCGGCTGCGTCTGGCTTTCGATGTCTTCAACGCCTTGAACAGCAACTCGATTCAGAACGTGCTGACGACGTATAACGCCGCCGCCGCCGGCGGCACCTGGCTGCGGCCGTCGGGATTCCTCGATCCGCGTATCGCCCGCATCACCGCGAGCATTCAGTTCTAGGGCTGGAGGATCAATGATCGGTCGACCGCTGGTATTCGCATTGATCGTGTCCATCGGGAGCAGCTCGATGGCGCTCGCTGGAGAAGGTCTGCTGCAATCGGGTTCACGCATCGTCGCGCAGGCGGTTCAGACAAAGGCGACGGTTGACACACAGACTGCGACAGATACCCGATCGGCCGGCTCGAAGGCGCTCGCCCTCGTGAATCGGATCGATCGGCCGCTCGCCGCGTCATCCACGACAGCGCAACAGACGCTGTCCGAGTCGGGGATGAAGAAGAGAAACAAGGTCCTCCTCTTCATCGCCATTGGCGCGGGGTTCGCGGGCGCCGCCTACGCCATCGACCACAGCGTCCTGGACATCACGCCGTCCAGCCTGGGCCAGCGTCGGGACTAGGTATCGGTAGGGACAGGCTTTAGCCTGTCCGCGCAAGTAGGAGCCGGCGGCGATCCTCGACCGGGGATCGCCGTTCGTCTGTACGCGCGGCGCTGCACGACAAAGACCTGTGCGACCATAGCTCGCGTGACGATGCGCTCGCTCGTCGGTTGGACGGTGGTCATCCTGTGTGCGGGCTGTAGCCCGAGTCCTGCGCCTCCAGATTCCTCGCTTCCCAAGCCTTCCGCTGCCAACCTGGACACTTCACGATCTGCCTCAGGCCCGGAGGCAGACTGGTTCATCGATCGGGCTGAAGAGACGGGGCTCCGCTTCGTCCACTTCAACGGCATGTCCGGCAAGTTCTATCAACCGGAGATCATGGCGCCCGGCGTCGCGTTGTTCGACTTCGACAACGACGGCGATCTCGATGTCTATCTCGTCCAGGGGCGCATGCTGGGTTCAGGCGCGCCGTCGATTGCGCCGCCCACTGATGGACCGCTCGAAGGACGGCTGTTCCGGAACGATCTGGCCGTCGCGGCTGACGGTACGCGGACGCTGCGCTTTACGGATGTCTCGGCACGAAGCGGGATCCGCACGCGAGGCTACGGCATGGGCGTGGCCGCGGGCGATATCGACAACGACGGCTGGGTGGACCTGTACATCACCGGGTTCGGCGGCGGCAACCAGCTGTTTCGCAACAAGGGCGACGGCAACTTCACGGATATCTCGAAGGCGAGCGGCACGGAGGATTCAGCATCCTGGGGCGTGCCCGCAACCTTCTTCGATTTCGATCGCGACGGCTGGCTCGATCTCTTTGTCGGCAACTACCTGAATTACGACCTGCAGAATCACGTGGCCTGCTTCGGCGCCTCTGGCGCGCCAGACTATTGCCGTCCCAGCGTCTACCGCGCGTCGCCGAGCCGCTTGTACCGCAACCAGGGTGGTGGGCGGTTCGTCGATGTGACTGCCGCGTCGGGGGTGGGGCGCGCGTTTGGTCCGGCGATGGGCGCGGTGGCCGCAGACCTGAACGGCGACGGCTGGCTCGATCTCTTCGTCGCGAACGACGAACAGGAGAATCAGCTCTGGATCAATCAGCACGACGGCACGTTCACGAACACGGCGCTGCTGGCGGGTGTGGCGCTCGGGCCGAATGGTGAGCGCAAGGCGAACATGGGCGTGGACGCCGGCGACTTCGACAACGACGGCGACGAGGATCTCGTGGTCACCGAGCTGATCAACCAGGGCAGCTCGCTGTTCGTGAACAACGGTTCCGGGTCGTTCGAAGATCGGGCCACGGCGCTCGGCGTGCACCGTCCGAGCGTGCCCTTCACCGGCTTTGGCACGGCCTGGGCGGACTTCGACAACGACGGGTGGCTCGACCTGCTCGCCGTGAATGGCGACGTCAATCAGAACGTCAAGGATCTCACGCGGAAGTCGGATCCGTTTCCGCTCGGTCAGCCGGATCTGCTGCTGCACAACATCGCCGGGCGGTTCGAAGATGTGTCGAGCCGCGCGGGAAAGACCTTTCAGCTGCTCGAAGCGGGACGCGGTGCCGCCTTCGGCGACATCGACAACGACGGCGACATCGACGTCGTCGTCGCCAACGGCGCTGGACCGACGCGTCTCCTGATCAACGAGCGTGGCGCGCGGAATCATTGGCTCGGCCTGCGTCTCGTCGCCAGCGCGCCGGCGGCCCGGGACCAGGTGGGCACGCGCGTCTCCGTCGTCAGGCCTGACGCGCCGGCCCTCTGGCGACGAGCGCGCGCGGACGGCAGCTACGCGTCGGCCAACGATCCGCGCATTCTCGTCGGTCTGGGCGCGTCAGTGGCACGCCCCACCGTTCGGGTCATCTGGCCGGACGGCCGCACCGAAGAGTGGCTGGATGTCGCCATCGATCGCTACACGACGCTGACCAAAGGCACCGGCCGGTGAAGCGGATTGCCGGCGCGATCGCCGTCCTTTCCGCGATGTGCCTCGCGGCTTGCGATAGCGGATCCGGGAAAGCGCCCGCGGCGGCGGACAATGGGGCCACGCGGCCGGCCACGGAACCGCTCGCGGCTGTCGTCCTGCCGGATGTGTCGTCGCTGGCGCCCTCCGTTCAGCGGCAATTGCGCGCTCGCGAGGCGGCGCTCGCGAGCGGCCTTGCTGACAAGTCGGCGACTCCCGCGGCGGTTGCGACTGCCTATGGCGACCTCGGGCGGCTGCTGATGGCGTCGAGGTTCAACGACGAAGCCGTGCTGTGCTTTGCACATGCACGGCAGCTCGCGCCGGACGACATGCGCTGGGCGTACTACCAGGGTCACGCGTACTTGAGAAAGGGTGACAGGGCGGCGGCTGCCGTCTCTTTCGAACGGGCGTCGACGCTGCGGCCTGGAGATACGAACGCGCTGATCTGGATTGGCGAGAGCCACCTGGAGGACGGACGCCCGGATGCGGCGCTCTCCGCGTTTCGCCGGGCGCTTGACGTGAAACCTGACTCCGCGGCGGCGCTCTTCGGCGCCGGCCGGGCCGCACTTGCGCAGCAGCGCTACGGCGACGCGGCGCAGTACCTCGAGCGCGCCCTCGGCGCGGATGCGCGTGCCTCGGCCGCGCACTATCCGCTCGCGATGGCCTATCGGGCGCTCGGCGACAGCGAGAAGGCCAACGCGCACTTGCGACAGCGCGGAAACGCCTTTCCCGAGTTGTCCGATCCGCTGATGCAAGCCGACGCCGAACTCCTCGACAGCGCCGTCGCGTACGAAACGCGCGGGATGCAGGCGCTGAAAACCGCCGACTTTGCCGCAGCCGGGAAAGCTTTTCGCAGCGGCCTCGAACTTCAGCCCGACGACCCGTCATTGCGGTACTGGTTGGGAGCAGCGCTCGTCGCGTCCGGTGACGCGGCCGGCGGTGAACGGGAATTCCGCGCCGTGCTGCAGAAGGCTCCGGACTTCGCGAAAGCGCACTTCAGCCTCGGCGCGCTCTTCGCAGCCGCGGGGCGGCATCCGGCGGCGATTCAGGAATTCCAGGCCGCGGTGAAGAGCGATCCGCGGATGCCCGAGGCGCGACTGCGTCTCGCCGACCTGCTCCGCGTCACGGGCCAGCTGCGCCCGGCGCTGGAACAGTATCAGGCCGCGGTTCGGCTCGACCCGGGTCTGGTCGACGCGTGGGTCGGCGGCGCCAAGGTCCTGACGGTTCTTGGTCCTAAGACGCAGACGGAGCAGTGGCTCGCCGAAGCACACCGCCTTCATCCTGATCGGCGCGAACTCACCGAAATTGGACGCTAGCGAGTCTTAGAATTTCAGGATCTTAGGATCTTAGGAACTTAGGATTTGAGATCACGCGTATCACGCGTGCCCACAGCCGTCAGCGGGCGACAGGCCTCTCGCAAGGTTCGCTTCCGCCGTCCGGTCCTGGCTTTGCGAACGCTCGCCGACTCGAACGCAAGAGATCTCTGCGAGTTCCGTGGTCTCGTTGTGAAAAGCTCTTTGCTCTCTACTTGAGAACGCTCTCGAGCAGGTCGCCGAGCTGGATTGCAGTGAACTGATTGCCTTCGAGGTTGGCGACGACCCTGCCCTGACGGTTGATGAGCACGGTGTGTAGTGAGTGGTCCATCAGCCCCTCGTTTGGAAAGGCCCTCACGCCGAAGAGATGACAGACGCGTGCGATATCGGATTCGCGGCCGGTCAGAAAGCGCCAGAGATCGGGGTCCGCGTTCCATTGCCCGGCGTAGCTCGCCAGCACTTCCGGCGTGTCGTGCGTCGGATCGAACGTCACCGTCAGCAGGACGAGGTCGCGCCCCAGCTGCTGCTTGAAGCGCCGCTGCAGGACGTTGAAGTTGTTCGCGATCCGCAAACAGAAGTTGGGCAGCGCGCAGCTCGTGTAGATGAAGTTCAACGCCACCGTCTTGCCGCGCAGGCTCGAGAACGTGAACGGCCGCTTCCGCTGGTCGGTGAGCGTGAAATCCGGAACCAGGTCGCCGAGCGCGAGCGGTTTGACGCCGTTCGAACCGTTCAACTCGCTCAGGAGCGCCAGCCGGTTGGCGGTGAACGGATCCTGCTCGACGCTCTGATAGCGGACGATGCGGATCCGTTCGGCCCACGACGACGCTTCTTCGACCATCAGCGTGAAGTCGACGATGGCGCCGGGTGTCAGGCCGTCCAGCACCGCGGCCGTCTTGACCTCGAACGGCATCGTCATCGCGCGCATGAATCCCGGGATCTCGTCGATCGATGCCGTGAAGGTCCGGTTGGCGCGATTGACGCTCACGACCATGCCGTGCACGTCGTACACGCGGGTCGCTGCCGCCGCGTTCACACTGAAACCGAGGACCAGCGCGGCACAGAGGAGGCGGATCATTGCGTTCTCCTCGCGCCGCCAAGGCGGACCGGGGCACGCTCGATCGGTTTGGCCGCGGCGTTCAGCTCGGTGATTTCGAAGGCCTTGTTCTTCGCCAGGCCGGAGAAGTGCTGTCGCGTATTCGACGCCGGCCACCAGACTTCGACATCGACGATCGTCGCCGCCTTGCCCAGACCGATGTGCTGTTCGAGCGGTGACGCGCCGAACGTGCCGCCGCTGCCGACGGTTCGCACGATCGATCGAGCGCCGGTTCCCTCGTTTTCGACTTTCACGGTGATCCGTGTCCCGATGGCGGCGCGGTTGCTCTTGACGCCGACGAGTTTCAACGACACCCAGTCGTTACCCTGTCCGGGATTCTCGAAGAGGCGCATCACGTGGCTGTCGCCCGGCGTGGCCCCGCCAATCTCGGCGACGATGTCCTCGTCGCCGTCGTGATCGAGATCGGCAAAGGCGACGCCATGCCCTTTGTGCAGTTCGCCCGTGCCAGAGGACGCGGTGATGTCGGCGAAGAACTGCCCGTCGTGATTTCTGAGCAGGACGTGCGGCGCGATCGATCCGTACGAGGGCGTCCCCATGCCGAGGTACATGTCCAGAAAGCCGTCGTTGTCGACGTCGCCGAAATTCGCGCCCATCGGCATGAACACCTTGTCCAGCCCCGCGCTGGCCGTCATGTCGCGGAATGTGCCGTTGCCGAGATTGCGGTAAAGCTTCAAGGTCGGCGCGTTGTGCGGAAGCTTGAGGTACGTCCGCGCGGTTTCGTCGACCGACATGAAGTAGCTCGTCGCAAAGAGATCGAGCCAGCCGTCGTTGTCGTAGTCGAAGAACCAGGCGCCAAACCCGCGGCCCGGTCCGGGAACGCCGGCCGCTCTGGCGACTTCGGTGAAAGTGTTGTTGCGGTTGTTGTGAAACAGCAGGTTGCTGCCGTTGTAGTTCGAGAGGTAGAAATCCGCGAAGCCGTCGTTGTCGTAGTCGCCGGCGGTGACCGCCTTCACGAACGCCAGCCGATCGATGCCGGCTGCCTGCGAAATGTTCTCGAACCTGGTGCCGTCATGGTTCAGAAAGAGCTGCGACGGCGCGTCCTCGTTCCCGACGAACAGATCGAGCCAGCCATCGTTGTTGATGTCGATCCACGCGGCGGTCTGCGAAGCCGTCGCCGGACCGCCAAGACCGCTCTCCACGGTGACGTCCGAGAAGGTCCCGTTGCACATGTTCCGCATCAGCGAGAGCCGCTGCGGCACTTCCCAGCCGCCGCGCAGCACCAGCATGTCCTTGCAGCCGTCGTTGTTGTAATCGGTCTGGACGATGTTCAGTCCGCCGACCTGCTGGCTCAATCCGGCGGCGGCGGTCCGTTCCGTGTACGTGCCATCGCCGTTGTCGCCGAAGTAGTGCATCGGACCGCAGCTGAAGAAATTCGACGTCACGACGTCGAAGCGGCCGTTGCCGGCCAGGTCGTCGACGATGACGCCGCCGGCAGTCGCAAAGACATTCAGACCGGCCTGCGGCGCCACGTCGCGGAACCGCCCGATGTCTTCAGTCGACGCGAACGCCGACGGCGGTATCAGCTGCGGCGCCGGGACCTCGGCCGGATACGTTCCGAGCATCATCGCGGTGATGTTGAGCAGCCACCGGACTTCGAGATCGTCAGGCTTCGCTTTCAGGTAACTCAGAAAATGCTGAAAGGCCTGGCGGGCGTCGTCGGTCTTGCGAAAGGCTTGGCCCGATGTGAATCCGGCTGAAGCCGGATCCCACCGCCCCGGTGGAATCAGGCAGATGTCGCCCGGCGCGCGGTACGCGTCGTTGTCCATTTCCGCCTTGTGGAGATACGCCAGGCCGAGCGTTTCCTCCAGCGTCGGGACCGCGGCCGGAACGCTGGCCCGCGCTGTCCGATATGCCTCCAGGTAGTACGGCAGCGCGCGTTCCATGTCGCCGACATAGGCAAGCAGCTGCGCCAATCCGAGATTGGCCTGCATCAGATCGAAAGGCGGACGCGTACTACGGACGGCATCCAGCTCCGGCGAAAAGAACCGGTCGAAGGTCTGGCGGGCCGACGCGAGCGACTCGCGGCGCATGCGGCAGATGAGTTGCGGGTCCTGATTCCAGTTTGGCGGTTTGGGGAAGTCGCGCAGGACGGCTTCGGCTTCCGGCAGTCCGCCGACGTTGAGGACGTACCTCACGCTGCCGACGGCGGAGAGCGCCGCCATCATGTCGAGGTCGGCCGGCGGATCGCTCGGCTCGCTGTTCTCGACCTTGAAGAACGCAAATCCGGTGGGAACGGGAACGACGACGCTCAGGCTGCCGGCTGGCACGCCTTCGACGGCGCGACGCAGCTCCGGCCGGAGCATGCTGAGCTCGACGCGACCGAGGAGGCCGCCGCGCGGCGCGCTGGGATCGATGGACGACTGCCGCGCGATCAGGGCGAAGTCCTGGCCCTGACGGACGCGCTCGCGAACGCGCTCCGCCTCGGCGGAAGAACTGACGACCATGACGCGCAGCGTGAGGGCTTCGGGCGTCTGGGCGGCCACTCGGGTGATGGCGATCATCCCGGCGGCGGCCAGCAGGGCGAGCACAAAAGCCCCGACGAATGTGCCGTCTCTCATCGTGGCGTTTCGGAGTGTACACTGTCCAACACCGCGCTATTCGCCTTTCAGACGGCCGTGTCCTGGGCATGAAGGTTGAACCGAACGACTCGGATTCGTCAGGGCAGACGCGGCGGTTGTCGCCGACGCGTGGGCTGCTGATTGGCCTGCTCGTGACGCTCTCAGCCGTCGTCCTCGACGGCTGGTACATGACCCGCCAGATTGCCCGTTTGCGGACCCTCCAGACCGATCTCGCCGATCGCCATCGCAAGGACTCGCTCCAGCTGCTCCGGATTCAGAACGACCTCTCGTCGCTCGGTCTTGCGATGCGCGACATGCTGGACCGCGACGAGCCGTATCCGCTGACCGCGTGGGCGGCGCAGTTCGACCGCATCCGGCAGGATCTCGACGACGCGCTGCGGCGCGAGGCGGAGGTGGCGGTCATCGTGCGGACTCCGGAGCAGAGCAGTTATCTGCTCGCGTCCGTGGGGCAGTTCTGGGACGCGGCCGATCGCATCTTCGCCACCGCCAGGGAAGGTCGTGAGGAGGAGGCTCGCGCCCAGATTCGCGTCTCGTTGCAGGCCAGGCAGCAGGCGCTGAGCACCGCCGTCGCGCGGCTCCTGGTCCAGAACAACGAAGCGGAGGAGGCGACCGCGGCCAGCGTGCAGGCGATCTATCAGGACGTCCAGCGCCAGGTGTACTGGTTCGTCGGCGCCACGCTGACGGCGATTGTCGTGACGAGCCTCTATCTGATTCGTTCGAACCGGCGGCTGTTCGCGCGGCTCGCCGCGCTCTCGGACGAGCGGCGCGAGCTGGCGCAGCAACTCATCACCGCGCGCGAGTCGACCCTCCACCAGATTTCCCGCGAGCTGCACGACGAGCTCGGCCAGGTGTTGACGGCCATGGGCTCGATGCTGGCCCGCGCCGGGCGGCAGGTTCCGGTCGGTTCGCCGCTGCGCGCCGATCTGCAGGAGATCCAGCAAATCGCGCAGACGACCCTGAACAGCGTGCGCACGTTGTCGCAGACGCTGCATCCGTCGATGCTCGAGGACGCGGGACTCGAGGATACGATCGACTGGTACGTGTCAACCGTCGAGCGGCAGACCGGACTGCAGGTGTCGTACGAACGCACCGGCACGCCGCGTCCGCTCGACAGCGCGGTCAGCGTACATGTGTACCGGGTGCTGCAGGAAGCGATCAGCAACGTCGCCCGGCACTCCGGTTCCGCCAGTGTCGCGGTCCGGCTGCGGTTCGCGCCGGCCGCTCTCGAGCTCGAGGTCGAGGACCGCGGCCGCGGGTTCGATCTCGACTCCCGGCGCAAGGGGCTGGGCGTCATCGGCATGCGCGAACGTGCGGCGCTCGTCGGCGGTACGATTGCGTTTCTCCGTCCCGAGGCCGGCGGCACGCTGGTTCGGTTTACAGTGGCATTGCCGCCGATCGAGACCGCGGCAAAGGAGACCCGTGTCGGATAACGACCGCATCAGTGTGCTGCTCGTCGACGACCACGCGCTGGTGCGGCGCGGCTTCCGCCGCATGCTCGAAGACGATCCGGCGCTGACGGTCGTCGGCGAAGCCAGCGACGGCGAGGAAGGCGTCCGGCTCGCCGCCAGCCTGAAACCGCACGTCGTCGTCATGGACTGCGCGATGGCCGGCGTGTCCGGGCTCGTCGCGACGCGGCGCATCGTCCGCGACCATCCGGAGTGCCGCGTCCTGATGCTCAGCATGCACGCCGAGCACACGCTGGTCCGGCAGGCGCTCGAAGCCGGGGCGCAGGGCTACATTCTCAAGAGTGCGATCGACCTCGACCTCGCGGCCGCGGTCAAACGCATTGCGGCGGGAGAAACCGTCCTCGATCCCACGGTATCTCAGACGAAAGGGCTGAAAGGTGAGCGCGAAGCGCTGACGCCGCGCGAGCTCGAAGTCCTGCAGCTGATTTGCGCCGGCAAATCGAATCGGGAGATCGCCGCTGAACTCGACTTGAGCATCAATACCGTGGCTGTCCATCGCTCCAACATCATGGAGCGCCTTGGCGCGCACAAGACCGCCGAACTCGTGGTTTACGCCATCCACCACGGACTGGTCTCGTTGCCATGAACCGGCGCACATTCCTCGAATTGTGCGGCGGCGGCGCGGTGCTGTCGGCCGCGACGCGCGGCGTCGGCGCGCAGACGCCGCCGGGCATGCGCTTCGTCGACGTCACGGCAGGTGCCGGCATCAACTTCCGGCACAACAGCGGTGCCCAGGGCGCCAAGTGGCTCCCGGAAACGCTGGGCTCGGGTTGTGCGTTTCTCGACTACGACGGCGATGGCTGGCAGGACATCCTGCTCGTGAACGGCATGGACTGGCCCGGACACAAGCGGACCCGGTCCACGATGCGGCTCTACAAGAACAATCGCGACGGCACGTTTCAGGATGTGACGAGAAGCGCCGGCCTCGATGTCGAAATCTACGGCATGGGCGTCGCGGTCGGCGACTACAACAACGACGGGTTTCCCGATCTGCTGGTGACCTGCGTCGGACAGAACAAGCTCTTTCGCAATACCGGAAAGGGCGCATTCGTCGACGTCACCAAGTCGAGCGGCCTCGATGGCCGCCTGGCCTTCAGCACGTCGGCCCTGTGGATGGACATCGATCGCGACGGTTTGCTGGACCTCTTCGTCTGCAACTACGTCCGCTGGTCCGCGGAGCACGACGTCTTTTGCAGTCTCGATGGTCGTCAGAAGTCCTACTGCACGCCTGAGGCCTACCGCGGTGAAACCTGCTGGCTGTTTCGCAACAACGGCGACGGCACGTTCAAGGACGTGACAGCGACCAGCGGCATCTTCGACTCGAGCTCGAAAGCGCTCGGGGTCGCGATGCTCGACATCGACGGCGACGGCTGGCTCGACCTCTTCGTCGCGAACGACACGCAGCCGAACAAGCTGTACCGGAACCAGAAGAACGGCACGTTCAAGGAGTCGGCCGTCGGAGCCGGGCTTGCGCTCAGCCGCGACGGACGAGCGCGCGCGGGCATGGGCGTGGATGTCGCCGTGCTGGACGGCTCCGGCTCGCCGTCCGTGGCCGTCACGAATTTCGACAACGAGATGATCGGGCTCTATCGGCCCGTGGGCCGCGGGCTCTACGAAGACGCCGCCATGGCGGCCGGCGTCGGGGCCGCGTCACGCAACACGCTGGGCTTCGGCTGCATGTTCGCGGATGTCGATCTCGACGGGGCGCTCGATCTGGTGGTGGCCAACGGCCACATCGACGACACGGTCCGCAACATCCGCGGCAATGTCGGCTATGCGCAGCCGCCGCATCTTTTTCTGAACCAGGGCAACGGGACGTTTCGCGATGCCGCGGCCCAGGCCGGGCCGGGCTTCGCGCAACCGCTCGTCGGCCGGGGGCTCGCCTGCGCGGACTTCGATCGCGACGGCGACGTCGATCTCCTCGTGACGACCAACAACGGACCGGCGCGGTTGTTCCGGAACGATCAACTGGCAGGGAACCGCAGCGTCCGGTTCCGCCTCGTCGGCAAGCCGTCCAACCGCGACGCCATCGGGGCCACCGTCAGGATCTTTCACGAGGGGCTGTCGCAGTCGCGGATGGTGAAGAGCGGTTCGAGTTATCTCTCGCAGTCCGAACTGCCGGTCACGTTCGGCGTCGGCAAGCGCGACCGCCTCGCGCGCGTCGTCGTCACTTGGCCGAGCGGCCGGACCGACGAGTTCACGAATGTGGCGACCGGCAGTTTCTACGAGTGCGTGGAGGGCGGCGGGCTCACTCCCGCGCGCTGATGTCAAGAAAGGCTTCACAACGAGATCGCTGAGCTCGCAGAGAAAGCTTTTCCAAAGAAAAGCTCTGCGAATTCTGCGGTCTCGTTGTGAATCAGTGCACGAATGCATCGATTGCGGCGGAGGCCGCTGTTCGATGCGTGCTGGCTTCTCGATCGGACGCGGCCGTCCACGAACTCAACACCACGATCGCCAGGTTCTTCGCGGGATTGAAGTAGATGCCCTGGCCGTAGATGCCCGACGCGCGGAAGGTCCGATCCTCGTTGAGCCACCACAGGTAGCCGTAGCCTTTCGCCGCCGGTGAGGGCGTCGTCGACTCCTTCAACCAGCCTTGCGGCACGACCCGTGTGCCGTCAGGCCGCATGCCATCGTTCAGGACGAACTGCGCCAGCCGCCCGTAGTCGCGCAGGGTGGCGTAGAGACAGCAGCCGCCACGCTCGCCGCCGCCTGCTCCATGCGTCGCCCAGTAGGCGGGCGACTCCATCATCGGGGTCCAGATCTTGTGAGCCAGGTAGGTGGCCAGATTGTTGCCGATCGCGGCTCGCAGCACGACGCCGGCCAAATCGGTTTCCCCCGTGCTGTAGTTGAAGCGCGTCCCAGGCGCTGCGACGCGAGGCTTGGCGCCCAGGAACTCGAGGAGCCGTACCACGTTGCCGCCCGGGTAATTCCCCACATCAGATTTCGGGTCGGCGTAGTCCTCGTTCCACTGCACGCCGGACGCCATCTGAAGGAGATGCCGGATCGTTACGCCCTCGTACGAAGAGTGTTTCAGCGCCGGGAGATAGTCGGTGACCTTCGCGTCCAGACTCGAAATGTACCCGTCCTCGATCGCGGCGCCGTAAAGGAGCGAAACGACCGACTTGGCCATGGAGTACGAAATCCAGACCGAGTCTTTCGTATTGCCGAGGCCGTATCGCTCCTGAACGATGGCGCCATTTTTCACCACCAGGAGTCCGGCGACGTGGTTGCGCGACATGAAGTCGTCGATCGAGTAGCTCTCTTCGCCAATGCGGTAGCGCAGCGTGTCGAAGTTCTTGAGTTGTTCGGGAAGCGGCAGGGGATGCTCACCCTTGGTGACGAGTCGCGCAGTGGGCGGTGGCGTCCGGAAACGGTTGGTCTGCGCCAGATGCCGTTCACTGTTCGGCTCGACGCGGCCGGACAGGCCTTGCGCGCCAAGCGCGGCGAGCGAACACAGCAGAAGAAGGGCAATCACCAAGAACCTGCTGGAGCTCTTCGTCCGCATAGGGTCACCAGAAGTCACGACGAGCCGGCTGAGCTCGCCGAGATCACTTCCTGAAAGAAAATCTCTGCGAATTCTGCGTTCTCGTTGTGAGCGCGTCTTACGGAGTAACCGTGACCGTGACGTCCTGGTCGGTCGTCGCCGGACCGTCGTCGCCGCGGCCGCGCAGCACATACGTGCCGGGCGCGCTGAAGGTGACCGTCGTCGTCACTCGTCCGTCGGCCGGCATCGGCGGGGCGAACCAGACCGGCGCCCACGGCGAGTTGGCGCCGACCCGCAAGTCTTCCCAGGTCTTGATCTGCCGCGGCTCGAATTTCACCTGGCCCGGGCCGCGCAGGTGGAACCATGAGAAATGCAGGCCGTTGCTCTTGCGGACGCTGCCTTGCGACGGAGGATTGCGCCACAGGTCTACTGGCGGCTCGGTCGCTGACGCGGCAGACGCGCTTCCCGGACCCGCTCCGCTCGGCGTGGCCGCCGTTTCAGTCGTGCTGCGGTTTCGCCGTGCGCGATTTCTGGCCGCCTCTTCCGTGGTCGCCCGCGGCACGCCGTCGTCGGTGACCTTGGCGACAAGCACGAGCGGCTGGCCGACCTTGACCGTTCTCGTCTTCGCGCCCTCGATCTCGACGACGGGTGGCTTGTTCGCACGCGTTTCCGGACTGCTCGACATCCCGGAGGCGCCGGTGTCATTCCCCTTGGCCACGTCGTCCAGGATGAGATCGGGACGGAGCGATGCGTAGGCCTTCGAAATTCGGCCGTGCGTGTTCAGCGTCCACACCAACTCGTCCTTTTCGCTGAACCCAGCGGGAACCGGCACCCTGAACACGTAGCGGTTTCGCCGCGGGTAGAAGTGCGTCGGCTGCCCGCGATCGATCGGTCCCGGTTGGAAGCCGTTGTCTGCGCCAACCGGGATGTCCATCTCTTCTTCCCAGTTCTTGTTCTCGTAGCCGAACATGAAGTACTTCGTGCCGTCTGGGTCAACTTCCCAGCCCTCGTACGCGGCAGAAATCGGCTGCCCTTTGGAATAGGTCAGCACCTGCGCGTGAGCGGCGACATACGCCGATCCGCTCGCGATGGCCAGGCTGGCGGCGAAGATGAACGAAGTTCTGAACCTCACGGGCGCATCCCCTACTGCTGATCCTGGTTCTGCGTCTGCGTCGGCGTCACCGGTGCTTTATGGGCGACGCTGCACAGCGGGCAGCCGCGGAAAAAGTCGGCGTCGGGATTCTTGGCCCGCCGCTTCATCATCTCCTCCTGGAACTGCGCGTCGGTCATCGCCAGGTTGCTGCCCAGTTCGAGGAACATGTTCGTGACGGAGCGGTTACCAGAGCCCGTCCAGTTGCGCGGATCGGGCACGTTCTTGTTCGCCGGCGAATTGTCGACGTAGCCGATCATGTGGACGATCGTCCCCTTCGGGAGGAGGGGGGCCGAATCATCCGTGTAGTAATAGCCACGCACCCAGTTGTGGTCGTAGCCCACGCAGTTCAGCGTCTCGATGTTGCTGCCCCAGATCGCCTGGAGGCACATCCGCGTGCCGGGCGCGTGGAGGTGCGGCTCGTACGAGAGGATCTTGGTGTTCTGCTTCAGCACGGCGTAGGAGTGCAGCTGTCCGTTGGGGTCCATCGCATCGATGTCGATGTCCTGACCTCGGCCGAGACCGAGGCCCGCCGCCTTGTACTTCGGCTCGAATCCCTTGGGGGCAAACGTGAATCCGATCTCCAGGTGTGAGGTCGTATCGCGCCCGTTCGAGTGCAGGTGCGCGGAATCGGACACGACGTACGAATGCGCGCGCAGGAGCCGCGCGCCTTCAACTCCGAAGATGTCGGCATTCCTGCCAACCTCGTGAACCGGCCAACCAGTCGACGTCGGGTCGACAGTAGCGTCGCCTTCGCTCCCGCGTTCGGTCCGGTCGGGACTCAACCGCGTGCTGTAGATCAGGTGATGAAACACATAGCGCCCGCCGACGGTTTGCCGTCCGTTGCCGGCTTTGTCGACGTCGTTGAATTCTTTGACCTCGACGGCCGTGACGTAGCGATCCTCATCGAGGTCGATCTGCGCGCGCGGAATCTCGCCCCACCAGTCCGGCGAGTTCGCCTTCACGGTAATCGATGGGAGTTTCACGATCAGATCCGGCGTGCCAATTGACCATGTATTCGCGTCTTCCCAGGTCCGCGGCTTCGGCATGTCGGCGGGGTTGCCCCGCGGGGCGCCGCTGTCCGCCCACTTCGCGATCTTGGCGATTTCCTCGTCGCTCAGCGACGGATCATTCTTGAAGGTCTGGATGCCGATGTTCTTTTCCATGTACCACGGCGGCATCACGCCGGCGTGGGGTCCGATTCCAGTGCGCTGCTTGATGGCGCGCGCCCACGGCCGTACTTCTTCGTAGGTCGTCAGCGCCATCGGCGCCACGCCGTCGGCGCGGTGGCAGTTTTCGCAGCTGCGCTGCAGGACGGGTGCGATGTCCTTCGTGTAGGTCACCTGCGCGGGGGCCGGGGACTGCGCCGTCAACGTCGAGGCGAGAGACAGCGCTATGGCAACGGCGATGAGTCCGCTTGCGTAGACACCTCGGCGACCGTCAAATCGAGCCGGCATCGAGCACCCTCCTTCAAACCTTCAAAACACCACTACTGATGGCCATCTTGTAGCACTTTCGGACTACTCCCAATTGTCCCAGTTTGTCGCAATCAGCGATGTTCCCCAGGGGCCAAACGCGGGGCAATACTCGGCAGGACGCAGACGTGTGAAGCCATGACGAACCCGGCACCCGGAACCCGGCACCCGGCACCCGGCACCGGAACCCGGCCCGTCAGGTCGTGGCTGGGGCGGTGGCCGCTGCGTAGCCAATCTCCGCGACGAGCGCGGCCCGCTGGCGGTAGAAGTCCGGATCGTCAGGCGCCCAGGTCGCCAGGCCGTCGACGTAGCGGTTGAACATGCAGAACGCGGCGGCGATGAGGACGGTGTCGTGAATCTCGAGGTCGGTCGCGCCTTCGGCCCGGGCGTGCGCGACCGCCGCTGCCGTGACCTGTGAGCCACCCGTCGCGGTCTGCCGCGCGATCGCCAGCAGGGCCTTCAGCTTGTCGGACACCGCCGCCTCCGGCGCGCCGCGTTTCACCTGCGAGACCAGCGCCTCGTCGCCGTCCAGGTGATGCGCCGCTATCGCGCCGTGGATGGTCTGGCAATACCGGCAGTCGTTCTCGAACGACACGCAGGTGGCGATCAGTTCGCGCTCGGCGCGCGACAGGGAATGCGGGCCGCGCAGCAGGACGTCGACCAGTTCATTGAGCGGCTGGGCCGTCTCAGGTCGAAAGGCCATCGGCCCGCGGATTCCCGGGAGCCCATCAGGTAGGTTGATGTGAGGCATACCCGTCCTTCGCCATCCGATGGCCCATCTGGTCGTAGAGCGCCGGCTCCACGGGCGTCCAGGTTGCCAGACCGTCGACGTAGCGGTTGAACATGCAGAAGGCCGCCGCGATTAGCACGGTGTCGTGGATCTCGCAATCGGTCGCGCCCTCGCCCCGTGCGCGCGCCACATCGGCGTCGCTGACGTGCCGCCCGCCTTGCTGTACCTTGCCGGCAATCGCCAACAGCGCTTTGAGCTTGGGGGAAACCGGCGCGGTTTCGAAGTCGTGGCGCACGGCGTCAACCAGCGCGTAGTCGCCGTCCAGGTGGTGCGCCGCGGCCGCCCGGTGGCTGTCGCGGCAGAACGCGCAGTCGTTGCGCGTTGAGACAAAGGCGGCAATCATCTCGCGCTCGCCGCTTGTCAGTGTGTTGGGACCGCGGAGCAGGATTTCGGCCAGCTCGCGCATGGGTTTGGCGGTTTCCGGTCTGAACGCGAACCCGCTCGTGATTCCTGGGAGCCCTTCGGGCAAGGCGATATGCGGCATGGCGCCGCGATTGTGACGCCCGGGATCGGCCGCCTCAATACTTCAAACCTACTATTGCTGGCTGGCGGGCGCCTCGATAGAGTCGCCCGCACCTCATGAAACCGGCGCGAGCCCTCTTCGCGGCGTTCGTCGTTCTCCTGCTGAACTCTGCCTACCTGTGGGCGTTCGCCGATCCCACGCTTTGGTACTACCTGCAGGTCGCGCTCCATCCGATTCTCGGCTTCGGGCTCGGCCTCGGCGTCGCCTGGCGGTTCGCGCGCGGTTGGCGGCCGGGTTCGACGGCCCTCGTGGGCATCGGCGTCTCGGCCATCGGGTTGGCGCTCGGGCTGGGTGTCTTCTTCCTGGGCGCGACGACGCCAAACCGCTACCTGGTCATGGCGCACGTCACCGCCGCAGCCGTCGGCGCCGCCGCGATTCTGATGGCCGCCTGGTCGTCAGTCGGGCGCACCGGCGAGAGGGCGCTGGTCTGGCGGACGCGTGGCGCCGTGGCGCTCGTGCTGATTGCCGCGGCGGGCGCCGGCGTCTGGGCCGGCGGTCGTAACGCCCGCTGGCGCGCGGCGTACCGGATCGAAAATCCGACCGTGGTGCCGACGGCGATGGAACAGGAAGGCGCCGGCCCGAAGAGTCCGTTCTTTCCCTCGTCTGCCAACACGAACGTCGACGGCATCATTCCGGCCAACTTTTTCATGACGAGCCAGACCTGTGCTCGTTGCCACAAAGACATCTACGAGCAGTGGAACTCGTCGGTCCATCACTTCTCGTCGTTCAACAACCAGTGGTACCGCAAGTCGATCGAGTACATGCAGGACACGATCGGGACGCAGCCGTCGAAGTGGTGCGCCGGCTGTCACGATCACGCGGTGTTCTTCAACGGCCGGTTCGAGCGTCCGATCAAGGAGCAGATCAACACGCCGGAGGCGCAGGCGGGGCTGGCCTGCACCTCGTGCCATTCGATTACTGGGGTACACGGATCGATGGGGCAGGGGGGCTTCGAAATCGAGTATCCGCCGCTGCACGACCTGGCGGCGAGCGACAACCCGCTCGTGCAGCGCGTTCACGACCAGCTGCTGTATCTCGCGCCCGGGCCTCACCGCGACACGTTCATCAAGCCGTTCCATCGTGAACAGACGGCGGAGTTCTGCTCGTCGTGCCACAAAGTGCACCTCGACGTGCCGGTGAACGGCTACCGCTGGATTCGCGGCTTCAACGACTACGACAACTGGCAGGCGTCCGGCGTGTCCGGCCAGGGCGCGAGGTCGTTCTACTATCCGGCGACGCCGTCGAAGTGCGCTGACTGCCACATGCCGCTCGTCGACTCGAACGATCCGGCGGCCAAGGGCGGCAAGGTCCGATCGCACCGTTTTCCCGGGGCCAACACCGCGCTGCCGTTCGTGAACCACGATCCGGTGCAGCTCAAAGTCGTCCAGGACTTCCTGCGCGACGGACAGGTCAGCGTCGACGTCTTCGGCATCACGCGGACGGAGGAGCCTGCGGGTGCGGCGTTGAAGGCGTCGCCGTCGGGTGCGCCTCAAGCCGCCAGCACCTTCGGCGTCGGCGAGGAGTCGGGACAGTTCGGCATCGCCCGCGTCACGTCCACCGCGCCGCCCGCCGAGGTCCTCGCGCCACTCGACAAGATCCAGGCGTCCGTGCGGCGTGGCGAATCGGTCCGCGTCGAGGTTGTTGTCCGCACCCGAAAAGTCGGTCACTTTTTCCCGGGCGGCACCGTCGACGCGCTCGAGGTGTGGGTCGAACTCGAAGCCGTGGACAACAAGGGACGCGTGCTGCTCCACAGCGGCGCCATCGCTGAGGATGGGAAAGGACCGGTCGACCCGGGCGCGCACATCTATCGCAGCCTGCAGCTCGACGAGCACGGCAATCCGATCAACAAACGCAACGCCTGGATGACGCGTTCGGTGGCGTACGTCCGCCTGATTCCGCCGGGCGCCGCCGATACCATTCACTATCGTCTCGACATCCCGCCCGATGCCGGCGACACGATTACGCTCAGGGCCAAGGTCAACTACCGGAAATTTGCCTGGTGGAATACCCAGTGGGCCTATGCCGGCGTGCGATCGCCCTCCGCGCCGCCGATCGCGCGTTCTCACGATGATGGGCCGTGGACGTTCGACGGCGACACGTCGACGGTCTCGGGGCAAATCAAGGCGATTCCCGACATTCCGACCACGGTGATGGCTCAGGCGACGGCCCCGCTCACGGTCATCGACGCCAAGGCGCCGCTGCCGGCCGACAAGCCGCTGATGAATGCCGCGGTGCGCGAACGCTGGAACGACTACGGCATCGGCCTTCTGCTGCAGGGCGACCTCAAGGGCGCTCAGGTGGCGTTTCGCCACGTGATGGCCATGGATCCGGCGTACGCCGACGGACCGGTGAATGTGGCGCGCGCGCAACTGCAGGAAGGCGAGGTCGAGGCGGCGATCGAGATGCTCGAGCAGGCGCTGAAGCTGTCGCCAAAGCTGGCGAAGACGCACTACTTCCTCGGCACCGCACTCAAGGTCCTCGGCCGCTACGACGAGGCGCTGGAGCATCTGCGGGTCGCGGCGGATTTGTACCCGCGCGACCGCGTCGTGCTCAACGAGATCGGGCGCGTGTACTTCCTCGACCGCAAGTTCGACGAGGCCGTCGCCGCCCTGCAGAAAGTGCTGGCGGTCGACGCCGAGGATCTCCAGGCCCACTACAACTTGATGCTTTCTTATCAAGGATTGGGGAAGAGCGACCTCGCGGCACGCGAACAGGCGCTCTATACGCGCTTCAAGGCCGACGAGTCGTCGCAGGCCATTACCGGCCCGTATCGTCTGAAGTCGCCCGACGACAACAACGAGCGGCAATCGATCCACGAGCATCGCACGCCGGTTCGCTCTGAAAACCGCGTCGCGGTTGCGTTACACTGACCCGCTCGAGGGCTGTACCCTGCGTCCGTTCTTCACCTTCGCCATCGTCGCGCTGCTTGGGGCCGCAGTGTGGTCGGCGCCGCCGTCCTTTACCGACGTGACCGCGTCGGCCGGGATCCGCTTCGTCCACAACAACGGCGCGTTCGGGCAGAAATATCTTCCGGAAACCATGGGCTCGGGCGTCCTCTTTCTGGACGCTGACGGCGACGGCTGGCAGGATCTGCTGCTGCTGAACGGGAAGAATTGGCCGGGACACCCCGGCCCGCGGACGCTGCCAGGCCTCTTTCGCAACGCGCACAACGGCACGTTCACCGACGTCACGCGCGGTTCAGGGCTGGATGTCGAGCTGTACGGGATGGGTGGTGCCGCCGCGGATTTCGACAACGACGGCCGGACCGACGTATATCTCACCGCGCTCGGCGGCAACCGGCTGATGAGAAATCTCGGCAACGGACGCTTCGCGGATGTGACCGCCCGCGCCGGCGTCGGCGACAGCGGGTTTTCCACCAGCGCGCTCTGGCTCGACTACGACAACGACGGCAAACTCGATCTGTTCGTGTCGCACTATGTCGACTGGGCGCCCGAACGGGATTTGTTCTGCACCCTCGACGGAAAAGCCAAGTCCTATTGCACCCCGGAGTCGTACAAGGGGCAGAGTCCATCGCTCTTTCACAACCGCGGCGACGGCACCTTTGAAAACGTCACGCGGAACGCCGGCGTCTTCGACACCACGTCGAAAGGGCTGGGCGTCGCGATGCTGGACTTCGACGCCGACGGCCGGATGGACATCTTCGTCGCCAACGACACCGAACCCAATCGCCTCTATCGCAACAAGGGCAACGGCACGTTCGAAGATCGCGCCGTCGCCTCCGGCGTCGCCTTCAGCGAAGCGGGTGTCGCACGCGCCGGCATGGGCGTCGATGCGGCGGACTACGACGGCTCCGGACGCCCGAGCCTGATGATCGGGAACTTCTCGAACCAGATGATGGCCCTCTACCACAACGAGGGCAACAGCCTCTTCATCGACGATGCGCCGAAATCCGCGATCGGACGCGCGTCGCTGCTGTCGTTGACGTTCAGCTGCTTCTTCTTCGACTACGACCTCGACGGGCTCCCCGACATCTTTGCCGCGAACGGTCATGTGTCCGACGACATCGGAAAAGTGCAGTCGCGGGTGACGTACGCCCAGCGCCCGCATTTGTTTCGCAACGCGGGCAAGAAGCAGTTTGAAGAGGTCACGGCGCAGGCCGGACCGGCGCTGCAGCAGGCGATGGTGGCCAGGGGAGCGGCGTACGCCGACTACGATCGCGACGGCGATCTCGACCTCGTCGTCAGCGTGAACGGCGGGCCGGCGCGCCTCTTCCGCAACGACAGCAGCGAGCCGAACAACGTCCTGCGCGTGCGGACGGTCGGCACCGCGTCGAATCGAGACGGCATCGGCGCGCGCGTCGAAGTCGCGGTTCGAGGTGGTCAGAAGCTGTGGCAAATCACCAAGACGGGATCGAGCTACGCGTCGCAGAGCGAGTTGCCGCTGACGTTTGGTCTGGGCCGTGCCGCGGGCGTCGACAGCGTTCGCGTCGTGTGGCCCAACGGTAAAGTCGACACGATCGCCGCGGTCGAGGCGAATCGCGCCATCGTGATCAAAGAGGGCTCCGGTATCGTCGAGACGACGCCGATCGCGCGCACCGCTGCTCGATCGCGGTGATGCGCGCGCCTCTCGCCGGCGTCTGCCTTTCATTCAGCCTCCTCGGCGCGGTGGCGTGCGGCGGCTTCGCGCCGAACGCCCCTGACACCCCGACGGTCCGTGAGCGCGCGTACCGGGCCAACAACCGCGGCGTCGCACGTCTCGAGCGCTTTCAGTATCCCGAGGCGGCGACCGCTTTCCGCGAAGCGCTGCAGATTGACGGCTCGCTCGCCATCGCCCGCGTCAACTTGAGTCTGGCGCTGCTGTATGCGCAGGATTTTGCTGGCGCCGCGCGCGAGGCAGGCGAAGCGGCCAGACAGCTGCCCGAGGCGCCGCAGCCGCACTACATCCTCGGCCTGATTGCCCGTTCAGAGAATCGGAGCGCTGACGCGCTGCAGGAGTTCGCGCGCGTGCACCAGATCGATGCGCGCGATGTCGGCACCAACGTCAACCTCGGCCAGATGTACCTCGAGCAGCGGCAGTACCCTCAGGCCATCGAAGTGCTCGAAACCGCTGCCGCGGCCGAACCGTTCAACGTGTCGGCGGCCTACAACCTCGGCCTGGCGCTGACGCGGAGCGGGCGAACGGCTGACGGGCAGCGAGCGCTCGATCGCGCGCAGGCGCTGCGGTCGACCGGTTATGCCGTGACGTTCGGCAACGGGTATCTCGAGCAGGGCCGCTACGCCGAGGCGCTGGCGTCGACTGGCGCTGAAACCGAACTCGTCGACGCCGCGGTGCCGTCGGCAGCGTTTTCGATGAGATCAGTGGCGGCCGTGGGACCAGGAGCCGCGGTACCCGCGCCGTTTGGGATGCGTTTTGCGGCGGCTGATCTGAACGCTGACGGGTCGCGGCGGATTGCGGCCGGCCTTGGCGGCGGACTGGCGCTGTTTGATCTTGATGGCGACGACGACCTGGACCTGTTCGTTGCCGGACCGGATGGCCAGCAGCTCTTCAGGAACGACGGGCGCGGCGGCTGGTCCGATGTTACGGTGGCGTCCGGCTTTAGCCGGATTGCAAGCGATAGCTCCGTCGCGATTGGCGCCGTCGCCGGCGACTACGACAACGACGGCAGGCCCGACCTGTTTGTCCTGCGGTATGGCCGGAGCGCGTTGTATCGCAACGACGGCAACGGGCATTTGACGGACACGACCGTCGCGGCGCAGCTTCCCGCTTACCCGTTCCTGCCTGGTGCCGCCGCCTGGGTCGATGTCGATCACGACGGCGATCTCGACCTGGTCATTGCCGGTCTTGCGGATCTCGCGGCAGCCGCGGCGGCTGCTCGCGATCGTCAGCTGACGTTTCCCGGTGATTTTCCGCCGGCGCCGCTGCGGCTCTATCGCAACAACGGGAACGGGACGTTCGCCGACATCACCCGCGCGGCGGGTCTCGATCGCGCGATGCACGCCGTGGCGATCGTGCCGGCCGACTTCGACAATCGCCGCGATGTCGATCTGCTGATCGCCGACCGCCGCGGTCCGCCGGCGCTCTTTCAGAACATGCGCGACGGCACCTTTCGCGACGTCGCCGCGGACACCGGTGTCGTCGCGGCGCTTGGCGCGAACAGCGACGTGAGCACGGTCGCGGTGGCCGACGTGAACAAGGACGACTTTCAGGATTTCCTGTTCGTGCGCGACGGCGAGAGCGTGCTGGTGGCCAGCGATGGCCGCGGACGGTTTGTCGCGCGTGCGACACCGGCGGGAAGCCGCGCGGCGCTGGCCGCACAGTTTGTCGACTACGACGGCGACGGACTCCTGGATCTCTTCACGTGGGCCGCGGATGGTCCCCATGTGCTTCGCAATCTCGGCCGCACTGCGGTGGCGTCCGGCTTCAGCCGGACCTCGGAGTGGCAAGACGTCTCCAAGTCCGCGCTCCCGGCGTCGGGCGTCGCCCGCGAGCAACTCACCTCGGCGCGCGGGCTTGGCCTCGCCGACCTCACTGGCGACGGACGGACCGACCTCGTGACTGCCGGCGCGACGGCGATCACGTTCTGGTCGAACGTGGCCGGCGCCAACACCGTGACCCGGTCGCTGCGGCTCGGCCTCAAAGGCCGTGTGAGCAATCGACTCGGTGTCGGTGCCAAGGTTCATGTGAACGCCGGCAGTCTGAGCGCGCGATTCGAGACCTCGGCGGCGACGCCGCCGGTCGCGCCGGCCGATGTCGTCTTCGGGCTGGGCCGCCGCCCCGGCGCCGACGCGGTCGTCGTGCTCTGGCCGTCCGGCATCCTCCAGGCCGAAACGCCCGCCGAAACCGGATCGGCTCCGAGCGACGCGCCAGCCGTGCTCGCCTCGCCGCTGGCGGTGGAGGAACTCGATCGCAAGCCGTCCTCGTGTCCGTTTCTGTTCACGTGGAACGGCGAGCGGTTCGAGTTCATCACCGACTTCATGGGCGGCGGCGAGATGGGGTACTGGGAATCTCCCGGCGTGTGGAACAAGCCGGATCCGCTCGAGTACGTCCGGATTCCGGGCGATCGGCTGAAGCCACGCGACGGCCGGTTCGAGATCCGCGTGACGAACGAGCTGGAAGAGGCGCTCTTCGCCGATCGCTTCCAGCTCCTCGCCGTCGCGCATCCGCGTGAGATCGACGTCTACCCGAACGAAGGGATGACCGATCCGCCCAAGCCATTTCGCCTCTTTGCCGTTGCCGACCCGGGTGTCCCGCAGACGACCGACGACCAGGGCCGGGACGTCACCGATCGGATCGCCCGCGTCGACCGCCGCTATCCGGACGAATTCCCGCTCGAGCGCATTCGCGGCTTCGCGAAGCCGCATACGTTGACCATTGACGTCGGCGCGAACCGACGGGCTCCCGTCCTGCTGCTGACCGCCTGGACCGACTACGCGTTTTCGAGCGACAACGTCGCGGCGCATCAGGCCGGTCTCCCGACCATGCTGCCCGCGTTGCAAGTCCGCGACACGGCGGGCCGTTGGCGAACGGCGGTACCGGACATCGGGATTCCAGTCGGCCGGCCGCAAACCGTTCCCGTCGATCTGCAGCCGCTACTGCGGCCCGGCGAGCACGTCGTCCGTATCGAGACCACCCTGCGGATTTACTGGGATCAGATTCTCGTCGCGTCCAGCGTCGCCGACGCGCGCGTGACGCAGACTGCGATCGATCCGGTCGTCGCGACCCTGCGCGAGCGCGGTTTCTCCGCTGAAGTGAAGCCGGACGGCCGCGAGCCGCTGACCTATGACTACTCGCGGGTCTCGCCAACGTCGCCATGGAAGACGATTGCCGGACGCTATACCCGCGTCGGTGACGTCCGCGCGCTGCTGCTGAAGGCCGAAGATCATTTCGTGATTGCGAAGCCCGGCGACGAAATTTCCTTGAGCTTCGATGCGGGCGGGCTGCCGCCGCTGCCCGACGGCTGGACGCGCACGTTCCTGCTGCTCGCCGACGGTTTCAGCAAGGAAATGGACATCAATTCCGCGAGCCCGGATCGGCTCGAGCCGCTGCCGTTCCACGCGATGACGCGCTATCCGTATCGCGCGCCAGAACGGTATCCCGACGATGAAGCGCATCGCGCCTATCAAGACACGTTCAACACCCGCGTCGTGATCCGCAACGTCCCATCACTCCGCTCGGTCGATTCCCGATAGGACCGCCCGCCATGTCCCATCTCCGTTACAGCGTGGCCGCCTGTCAGACCGATCGGCCGAATCCGATCGATCGGCCGTCGATGCGTCCCAATACCGACCGGATGCTCGAAATGGTCGATTCGGCGGTGGCTGGTGCCGCGCCGTTTCTGCCCGTGCGCCTGATCGTCTTTCCGGAGTTCGCGCACGCGGCGCCGGTCTTTCCGACGGTCGCCGAACTGCGGCAGCGGCTGACCGTGCCGATTCCCAACGAGCACACGGCACGGCTCGCCGACAAGGCGCGCGAACACGACGTCTACATTCAGAGCGGCACGATGCTCGAAGAGGATCCGAAGTGGCCGGGCGCGGTCTTCAATACGACGTGCCTGATTGGACCGAACGGGATCCTGAGCAAGTACCGGAAGGTGAATCCCTGGATTCCGTACGAAGTGCACACCAGTCCGCACGATCTTCCGGATTACGACGAGCCGCTCTTTCCCGTCGCGGACACGCCGATCGGCCGGATTGGCTGTGCGATCTGTTACGACTGGATTTTTCCCGAAGCGATTCGGCAGCTGGCGGCGAACGGCGCCGAAATTCTCGTGCGCGTGTCGGCCTACATGGATCCGTGGGGCGCGACCGAACCGATGAACTGGTGGACGCTGATCAATCGCGCGAGAGCGATCGAGAACATCGCCTATGTCGTGGCGGCGAACCAGGGTGCGAGCCTGCGGCACTACCCGCCGTATTCCTGGCCCGGCGGGTCACAGGTCGTGGACTTCGATGGTCGCATGCTGGCCGAGGCGTCGCCGGGACCGGGCGAGCGGATTGTGGTCGCGCCGATCGACGTGTCCGCGTTGCGCCACGAGCGGGAGTCGCGCATCGGGCACCACATGCTGGCGCACCTGCGCACCGAAGCGTACGACGTCTACCGCGCCCGCGGTTATCGGCCGCGCGTGGCACCGCAGACGCCGCTGTCTTACGAAGAGAACGTGGAACGGATTCGCGCCAGCAAGCGGGATCAACGGTAGGGACAGGCTTTAGCCTGTCCGTCGTCCGTCAGGTCGGCCGGCCCACGCCGCCCTCGATGGCCAGATAGTAACCATCGCCGTGGACGGTGTGAATGAAGCGCGGCTTGTGCGGCGTGACTTCGATTTTCTTGCGCAGCCTGGCGATGGCGTGATCGACGGCGCGGGTGTTGGCCGCATCCGGATAGCCCCAAATCGCTCTCAGCAGTTCATCGCGCGAGACGATGCTGTTGGGCCGCTCGGCGAGATACTGCAGGAGTTCGAAATCGCGGTGGGTCAGCTCGATCTCATCGGGCCCGTTCCACGCCTTCAGGTGCTCGAAGTCGATCAGCACGCCGCCGAGGACCAGGCGCGCCAGCTCGGGACGGGCGCGCCGCAGCACGGCGTGAACCCGCGCCAGGAGCTCCTCGAGATCGAACGGCTTGGTCACATAGTCGTCGGCGCCGAGCTTCAGGCCCTGCAGCTTGTCGCTCTTCTGGCCCATCGCGGTCAGCAGGATGATCGGCATGCGCGCGCCCTGCCGCCACTGCGCCATCAGCTCGAGCCCGCTTCGCCCCGGCAGGTTGACGTCGAGGAGCACCAGATCCGGCGCGAACTCGCGGGCGGCCGCCGTCGCACGATTGCCATCGGACACGGTCTTGACGTCGAAGCCTTCGTAGACGAGGTTGTCCTGCAGGACTCGCGTCAGCACGGCATCGTCTTCGACCACGAGGACCCGTTTCTTCACGTCAACCTCGCCGGCAAGGTGATCTCGATTGTCGTCCCCACGCCGACTTCGCTGCGGATCGCCAGCGTGCCGCCGTGATCCGCGACGATGCGGCTGACGATGGCGAGCCCCAGGCCGCTGCCGCCGGCCTCCGAGCCGCGCCCGCGCGAGAACTTCTTCGTCACCCGTTCGATGTCATCGGCCGGAATTCCCATGCCGTGGTCGGTGACGCGAATGACGATGGTGCCGCCTCGGGGCTCGGCCTCGATCGCGAGGTCGCGCTGCCCGGGCGAGTAGCGGATCGCGTTGTCGATGATGTTGTTCAGCATGAGGTTGAGCGCCGTCGCGTCGCCGCGGAGCGGCGGCAGTGTGTCGGGGATGCGGACGGTCACGGCGAACCCGGCGTGTTCGAGATTCGGCGCGAACTCCCGGAGACTGCGGTGGACGACGTCGGCCAACGCGACGCTGCCGAATGAGTAGGCGTCGGCGACATCGGTGATGCGCGCATACGCCAGCAGGTTGTCGACGAGCCGCGCCAGGCGCGAGGTTTCGCGAACGCCCATCTGGGCGTAGTCCCGCGAAATTTCGAGCGTGCTGCGCTCGGAGATCAGCGTCTCGTGGATCGCCCGCAGGTTGGCGATCGGCGTCTTCAGTTCGTGCGTCACCGCCGAGACGAAGTCCGAGCGCATGTCGGCGAGGCGCGCGTTCGCTCTGCCGGCCTGGAGCGTCAGCCACAAACCGACCGTGAGCACGGCGCCCATGACCGCGGCGATCGCCAGCGTCCGCCGGGCGCCGGTCGCCACCGCCACAATCGTGGGATCGTTGCTGGCCGAGGCCGTGATGGTCCATGCGCCCAACTTCACGTCCGACGGCGGATCGGCGGCGATCATCATCGGGTCGAAAAACGTCGGCTGGAAGGTTCGGCTGCGCGCCAGATCCGGAGCGTTCGTGAAGTGCGATCCGAAGATCGGCTCGCCGCCTTCGTCGAAGAGCGCGAACTCGAGCCGGTGATCGGCGCCCTCGATCGCGGCGACTTCGGTCGCGAGCTCCGAATAGTAGCGCTCGCGCGCCCAGTCGAGATTCACGAGAAACCCGAACACGCCAGCCGGCCGTTCGCGCCGTCCGTCGGCATACGAGAGCACGGCGACCGCCTGGTAGCTGCGGTCCGCGATGTTCAGATCGAAGACCGAGAAGCGCCGCGAGGCGACGATGTCGCCGTCAATGCGGTCGGCGAGCCGCGCGGCGATCTCAGGCGCGCGCCCGGTGACGACCGGCACGAGCTGGGGACGCCCGTCCGCCGGCAGCCACGGCGGGCGCCGCTCGCGCCGCGCATAGAACAACACCGAATCCGCTGTCGGCGCCTCGCGCGAGGCAAAGAACGCCTCGGCGTACGGATAGCGCGCGAGGGCGGAGCTGATCGGCCGCAGGAGATCCTGTCCGGGGCCCACGACCAGTCCGTCACGGTCGGCGCTCGTGAGGACCTGGCGCTGCGCGCCGCGCATGTCGCGCGTCAATGCCGCGACCAGCAGATCCGCGGCGGCGTCCGCGCGGCGCGACGCGACCTGCGTCGCCGCGCGTTCCCATTCGAGCACCGCGCGATACCCGATCCAGGCGAGCCCGGCGGCGCAGAGAAAGACCGCCCCGGTCAGTGCCGCGCTCAGCCGCCGGCGCGCGAAGAGCGAAAAGATCGCCGTCAACGCGACAGCTCGCGCTCGCGGAAGTAACGGGTGGCGCCCGGATGGAGCGGAATCGGCGTGGCCGGCGCCTCGTCGAGGTTGAAGTAGCGGAGCATCGCCTCGACGCCGGAGACGCGCGGAAAGGCGATGAACAGCTGCTTGGTGACTTCGTAGACGGTGGCTTCGTCCAGCTGCCGCCGGCAGATGACGACCATTTCGATCCCGACGGTCGGCACGACCCGGTTCTGTCCCGGATAGATGTTGCGCGGGATGTTCGCGATGCGGATGAACGGGTTCTCGGTGCGCATCCGTTCGACGCCGGCGCCTTCGATCGGCACCAGATAGGCGCCTTCACGGATCGCCGCGTAGGTCTCCTCGTCCGGGTAGACGTAGCCGGGAAAGAGCGCCGCGTCGATGGAGCCGTTCTTCAGTCCGGCGGCGGCGTCGGCGCGCGTAAACGTTTCATGGACCGAATTGACCTCGATGTCGAAACTCTTCAGCAGCAGCTGTCCGAGGAGCCAGCTCGAGGTGCCCTTGGGCCCGAGCGCGATGTTGCGATGGTGCAGATCAGAGATCTGCTGGATGCCTGAGCCGCGGCGCGCGATCAGGTATTGAGACAGCGGCGGGAGGAGCGCCACGCCGCGGATCTCCTCCTTGGGCGTCTTGCCCGGATGCATGGACATCCAGTACGCCGAGTAGGCGATATCTGCGAGCGCGATGCCGAAATCGAGCGTGCCACCCTCGATCCCGGCAACGACGCCTTTCGAATCGGTCGCGCGTTCGACCTTGAAGTCGAAGTTGGGAAACGCCTTCTGGAACTCGCCGACCAGCGGTTCGCTGAGCGGCGCGAAGGACGCGCCGAACCGCAGCAGTGGCCGTGTGGCTGACTGAGTGACCGTCGGCTCGCAGGCGGCATTGGCGAGCGTCGCCACCAGCATCCCTGACAGCCAGAACCTGTTCAGGATGCGAGTACGGCGCCGTCCAACCGGGCGGTCCGGTGTAGTCATCGGAAAAACAGTAGACCTTTACCAGAACGCCACCGGGCTTTCAACAGCCGAGTGTCGCCCGCCCCAGGTCGCGCTATCTCCCTCGGCTGCGACAAGTTGCGACAAGCCTCCGATGCCGAAAAGTGCGAAGATTCGGCACAGAATATCGTCGCCATTTTAAGGAGTATCTGATGAACGTCCCGAGGACTACTGGCTGGGGAGTCGTCGCCGTGACCGGTTTGATGATCGGCATCGCCGGATTCTCATCCGGCCGGAATGTCGCCGCCGCCGGCGTCACGGTTCCCGACGTCGTGACGTACACGAAAGACATCGCGCCGATCATCCAGCGCAGCTGCGAGAACTGCCATCGGGAGGACGGCGTCGCGCCGATGTCGCTGCAGACCTATGACGAGGTGCGGCCGTGGGCGCGCGCCATCAAGCAGCGCACCGGCATCGGCCCGCGCGCCGGCGTGATGCCGCCGTGGTACATGGAAAAGAACATCGGCATCCAGCACTTCCAGGACGATCCGTCGCTGAGCGACCTCGAGATCGCGAAGATCGCCAAGTGGGCCGACAGCGGCGCCCCGCAAGGCAACCCGGCCGACATGCCGCCCGCCAAGCACTGGGACAACACCGGCTGGCATATCGGCACGCCTGATCTCGTCGTGCGCACCACGGACATCACGGTCAAGGCTGGCGCACCCGACTGGTGGGGCGAGATACCGCGCGTGCCGATGGGGCTGACGGAAGACCGCTACGTCACGGCGCTCGAGGTCCGCGAAGTCAACGACGTGGACAGCCAGAAGGGCAGCGGGCGCGCCACGGTCGGCGGCCGGTTCGTGTTCCATCACATGATCTGGGCCACGCGCGTGCTGAATGACGCTGACGTCGGCTCGGTCGTCGATCCGACGAGCGACGACACCACCGGTTGGCCGGTCCACGAAGTGGGCCGCTACGCCGACTT
>CAZOAZ010000054.1:0-38719 GCA_964577955.1 uncultured Bifidobacterium sp. | reverse complement strand
GACGATGCGGATGTTGGGGATCTGGCTGCCGAGATGGAAGTGCAGCAACTGGAAGCAGTCTTCCATGTTGAGCGCTTTCAGCTCCTTGAGGCCCTTGAGGATTTCCGCGACCGTGAGGCCGAACTTCGAGCGGTAGCCGCCCGACGACTGCCAGCGCCCGCTGCCGCGCGCGGCCAGCTTCACCCGCATGCCGATGTTCGGGCGCACGCCGACCTTCTTGGCGTACTCGAGAATCAGGCCGAGCTCGGTGTACTTCTCGACGACGGGGATGACGCGGCGCCCGATCTTCTGGGCCAGCATGGCCATCTCGATGAACTCCGCGTCCTTGAACCCGTTGCAGATGATCGGGGTGTCGTTGTCGGCGAGCGCCGCGACGGCCAGCAGTTCGGGCTTGGAGCCGGCTTCGAGCCCGAAGCCGTGCGGGCGGCCGAACGCCAACACTTCCTCGACGACCTGCCGCTGCTGATTGACCTTGATTGGAAACACGCAGCAGTACTTCCCGGAGTACTCGTGCTGCGCGATCGCGCGCTGGAACACGTCGGCGATGTCCTGCAGCCGGTGCTGGAGGATGTCGGGAAAGCGGATCAGCGTCGGCAGGCTGATGCCGCGCAACTGCAGGTGGTCGACCAGCTGCTTCAAGTCAATCGAACGGTTGGGTTCCTTGGTCGGGTGGACCTTGACGGTGCCGTTCTCGCCGATCGAGAAGTAGCCCACGCCCCACCGATCGATCTTGTACAACTCGGTGGAGTCCTCGGTCGTCCATTGTTCGGCGACGGCCGGGGCGACGACCGGTTCTTCCGCAGCAGGAGTCGGCGAGGGCAGCGCAGGATTCATGCGCACCATGATAGCGATTTCCTGCGTCAGCGGATCGTCCTTAGCGCGTCGAAGGACGACTGGCGGCGGCGAACTCGGGGAAGCCGTTGCGGAAGACCTGCACGCCCTGGTAGGAGTCGGGCAGTTCGCGGTCGATCTTGAGCGCGGGTCCGAGCGTCGTCTGTGCCGAAGCGAGCACGGCGGCGTCCGGCTCGCCGCGCGCCAGGCGCGCCGCCATGTCTTCGACCAGCGCCGCGACGGTGCGCCACGGCCGGAGATTCACCTGCAACGACGCCGCGCTCGCGGCGGCGAGCAGCAACGCCGCGACGAGCCATGCCCGTGTCGTGGGCAGCAGCCGGCCAAGACAGTCGGCCGCCAGAATCGCCCAGCCGGACGCGGCGAAATAGATGTAACGGGACGACATCAGGTTCGCGTCGACGAAGAAGTAGCTGTAGACCGGCAATGTGGACGCCAGAATCAGGGCCGGTCCGAACAGCAACCGTCGATCGGCGCGCCCGGACACGACGACGAGATACAGCACCGCGAGCGCAAGGACCGCGGCCGCGAAGAGGACAACGGGCGAGAGCGCCGCGGCGTCGGCGTTCCACGGTTGGGCGAACGTCTTGTAGGGGATCGAGACGAGCTGTTTGAAGAAAAACCGGGACGGCGCAACCAGGAAGGTCGACTCGACCGTCACCAGCTGTGAGCGTGCGACTAGATAGAGGACGGCTTCACCGGCGAAGACGGCATAGGCGATCGGCAGCAGCCGTCCATGGTTGACGCGGACACCGGTAGGGACAGGCTTTAGCCTGTCCGTGCCAAAGAAAAACACGTCAGTCAGCGGGAGCAGGACGACGAAGGCGACGGCCGTTTCTTTGGACAGAAGCGCCACGAGAACCAGCAGCGCGGTAGCCGCGAGATCGCCGGCTGTCAGCACTGGGCGGCGCGTGTAGCACACCAGCGCCCCGAGCATTGCCGCCGACCAGAGCAACTCCTGCAAACCCGATCCCCACAGGACCGCTTCGAGCTGGATGGGGTTGAGCAGTGCGAGCACGAACGCGAGCACGGCCACGGCGCGGCGGCCAGAGGACAACCGCGACGCCAGGATCGCCGTGCACGCGGCCGCGATCAGATGAAGTGCAAACGCCACCAGATGGAGCGGAATCGGCGACTGCCGGCCGCCGAGGGCGTCGGCGACGAAGAAGGCGGTCGCGAAGGCCGGCCGGAAGAATTGCGGCGATCGCAGGAGCGCCGCCGAATCCGAATAGAGGACCCGAAAACCGTAGTCCTCGCTGAGAAGCGGATAGCGCGCGAGCGGAATGAACAGCAGCAGCCAGACGGCGATGGCCACGAGGCCGACCGCGCGCGCCAGGCCGCGAGACACGTCGCTCGCGACCGGGGGCCGGCCCGGAAACGCCGCGATACTCAGCACGGCCACCGCGGCCAGGATGTAGGTCGCGGATTCGAGCCGGAACAGCCGATCGCCGCCGAGCACCAGATAGACATAGACGGCGTTGATCAGCGCCCAGACGAAGGTCAAACTGAGCAAACCGCGCACGATTTTGAGCGACACTGTCGAAATGGTAGCCCGACTCTTCTTTCTTGACAGGGTCCGGGGCAGGCTCCACGATGGAGCTCGAAGTGAGGTATTCACGATGCGCACTGTCCGCCTGATTGCCGGGGCCGGTTTCTCGCTCGGTGTCGCGACGCTCACGGTGTCCGCCCTCTCAGCTCAGGCGCCCCCACGCGCCGGGCAGCCGCCGGCACGCCTTGCCGCGTCGCCGCGAACCGCGGATGGGCATCCCGATTTCACCGGCGTCTACGACGTCTCCACGATCACGCCGATGCAGCGGCCGGCTGGCGTCCGCGCCCTGGTGCTCACGCCGCAGGAGGCGGCCGCGCTCGAAGCCTACGAGCGCGATCGCTCAATCAAGAACGACGCGCCGCTCAAAGGCGACCGCGAGGCCCCGCCGGTTGGCGGCGATACGTCGACGCCGAAGACATTTCTCGAGTTTCTCGAGCGCGCCGGCGGCGGGCCGGTCGGCGGCTACAACAATTTCTGGCTGGCCGGCGGCACCAGCGTCATTCGCATCAACGGCGAACCGCGCAGCTCGATCATCGTCGATCCACCGGACGGCCGGATTCCGGCCATGAAGCCGGAAGCGCGTCAGCGTAACGCGGCGTTTCTTGCCGGCGCGGTCGCGCCGAGCGCCAGCGAGGGTGCGGCCAGCGGACCGCCGAGCGCCTTCGACAACCCGGAAGCGCGGCCTTTGGCGGAACGTTGCCTGCTTGGCTTCGGGTCGACCTCGGGTCCGCCGACGCTGCCGAACTACTTCTACAACAACCTGAAGCAGATCGTGCAGACGCGCGACCAGGTGCTGATCTTGAACGAGATGGTGCACGACGCGCGCATCATCCGCATCGGCGGCCAGCACGCGCCGCCCACGGTCCGCAGCTGGATGGGCGATTCGATCGGTCACTGGGAGGGCGACACGCTCGTCGTCGACACCACCAATTTCACGGGCAAGACCCAGTACGAAGGGTCGGGCGATCAGCTCCACGTCGTCGAGCGCTTCACGCGAGTCGACGGCAAGACCTTGCTGTACCGGTTCACCATCGAGGATCCGTCAACCTGGGCCCGCTCGTGGACCGGCGAATACCCGTGGAACGCGACCGACGAGAACATCTACGAGTACGCCTGCCACGAAGGTAATCACGCGATGGAGAACATCATGCGTGGGGCTCGCGCGCGCGAGCGCGACGTCCAGAAGCGCTGACACTCGATGAAGCAATTCGTCGGCTTGAGCCTGGTCCTCTGCCTGCTCGCCACCGCGTGCAGTAAGGAATCATCGCCGACAACGCCAGACCCGCCGTCCGCCACAACGCGCATCATTCGACTGGGTGGCGACCTGAATTTTGGCAATGTGTCGCTGGCGAATAGTCCGGTCAGAGATGGCGCGCTGACGGTCAGCAACGATGGCAACGAGACCCTTCAGGTCAGTGGCCTCTCAGGACCGTGCGCGGGCACATACCTCACGGTGCAGGGTTCCACCTCGTTCGCGGTTGCGGCTGGCGGTACGGTGTCGGTCCCCTTCCGCTTCGCGCCCCGTGTCCGTGTCGACTGCTCGGGCCCCATCACGGTCTTCGGCAATCACACGGCGGGCACCAACACAATCCTCGTAACTGCAAGAGGCGTGACGCCGGGGTGCGAAGTGATTCCTGACCCGCTGCCCTCTTTCTGTTAGCCGAAGGCGAGGGAGGTTCGGTGACCTCAGGCGTTTGCCGCTGGATTGCGCCGGAGCATCTCTTCGACATCGTCGATCTTGTCCGCGACGAGGTTGAGCTTCCGTGACAGGCTCTGAACCTCCATCGCTGCCCGGCGATTCACTTCGAAGTCCAGCTCGCTTCTGACCCGGTCCTTCTTGTCCTGCCGGTTCTGACTCATCATGATCACCGGGGCCTGGAGTGCGGCCAGCATCGACAGAAACAGATTCAGCAGGATGAACGGATACGGATCCCAGGCCCCGCGGCCGAGGAATACGTTCAGGGCGGTATAGACGACCAGAATCCCCAGGAAGGTGAGGATGAACGTCCACGAGCCGCCGAACCCGGCCACCGCGTCGGCGACGTTGTCGCCGAGCGTCGCTTCATCTTCGATGACCTCGTTGGGACTCCGCGCCGCGCGCACGCGCACCAGCTTCTGCGTGGCGTGAAACTGCCGGCCAATCACGCTCAGCATGTCCATCGCCGAATGCGGTTTCTTCTGGACCAGCGTCAGGATGTCGTTCTGATCGACCTCGAGGCAGACCGTCTCGTCGATCGCCACGGCGTTGGTCTGATGCGGCGTGCCATCCAGCATCGAGGCGAAGCCGAAGAACTCGCCCGCGGACGGCTCGTCGACGACCACGTCCTGGTGATCCTCGTCCACGGTTGAGACCCGGACCGCGCCCGAGACCATCACATACGCCCGTCCTCCCGGATCGCCGATGCGATAGATGCGCTGCCGCGGCGCGAAGGTCTTGATTTCGACCTGAGAGGCCAGGACCGCCGTCTCGTCGTCGTCGAGCAGCGCAAAGAGAGGAACCTGTTTGAGGATTTCGGGCTGACACGCCATTCACGCACCTCGACGGCAACGATGATAGCAAGAGGCACTTCGCACCTCGAACTTCGCACTTGAGGATACGATGCGGCTATGAATGTGTTGGGGGATCGCCATGATCTGAAGACCGTTGCGCAAAGGGTCATGAGCGAGCACGGTTTCGATCTTGTCGGGCCGCCGGGCGTGAGCGAACAACTGTCTTCCCTTACGCGGCAGCCGCCGGCCTCCACGCGGTCGGACGTGCGCGACCTGCGTGGACTGCCGTGGTCCTCGATCGACAACGACACGACGCGGGATCTTGACCAGCTCGAAGTCGCCGATGCGCTGCCCGGCGGCGGGACGCGGATTCGGATCGCGATCGCGGACGTCGATGCCCTGGTTGCCAGGGACTCGCCAATCGACCGGTTCGCGGCTGGACGAACGACGAGCGTTTACACCGGCATTCAGACGTTTCCGATGCTCCCCGATGAGCTCTCGTCGGGTCTCACGTCGCTCCTCGGCGGAGCCGACCGGCTCGTGACCGTGATCGACTTCGTCGTCGGGACGACCGGGCGAGTCGAGTCGCGTGAGGCCTATCGGGCGCTGGCCCGGAATTCAGCGCAGTTGACGTATCGATCGGTGGGCGCCTGGCTCGACGGCGGCGGTCCGGCGCCACACGCCCTGCAAACGTCGGCCGTCCTGGCGGACCAGCTGCGGCTGCAGGACAGGACCGCGCAGCTGCTCCGCCGCGAACGGCATCGTCTTGGGGCACTCAACATCCAGACCGCCGAGAGCCGCGCGGTCGTGGGACACGACGGCGCCGTGCTCCTCGAGGCCGCGGATCGCAACCGGGCGACGATGATGATCGAGGATTTCATGATTGCGGCCAACGAAGTGGTCGCACGGCTGCTCGAGGACGATCGCCGGTCGTCGATCCGCCGGATTGTCAGGACGCCGGCCCGCTGGGACCGCATCGTGACGATCGCCGCCGCTCATGGCGTCCAGCTGCCGGCGCAGCCCGATTCCGGCGCGCTCAATGCCTTCCTCGTGCAGCAAGCCGCGGCCGATCCGGATCATTTCGCCGACCTGTCGCTGGCCGTCATCAAACTGATGGGACCCGGCGAGTATGTGCTCGAACGGGCCGGCGAAACCGGCGCCGGCCACTTCGGACTGGCCGTCGAGGACTACACGCACGCGACCGCGCCGAACCGGCGGTTTGCCGATCTGGTGACCGAGCGGCTGCTCAAAGCCATGCTGGCCGGCGCGCCGCCGCCGTACTCGGACGAGGAGCTCGGAACGATCGCGGCGGCGTGCACCGAACGGGGCAATGCGGCGCGCAAGGTCGAGCGTGAAGTCGGCAAGCGCCTGGCGGCCGTCGCGATGAAGCCGCGGATCGGCGAGACATTCGACGCGATCGTCACCGGCGTGAACAAGAACGGCACGTTCGTGCGCGTGCTGCGGCCCCATGTTGAAGGTCTGCTGCAGCATCCCGCCCCAGGCACCGACGTCGGCGACAAACTGCGCGTGCGCCTCGTCGCCACGGATGTGGACAGGGGATACGTGGACTTTGCGATGGGGTAGGGACTAGGGGCTGGGGACTAGGGGCTGGGGACTAGGGGCTGGGGACTAGGGGCTGGGGACTGGGGCGGGGGCTGGGGGCTCCAACCTCTGCCCTTCCCCCGACAGTTTCCTTACGCCCCCGTAGTACTGTCCGTCGGTCTTTGCTGAGGAGGCTTGCGTGAAACGGTTGGTGACGGCTCTCATTCTCATGTTCGGTGTGGCGTTGTATGCGCAGCGCGGTCAGGCGCCGGCCGGCGCGCCGGCCGGACCGCCGGCAGGTGGACCGGGGCAGGGACGCGGGCTCAGTCCGGAACAGCAGGCCGCGGCCGCGGCCCAAGGTGAACTCGAGCGGAACACTCCGGAGTTGAAATACGACGCAGTGTCGCTGCCGCTGATGCCCGACGGGCACACGATCGGCGAGACCGAAGGCGTCGCGATCAATTCGAAGAAGCATCTGTTCGTCTACACGCGCAGCGGAAATGCCGGTCCGGCGCGCGGGTCGCAGGCGGCGGAGCTGTTCGAGTTCGATCAGAACAACAAGTTCGTCAAGGAGTGGGGCCAGAACGCCTACGGCTTCTCGTTCGCGCACGCCGTCCGTGTCGACAAGGACGACAACGTCTGGGTCGTCGACGAAGGCTCGAACATGGTGATGAAGTTCAACCCGCAAGGGTTGGTCACCCTGGTGCTTGGCCGTAAGGACGAAGCGATCGACTACCTCGAAGAGCACCTCGAAGACGGCTTCCATTTCGAGCGCGGCCGGAACGCGCGTCCGGGCGCCGGCGGCGGCCGTGGCGGTTCGTTCGGCCGGCCGACCGACGTCACCTGGGACACCCAGGGCAATATCTTCGTCTCCGACGGCTACAACAACTCGCGCGTGGCCAAGTTCAACAAGGACGGCGACTTCGTGAAGTCAGTCGGCGTGCGCGGCAATGGTCCGCTCCAGTTCAGCACGCCTCACGCGATCACGTCCGACGCCAAAGGCAATATCTACGTGGCGGACCGCGGCAACAACCGGGTTCAGGTGCTCGATCCGGATCTGAACCTGATTCGCACGATCAGCAACGTCCGTTCGCCGTGGGCGGTCTGCATCACGCCGCCCAACGCCCAGGGCCAGCAGTTCCTGTTCAGCGCCGACGCCGGCGGCAAGATCTACAAAGTCGATCTTGAAGGCAAGTTGATCGGCTGGTTCGGCAAGCTTGGAAAGCGCGTCGGCGATTTCTACTGGGTCCACCAGATGCACTGCGTCAGCGAGAACGAGATCTACACCGGCGAAGCGCAGAACTGGCGGGTCCAGCACATCACGCTCAAGCGGTAACTCGAAATTCTCAATTTTCAATAGTCAATTCTCAATGCGTGGGTTCGCTTCATCACCCTGATGATGCGAGCTCACGCATTGCCCATTCCTCATTGAGAATTGTCAATTGCGGCGTAGCCGATCGCCGTTGAGGTGCCAGGCGAGGAACGCGCCGAATACCGCGATTCCGACCAGTATCTGCCGCTCGGTCTGCGGCGCCACCGGATCCGTCCACTCCTTCATGTCCATCCGCCAGCGGTTCAGCGCCGAGCGGTCGCGCGCGATGTAGTAGTCGCGCTCGAGCGCGTCGTGTTCCGCCACGGCGTCACCGTTGTCGTCGAGCCCGATCGGCAGCGGCGCGGGAAACGGCGGCAGCGTCCGCCGCGGATCGACCACCCAATTCAGGATCTTGACGCCGAGGCTTCGGCCTTCCGCCGGCGGCCAGACCAGGACGAGCAGGAGGGCAACACTGCCAATGATGAGTGATGATCGATGATTGATGATTGATTTGACCATTTCAATCATCCTTCATCATTCATCAATCATCGATGGTTTCATCGGCGGTTTGTCCTCGTCAGAGCACGCTCAGCAGTAAGCCACGCCAGATCCTTGCAGTTTTGCGCCTGTTTCTTGCGTTCGTGATGGCAAGCCGCTTGCGTTATGGATGGCCGGGAGCAAACACCATGACCATCCGACACTTGGTTCCAACCGTTGCGCTGCTGGCCGCGACGTTTTCGACCAGTCCCGCGCTCGCGCAGGACAAGGGGCGCGACCGCGACAGCAAACCGCGCGCGGAAGACAATCGGCGCCGCGACGAGGGGCGCCAGGCGCAGCGTCGTGACGGCGGGGCGCCGCGCGTCGAGCAGCGTCGCGACAACGACCGTCGCGACAACGACCGCCGCGGCGACAACCGCAACCGCGGCTGGCAGGGGAACGACCGCGATCGCAATCGCGGCGTTCAGCGCTGGAACAACGGGAACCGCGGCTGGGACAACCGCTACGACAACAAGTTCCGCGGCACGCCCCGCGCCTACGCGCCGCGTTTCTCGCAGCGCTATCAGATCAATCGGCCGTACGTGTTCAAGCCGCGGCGTCAGCTGTCGTTCGGTCTGTCGCTCGGGTTCGGTGTGCCGTACGCCTACCGTTACAGCTACCCGGTTCCGATCTACGGCTACGGTGCTCCGTCCGCGCCGGTCTACATCACGCCGCAGTCGAAACTCTATGGCGGCGTGACACTGGAAATCTGGCCGGGTGAAGCTGACGTGATCGTCGACGGGCAGTACGTCGGGCAGGTGTACGACTTCGACGGCACCGAAGGCCCGCTCAATCTCCGCGCCGGCCGTCATCGCCTGGAGATCGACGCGCCCGGCTTCGAGCCGCTGGTCACGGACATTGACGTGTATCCTGGTCAGCTCGTGCCCTTCCGGGGTGAGCTTCGCAACTACCGGTAAGGCACTCGCTGGAGGATTTTAGGATTTCAGGAATTCAGGATTTTAGGATTTAGCACACGGCGCGGCAGGGTCTCACGGCTCTGCCGCGCTTCGCACCCGGACCTAGCACCTAGAACCTAGCACCTAGAACCTAGCCCCCTAGAACCACCACCATCAGTACCGCTTCTGTATCCACCTCGCCACGTAGTCGAACAGGTTCTTGACCCCGTTCCCGTATTGCCCCGGCGTTCGTTCGCAGAACGTGCACGGCGTAATCCCGTGCAGCAGTCCTTCGACGATCACGAATTCCTTGTCCTTGCTGGCGGCATGTTCGTAGTGGACCTCGTTCTCGCGAATCAGGTTGCTGGCGCCCATCGCCGTGATGAGGAGCGGGACCGAGATGTGCTCGAGCGAACACGGCGTGGACGTGTTGCTGGAACACCAGTCGACGCCGTCCGCTGAATCAGTCGAGCGGATCGCGGCCGAACTCAGGAACGAGCTGACTGTGAGAAAGCGCGCCGCTTCGAACGTGCGATTCGTGCGGTCGCTGATCTTCACCGGCGGCAGGATGCTTGCCACCATTTCGGTCGCGACGCGACCGTCATTCTTGAGGAGCTTCTGCGGCCGTACGGTTCCCGGATCGATCGACGGGTCCGGATCCGCGAGCCGCGCACCCGCCGCGCGCGGGATCAGCATCAGATCGTCGTCTGGAAAGGCGCTCGTTCCCGCCTGCATCGCCTTTCGTTTGGCGAGCGCCTGCTCGATCAGCCGGTTCATGCGCGCCGACTGCGCGGCGTAGTAGCGCGATTTGAAGGCGGCGGAGTAGGTGATCGGCCGATCGGGAATGAACCCGTTGTCCGGGTTGAACGGATCGAGCGAGGGATCGATCGCGGACGGATTGGCCTCGTCGGTCACGGCCGGATTCAGTCCGCGGAGCATGCCCACCGCTCCGGACGCCGCGTCGATGAAGATCAGTCCGTCGGCTCGGGTGAGATTGGCGAGCCGGCTATCGCACACCGACAGCTTGTTCGCGCCCTGGCAGTACGACGGCCCGTTCTCCGCCACCGCCTGATAAAAGCTCATCGTCGGGCCGCCGCCGCTGTACCCGAGCAGGAGCACTTTCGTGATGCCGGGTTGACGGCGGAGGAATTCGACGCCCGAACGAACATCGAGCGCGATGTCTTCGAAGTGGATGTCGGTGTCGTTGTTGTCGAAGCGCGAATTCATGCCGAGCACGAGAAAGCCGCGGCGCGCGAGCTCGGTGTTGGCCAGGTGCGGGAGGAAGTTGATCGTGCGGTGCATCACGAGGATGCCGACGTGCGGTCCCGGTCCAAGGTCGGGCCTGAAGAGCGCGCCTTTGACGCTGACCGGAGAAAACGGGATGTACTCAGGCCGGCTCTGCGCGATGAGGCCCGCCCGCGTCAGCCACGCGGCGGTCACGAGCGTGCCGAAGACGATCAGGTTCCGCCGGGGCTTGCTCATCAGTCCTCCGCTTGCAGCAGAGATTCTAACCGCGACATCGGTGGGGTCCGGCGTGGCTCCGACCCGGTGGCGTCCGGCTTTAGCCGGATTGCAAGCGGCACCTCCGTTGCAATTTCTCTCATTCGAGGAGAACAACACCCATGCGATACACATTTCCGGTCACGCTGGGCGCATGCGTCCTGGCTTTCTCGCTCATCGCTTCCGCCCAGACCCCCGCTGGCGACGTGTCGTTCGCCAAGGAGGCGGCCCAGGCGGGTCTGGCGGAGGTTGAACTCGGCAAGCTCGCGATGGAACGCGGCGGCGACCGCGTCAAAGCCTTTGGTCACCACATGGTTGAGGACCACGGGAAGGCCAACGATGAGCTGAAGCCGATCGCGGCGGCGAAGAAGATTACGCTGCCCACGACGCTGGATGCGGCCCATTCGGCGTTGCGCCAGCGCCTGGCGGGGCAGTCGGGAGCGGCATTCGATCGGATGTACATCGACGCGATGGTGACGGGCCACCGCGGCGTCGCCGAGAAGGTGCGGCGCGAATCGCAGTCCGGCCGGGATCCCGAGCTCAAGGCGTTTGCCGCCAAGATTCTGCCGACGGTCGAGGACCACCTGAAGATGGCGCTCGATGTTCAAAAGGTCCTCACTGCTCGCACGAACTAACGCCCGCTCGCGAAGTGGTTCTAGGTGCTACGTTCTCGGTGCAAGGTTCTGGTTCAGATGCGTGCCACCTGAACCGTGAACCGAACCCGCACCTAGAACCTTGCACCTAGAACCTTGCACCTAGAACCTTGCACCTAGAACCTTGCACCTGGAAGTAGCACCCGAGCCCGCGAGCGAATAGACTGAGGCTCGCCATGAACGTCCTGCTTTTGTCGATGCCCGACTCCTTCGAGCACATGGCGCCGATTGCCATCCGGATGCCGAACGGCGCGCTGGCATCACTTGCCGGCAACGTCGATGCCCACCACAAAGTGTCGATTGCCGATCTGATCCTGGCGCAGGGGCAGGTCGGACCGACCGTCGCGCGTTTGATCCGCGAGCTCGAGCCGCAGGTCGTCGGCCTGTCGGTGATGACCTTTCAGCGCGCGACGGCGTTCAAGGTGGCGCGACTGGTCAAGGCGCTCGCGCCGCGCGCGCGGATTGTGGCCGGCGGCTACGACCCGAGCCTCGCGCCCGAAGCCTATGAGCCGTGCACCGAGATCGACTATCTGGTGCGCGGCGAAGGCGAGGTCACTCTCAGGGAACTGCTGCGCGCGTGGGAGTCTGGCGGCGACGAGCGCGCCATTCCGGGGCTGTCGATCCGCGCCGGCGACGGGTTCACCCATACGTCCAATCGACCGGTTGCGCGCCTCGCCTCCGAGCCGCTCGCCCTGCCGAACCGCAGTGCGCGCGTGATGAAGAACTACACGCTGCTCGGCCGGCCGGTGGACGTCGTCGAAACCTCGCGCGGGTGCACGTTCGACTGCAGCTTCTGTTCGATCATCGAGATGCGCGGCCGGAACTTTCACCCCTATCCGATCGACCGCGTGCTGGCCGACATTGCCGACGCCCGGCGTCACGGCGCGCGCGCCATCTTCCTCGTCGACGACAACATCACGCTCGACGTGCGCCGCTTCGAGGCGCTCTGTCAGGCGATCATCGACAGCGGGCTCGACGGCATCGACTTCGTGGTCCAGGCGATGACGTCGCCGCTCGCCGAACACGGCGAAACGCTCGCGCCGCTGATGCGGCGTGCCGGGTTCCGCTACGTGTTTCTCGGCATCGAGAACATCCTCGATTCCGATCTGGCGTTTCTCAAGGCTCGCGCCAAGAACACCGAACGGCGCAAAGGGCAGACGATCGGCAACGCCGCCGTCACCGCCATCAACCATCTCCACCGAAACGGCATGTATGTGGTCGGCGGGTTGATCGTCGGCAATCCCGACGACACCGCCGCCTCGATCGAAGCGAACCTCACGTTTGCCAAGCAGTACGTGGACTGGCCGTACATCCAGCATCCGACGCCTTATCCGCGGACGCCGATGAACGAGGACTTCCGCCGCCGTCAGCTGATCGTCGACGAAGACGTGAGCCACTACGACGGCACGACGGCCGTGGTCCGGACCGATCACGTGACGACCGAAGAGATCGAACGCCGACGCTGGCGCGCCGAGCGCTGGATGAAGCTGCGGCATGTGCCGGCCGCCTTCCGTCACAGCCCCGGCTTCGTGCTCAAGTACGGCAAAGCGATGATGGCGCACACCTTTGCCGGCACGACGTGGCGCTCGATGCTGGGGTTGGAGAGCGAAGCCGCAGTCTTCGCGCGCTTCAAGGCACGCCGCCGCGACGAGCGGGCGCGCGCGACGGCCGTCGAGCTCCCTGACGGTGCACCGCGAGTACCGGCGCCGGTCGCGTCTACATTTCCCGCTTAATCTGATCCTCGAGGGAGTGAATCGCCTGATCCAGCATCTGCTGGTGCGCCGCCGCGGTGGCGAGGGTCCGCTGCGCGCGTGCCTGGACGAGGGCGAGTTCGAGCGTGTGGCGGTGCGTGACCCGGCCGCGCTCTTCCGGCGTCAGTGTCCGCCGCGGCTGGGCCCGCTCGCTGGCCTCCGCCTGCTGGAATTCCACGTCCTTGCTTTCGAAGCCGCGCGCCATCAATCCGAAGCCTATCGCACTCTGGCCTGAACGAAGCTGGGCGGTTCTTCGTAAAACCGTTAACATCCACTTCCCACATGGCGTCTTCATCGGGCACTAAAGCGACATCCGGGGCGACATCCGGGGCGACCACCTCCATCTGGGACACGCTGCAGGAGGACTTCCAGCACATTGCCGCCGACATCCGCCGCTACGGCCTCTGGAAGACGATCGGCAACACCTTCTCCAGCCTCGAGCAGTTCTATCTGACCGACGAGGACCGGCGGCTGCTCGCCGGGATGGGCTCGTGGGACCGGCTGTGGCACCGCGTCTGGTGGTTCGTCAAGGGGCTGCTGATGAAGCTGACGCCGGCGCGGCGCGTCATGCTCGCAGTCGCGCTGGTTGCGCTCGTCTTCGGCCTTCAGCGGATCGACATTCGAACCGCGCACTTCAACCTGCGCTTCCCGGCGCTTGCCGCCTTTCTCTTGCTGACAGTGCTGACGCTCGAACTGAAGGACAAGCTCGTGGCGCGCGACGAGCTCGAAGCCGGGCGACGCGTGCAACTCGCGCTGATGCCGACCGAACGTCCGGACGTGCCAGGTTGGGATGTGTGGCTCTACACACAGCCGGCCAACGACGTCGGCGGTGATCTCGTGGATCATCTGCCGATCGATGGTGTGCGTCACGCTGTCGCGCTGGGCGACGTCGCCGGTAAGGCGCTGCCGGCGGCGCTGCTCTCGGTCAAGCTGCAGGCCACGCTTCGCGCGCTTGCGCCGATCTTCGAGCAATTGTCGGATCTTGCCGGAAGCGTGAACCGGATTCTTTATCGCGATGGTCTGCCGAGCCGCTTCGCGTCGCTCGTCTTTCTCGTCGTCACCAAGGACTCCGGCCGCGTCCGCGTGCTCAATGCCGGACATATGCCGCCCTTTGTCGTCCAGCGCGGAACGGCAACCGCGATGGAGCGCGGCTCGGTGGTGCTCGGCATCATGCCCGACGCGAAGTTCTTCGAGCAGGCGGTCGACCTCTCCTCCGGCGACGCGCTCGTCGTTTACTCCGACGGCGTCAGCGAAGCGACGAACGAGCAGGGCGACTTCTATGGCGATGAGCGGGTTGGCGTGCTCGCGAGCCAGACGCACGGGCTGTCGGCGCAGGCGACCGGCGAACGGATCCTCAACGACGTGCGCCACTTCCTCGGCGAGACCAAGCCCAACGACGACCTGTCGCTGATGGTCCTGCGGCGGAGCTGATCGGACAGGCTAACGCTGATCGGACAGGCTGAAGCCTGTCCGCTCACCACCTACAACCAATCGATCTGTTGCACAGTCAAATGAGAAAAGGGTGTGAAAAGGCCCGAGGTGTGCAAACACCGGTGCGACACTCGACGTAAGAGTGGCTAAGGCCACTGCGTAGCTCATGACCATTCGCCACATCATCGTCGCTGCCCCCATCTTTCTCGCGTCCTATGTCGTCGTCATGGCGGGAGGCCAGGCGCCGCCGGCGCGGTCGTGCCGGATCGAGGGGCGCATCACAAGCGGCACGACGCCGCTCCCGGGCGTCTCGATCGGTGTCCGGACCGGAGACACCTCGCGTCTGCTGACGTCGACCGAACTCGATGGGCGCTTCACGCTGAGCGTCACCCCGGGCGCGACGTACGTGCTCTACACCGACTTCAGCGGATTCGCGCCGGTCGAGCGGAGCGTCACGGTGGGCGAGTCGCCCTGCAACACGACGCTCGATCTGCAACTCACGCTCGGCGGTCCCGCGGCCGCAGCCCCTGCGCCGGCGCAGAGTGTGGCCGAGCGCCTCGCCCAACTCCGCGCCCGTGCCTCAGCGGCGCGTGGCAGGGGGAACCCCGAACCTAGCACCTTGAACCCGAACTCTGCACCTGGAACCCTGAACCCTGCACCGGGAAGGTTCCAGACGCTCAGTGTTCAAGGGAACGCCGACGCCGAGCCGGCACTCGCCGCCGGAATCGATGCCAACGAGGTCGCGCAATTTCTGCCGCCGGGCTTCAGCATCGAGAGTGCGCAGGGCGACGCCATCGCCATGAACGGCGGCGGCAACGCGACGAACATCAATCGCGGCGCGTTGAACGAACGGCTGCGCGCGATCGACGCTGGCGAATTCGATCCCTCGACCGGCATCTTTGCCGCGGGCTTCGGACCGTTCGGCGGTGCAGGATTCCCCGGCGGTCCTGGCGGGCCAGGCGGATTCGGCGGACCGGGTGGGCCCGGTGGTCGTGGCGGCGGACCAGGATTTGGTCCGGGCGATGTCGCGGCGTTCGTGCTCGGCGGCCGCGGCGGTCGCGGCCAGAGTCCGTATCAGGGGTTCGCCACCTACTCGTTTGGCGGATCCGCGCTCAACAGTGCGCCGTATCAATTGCGTTCCGATGTTCCAGTCACGCAGCCACAGTTTGCCCAGAACACGTTCGGCGGCACGTTCGGAGGTCCGCTGCGGATTCCAGGCGTCTACGCCGATACGAATCGGCGGACGAATTTCCAGATCAACTACAACGGGAACGAGTCGAACAATCTCTTCGACCAGTACGCCACTGTGCCGACGGTCGCCATGCGCAGCGGCGATTTTTCGAGCGTCGCCACGCAGCTTGTCGATCCGAAGACCGGTCAGATGCTCGCCGGCAATCAGATTCAACCCTCGCAGATCGATCCGACAGCGGCCGCGCTCCTCGGCTACATCCCCGCGCCGAATCTTCCCGGCGACACGCGCAACTATCACGTGTCGACCACCGCCCACTCCTCGTCCAACTCCGTGAGCCTGCGGCTGACGCAGAATCTGTCGCCGACGGCGCCTTCCGCCGGTCCGGGTGGGCGCGGCGGCCGCGGCGCAGGCGGTGCGGGCGGCGGTGGCTTTGGCGGTGGACGCGGCGGCGGTCGTGGCGGGCGCGGCGGACCTGGCCTCGGCCGCACCAACATCATCCTCAACACACAGCTGCAGTACCGCGAGAATGCCAGCGAAGGACTGAACGTCTTTCCCGGCCTGGGCAGCGAGACGACGAATCGCAGCGTCACGGTCCCGGTGATGTTGAACGTCGCGAAGAACCGGACGATTCAGAACCTTGGCGTCACCTTTACGCACAGCAGCGTCGAAACGACGAACGCGTTTGCAAACACGACGAACGCCGCCGGACAGGCTGGCATCCAGTATCCGGCCGGCATGACGATCGATCCGATCAACTGGGGTGTGCCGAATCTCTCCTTTTCTGGTTTTACTGGCCTCCGCGCCGCGTCGGCGAGCGAGCGCGGCGACGACCGGTGGTCCGCGAACTACATGTTCATGCGGCCGCTCGGGCGTCACCGGCCGCGGATTGGCGCCGACGTGCGCTACGACCGCTCTGAATCGCTGATCAACAGCAACGCCCGCGGCAGCTTCGTCTTCAACGGGTCGTACTCGGCAAACGGCGCCGTCGGCGTCACCGGCGCGGACTTCGCCGATTTTCTGCTCGGTGCGCCGCGGCAGGCCTCGTTGCAGGTCGGCGGAATGACGACGCTCCGGCAGTATTCGGTCAATGCGTTCGTCGAGGACGACTGGCAGGCAAACGCGAAGCTGTCCTTCAATCTCGGCCTGCGCTACGAGCTGGCGCGGCCCTACGTCGAGATCAACGGCCGGATGGCGAATCTCGATGCCAACGCCGATCTGTCCTCGGTCGCCGCGGTACTCCCGGGCGGCATGGGTCCGTATACGGGCGCGTTTCCCGCCTCGCTGTTGAACACGGATGTGAACAACCTGGGGCCGCGTCTTGGCATCGCCTATCGGGTGAATCCGTCGACGATTCTGCGCGGTGGCTACAGCGTCACCTACAACAGCGGATCGTACGCATCGATAGCCAGAGAACTGGCCGGCCAGCCGCCGTTTGCCGAAACCGACACGATTACCGGCACCAGCGCCGCGCCGCTGACGATTGCCGAGGCGTTGATCGCGCCGACACCCACGACGACCAACAACTGGGGCGTCGATCGCGACTACGCGCTCGGCACGATCCAGACCTGGAATGCCACGGTCAGCAAGAACCTGACGCAGGACTGGACCGTGCAGGCGGGCTACACCGGCGTGAAAGGCACCAACCTCGATCTTCTGCGCGCGCCCGCGCTCGGTGCCGGCGGCGCGCTGATCCCGGGGACGCAGGCGTTCATTTGGGAGTCCTCCGGCGGGCGTTCGATGATGCATGGCGCGAACGCGCAGATCCGCCGCCGTCTCGCCGGCGGCATCACCGGCGGCTTTGCGTACACTTTCGCGCATTCGATGGACAACGCCTCATCGCTCGGCGCCGGCGGCGCGGTGGTCGCCCAGAACGATCGCGATCTCGAGGCGGAGTACGCACGGTCGACGCTCGAGCGCCGGCATCAGGTTTCAGCGAATCTCTTCGTCGAACTGCCGTGGGGGCCGAACCGCCGCTGGCTGAAGGACGGCGGCGTGCTGGCCGGGCTGTTCGGCGAATGGTCGGCGCAATTCAACCTCAATCTCCAGTCGGGCACGCCGCTCACCGCGCGTGTTGTGGGCTCGACGAGCGACCTCACCCGCGGCGTCAATGGATCGCTCCGGGCCGACTACAACGGTCAGGACATCGTGCTGAGCAATCCGACGGTCGACGAATTCTTCAACACGGCGGCGTTCAGTCTGCCGGTTGGCACCTTCGGCACGTCGAGCCGCAATCTGATCACCGGGCCGGGGCAGCATCAGCTGAACGGCCTGTTCCAGCGCGACATCCGCGTCGGCGGCAACCGCTCGGTCACGCTGCAGGTCAACGCGCAGAACCTGCTCAATACCGTGCAGTGGGCCGGCATCGACACCAACGTCAACTCGCCGACGTTCGGTCAGGTGATGTCGGTCCGGCCGATGCGAACGATAACCGTCACCGCGAGGATGAGGTTCTAGTGGACAGGCCACTAGCCATGCGCCGCCTCCTCGCGCTGCTGCTCGTCGCCGCGTTCGCGTCCTCGGAATCGCGGCTCGTCGCGCAACAACAGCCGCAGCAGCAGCCAACGCCCGTGTTTCGCAGCGGCGTCGATCTCGTCCTCGTCGATGTCGTCGTCCGCGATCGCAGCGGAGCGATCGTCAAAGGGCTGACCGCGGACGATTTCGAGCTGCTCGAGAACGGCGTCCGTCAGCAGATTCTGACTCTCGCCTATGACGAGATTGGCGTCAACGCGGCGCCGATCGAAAACGCCGCCTCGCTTGCGGCGGCCGCATCATCTGCCGCGGCGCGAGCCGCGGTGCCGGTCACCGTCGCGGCGCCGCCGCCGGACTTGTCCGCCGGAGCCTTGGCGAAGGCGGACGTTCCTCAGCATCCGTTGACCTCTGACGAAGCCTCCGGACACCGGCTCATCGTACTGGTGTTCGACACCGCGTCGATGGATCAGGAAGAAGTGCAGAAGGCGCTCGACGGCGCCGCCGAGTGGGTGGACGAGCGGATGACGACCGCGGACCTGGTCGCGGTGGCGTCCATCGGCTCCTCGCTCCAGGTGCTGACCGACTTCACGTCCAATAAAGAGCGCGTGCGGAGCGTGATCTCCGCGCTCGGGATCAGCAACGGCACCGCCTACGAAACCGTGGACACGAGCACGGCCGCAACCGACGAAACCGCGCAGACGGCGACCGACGATGCGGCGGTGGTGGATCAGAGCGCGCAGGAGCTCGAGACCTTCAATAACGATGTCCGGTTGCGGGCGCTGAAGACCCTGGCCGAGGCGCTGCAGCCGATTCAGCAGAAGAAGGCGATTCTCTACTTCAGCTCCGGCCTCGAGCGGAGCGGCACCGACAATCAGGTCGAACTCCGCGCGGCGGTGAACGCGGCGTTGCGCGCCAATGCGGCGATTTACCCCGTGGACGCCCGTGGGCTGCAGGCGATTGTGCCTGGCGGCAGCGCCCGTCAGCGGAGCCGCGGCGGCCTGGCCGCATTCAACGGCAGCGCTGTCGCCGGTCAGTTTTCACGGCTGGCGGCGCAGCAGGACACGCTCACGTCGCTCGCGTCCGATACCGGCGGTACGGCATTCACCGACAGCAACGACTTCGGCGAGGCGTTCGCCCGTGTCGAACGCGACATTTCCGCGTACTACATCCTCGGTTTCGCCAGCACGAATCAGGCGAAGGACGGCCGCTTCCGCCGGATCACCGTGCGGCTGAAGAACCGCACCAACGTGCGCATCCAGGCCAAAGACGGCTACTACGCCGATCGCGATTTCGCGCACACGGCGCGGAACGATCGCGAAGTGCAGCTCCAGGAACAACTGGCGACACCGATTCCCTCGACCGATGTGCCGGTCTACGTCTCGGCTGGTTTTTTCAGGATGGCGGCGGACAAGTACTTCGTGCCGATCGCTGTCGCGGTGCCTGGGTCCGCCGTGCCGGTCGCGTCCGGCAGCGCGACGCTGGATATCGCCGGGTTCATCCGCGACGAGCGCGGCGCGCCGATCGGCCGCATCCGCGACACGCTGACGGTGAAGGCGGAAGAGTCCGGTCTCGGAACGCGGCAGATTCTCTATCAGACCAACGTCACGCTGCCGCCCGGGCGCTACAGCGCGAAGATCGTCGTGCGCGAGAACGGCGGTGGACTGACCGGTAGTTTCGAGACGGCCATCCACGTGCCCGAGCTGAAACAAGCGCCTGTCAAAGTCAGCTCGCTCGTGGTGAGCACGCAGTTGAAGAATCTGGCGGGCAAGAAGTCCGACAGTCCGCTGGCCAGGGACGGCGTGGAAATCGTGCCGAACCTCACGCACATCGTCTCGCGCGACCAGCCGGTGTACTTCTACTACGAGGTCTACGAACCAACGGCCCAGAACGGCGCCCCGAAGCTGCGCACCAGCCTCGCGTTCTACCGCGGCAAGATCAAGGTCTTCGAAACGCCCGCCATCGAGCGCACCATTATCGACGCCCCGGACCGCAAGGCGGCGCTCTTCCAGTTCGAACTCCCGAACCAAAGCCTGCCAAGCGGTGTCTATACCTGCCAGGTGAACATCATCGACGAGGCGGGGGGGCAGTTTGCCTTTCCTAGAACACAGTTGTTTGTGAAATAGGTTCGAAGGGTTCGACAGGTTCGAATGGTTCGATGGGTTCTGGGTTCTTGAGAACCTTTCGAACCTGTTCGGACCCGTCGAACCTTTCGAACCCGGTCCTACACGTTTCAAACAATTCGCGCTCAGGGCTCGTCTAAAGGCGGCGATCTCTGTATTTCGTGACGTTCAGTTCGCGGTCAGGCGCCTGCTGCGGGACTGGAAGTTCACGCTCGCGGTGGCCTTTACGCTCTCGCTGGGCATCGGCGTCAACACGACGGTCTTCACGATCGTCAACGCGTTGATGCTGCGGGAGCTGCCGTTCACGGATCATGACCGCGAGCGACCAGTTGTCGCTGCAGCGCCGCGACCGCGTCGTGGTTGGCGGGATGTTCTCGGTCTTTGCGATCATCGCGCTGGTCCTCGCAGCGGTGGGCCTCTACGCGGTGACCGCGCATTCGGTCGTGCAGCGGACGCAGGAAATCGGCATCCGCATGGCGCTCGGCGCCGCGGGCGGACAGGTGCGCTGGCTCTTTGTGCGAAAGCTGCTGATTCAGCTGGCGGTGGGCGTCTCGGTCGGCCTTGCGGGCGCCGTCGGCGTCGGAACGGTGATGCAGACGCTGCTGTTTGGGGTGGGCGCCTACGATCCGGTCACGCTCGTTGGCATCGCTGCGATCCTGTCCGCGGCTGCCGCCATCGCCTGCTACTGGCCCACGCGTCGAGCGACGCGGGTGGATCCGATTGTCGCGCTTCGCTATGAATAGGTTCGAAGGGTTCGAGAGGTTCGAATGGTTCGAGGGGTTCGAATGGTTCGAGGGGTTCTAGGTTCCGAAGAACCTTTTGAACCCGTCGAACTCAGAACCCATCGAACCCTCCGAACCCACCGAACCTTTCGAACCCACTTTAGGCACGCATCGCGCGCTCATGCACTGTCTTCAGCGCCTGCCATCCCGCTGCGACCGCGCCTTCGATCCAGTCCGGTTCCGAGTACGGGCACGTCACCGCGGATCCGATGAGGATCCGGTTGTCCATCTTCGACAGCGTCGCGCGTCGCGCGCCGCCGGATCCCGAGGCGTAGCCGCCCAGGCTGTATTTCACCTTCCGCCACCAGACCGCGTAGGCGCTTTCGAACTCCTGCCGGATCTGCGGGTGCACTTTGCTCGCGTGCGTCAGAACATGCTCGACGCGTTCGGCGACGCTGCGATCGAGGAGATCGCCGACCGGGCCGTTCGCGTACAGACCGAGCAGGACGCCCTTCTTCGTGAAGTAGCCGTTGGACGGATACGAGAATTCGCCGAGCGGAAGATTCGAATAGAGGTGGCCGCCGAAGATCTGGTCGTCCTCCTCCCAGAACCGCCGCTTCATCTGCAGACCCATCTTCGCGCTGTTGCTGTGCGTCGTCGCCTTGACGGCGGTCATGATCTCGTCCGACAGATTGATGTCGATGCCGGCGAGGACGGTCATCGGCGTGCAGACGACGACGTAGTCGGCGGTGAGTTCGGTCTTCTTGCTGCTCTTGGTGTCGCGGTAGACGACTTTCACGCCGCTCGCGTCCTGATGCACCGACTCGACTTCGGCGTTGAACGTGACGGCGTTCTTCGGCAGCTCGCGGTGAAAGGCCTTCGGAATCTGGTCCATGCCGCCGACCGGTTGAAAGATCGGCGACGCCGCGGTGCCTTCGGACGCGGTGATCGAGCGCAGCCGGTTCGTGAACGGACCGCGGAGGAGCGCCGCGAACTCGTACGGGTCGCCTTCGCCGCGAGCGTGAAAGGCTTTGTAACGGCGATCGCTCGAGTCGAGATAGCCCTGCGAGATCAAGTACGTGACGTAGCGCTGCTTGTCTTCTGCCGTGAGCGGGAGATCGAGCTGGCTCTGATTGATCGCCTTGACCAGCAGTTCGTTCGTCCGGCCGATCATGTCGGCCTTCACCTCGCGGAGCCGGATTCGCTTGTTGGCCAGCGATCCGCCGATCTCGCCTTCGTAGTAGAAGTAGTTGCCGTCGGCCTCGTTGATGAACATCTCGACCGGCACGCCGAGCTCGCGGCAGTAGTTCAGCACGCCAGTGTGCGTGTACGGAATCCGCCAGGGTCCGAGATTGGCGTACTGCCCCTCGTCGAAGGTGCAGACCTGCCGGTCACCGCCGTTGATCTCGGTGTGTTCGGTGCCGCGGCGCACCGTCCATGCGAGGCCGCCGACGCGTTCGCGTGCTTCGAGAATCCGGAAGTTGTAACCGAGCTTGCTCAGTTCGTAGCCGACGACGAGGCCCGAGACGCCGGCGCCAAGGATCAACACCTTCGCGTTCGGCCGGCCCGACAACGCGGGACGCCCCTGGGCCTGGCCGGCCATCAAATCCCAGGCGTTCATCGCGGTCATCATCAGGGACGAACCGCCGACGGCGCCGAGTTGGGCAAGGAACGTTCGCCGGGTCAGCGGCAGCGGAGGGTCGGACGAAGATCGTTTGGACATGCTGGTGTTGAGATTACACCAGCAGCGGGCAGGGAGTGCGGTTCAGGGTTCAAGGTGCAGGGTTCAGGGCCACGAACATCACGAACCAGCCCATGCCGGGCACGGCGGTCTTCTCTTTGGTCACCTTGGCGCCGAGCCGCTTCGCGCGATCGACGGTGTCCTCGAGTGAGTCGACCATGATGTAGTTCACCATCCCGTTGACCGGATAGCCGGCCGGACGCCGCGCGATGCCGCCGTTGATCGCCCCAGGCTGGGTTGGACGGTGGTTTGCGTCAACGTCGACCGTTGTCGCCGTGCGGTAGTCCATGCCCGGGACCGGCTCGACCTTCCAGTCGAACAGTGCCGTGTAGAAGCGCTCCAGCTTCGCCGGATCGTTGGCGTAGATCTCGAAATGCGACACCGTGTTCTTGTGCATGACTGACTCCGCTGGGCCTAATCGCTTGTGGTTGTTGAAGGGCGGGGACACTCTTCGTTGACCATTCGGATCGACTTCACCGCCAGGCGTTGCGGCGCGGCGTCGTCAGCGTCCGCGCCGTCAATCACGCCGACGATCTCGACTTCCTCGTCGAGGTGACGGAGCAGATCCGGCGTCATGTAGTCGAGCCGGTAGGCGCCCGCTGTGATTGACAACTCCTGGTCGAGTCCGCTCGGCTTGACGCGCGTCAAAACAAAGCGGTCCTGCTCGGCCGTCGTTCGGTCGCGTTCGACGCAACCGCGCACCATCAGAACGGGCGAGTTCTGAGAATTCTGTTGTGCTTGAGGCGTGGCGATTGCTGTCGCGCCCAACAGCACCACCCCGAACCACGTTGCAACGCGCATGGAATCCTCCGCCGAGTCAGGAGAATGCAATTCGGAGGCCCTGAATCAGTTGGGGCGGATTCGGTCGTAACGTCGGACGGTGCCGAGGTACTCGGAGCCGTAGATCGTGCCCTGACGATCGACCGCGATCCCTTCGGTCATGCTCGAGACATCCGGATACGGATACGGGCATGGGTCGGGAATGAACGAGGTCACCGTGCCGTCTTTCGCGCTGCCGATTCTGATGCCGCGCTTCGCGCCGAGGTTGTAGCCGTAGCCGGACGCCGGCAGGAAGGTGCGTCCGGTGTTCGTACGGCCGTCGCGTGATTCCGAGTCGGCGACATACAGCACATCGTTCTGATCGATCGTCAGCGCGCTCGGACGCCCGAACTGATACCACACGGCGATAACACGTCCGTCGGCGTCGAAGACCTGGACGCGGTTGTTCTGGCGATCAGCCACGAAGACTCGCCCCTGCGAGTCGAGCGCCAGATCGTGCGGCATGTCGAACTCGCCGGGGCCCATCCCTTTCTTGCCCCACGCCTTCACGAACGTTCCATTGCGATCGAATTTGACGATGCGCGCGTTGCCGGAGTCGCCGCCGCCGTTGGCGTGGCCGTCGGCGACGTAGACCTCGCCGGTCGGCGCGATCGCCACTGCGGTCGGCTGCTGGAATTCATTCGGTCCCGCGCCGGCGACCCCGGCGCGTCCGAGCCGCAGCAGCACTTGCCCGCGCGAGTTGAACTTGATCACCTGCTGGCCCAGGCCTGGCGCCGTGCCGATGTCGGTGACCCAGATGTTGCCGTCCCGATCGATCGCCAGCTTGTGCGGCGTGACGATCATGCCTTTGCCGAAGCTCTTGAGAAACTTGCCGGACGCGTCGAATTGCACGATCGGGTCGACCTGCACGTCGACACAGGGGCGCCCGCCGGTGCCGAAACGGCCGCAGCGATCCGCCGCCCAGATCGTGCCGTCGGGCGCAATCGCAATTCCGACGACCGACCCCCAGACGCGATCGTCCGGCAGCTTGCCCCAGTGGACGCCGGGACGATAGAGATTCGTCAGATCGTTTCTGGCACCGAGCAGTGAAACGGCCGGCAGCGCGATCGGATACTGACCCGGCGGATAGACACGCGTCGCGCGGCCGGCGGCTCCGGCCGGCGAATTCGGCGGCGCCGGCTGCAGCCCGCACGTGTCGGCCATCGGTCCTGGCGACCCGCCGGCCACGAGCATCGGCGTGGCCGTTTGCGCCTGCGCGATGGCGCGTCCGCCAGCCGCGTGTGACGCGACGAGTGCGGCGAGTGCGGCCGCGGCGAACGACGAGGTCAGCGTTCGCGAAGACAAATCGGCGCGATGCTAGCACGGGGCGGCGATGAGCCGCGCGTGCAGATTGCCTTCGCGCGCCCTTGCCGGCAGCGCGCGCAGATACTGCACGGCGCGTTCCGGAGTGACCCATTCACTGGCCAGCTGCATTTCCTCGCCGACCGACCAGTTGATTTCATACCGGCCGAGTTCCGCGAGCCGATCGAGGCAGGCGACGGCAAGGTCGCGCGTCGCCGGCAGATACTCGAATGCCACGTGCGGGAGCGGCTGCGACAGCCCGCGCAAGACTTCGAGCTCGAAGCCCTCGACGTCGATCTTGCAGAACACCGGGACACCGAAGGTTCTGATCAGCGCGTCCAGCGTCGTCACCGGCACCGTGACGTGCGAGTCCCACGTGACGCGTGCGAACGAGGGCTCGACCTCAGCGAGTTTCGTCCACGATCGCGACAGCGTGGAGACAGTCGGGGTCCGGGCGCTGACGAACAGATCCGCGCTGCCTGGCTCGGGGCCCACGGCGTCGGAGAGGATCGTGACGTCCTTCCCGCTGCCGTACCAGCGGCGCAGCAGGCGCGCGTAGAGCGGCTGCGGCTCGAGCGCGACGACGCGCGCGCCGAGACGGCGCATCGCCAGAATGTGATTGCCGACGTGCGCGCCGATGTCAAAGCACAGGTCGCCGCGCTTCACGAACTGCGCGTAGAAGCGCGTCAGCCGGCGAATCCGTCCCGGGATCACGTAATAGGTGACGAGCGATCGTGCGAGTCCAAACGCGCTCGAAAGGGTCCGGGCCATGGTCAGCGCTGGTCCAGCAGCCTGGCCGCGACCGCCGCGTCGTTGGTCGGCAGCTGGCAGGTGTAGTGCTCGCAGACGTAGATCGTCGCGCCGCCATTCCGACGCGTCATTTCGGCGATCTGCGGTGCGAGTTGCGCGAGCGCGGCCTGTTGAGTCGCGCCGTCCACGACCATGACGACCTTATTGGGGATGAAGCGATCGTGAACCAGACGAAGCAGCGCCGCAGTGTCCGCGGCTCCAGGATCCCCCGCGATGACGATCTGCTTGGGTGTCGATTCGCGAAAGGCGAGTGCCGACATCAATTGCGGCACCGCGGTTCCCGAGCGGGTGACACGGCCGGACAAGGCGCGAAACGTGTCCTCGGCGCGGCGCCGCCACACGTCATCGCCGGTGATCTGCCAGGCGCGGAGCAGGTTCATGGCGCTGACGGAATTGGCGGATGGTTCGGCGCCGTCGTAGTCCTCTTTGGCACGGGCCAGAAGATGCGCGGCATCGGCGCGCGTCGAGAAGTAAGCGCCGTTTGCATCGTCCCAGAACAGCCGATCCTGCGTGCGCTGGAGCTGCAGCGCGAGCGTCAGCCAGTGCGGATCGAATGTCGCTTCGAAGAGGTCGAGCAGCCCCTGGGCGAGAAACGCATAGTCTTCGAGCAGTCCGTCGATGGCGGCGGAGCCGTCACGGTAGCGGCGCTTCAGCGAGCCGGCGGCCGAATCGAAGAGGCGCGCTTCGATGAAGCGGGCGGTGTCGCGGGCCGCGGTGAGATAGCGCGGCTCGTCCAGGATCGCGGCCGCGCGCGCCAGCGCCGAGATCATCAGTCCGTTCCACGCCGTCACCACCTTGTCGTCGACGGCGGGGCGTGGCCAGGCCGTGCGCGCGATCCGCATCCGTTCTTTGGCGAGCTCGATCTGGACGGCGAGCTCCGGAGGCGTGACGTCGAACTTTCGCGCGGTGTCATCTCGCGTCGCGCGAGCCACGAGCGGGCGCGCGTAACCGGCGATGAGATTGAAATAGTGCACGACCGGCGGGGCCTGGGCTCCCAGCGCGCGCTCAGCGTCCTCCGCCGACCACAGGTAGAAGGCGCCTTCGGCCAGCCGCGCATCGGTGGCGCTCACCGCGCTGTCGGCGTCTTCGGCGCTGTGGAAACCGCCTTCTGGATCGCGAAGCCGCGCGATCGCATAGTCGATCGTGGTCCGGGCCGTGGTTGCGAGGTCCTGCGCTCGCGTGACTTGAAACGCTTCCGCATAGGCGACCGCAAGCTGCGCCTGGTCGTAGAGCATCTTCTCGAAATGCGGCTCGCGCCATTCGGCGTCAACCGCGTAGCGGTGAAATCCTCCGCCCAGCTGATCGTGGATGCCGCCGCGATCCATCGCGCGGAGCGTCGTCAGCGTCATGTCCAGCGCCGGCCGGGCGCCGGTGCGCGCGTAATAGCGAAGGAGGAATGTCAGGACGACCGGGCGCGGGAATTTCGGGGCGCCGGCAAAGCCGCCGTTCGCGCGATCGAACGAGCGCGTCAGGCTGGCGAACGTTTCATCGAGTGCGCCGGCGTCGATCGCCGTGGCGGACGGTTTTGGAATCTCGCTGAGCCCGCTGACGACCGTCGTCCCGTCGGCTGCCGCCTTCAGTAAGACCCCACGCCGCGTCTGCCAGTCGCCGGCGAGCCGCGTGAGAATGCTCGTCAGCCCTTCTTCCGTGCCGCGCGTCTCGGGCGGGAGATACGTCGCGCCGAAGAACGGCTGCAGATCGGGCGTCAGGACGACTGACATCGGCCAGCCGCCGCCGTTGACGCTGGCGACGTACGCCAGGTAAATGCGATCGATGTCCGGTCGTTCTTCGCGATCGACCTTCACCGCGACGAACGACCGGTTCATCAGCGCCGCGATCTGGGTGTTCGAGAACGATTCCGCTTCCATCACGTGGCACCAGTGACAGGCGGCGTAGCCAATCGAGAGGAAGATCGGTTTGTTCTCGCGGCGCGCCTTTTCGAAGGCCTCCGGTCCCCACGGATACCAGTCCACGGGGTTCTGCGCGTGACGGAGAAGATATGGGCTCTTTTCGGCAGCGAGATGGTTGCCGGCAGGAGCATCCGGTTTGGTGTCAGGCGGCGGGCTCGTGCACGCGCCGAAGAGGGCGAGCGCGAGCGACAAGGCATGTCTGTGACGCGCTCGATTCATGCGGCTTGGTCGAGTCTATTACAGGGCTCTGGGCTATCCTGATGCCGCATGACCGCGACACGCATCGCCGGGACGCGCCGCGCGCTGCTCGGCCTGACGGTAATCCTGATGCTGATGCCGCCGCCCGAAGTGCCATCCCGTGCGGACGGCATCGAGGGCGCGGATGCGATCGATGCGGCACCGCTCAGCTATTTCATCGCCGAAGGCGCGGAGCGCACCGGCTTCGTGTCCGGCGATCGCCAGCTCGCGCAGTGGGCGTTCGAGGCGTGGGCGAAGCGTTCGGGTGGCGGGTTGTCCTGGGAGCGTTCGGGCGAAGCCGACGCGCTGGTGCGGTTGTACTGGACGCCGCCGCGCATCTCGGCGTTTGGCGAAATGCGGCGTCTCGATGTGAACGGGAAGGTGGGCGCCGCCGTCTACGTGCGCGCCGACATGCGCGCGCTCGGCGAGGAGCTCGCCGTGCTCGCGAAGCAGGACCCGCTGTGGCGCGACACGGTCGTCTATCTCACGTGCGTCCACGAGCTCGGACATGCGCTCGGTCTCGAGCACACGTCCGACTTCCGCGACATCATGTACTCGTTCGGTTTCGGCGGCGATCTCGTCGCCTACTTCGCCCGCTTCCGCCGTCAGTTGAAGGTCCGCGGCGACATCGCGTCCGCGTCGCCGTTCTCGGATGCCGACGTCGCGCGTCTTCGCGCGTTACACCGATGACGCGACATCGGTAGGGACAGCCTTTAGGCTGTCCGATCTCGGTCCGTCCTCATCTACCGCCGCGCCGCCGGCAACAGTTCCGCGCGTTCGATTCCCGGAGCCGGGTCTACGTTCTGGACCGAGATCTCGAAGTACTCGAGCGTGTCCGGGATGTCGCTCAGCCAGTGCGGCGTGCCGGGCAGATTGACGATGACGTCGCCCGGTCCGATTTTCCGCGCCAGACCGTCCTTGACGCCGACTTCGCTGCGGATGATCGCGTTGGGGTTGGCGTTCGGGTACGGGTCGCTGTCGATCGTCGGCGGAATCAGCGTCCCGCCGGTGACCATCGTCGCCGTCCCCTTGGTGACGATGATGTACTCGAGCGTCCGGGTGTGGGTGATCGCGTACTGCGGTCCCTTGACGCGGCGGCGGACGACGCCCGGCGCCTTGTCCTTGGCGAACTCGATTGAGCCGCCGGTCCGCGAGCCGACCAGCTTCGGGTCCAGTTTGTTGAGCGCCGCGGTGATATCCGCCGCGCTCATGTACGGCGACGCTTCGCGGTAGGGCGGCACCCGTTCATGTCCCGGCTTCATCACCGTTTGACCCACGAGAACGCTGCCCGCCCCCGCGAGTCCCGCGACCAACAGCGCAACCGACGACTTCATGATTTTCATGCGGGGGAGTATACGGTGTCAGACACGTGTCTGACACCCCGTCTGACACCTATTTGAGGTTCAGCCCTCGCACCAGTGCCGCCTCCTCATCCGGGACCAGCTGTCCGTGAAGGGCGCGATAGGCTGCCTGACGCTCTTCTTCGTTCCTGCCAAGCGACAAGTAGAGCGGGTGCGGCTTCAACCACTGATGTCCGTGGCCGAATGCGTGGACCTTGTAACTGGACCAGGCGTAGTCGCCGGGGTGATTCGTCATCCCGGCCCGAAGCGGATTCTGCTCGATGTAGCGCAGACACGTGAGCCAGTACCGTTCATCGTGAATCAAGAGACCGCGATATCGGCCATTCCAAAGAGTGCCGATGCGTTCGTGCCGGCGATTGAAGTAGCGCGTGTAATCGCCGTTCAACCGCTTCATCATCAGTGGGATACCGATTTCGTCGGTCGGTGTTGCCAGCAGGTGATAGTGATTCGTCATCAGGACGAACGCATTGATCTCGACGCTATGGCGGTTGGCGTTCTTCTTGAGCAGCTCCAGGAAGATGATGTGGTCGCCATGGGAGCTGAAGATCTGCATGCGGTTGTTCCCGCGTTGAATCAGATGCGCGCTGACGTTGGGGATGAAGAGTCTGTGTGGTCGGGGCATGCCTAGGACCCTGCAAGCGTCGCGCTCAGGGTTCCCGACCAGGAATCAACGACTTACGGCACGACCGCTTGAAAAACTGCCATCGTGGCCGTCGCCGGCGGTGAAAAATCTGATGCGGTGTCTGACGGGGTGTCAGACACGTGTCTGACCCCAAAGAGACCAAAGAGAGCCCAAAGACCCCAAAGATGACTCAGCGGCGGACGACTCGTGTGCTGTCGAAATAGCGGAACGTACGATCGTCGGCGCGAACGGTTGAAAACGTCGCCGTGACCGCATACGACCCGTCCGCGTTGGTCACGCGATGCTCGGTGGTGTCGACGCGCAGCGGAACCGCCGCGAACGCTTCGCGTAACGGCCGCCCGGTCATCGATGCGGGAATCGGCAGCCCGAGCCGCGTGAGGAACGTGGGCGCGAAGTCGACGTTTCCGCTCGGCGTGTCGATGACGACGCCGCGCCGGATGCCGGGGCCGGCGGCGATCAACGTGTTGTGGATCTCGCGGGGGCTCGAGCTTCCGTGTCCGGCGACGCCGTTCGACGTCGATGTCCCGCGCATGTGATAGGCGTTCTCGTCATCGGTCCAGTCGGGCGAGAACAGGACCTGGGCGGACCGTTCGTGGGTCCACCGGATCGCGTCGAATGACAGCGTGCCCGGCACCACGCCGTCGAGACTGCCGGGCGCAGCGGCACGCGTGAAGATCGCGCCAACCTTTGGCGTCCGCTGCAGCGTGGCCGTGATGCTGCTGACCGCTTGCGGATCCTGATCGCGGACATAGATGGCTCCGCCGCCGGCGACAATGCGCGGCGAACCATCGGCGAGCGTGCGGGCGAACGGCGCGAGGATCGGCCCAAGATCGGCGGCGCCGGTGTAGGTCGAGAAGCCGTGATCGGAGGTCACCCAGATGTCGTAGCGGTCGAGCAGTCCGGCCGCCGCGAGTCCGTCCTGGATCCGTTTGATCTCGCCGTCCACGTGCCGCAGGATTGCGACGGTCTCCGGCGCGCCGATGCCTTTGTCGTGTGCCGTCGAATCGAGATCGCTCAGCCACATGACGGTGACGGAGGGATCGACGCGCGCCAGACCGATTTTCAGGAACGCGTCCACCGCGTAGCTGTCGGGCGCTCCCGGGGCAGCGTTCGCGCCAGGGGCCGGACCGATCGCCTTCACGGCCTCGGCGAGCGTCTCCGGAAGGGTGTACTCGAGATGAATGATGCCGCCGCCGGCGACGGTGTGATTGTTCAGGTACGCCGACCCGCTCGATCCGGAGCTGACGACGAGCATCCGGCGGCCGGCTGCGCGCAGCGATTCTCCAAGTGTGGGTGCAGTGAGCAGCCGTCCCTCGGCGGTCGCGATCGACAGGAGGTTGCTGCGGTCTGACGTGTCGAGGAAACGCGCCGGATTGACCTTCGGGAAGAACACCGTATTCCCGAGGAGACCGTGGGTCTCAGGATAGGCCCCGGTCGAGATCGACGACGCGTTCACGCGCGTCACGGTCGGGAACACCGAGTGATGCCGTGAAAACACCACACCGCGCGCGCCGAGCGCCGTCAGATTGGGCATCACGTCGGGTGTGACATAGTCCGGCCTGAGCCCGTCGACGACGATGACGAGATGGCGCGCCGGGTCCTGGGCCCGCGGCGCACGGCCGCCCATCAGAACGAGGATGGAGACGAGGCTGACGCTGACCGTTCGCCAGGGCATCAGCAGGACGAGAGGACGCAGGCGGTGCATCATGCGCGCATCATAACGCCCCGGCATAACGGCCGTTCAACGCTCTATAATCCGCCCGTGCTGCAGGACATCCGCTTCGCCCTTCGCTCGCTCGCGCGTGCCAAGGGACTCTGTGCCACCGTCGTCATCACCCTGGCGCTTGGCATCGGTGCCAACGCCGCGATCTTCAGCGTGGTCCGGGGCGTCTTGCTGCGTCCGCTGGTCAACCGCGACGAAAGCCGCCTGATCTACATCCGCCAGAGCGCGCTCGGCATCGGTGACGACAACGCGACGTTCTCGGTCCCCGAAATTCAGGGACTGCGCGAACGGACGAAAACGCTGACGGCGATCGGCGAGTTTTCGACGATCGGCTTCACCATGGTCGGCCTCGGCGAGCCGCGTCAGGTCCGCGCCGGCGTCGTCAACGGCAACTACTTCGACGTGATGGGGCTCAAGCCGGTCATGGGCCGGCTCCTCAACGCGAAGGACGACGGACCGTCGGCCGAGGGCGCGGCGGTGCTGACGCACCGCTTCTGGACGAACGGGCTGCAGGCCGATCCGAATGTGGTCGGGAAAGTCGTGCGGCTCGGCACACGCTCCGCGACGATCGTCGGCGTGCTCGAACCGTCGGTGCCGTACCCTTCTGAAACCGAGCTCATCGCCAACGTCGTGACCAGCCCGCATCATTTGTCGGCGACGATGGTGACCGGCCGCGAGCATCGGATGACGGAGATCTTCGGCCGCCTCGCGCCGGGCGCGGACCTCGACGCCGCGCGCGCCGAGCTGCGCGGCATCCACAGCGCGATGGTGCGGGAATTTCCCGAGGCCTATTCGCAGAAGGCGGCGTTCAGCATCGAGGCGGTGCGGCTGCGCGATCAGATCACCGAGCGGGCGCGAACCGTGCTGCTCGTGCTGCTCGGCGCGTCCGCGCTCGTCTTCGTCATCGCCTGTTCGAATGTCGCCAATCTGATTCTCGCGCGGACCGTCCGGCGCGAGTCCGAGCTTGCGCTCAGAAGCGCGCTCGGCGCGAACGCGAGCCGCTTGCGGCGCACGCTGCTCGTTGAAAGCGTCCTGCTGTGCGGCGCGGGCGCGGTGCTCGGGATTGCGATCGCGGGACCGATGGTCAGCGTCCTGGCGCGGTATGCGTCACGCTTCTCGGTCCGCGCGCTCGACGTGTCGCTCGACAGCAGCATTCTGATCGTCGGCGTCGGCCTCGCGATGGTGGCCGCGGTGCTCTTTGCGTATGTGCCGCGGTTGCCGCGCGCCGATCAGTCGCGCGGCTTCGGCCTGACGAGCGGCGGCCTCCGCATCACCGGAGCGACGAGCCGCCGGCTACGCGTGTTTGCGGTGACGCAGATTGCCGCGTCCTTCGTGCTCCTTGCGGGCGCCGGCATGCTGCTCCTGACGCTCCTCAGCCTCCAGGCGATTCGCCCCGGCTTCGAGACCGCGCGTGTCCTTGCCGTGAACATCCCGGTCAACGCGTTCGGGAAGACGCCGGAACAGGTGCGCGGCTTCTACCGTGAAATCCAGGCGCGACTGGCCGCCGTGCCGGGCGTGGATCGCGTCGCGTTCGGCAGCGTCGTGCCGTGGCGCGATATCGGCAGCAACACGGTGGCGTTTGCGCTCGACGGCAGCGTGCCGCGCAGCGCCGACGAGAGCCCACGCGCCAAGCTGCGTTCGGTGTCGCCGGGCTATTTCACCGCGCTCGGCATCAAGCTCGTCGCGGGCCGCGACTTCAACGAGAACGATCGCAACGGCGGCGAGCGCGTCGTCATCGTCAACGAGCGCGTCGCGCGCGAACTCCTGCCGGGGCAGGATGCGCTCAACCACACCATGAAATGGACCGACGGCATCATCCGGTTCATCGGCGTCAATGGCGATCCGCGCCGGATTGTCGGGGTCGTGGCCGACGTCGACGACGAGCGGATCGACCCGAATCCGCAGATGATCGTCTACCACCCGTTCGAGCAGGAGATTGCCGGCGGACGTCTGTTTCTGCTCACCAGCACTGATCCGTACTCGCTCGTGCCGATCGTCACGCGGACCGTGCGCGAGCTGTCAGCGGATCAACCGGTCGAGCGCGCCGCGACGCTGGACGATGTGCGGGCCGAAGTGCTTGCGCCGGAGCGCTTGAACGCGGTGGTGTTTGGCGGATTCGCGACCGTGGCGCTCGCGATTGCGCTGGTCGGCGTGGCCGGCGTGCTGGCGTTTTCGGTCAGCGGCCGGATTCGCGAGTTCGGCGTGCGGCTCGCAGTGGGCTCCGAGCCGCGGCGCATCCTGACCGGCGTCCTCAGTGAAGGCGCCATGATCGCGGGTCTCGGTATCGTCATCGGCGCAGCGGGCGGATTCGCGCTTGCCCGCGTCGTCGGCAGCTACGTGACCAACGTGCAGTTGCCCGGCGTCGTCCCGGTGATGGGCGCGGCGCTGCTGTTGATTGTGGCGGCGGTCGTCGCCTCGCTGGTCCCGGCGGCCCGCGCCGCCCGCGTCGACGTGATGGAGGCGCTGCGGGCGGACTGATTCCTACGTGGGATCCGGCTTCAGCCGGATTCGTCCGTGGGATCCGGCTTTAGCCGGATTGCACGGACAGCCTAAAGGCTGTCCCTACCGCTGATAAGGCGGACCCGACAGGCCGCCCGTTCCGTATTGCACAGGTGTGATTCCGCCGCACAGGTTTCCGCTTCAAAGATCGAATCGAATCAACAACTTACGGTCGGCGCGCATCTTGCTCTGCCGGCGCAGCATGAAAACACTTCGCCTCCTCCTCGCGCTTCTGCTCGTTCCGGCCGCCGTCACCGCGCAGGAAACCGACGCGCCCGACGGCGCGCGCATCGGCCTGGTGCGGGTCTCCGGCATCGACGAAGACCGTTTGAGCCCCGGGCTGCGCGCCGATCTCGATGCCCTGGTCGGCCAGCCGCTCGATCGCGCGAAGCTTGCGGAACTGGCAGAGCGGATCGAAATCGAGCGTCCAGAAACCGTGGCGGCGACGCGCGCCGTCAAGGAGCCGAACGGCGACGCGTCGGTCGTCTTCCTGATCGCCAGAATCAGCGACGACCGGCATCTCGAAATCAACATCAACTCCCGCTACACGATCGAGAGCGTCGTCATCAACGGCATTGCCGAGACGGAGCTCGTCCAGAGCATCCGTGACGACCTGCACGCGCTCAGCGGCAAACGCCTGGACAGCTTCGAGATGCAGCGGCTGCTGCGCCGCCTGCGTCGCGCTTTGCCCGGCTACGACGTCGAGCGCCGCGTCTCGCGCGGATCGCAGCGGGGTCAGGTCGTCATCACCTTCGAAGTCAGCAAGGGCGAGGGGTTGCGCTGGTTGCACTACGTACCGGTCCACAGCAAGTTTCTCTTTCACGAGAACCAGGGTTGGAGCGGTCTGCTCGACATCCCGATCGGCGGCCGGAGCGTCCGCGTCACGCCGCGGTTTGCGTTCGACAACAAGGACGATCTCGTCGAGGAGTATTCAGGCGCCGGCGTCCGCGTCGAGACCCGGATGTTCGACAACGAGCGCTTCGGCATCAGCTTCGAGGCATCACGCTACGAGCCGTCGTGGGAAGCCGAAACGCTGGCGGCACTCGCGGCGAATCCGCGCAGTCCTGGCGCCTACGACCGGCGCTCGACGATCGCGCCAGGCGCGTCGTTCGCGTTCACGCCACATATCCGTGCCAGCGCCGGACTCAGCGTGACCAGCCTGTTGTATCCGGTGTCCCGCACGTCGACGCGGGCCGAGATGGCGAGCGCCTTTACGGCCTCGGCCGGCTACGACGATCGCTGGAATGTCGGCGATTCGGCGAGCCACGCCGTCGAGGCGGGTTTCGATCTCCGCGTGGGCACCGACAGCCTCGGCGGGGATCTGAACTATGAGCGGTTCGTCGGCCGCGGACTGTATCGCTTCCGCCACGACGAACGTCAGACCTTCATCGTCACCGGCATGGCCGGGGGCATCTCCGGCGACGCGCCGCTCTTCGAACGCTTCACGCTCGGCGATTCGTCGACGCTCCGCGGCTGGGACAAGTACGACATCGCGCCCTTCGGCGGAACCGCGATGTTCCACACGTCCGTGGAATACCGCTATTGGGGACTGGCATTCTTCCTCGATACCGGCGCGGTCTGGGAGCGCGGCGGCGACCAGAAGGTGCGTTCGTCGACGGGCGTGGGCCTTCACTTCGACAATTTCTTCGCGACGTTCGGCTTCCCGCTGAACGCCGAGTCCGTAGGGGCGACCTTCATGATCGGCGTGCGCTTCTGAGGCCACCAGTGCGCGCCGCCGTCGATCTGCGAACAGCGAGCGGCCGCTTCCGCCTTCGCCAGGGCTACGGCGGACAAGTCTGGATTGTGATCGTTTCGCTCGCCGCCGTGCTGGTCGCTCGGGCCGGGGCGCAGGCGGTCACGCTTCGTGTGGAAGCCGGGTCGCTGCACGTGCGCGCGCCCGGCTTCACGTTCATCAAGGGCGTGCCTCTCACCCGGTTGAAGGACGGCGCGTCGGTCCGTTTCGACTTCACGCTGCAAGTGCTGGCTCGCCCTGACGGTCGCATCATCACCGACACGGCGGGGCGCTGCGTTGTCAGCTACGACCTCTGGGAAGAGCGTTTCGCGGTCAGCGACGGCGGCGTGCCCTCGCGGTCGCACCTGACCGCGGCCGACGCCGAGGCCTGGTGTCTGGATCGCCTGGCCGTCCCACTGGGCGAAATGGAGGGCGCGGAACGCGGCGATCCGTTTTGGCTGCGTCTCGAATACTCTGTCCGAGATGAGGAACGGGCGGCGGAATCCGGGCTCTCGCTGCGTGGCCTGGTCGATCGGTTCAGCCGCCGCGGACCGGGTGAGATCCGCGATCGGTTCGACGCCGGCCCGCTGAGGCTCACGAAGTAAGCCGCCGCCACCTCCGAATGCATCGACTGCGTCATCGCCTCATTGCCGCCTTCGTCATCGCCACGCTGGTGCCTCTGGGCGCGACGATCTGGGTGACGATGTCGCTGCTCGACCGGAGTCTGGGCTACGCGACGACCGGTGAAATCGATCGGTTGTCGCGCACGCTCGAGAGCACTGCGCGGCAGTTCTATCAACGCGAACGCGAGCTGCTGCGCCAGGATGCCGAGGCCGGTCGGGTAGCCGCGATCAGTCATCCGGTTGTGTCCACGGGAGCGTGGCCTCAGGCCGTGCGGGAATTCTGGGAGAGCGGCGACGCCGAACGATTTGCGTTGTCCGGCGCGGGCGGCGATCGCCTGGTCTATCTGCGTCGCGCACCGTCCGGCGTCGACCAGTTCGCCCGCGACCTCGCCGGTATCCACATGGAAGAACTCTCGGCGGCGTTGCGCCAGACGCGGGCGCTGGTCGGAGCGAGCGACGCGCGCGATCTGCGCCGCGGTTTCACGCTGACGCTGTTGCTCCTGGTCGCATCCGTCTGGGTCATCTCGCTGGCGCCTGTTCTCTTCATTGCCCATCGCATCAGCCGGCCGATTCAGCAGCTGACGGCCGGTCTGACCGACTTTGCCGGCGGCGATTGGTCGCGGCGGGTCGAGACGACGCGGCGCGACGAAGTGGGTCAGGCCGTGGACGCGTTCAACCAGATGGCCGAGCAGCTCCGGCAGAATCGCGATCGGCTGGTTCACCTCACGCAGGTCGCGAGCTGGCAATCGCTGGCGCGAAAGACCGCGCACGAGCTGAAGAACTCGCTGACGCCGATCCGGCTGACCGTCGAAGAACTCCTGGCGCGCACCCCGCCGACCGCCGACCGCGCTTTCGTCGATCAGGCGGTTCAGATCGTCGTCAGCGAGATCGGCGCGCTGGAACGGCGCGTCCGCGCGTTCTCGGAATTCGCGAGTGAACCACCGATTCACCCCGAACTGCTGGACATCAAAGGACTGGTCCGCGAGCGTATCGCTCTGCTCGCGCCCGCCCACGCCAGTGTCACGTTTGAGCCGCGGCTCGACGACGCCTGTCCGCCGGCCTATGCGAGCGCCGATCTCGTCAAAGGCGTGGTGACCAACGTGCTGCAGAACGCGGCGGAAGCCGCGCCGAAGGGCACGGTGCTCGTCGTGGTGCGTCAGGACCCGCGCGGCGTGGCGATCGAGGTGCACGATTCCGGACCCGGGTTGAGCGTCGAGGCCGCGGCAACGCTGTTCGAGCCGACGATTACCTTCAAGGCCAAGGGGATGGGGCTGGGACTGTCGATTGCCAAGAAGAACGCGCTCCTGTCGGGCGGCGACCTCGAACTCATTCCGGGCGAACGCGGCGGCGCGGCGTTTCGTCTCACACTACCCACGAGTGAATCACGCTGATGCCACGCAAACGCCACATCGTCATCGTCGACGACGAACCCAACATCGGTCTGTCGCTGCGGCTGATTCTCGAAGGCGAGGGCTACGCGGTCTCGCTCGGTCACTCTGCCGCCGACTTTCACGAGCAGGTCAGGCGCGGGCGGGCGGATCTGTATCTGATCGACGTCAAGCTGCCGGACGGCAACGGCATCGAGCTCCTGCGGCGGCTGCGCCAGCAGGACGACGGGGTGCCGGTGGTGATGATCTCCGGTCATGCCACGATTCGCGACGCGGTGGAGGCGACCCAGAGCGGCGCGTTCGATTTTCTCGAGAAGCCGCTGGCCCGTGACCGCGTGCTGCTGGTCGTGCGGCACGCGCTCGAGCGGACCGAACTGCAGCGCGAGAACCAGCGTTTTCGCGAGCTGATGGGCGACGCGCCGAAGATGCTCGGGAAGAGCGTCGCCTTTCAGCATGCCGTCACGCAGGCGAGCCAGGTCGCGCGGTCGGACGTCAGCGTGTTGCTGATGGGGGAGTCGGGTACCGGGAAGGAGCTGCTGGCGGCGTACGTCCATCGCGAAAGCCCGTTTGCCGGCGGCCCCTTCGTGAAGGTGAACTGCGCGGCGATTCCCACCGAGCTCATCGAAAGCGAGCTGTTTGGCCACGAGAAGGGCGCCTTCACCGGCGCGGCGGCGAGCCGGCGCGGCAAGTTTGAACTCGCGGACGGCGGCACGATCTTCCTCGATGAAATCGGCGATCTGCACGAAAACTCGCAGGCGAAGCTGCTGCGGATTCTGCAGGACGGCGAGCTGCAGCGCGTCGGCGGCGAGCATGCCATCCGCGTGGCGGTCCGCGTCATCTCGGCGACCAACCGGCGTCTCGACGACCTGATCGCCGAAGGAAAATTCCGCGAGGATCTGTTCTACCGGCTGAGCGTCG
>CAZOAZ010000053.1:32458-39443 GCA_964577955.1 uncultured Bifidobacterium sp. | reverse complement strand
AACAGCGCCTCCATGCCGAACGTGCGCGCCTCGTCCGGGACGATCGGCACCACGAGGCTGCCGATTTCCTTGTCGCGAAGCATCTTCGACAGCATCCGCACGAATACCATCGTCGTGGACGCCTTGCGCCCCTCGGTGCCGACGAAGAATTCGTCGAAGATGTCGGCGGGGACGTGCGGCAGCGGCTTGCTGCGAATCTTGCGGCTCGGCGCGTAGCCGCCCAGCGCCTGGCGGCGCTCGCGCATGTACTGGATTTCGTCGCTGTCTTCCTTCGGCCGGTAGAACGGCGTGTGGCCGATCTCGGCGTCGGAGATCGGAATGCCGAAGCGGGTGCGGAAGGCGCGCAGCTCCTCTTCGTTCATCTTCTTCTGCTGGTGCGTGATGTTCTTGCCTTCGCCGGCTTCGCCGAGACCGTAGCCCTTGATGGTGCGCGCGAGGATGACGGTCGGCGCGCCCTTGAACTCGGTGGCCGCTTTGTAGGCGTTGTAGACCTTGATTGGATCGTGGCCGCCGAGCGTCATCTTCTTCAGCTGGTCGTCCGACAGGTGCTTGACCATGTCGAGCAGCCGCTGGTCGACGCCCCAGAAATGCTCGCGGACGTAGGCCCCGGATTCAATCGCGTACTTCTGATACTGGCCGTCGACGATCTCGCCCATGCGCTTGACGAGGATGCCGTCGCGATCCTTCGCGAGCAGCGAATCCCATTCGCGGCCCCAGATCACCTTGATGACGTTCCAGCCCGCGCCGCGGAACGCCGCTTCGAGCTCCTGGATGATCTGACCGTTGCCGCGCACCGGACCGTCGAGGCGCTGCAGGTTGCAGTTGATGACGAAGATCAGGTTGTCGAGCCGCTCGCGCGCCGGCAACGTGATCGCGCCGAGCGATTCGGGCTCGTCGGTTTCGCCGTCGCCGAGGAAGGCCCAGACCTTCGAGTTCGACTTCGCCTTGAGGCCGCGATCCTCGAGGTAGCGCATGAAGCGCGCCTGATAGATCGCCATGATCGGGCCGAGGCCCATCGACACGGTGGGATATTCCCAGAAGTCCGGCATCAGCCAGGGGTGTGGATAGGAGCTCAGCCCGCCGCCGGCCTTCATCTCGCGGCGGAAGTTCTCGAGATGCGTTTCGTCGATGCGGCCTTCAAGATAGGCGCGCGCGTACACGCCAGGCGCCGCGTGACCCTGGAAGAAGATGACATCGGCATCCGGGCTGCCGTGGCCCCGGAAAAAATGGTTGAACGCGACTTCGTAAAGCGTTGCCGCCGACGCGAATGTCGAGATATGGCCGCCGATCCCTTCGTCCGCCTTGTTGGCGCGAACGACCATCGCGGCCGCGTTCCAGCGCACCAGACTCTTGATGCGGCGCTCGGTGTCCGGGCTGCCGGGCATCAGCGCCTGGTCGTCAGCGGAAATGGTGTTGATGTAGGGGGTGTTGGCGGTGAACGGGATCTTGACGCCGTTTTCGGTTGCGTGGAGGGTCAGCTCGCGAAGCAGACGCTGAACTTTGACCGGTCCCCCGCTCTGGAGGACATAATCAAGGGAATCGAGCCATTCGCGGGTTTCGACCGCATCGAGCTCGGCAGCGTCTTTAGCAGCAGGGTTTCTCACTGGAACGGGTTCCTTTCGCAGGCATCCGGGTGCCAGTCGCCCGACAGTGTCGGTCGATCGTCACCTAACCTGTAGGCCAATCACTAATTGTAACCGCGGAGGACAGGAAGGGAAACATGCGCACCTCGATCATGCGCCTCGTGCTGGCTCCGGTCTTCGTCTCGCTCCCGCTCGCCGCCGCGCTCGTCGGCGCACAAACCGGGCCGACGGCCGCGGCCACGCCGCCGCAGCCGGGGGCCGCCACCTTCGACAGCGGCACGCTGAACCGGAGCGTCAACGCCTGCACCGACTTCTACCAGTTCGCGTGCGGCGGTTGGCTGGCCGCGAACCCGATCCCGTCTGATCGCCCGCGCTGGGGGCGCTTCGACGAGCTGCAGGAGCGCAACCTCGAGGTGTTGCGCCGCGTGCTCGAACGGCCGGGGGCCGCCGGCGATGTCAACGCCAAGAAGATCGCCGACTACTACGCCAGCTGCATGGACGAGGCGACCATCGAACGCCGCGGCGTGACGCCGCTCGATGCCGACCTGAAGAACATCGCCGCGCTCGGCACGGTCACGCGGCTGCCTGAGCTTCTCGCCGAGCTTCACAAGATCGGCGTCAACGCCTTCTTCGGGTTCGGCAGCGAAGCCGACTTCAAGAACGCGGCGATGGTCATTGCCATCGCCGATCAGGGCGGCCTCGGACTGCCCGATCGCGACTACTACTTCAAGGAGGACGCCCGCTCCGCCGACATCCGCAAGCAATACGTCGCGCACGTCGCGAAGCTCCTCACGCTGGCGGGCACGCCTGCGGCCCGCGCCGCGACCGACGCGGAGACCGTGATGCGCGTCGAAACCGCGCTCGCGAAGGCGGCCCTCGATCGCGTCGCCCGACGCGATCCCGCCCGCATCTATCACAAGATGACGATCGCCGAATTCCAGGCCCTGACGCCGGGTTTCGACTGGTTGCGCTACACGCGCGGGATCGCCGCCCCGCCGATCAGCGCCGTCAACGTCACCGAACCGGAGTTTTTCAAAGCCTTTGCCGCGCTCATCACGTCGGCGCCGATCGACGACCTGCGCGTGTATCTGCGCTGGCAGGTGCTCCACGCCAACGCGTTCCTTTTGTCGAAGGCGTTCGTCGACGAGAACTTCAACTTCTACAGCGCCGTCCTCCAGGGGATCAAAGAACAGCGCCCGCGTTGGAAGCGCTGCGTCAGCTACGTCGACGGCGATCTCGGCGAAGCGCTCGGACAGTCGTTCGTCAAGGAAGCGTTCCCGCCGCAGGCCAAAATCGACATGCTGCGGATGGTGGCGGACGTCAACGCGGCGCTCGAGCGCGACATCGACACGCTCGACTGGATGACCGAGGCCACGCGGCGTCAGGCGAAGGCCAAGCTGCACGCCGTCGCCAACAAGATCGGCTATCCCGACACCTGGCGCGACTACACGGCGCTCACGATCGAGCGCGGCGATGCGGTCGGTAATTCGCACCGTGCCAACGCGTTTGAATCGCACCGCCAGTTGGCCAAGATCGGCAAGGCCCCCGACAAGAACGAGTGGGGGATGACGCCGCCGACGGTCAACGCGTACTACAACCCGCTCGAGAACAACATCAACTTCCCCGCCGGCATTCTCCAGCCGCCGTTCTACGCCGCGGGACGCGACGCCGCGCTCAACTATGGCGGCGCCGGCGCGGTCATCGGCCACGAACTCACCCACGGCTTCGACGATGAGGGACGACAGTTCGACGGCTCGGGCAATCTCACCGACTGGTGGACGGCCGACGACGCGAAGGCGTACGAGCAGCGCTCCGGCTGTTTCGTGAACCAGTACGCGGGATTCACCGCGATCGACGACGTCAAGTTGAACGGCAAGCTGACGCTCGGCGAAAACACCGCCGACAACGGCGGCCTGCGGCTGGCGCTGATGGCCTATCTGGGGTCGGCGGCGGCGCAGGGTGCGCAGGCAATCGACGGCTTTACGCCCGAGCAGCGGGTGTTCCTCGGCTGGGCCCAGGTCTGGTGCGAAAGCCGCCGGCCGGAGTACGAACGGCTGCAGGCGCAGACCAATCCGCACTCGCCCGGACGCTACCGCGTCAACGGCGTGGTGGCGAACATGCCGGAGTTCCAGAAGGCATTCGGCTGCGCGGCGGGTTCGCCGATGGTGAGCCCGAACGCTTGTCGGGTGTGGTAAAGGTTCCGGGTTCCGGGTGCCGGGTGCCGGGTGCCGGGTGCCGGGTACCGGGTGCCGGGTGCTGGGTGCGGGGTGCGAGGTTCAGCGATCGTGACGCTGGCGGAAATCCGCGAGCAGATCATCGGGTGCAACGAGTGCACGCGGCTTCGCGACTACTGCCAGCGGATCGGGCGGGAGAAGCGGCGCGCCTTTCGCGATGACGCGTATTGGGCGCGCCCCGTCCCGGGGTTTGGGGATCCGCAGGCGCGGCTGCTGATCCTCGGGCTGGCGCCGGCGGCACACGGCGCCAATCGCACTGGACGCGTCTTCACTGGCGACGGTCGAGGAGCCTCGGGCGATTTCCTGATGACCGCGCTCAAGCGCGCCGGCTTCTCGAACCTCTCGACCTCAGCACGAGCGGACGACGGGCTGGTGCTCACCGACGCGTACATCGCTGCTGCCGTCCGTTGCGCGCCGCCGGACAACAAGCCGACGCCAGAGGAAATCGCCAACTGTCTGCCGCATCTCGATCGCGAGATTGCGGCGCTGCCGCGGATCCAGGTCATCGTCGCGCTCGGCAAGATCGCCTTCGACACCTATCTCCGTCACCTGCAACAGTCCGGCGTCACCATCAAGCCGCGTCCGCTCTTCGAGCACGGCGGCATCGTGCGGTTGCCGAACGGCAAGACGCTCATCGGCTCGTACCATCCCAGCCGTCAGAACACGAACACGGGCAAATTGACGCCGGCGATGCTCGCCTCGGTATTTCTCACGGCGGCGCGCACGATTCGCCAGAAGCCTTAGACACCGCTTACTGCGCGGGAGAACACTGCAAATCTCAAATTGCACATTGCAAATTCAGGAAGTGATCTGGGTGATTGACACTTCAATTCGCAATCACATTTGCATTGTGCAATGTGCAATTTGCGATGAGGAACATCTGTAGCAGATCGGTGTCCAACCCGCATGATGACTCGACGCCCTTCGCTGCTGCTCTGCTCTGCTGCTGCACACGGGATCGCGATTGTCGCGATCGTGATCGCGTCGGCGCTCGCACCGGATCTGTTGCCCGATCCGCGCGGGCGCGCGCTCGCGCTCGAACTGCCGCGTATCGTTCACGTCGCGGACATTCCACTCGCACCTGAGTCGGCGCCACGGCGGGCCGAACGATCGCCCGGTCCGCAGCCCCCCGTCTCCAGCGCCAGCGTCGATCCTCTCGTCGACGTATTTCACATCCCCGACGGCATACCAACCGATGATGCACCGGCCGTCGCCGTCGGCGGCAGCAGCCGATTCGGGAACGCCGCCGAGAACGCTGCCGGAACGATTGACGGCACGGGGCTGTCGGTCACGGCCGCGCCCGAACCGCCGCGGCCGAAACCGATCGTGCGGCTGCACCAGGGCATTCAGGCACCGCGGAAGATCGTCCACGTCGCTCCGGAGTATCCAGGGCTCGCGCGCCAGATCCGCGTGAAGGGGATCGTCATCCTCGAGGTTACGGTTGACGACGGCGGCAACGTCATCAACGCGCACGTGCTGCGTTCCATTGCTCTGCTCGACAAGGCGGCGCTGACGGCGGTGTTGCAGTGGAAGTTCGAACCGGCGCGGTTGAACGGCGAGGCGATTCCGGTCGTGATGACGGTCACGATCAACTTCGAGCTGAATTGATCCACGGACAAGCTAAAGCTTGTCCCTACCGATGTCGCCACACTGCCACGGGTAGGGACAGGCTTTAGCCTGTCCGTGTCGAGCGCACGAGCGGCACCATCAGATCGGGGCGATCAGTGATGAGCGCATCGACGCCCCACTCGATCAGGCGCACGGCGTCGGCTTCATCGTTCACCGTCCACACCTGCACACCCAGGCCGGCGCGGTGCGCGTGCTCGACGAAGCGGCGAGACACGACGCGCGTCGCGCCGGAGAATTCCGGAATCTGATAACCGGCGTAGGCAGGCCGGCGCGGCGGCCAGCCGCACCACGAACGGTAGAGCGCCCAGCGGACTTCCTCGCGCGCGGCGCTGGTCGCGACCGCTGGATGGCGGCGGCGCACGTCGCGCAGCGCGCGCGTCCCGAACGCGCCCAGGCAGACGCGATCGGCCGCGCCAGCCTGTAACACCACGTCCATCACCGCCGCACCAAAGTCCGGGTCGTTGAGTTTGAGTTCGACGATGATCGGCACTGACGGGTAGCGTTCGAGTACCGCCGCGAGCGACGGCACATCCGCACGCGCCAGTTCATCCGCGGTCCGGGTTTCGAGCGGACCCGAGAGCCGGGTCGTCCGATCGAGCGTACGATCGTGGTGGACGACAACGACACGGTCGCGCGAGAGGCGAACGTCGAGCTCGAGGCCATCGGCGCCAAGCGCCAGCCCGTTGTCGAACGCGGCCATGGTGTTTTCCGGCGCGAGCGCCGCGCCGCCGCGATGCGCGAACACCAGCGGACGAGCGCGCGTGAAGAAGCGGTGACGCACGGCCCGCTCAGTCTAGTTCGGATAGAATCGGGACATGACGGCATCCATTCAGACGCTCGGCGATTTGCGCGCGCACGCGGGCACCCGGCCACGGACGGTCAAAGAAGAAATCCGCGAGAACCTGGTTCGGAAACTGCAATCGGGCGAGCGGCTCTTCCCCGGCATCATCGGTTACGACGACACGGTCGTCCCGCAGCTCGTCAACGCGATTCTGTCCCGCCACAATTTCATTCTGCTCGGCCTGCGCGGCCAGGCAAAGAGCCGGATTCTGCGCTCGCTCGTCGACCTGCTCGACGAGCGCATCGCCGTCGTCCCTGGCTGCGAGATTCACGACGACCCGCTCAATCCGATCTGCGGCGCGTGCCGCGCCCGCGTCGCCGCGGAAGGCGACCGGATGCCGATCGGCTGGCTGGCGCGCGACGCCCGCTTCGTGGAGAAGCTGGCGACGCCCGACGTCACGATTGCCGACATGGTGGGCGACATCGATCCGATCAAGGCGGCGCAGGCCGGACTCAACCTGTCCGACGAGTTGACGATGCACTACGGCCTGCTGCCGCGGGCTAACCGCGGGATTTTCGCGATCAACGAGTTGCCCGATCTCGCCGGCAAGATTCAGGTCGGACTGTTCAACATCCTGCAGGAAGGCGACGTCCAGATTAAGGGCTATCCAATCCGGTTGAAGCTGGACGTGATGCTGGTCTTCACCGCGAATCCCGAGGACTACACCGCGCGCGGCAAGATCATCACGCCGCTCAAGG
>CAZOAZ010000053.1:0-32448 GCA_964577955.1 uncultured Bifidobacterium sp. | reverse complement strand
TCGGATCGGAAATCCGCACCCATTATCCAGCCTCGCGCGCCAACGCCGTGGCGATCACCGCACAGGAAGCCTGGACCAATCGGCCGGGACTGAAGCTCGACATCCCGTCGTACGTGCGCGAGGTCGTCGAGGAAGTCGCGTTTCAGGCCCGCGCCGATCGCAAAGTCGACAAACGCTCCGGCGTCAGCCAGCGTCTGCCGATCACGACGCTCGAGCTCGTGGCGTCGAACGCCGAACGGCGAGCACTGGCGCACGGGGAAAAGGTGATCGTGCCGCGCGTCACCGACCTCTACGCCGCGCTGCCGTCGATCACCGGCAAGTTCGAGCTCGAGTACGAGGGCGAGCTGAAAGGCGCCGAGCACGTCGCGCGGGAACTGATCCGGTCGTCAATCGGCGCCGTGTTCACGCAGGCCTTTGATGGGATCGACGCGCGCAAGGTCATCGAGTGGTTCGACCTGGGTGGATCGCTGCCGCTGTCGGACACCTCGTCGGCCGACGAAGTCATCGCGCTCGCCGGCGGCGTCCAGGGGCTGCGCGAACTGGCCGAACGGGTCGGCCTGCCGCCTGGAGCGCCGGCCCCCGCGGTCGCGTCAGCGGTGGATTTCGTGCTGGAAGGTCTCTGCGCTCAACGCAAGATCAGCCGCAACGACGATCGCGGTTACTCGGGCGCCGATCCGGCGCCGCGCCGCCCGGCCAGGCGGGAGGAAACGCCGGAAGAGGAGCTGCGGATTCCGGGGGGGAAAAAGAAGTATTACAACTAGATCAGGGCAAAGGTAGCTAAGGGCGAAGGTCAGAGGGCAAAGGTCAGAAGTTGAAATACCGGTACACCAAGTTCACTGGCGACCTGCTGGACGAGCTCGACATCGAGGATCTCGTGTCCAAGCTGTCGGACCTCCTGCTGTCGAGCGGCTTCGGCAATCCCCGCGGCGGGATGGACGACAGCGATCGCACGATGCAGGCGCTGCACGACGCGATCCTGGACGCGTTGTTCAACGGCGGCGTCCTGCCCGAAGAGGCGATCGAACAACTGCTCGGCGATCCGGCGGATGGCGACAACGACCAGATGCGGTCGAAGCTCGAAGAACTGATCCAGCAGATCATCGAGCGGATGGGCGAAGAGGGCTACATCTCGATGCCGCCCGACCTCGAGGCCGAACGCCAGCGCCGCGGACAGGGCGGCGGCCTGGGCGAAGAGTCGCAGCTGCAATTCGAGGTCACCGACAAGACGCTCGACTTTCTCGGTTATCGGGCCCTGCGCGATCTCCTGGGATCGCTCGGCAAAAGCAGCTACGGCCGGCACGATACGCGCGAACAGGCGACCGGCGTGGAGACCACCGGCGCGCCGAAGCCCTACGAATTCGGCGACACGCTCAACCTCGACGCGACCAGCACGCTGCTCAACGCCGCGCAGCGCGCGGCCCGCGAGCCGGCCCGGCCGCGGAGCGGCAAGCTGCATGTCACCCACGACGATTTGATGGTCGTGCAGGGTGAGTATCAGAGCTCGTGCGCAACCGTCATCATGCTGGACTGCAGCCACAGCATGATCCTCTACGGTGAAGATCGCTTCACGCCGGCCAAGCGCGTCGCGCTGGCGCTGGCGCAATTGATCAAGACGCAGTATCCGGGCGACGCGTTGAACGTGGTGCTGTTTCACGACTCGGCCGAAGAGATTCCGCTGTCCGAACTCGGGCGGGTCCGCGTCGGGCCGCACTACACCAACACGCGCGAAGGCCTCCGGCTGGCGCGGCGGATCCTCGATCGCCAGCGCAAGGACATGCGCCAGATCATCATGATCACCGACGGCAAGCCGTCGGCGCTGACGCAGCCCGACGGCCGGATCTACAAGAACGCCTTCGGGCTCGACCCCTTTATCGTCTCCGAAACCTGCGCCGAGGTGGCCGCCTGCCGCAAGAGCGGGATCATGATCAACACCTTCATGCTCGCTCGGGACTACGACCTCGTCGCCTTCGTCCGCCGCGTCGCCGACATTTGCAAGGGCAAGGCGTACTTCACGACGCCGTACACGCTTGGCCAGTACGTCCTCATGGACTACATGGACAAGAAAACCAAGACGATTCACTAGGAGCGGTGCGAAGTGCTCGGTGCAAGGTGCACGGTGCAGGTGCGGAGTGAGAGGTGCGGGGTGCGGGGTGCGACGTAGCGTGCGTGGTGCGCGGTGCGCAGCAACCAGTGCAGGGTGCACATCGTCATGAACGACCTGCTCCCTTTGTTTCCGCTGCCTCAGGTCGTGCTCTTTCCGAACGTCTTCCTGCCGCTGCACATCTTCGAGCCGCGGTATCGCGAGATGGTCGCGGATGCCCTCGCCGGCGACCGGGTCATCGGCATGGTGCTGCTTCGCCCGGGATTCGAGGCCGACTACGAAGGGCGGCCGCCGGTGTACAGCGTGGGCTGCAGCGGCGTCATCACGCACTGCGAGCGGCTCCCCGACGGACGCTACCACTTGATTCTCCGGGGGCTGGAACGGTTTCGAATCCTGCAGGAGGATCACGCCAGGAGCTACCGGCGCGCGGCGGTCGAAACGCTCCTCGAACGGCCGCTCAACGCCGGCGAACAGGCCATCCTGCGGCGTCAGCGGTCGAAGCTCGAAGCGCTGCTGGCACCGACCGTCGATAGAGCCGGCGTGGATCCGGCGACAGCCGCGGCGATGAGCGACGGCGATGTCGTCAACGCGCTGGCGCAGTACCTGAATCTCGAACCGCTCGAAAAGCAGGCGCTGCTCGAACAGCACGACCTGCGCACGCGCGCGGAATCGCTCGTCGAACTGCTCGAAATGAAGATCATGATCGCCCGGACGCCCGGACTGTCGCAGATCGCGCACTAGCGTACTGGTTCAAGGTGCAAGGTTCAGGGTTCAAGGTGCGGGTGCTCGGTGCTAGGTGCTGGGTGCGGATGAAAGAACGCAGCCATGCTGATCAAACGTTCCACCGATCTCCGCTGGTCTGATGTCACCGATCGCCGTCTGTATCTGAACCGCCGCGAATTTGTGCGGGCGGCGGTCGCCGCAGGCGTGGCCGCGGCGTGGCCAGCGGCGGCCCGGGCCGCGCAGCCGGCACCGCACGGACGGCGTTTCCAACGCGTGCGGCGCAGCGAGTACAGCACCTCCGAGCCTCCCAACCCCTGGGAACACGTCACCACTTACAACAACTTCTGGGAATTCGGGAAAGAGAAGGATGACCCGGCGCTCCATGCCTCGACGCTGAAGACCGAACCCTGGTCAATACTGGTCACCGGCGCGTGCGAGAAGCCGGCGACCTTTGCGCTGGACGACGTGCTCCGGATGGAAGCGCTCGAGGAACGCATCTACCGCCACCTCTGTGTCGAAGGCTGGTCGATCGTCGTGAGATCCGCCTGGTCGAGAAGGAACCGGCCACGGCATGGCACGACGCCAATCCCGAACTGTACGGCTTCTACTCCAATGTGAATCCGGAGATCTACCCGCAGGAAACTGAACGGCGTCTAACCTGCGCCGCTACTACTGACGCCGCGCGGCAATCGCTTCGACAATCTTCTCGCCGTGGAACCGCCCGTTCTCGATGAAGATCGTGCCGGTATCGACACCCGCGATGGCGCCGCCGGCCACGTACAGTCCTGACACATTGCTCTCGAACGTCTCCGGATTGACCACCGGCGCCTGCCGTTCGTTGAGCAGAATCCCCGCGCCCGTCATCAACTCCGAGTCGGCGCGGTAGCCGGTGAGTAGAAAGACCGCGTCGGCGGCCAGCGTCTCTTCGATCGCGTCATGCCCCTCGGGCGCCACCCGGGCGACGACGCTGGTGGGATGAATCGCGGTCACCGTCGTGTTGAATCGCGCCGCCACCGATCCTTCCTTGATGCGGTTCTCGATGTCCGGCCGCACCCAGTACTTGATCGTCGACTTCAGCGCGCTGGCGCGATGAATCAGCGTCACGTGCACGCCGGCACGATACAGGTCGAGCGCGGTTTCCGCCGCCGAGTTGCCGCCGCCGACGATGACGACCCGCTGCCGGTAGAAGGCGTGCGGTTCGCTGTAGTAGTGGTGCACGTGCGGCAGGTCTTCGCCTGGAATGCCGAGCCGGTTCGGATGGTCGAAGTAGCCGATTGCAAACACGACGTTGCGCGCATAACGTGCCCGCCGCGCCCCGCGCGCGGACTCGGTCTCGACGACGAAGACTGTGTCCGTATCGTCGCCTGTCCCTCCTGCCCTTCCTGCCCTTCCTGCCCCTCCTGCCCCTCCTGCCCCTCCTGCCTCACTTTCCTCTCGCGCCACCGAGAGTACGCGTTCCTGCAGGGCGATCCGCAAATCGTACGTGTCGACGACCTTGCGGTAGTACTTGAGCGCCTCCACGCGCGTGGGTTTCTCGTACGGGGACACGAAGGGCAGACCGCCAATCTCCATCAGTTCCGGGGTGGTGAAAAACACCATCTGCGGCGGAAAGCGATCGATGGAGTTCACGAGCGCCCCCTGTTCGACGACGACGTAGTCGAGGTCGCGGCGCTTGGCGGCGATGGCGGCGGACAGGCCCGACGGGCCGGCACCAATGATGATGAGATCGCGAACGGACATCTTGTGATCTTACAGGGCAGGACGGGCAGGAGAGGCAGGAGAGGCAGGAGGGGCTGGCGGAACGTTGAGAGGCCGGTCGGCGCCGGCCTCTCGATCGGAACGAGCTACTGCTTGGTCGCTTCGCCGTTCATCACGAACATGCCGTCCATGATGTCGAACGCCACCTTCGCCTTGGTCGCGCTTTCTGGGGTCAGCGTGATCTTGGCGGTGAAGGGCATCCCCTGAAAGTTGCCTTCGAACTTGATGACGAGGTCGGCGCCGGCCTTGGTGATGTCGTTGAGCGGCGTTGCCTCCGGAGCAATCGGGCTGACCAGTTCACCGGCGACCTTGCCCGCCGCATCCTTCAGCGTGAGGGTCTGCTCAAAGGCGCCCTGCGGGCTCTCGAGCGTGACCGTCCAGGTGCCCATGAACGCGACCGCCTCGGACGAGGCGAGCGTGGATTGTGCCGACGCGGCTGCCGGCGCGACGACGAGAAGTGCTGCCGCCAATGCGCCCGCCAGCCAGGACTGAAGCTTCATGATGTTCCTTTCGTGTGTGATCTCGCGCGCCAATCACAGACCATCCGGTGGCACGCCGCGAAGTCAGACGAAGTTTAGCACCCCTAAGTTCGACGCTGAATGTTTCAAACAGGCTTTTTTCGCCACCGCAGGCCGGCCGCGCCTCAAGGTGCCCGGACGGCTCATCGGGCGTGGAGTTCCGCCGGTTTCGGCTTCATTTACAATGGCCCGACCATGAAGGAACGGCCCTACGACGTCGCGATTCTCGGCGGCGGGCTCGCCGGATCGAGCCTGGCCCGGCAACTCAGCCTGGAAGCGCCGCACCTCCGCGTCGTCGTCGTCGAAAAGCGTAAGCACCCGGTCCGCGAGGCCGCGCACAAGGTCGGCGAATCCAGCGTCGAAATCGGCGCCCACTATTTCGAACAGGTGCTGCAACTGGCCCCGCATCTGGCCGAGGGGCAGTTGCCGAAGCTCGGCCTCCGCTATTTCTTCACGAACGACGGCAACCGCGACATCACCAACCGCTTCGAGCTCGGTCCGTCAGCCTTTCCGCCGGTCCCATCCTTTCAGCTCGACCGCGGCCGGTTTGAAAACTATCTGCTGAAGACCGTCCGATCGTTTGCCGACGTGCACGACGGCAGCTCCGTCAAGGCCATCAATCTCGAGTCCGATTTCCATCACGTCGCCATCGACACGCCCGAAGGTCCGCGCGACATTCGTGCCCGCTGGATCGTCGACGCCGCCGGCCGCGCCGGGCTGCTGAAGCGCAAACTCGGCCTCGCCCGCAAGAGCACGCACGGCGCCAACGCGGCGTGGTGGCGGGTGCCGGTCCGCATCAAGGTGGACGACTGGTCGAACGATCCGGCATGGCGGGCGCGTGTGCCGAAACGAGAGCGCTGGCTGAGCACCAACCATCTCATGGGCCCGGGCTACTGGTTCTGGCTCATCCCGCTCGGCAACGGCAGCACCAGCCTCGGCATCGTGGCCGACGGCGACATGCATCCATTCCACCGGATCAATCGCTACGAACGCGCGATGGACTGGCTGCGCGAATTCGAACCGCAGGCGGCGGAGATCTGCGGCCGCTATTCGGATCAACTCGAAGATTTTCTCGCCCTGCAGCATTACGCTCACGACTGCGCGCGCGTCTTCTCGCCTGATCGCTGGGCCCTGGTCGGCGAAGCGGGCGTGTTCAGCGATCCGTTCTACTCCCCCGGTTCGGATTTCATCGGCATCGGCAACGACTGCACGACCGATCTGCTGATTCGGAGCATCGCCGGCGAAGATGTCACGGCACGCGTCGAAGCGTTCAACAACACCTACCTGCGGCTGTACGAAGCCTTCATGCGTGTGTATGACGGCCAGTACCCCATCATGGGCAACGCGCAGGTCATGACCGCCAAGATCTCCTGGGACAACGCCTGCTACTGGTCGATTCCAGCGCTGCTCTTCTTTCAACGGCGCTTCCGGCGGCCGGAATTCATGGAATCGATCGATCTGCTGATGCGCCGCTTCTTCGTGCTGCACGCGCGCATGCAGCAGATGCTGCGCGCCTGGGACCGCATTGACGCGAATGCGGTCTATGAGGTCGATCACGCCAGCGTGGTCGATGTCGATTACCTGCGCATGATCCAATCCAGCCTCGACGCTCATCCGACCGACGACGACGCGCTGCGTCTGCGGCTCGAACGCAACCTGGCGCAGCTCGAGCAGCTGGCGCGAAGCTGGCAGGCGGTCGCCGCCGAACGGCATCCGTCGCTGGCGCGGTTCGTCACGCCGGAATCCAGCAACCTCATCGACTTGAGCCCGCTCTGCCTGACGCAAGCCCAACCTGTTCAGTAAGTCCGTCGCGGTCGTTTCTTGTACTTGCGGTTGGGCTCTGGTACACTCCGCCGCGCACTTTCAAGAGTGTGTACTTTCCTAAGTGGAGGGATTGTGAGACTTAGAAGCATCGGCGTGGCTGCTCTGTTGTGCGCGTTCGGAGCAATCGGTACGGCCTCGGCGCAAACCCAGTTTCCGGCGGCGCTGGAGCTCGAAACCCTGACGGCACCGCACCTCGAAGCGTCGGCGACGACCGCGGCAGCGACGGTGAAAGGGGCCGAAGAGCACCAATTCGGCGTCGGTCTCCGTCTGGGCGGGTACCTCTTCGGCGCGGGCGGAAGCCTTCGGTACTTCTTTGCGGGGCCGCTCGGCGTCCAAGTCGAATTCATCCACTATGGCGGCGTGCTCTCCTACAGCTACAACGAAGTGCAGGGCGCCATTGTCTATCGGCTCAGGGACATTACGCCGGACTATCCGATTGTGCTGACTCCCTACCTTGGTGGCGGCGTGAGCTCGACCAGTTTCGGGGGCTTCCGTGAGAACGGCGGGATCATTCTTGGCGGCGTGGAGGCGTTCTTTGACCAGCTGCCGAGAGCCGGTATCAGCGTGCAAGTCCTGTTCAATACCGCCGATATCAGTGGACTCGGAAGCGCGGGGGCGACTCTCGGGGCCCACTGGTATTTCAAGTAGCCACGACCGCGCCACACACGGCCTCCGTCTGTTACAAAAGGTCTGCTCTGGCTTCCGCCGGGCAGACCTTTCTTCTTTGGAATCGAGCTGACGTGCGTTCACCGCATCGCGCCGCTCTCGTGCTCGTCGGCAGCCTCTTCCTCTGCACCGGTCAGGCGGCCGCCCAGCCGCACGTCGGGGCGATCGCCGGTCTGACCGCCGCGAACGTCGGCTTTGACATCAACGGGACCAATGCCACGTTCGACAGCCGAACCGGACTCTTCGGCGGCGTCACGCTCGTCGACCGCCTGCCGCGCGGACCGCTCTGCCTCGAGATCGATGCGCTGATCGCGCCGGCCGGCACGACAGTCGACGTCGGCGCACCGCTCGACATCGCGCTTCATTACTTCTCCATTCCAGTACTCGCGCGCTACGACCACGAACTCATGCCACGGCGCTTCGTCCACCTGCTCGCCGGCGTGGCGCTGGACGTCAAGGTGCGCGAGGCGGTGACCTTCGACGACATCGAACAGACCGAACTTGATGTGTTCAGGCGAACGGCGGCGAGTTTCGTGTTCGGGGGTGGGGTGGATATCGGGCGCTGGAGGGTGGATCTGCGCGCGACGCGGGGGCTGACGGACGTGAGCGCGCCCAACGACAACCTGCGCGGCATCGATTTCTCGCTGAAGAGCAACACCGTGATGATTGGTGTCGGCTACGACTTGAAGTGGTGGTGATGTGGGGTCCGGCTTCAGCCGGACCTTCGAGGTCCGCCTAAAGGCGGACCCCCAACGGCTAGATCGCGCGAAACACCACGGCTGAATCGTTCCCGCCAAATCCGAGCGAGGTCGACACCGCGACGCGAATGGGCAGTTCGCGCGCGCTGTTCGCGACCACGTCCACACCGCACTCGGCGTCGGTCTCTTCGTGATGGATGGTCGGCGGAATCACACCGCGAGCGACACTCAACGCCGCCACGGCCGCTTCGACCGCGCCTGATGCGCCGAGGCAGTGCCCGACCATCGACTTGATGGACGTGACCGGCACGCGGGACATGCGGTCGCCAAAGACCCGGCGGAAGCCGCGTGATTCGGCGACGTCGTTCTGGGGGGTGGCGGTGCCGTGCGCGTTGACATGATCGACCGTCGACGGATTCAGCTGCGCGTCCTCGAGCGCCAGGCTGATGACGGTCGCCACCGGCCGGCCCTCGGGTTCGGGCGCGGTCGGATGGAACGCCTCGCAGGCCAGGCTGTGGCCGGCCAGCTCCGCGTAGAGGCGCGCGCCGCGGCGCCGCGCGTGCTCGTACTCCTCGAGGACGAGGATCCCTGCTCCTTCGCCGATGTTCATCCCGGCGCGGCTCTTGTCGAACGGACGGCACGGCGTCGGATCCATCAGCCGCAGCAGGTTGAAGCCGCTGAAGGTCAGCCGCGACATCGCGTCGGTGCCGCCAGCCAGCATCACGTCGGCGCGGCCGGCACGAATCGCTTCGACGGCCCGTCCGAGCGCGATCGTGCTCGACGAACACGCCGCCACGACACAAGCCCTGGGCCCTTCGAAGCCCCACTTCGCCGCGATCGCGTCGACCGGCGTGCTCAGGAAGTGATTCCAGGCATCCGACGGACGCGCGTGTTCGTAGCCCGCGGTGATCCACGTGCGATAGAAGACTTCGTTCCGCAGCAGATCGGCGGTGCCGGCGCCGAGCGACACACCGACGCGTGACTTGTCGATGGGACTGTCCAGGAGGCCGGCGTCCTGAATCGCTTCCGCCGCGCCGTGGACGCCGATGCGATCGCCGCGCGACAGCCGCCGGCGCTCGAGCGGGCTCAAACCGCGGTCGATCGCGTCCATCGCGACTTCCGCGGCGACCTTGCTGCGATACCCCTCGACGTCGAAGACCGTGGCCGGACCGATGCCGCAGTCACCCTCGAGCAGGCGGCGCCAGCTCTCCTCGCGAGTCGTGCCGAGCGCGGTGACCAGGCCGATCCCGCTGACGACGATCCGGCGGCTCATGCTTCGGACTCGATGGCGTGCGGACGGCTGGCAGCGGCGGCGCTGGCGAAGTGCGCCGTGGCGCGCTCCACTTCGCGCCCTTCCCGGCTCTTGCCGATCAGGGCGACGAGAAAGGGGATGAACTGAAACGGCGACGACACGGTCGCAAACGCCAGACAGGCCGCGCGCCGCGCCCCGCGCACGTCGTTGGGCCCGAAACCGGCAAGCGACGCGATGTAGCGCCCGACGACTCCGTAGGCGTCGCCGGCGACTGCCGCCGTTCCGCCGTGGACGCCGCCCGGACGGCTCAGGCCGTCGCGCAGACTCTGCATGAATTCGTCACGCGTCCGGCCTGGCGCCTCGGTCCACGTCAGCCCGACCCGGCGCAGCGTATGGGCATCACTGCCGGCGATCATCGCAAAACGCGACGAACCCGACGTTCGCGCCGCCAGGGTTTCGACCAGCGCGTTGTGCGCCGCCAGCATCGTGCCGTTGCGCACCTCGAGTGCCGGCACTTCGTCGAGCAGCCGCAAATAGTCCTCGAACGGCACCTGACCGCGGTAGAAGTGCAGTAGGTGATTCAGCGCGAACACGACGCCGGCGTGACGGAGCCGCGCGGCGACGTCGAAGGCGTTCCCGCGGAGCGGCTGCAGATCGCGATGCAGCGCTTCGGTCATCCCGTACACGCCGAAATGGACCTGAATGCCGGTGTCCGGAATCCAGCACGACACTTCTTCGCCGAGGATGATGTCCTGCGCATTCGGCAGACGCTCGAGCAGTTCGAGCCCGCCGTTGATGGAGTCGTGATCGGTGATCGTCACGAGATCCATGCCTCTGGACTTGGCGACCTGGTACACGTCGAGCGGCTTCGAATAGCAGTCGCGGCTGCCGAGGATCGGCAGCGTGCCGCTGACGTCCGAATGACAGGTGTGAACGTGAAGGTCGGCCCGGAGCGTGGCGGTCATCGAAGCGGCTTCAGCACCATGATCTGCAGGGTCGTCGACCCCAGGTTCCCGTAGCGGTCCGGCAGAACGCTCTTGCCGAAATCCGCTCGAAGAATGGTATTCCAAGGCGCCTTCACATTGAGCGCGAATCCGAAGCCGGGGATCCGGTCCCAGCTCCCCTCGCCCGGCTCGTCGCGTCCCCAGGCGTGTTCGGCAAACAGATCGAGGCGGTACTGGTCGAACAGGTTGAACGAGTAGGCGCCGCGGAACATCGCGATCTCGCCGAACCGGACGCCCGAACTCGGGACACCGTGCAGCCGCGTCTCGTCGAACATGCCGAACTGATACTTGTTCAGGCGGTCCAGATCCTGTCCACTGAACCAGGCGCCATTCAGGTGAATCTTCTGAAACGGGCCCAGATAGAAATCGCGCGAGACCCCGGCTGAATACTTCGCGAAAGACGGCGACGTCGCCGTCGGCACTGCCCCCCAGTCGCGCCACGACAACCGCCGATAGAGCCCGCCATTCATCGTCACGCTGTAGCCGTTGCGCCGGTATTCCCAGGCCGCGCCAATCCCGTTGGTGATGGTGCTGGTCGGTGTGGTGAACGTCTCGGCGGTCGTCCGATCCCTGACGAAACCGTCGAACTGAAAGCGGTATTGAAACGTCGCCTTCTGGAATTCCGTCGCCTGCCAGCCGATGTTGAGGCCCGTCGACAGCGGCCAGGTGAGCAGGCGCGCCGATTCGTCCTCGCTGCCGTTCTCGTAGATGCGGTCGCTGGCCGGGACGCCGATCGCAAAGAAATCCACGCTCGCGTCGACGTTCTTCGCCAGAAAGTTCGACTTCTGGATATTGCCCGCGGCGAGCACGCCGGCAAAGAGAATCGCGAGCTGCGTGTCCGGCCGGACGAACTGGAAGTCGATGTAGTTGATGCCGAGAATGGGCAGCGGAAAGGCATAGCTCGGGTCGAGCGTGACGCCCATCGCCATGGCACGGACATCGACCGTGGCACGGTCGCTGATGACCCGACGGCCGTTCTCGAGGTTGTAGTAGCGAAGGCCGTTCGCCGTCTCCTTCAGCATGACGTTGCGGCTCTCGTTCGCCGACGCACGGCGCCGCTCGAACTCTTCGTCGTTCACGCGGAAGTCGCTGAAGTCGATGGTCTTCTCGACCAGCAGGTTGCGTCCAGCCACCAGCACGATCTGCTTGGCGATGAGTTTGGTGAAGAGGAACACCGGGCGGTTGCCGATCGTGGCGGCGAGCGTATACCGCTGGTCTTCGTCGTTCGACACAACCGGCGCGGCCAGGCCGCTCTGCACCGCGCGGACACGGATGCGCCCGAACGAGCGCTTGTCGATCCAGATCGTGCCCTTGTAGAGCGCCTTGTCGTCGCGGACCGGGTCGAAGCGGATCACGTAACAATCGAAGCCGTCGACGCGATCCGATCCGTCCAGCCGGTAGCGGTAGCCATCGTCGAAGCGCAACTGCAGCGGCAGCGCCAGCACCTTCTCGGCCTGGATCAGCGGAAACGACGGGCGGTCGTTCCCCCAGCACGCGCCGTTGACGCAGAAACTGAGCTCTTCCCATTCCGCGCCGTCCGGTCCGGAATAGAACCGATCCTCGGTGACGACGTCGTAGCCCGGATCGGCGACCGTCGGCCGGAAGTGTTGTTCCATCCGCGCGTTGGCGGTGTAGTTCTGCAGCACGGCGTCCTGCGCCCGCTGCTGCTGCTGATGACGGGCCATGATCTCGGCCACCGTCAGTGCCCGCACCGCCGACACGCCCGCGCGATCGGCGATCGGCTCGGCGCCTTCGTTGAACGTCACGAGCATGGTGTGCCCGGTGAGCGGAAGCGTCGCCGACACACGGTTCGCACGCGCGTCGCGCGCATAGTCGCCGACCGCGGCACGCTCGCCGGTTTCGAGATCGATCACGCTCGCGGTGCCTTCGATGGGCACGCTGAGGGCGACGGAGATCCGATCGGCCGCCCGCGGACCGCGGTACGCCAGGAAGGTCGAGAACGTGTCCGTATCAAAGAGCAGGCGATGCGTGACGCCGCCGGCGCCGCCGGAACGGACCAGCGTGAATTGCACGCCAGGGTCGTCGAGCGCGGTGACGGTGTGCTCGAGCAGCGCACCGAGCGCCGCCAACGCCCGCAGCGACTCCGGCGTCACATCGCCGGCGCGCCAGGCGCGGATCGCCCGCTCGGTGCCGAGGTCGTCGAGCACATCGTCGAGCGGCAGCGCTGCCGGCGTCGCCGACGGTGTGACCGCGAGGATCGGATGCAGCTTCGCGCGCTCGGCCCATGCGGACAGTTCGTCGAGCGCAGCCCGAGGCACGGCCAGAAGGTCCACGTAGGGCGCCAGATCGGCCGTGTAAAGTTCAGCGCGACGAGCCGCGTCCGCCACCGCCGGGCCGCCCAGCGCGACGCGTACGTGCTCGCGGTCGGCGCCGATGTCCGTCGCGACATTCTGAAGCGCGAAGGCGGCCACGCGCGGCGGCTGCTGGTCCACCAGCACTTCGAGAACGGTCAGCGCGTCGGCATGACGATCGACGATCCGTCGCAGCGCGGCTCGCCAGCGATCGACGCCGGCCACGGTCGCCGGAGCAGGAATCGCCAGCCACACCGGGCGCCGCCGGCGGGCCAGCTCGGCGATTCTGCTGTCGAGAGAGGGGTCGGGATCTGAAGTTGCCGACTCAATCCGCACCGCGACCGGAAACGGGAGCGGGCCCGTGCGTTCGAGCACGGCCGCAGCCGTTCCAGGCGGAACATCGTCGAGCGCGAGCCGAACGAGTGGCGCGTTGGCATCGGCACCGCGCGCAGAAAGAGCGAGCGCATTCAGCGCGACGGCGGCGAGCGCCGTCCGAAAGCATTTCATTTCAGGGGAACGCTTGTGATGTTATCGGACCGAGCGGTCCAAAGTCTGAGCCTTTGAGAATCTCCGCCAGCCGGTCCGCAAAGCCGCTGAGCCGGAAGTAATGGGCAAACTTGAGGCCCCGAGAGAGTGAGACGCGCGGCGGGTCCGGATCGATCTCCCAGGGATGCAAAGTAAAGACGGCTGGATGCCCGGCGCGGTTCGTGGCCTCGATGGCCTTCAACACACGGCGCGGCGAGCTCATGCGCAATCCCCAACCCCACCCCATCGGCATCACCTGTCCGAAGCGATCCGCCACGAGTGGTGGCACCTCGAGGAGTGACCCCGACGGTGTGTCCCGTCTGTGAGGATAGCGCGGAAACGACACGTCCCCCACCATCTTCAAGGGCGCCATACTGGCGTCGACGTCGAACCCGTGTGCGGCCAGCACAGGCAAGGCCCACATCGACTTTCCGTTGATCGACCACTCCGGCGCGCGGAACATCGTCGGGGGGACACCGGTGACGGCAGCAAGCGCGGCCATGCTGGCGCTCAGATCATCGGCAAAGCGCGTTTCGCCCATCTCATACACGCGCTCGTGCCCGTAGCTGTGCGATCCGATTTCATGGCCCGCGTCGCGGACCGCTTCAACGAGCCGAGGGTAGCGCTCCGCGATCCAGCCAACGACGAAGAAGGTGGCGCGGACGCCGGCGCGATCGAGCAGATCGAGCACCCGGTCGGTGGTCGGCTTGATGCGGGACGGCAACCCGTCCCAGTGGGGGCGGCTCAACGCCGGAACCCCGCAGATGTGAAACCACTCTTCGAAATCGACCGTGAAGACGTTCGGAATCGTGGCCGGCGGCATCGGCGCGCCTGGGCGAATGGGAGTCTTGACCGGCTCGAAGTCTCCCGAATGAGTCACAGTGTTGCTCCGGCAAGACGACCGCCCCGCGGAGCGGGGCAAACGTAATAGAAATCCTAGCGAGGCCGGTCCGACCCAGGGCCTCGCTAGGACTTCGAGCGCTGCTCGACGATGAAGGCGGCAATGGTGTCGACGGACCGCAGGACCTGCATGCCGGTCTGCTCGTCGCCGATCGTCACACCGAAGCTGCGTTCGAGTTCGAGCACGAGTTCGAGGACGTCGATTGAGTCGAGACCGAGGCCTTCGCCGAAGAGCGGCGTGCTGTCGCCAATCTGCTCGACGGTCAGCGGCAGGCGCAGGCTGCGGATGATGGCCTGCTTGATGTCGGTCTTCAGCGAATCCGATGTTGTCGTCATAACCAATTCGCGCTCGGCTGGAGCGCATCAGGGCCGGCCGCTCCGCTCAGAGCAGCCCACCGTCGACACTGATCACCTGCCCGGTAATGTACTCCGCGGCGTCGGATGCGAGAAAGGCCACGAGCTGGCCCACGTCCTGCGGGGTTCCGGCGCGTCCGATCGCCACCGCCTTCAGCGACGACGCCAGCACGTCCTTCGGCATCTGCTCGAGCATCTCGGTTTCAATCAGGCCCGGCGCCACGGCATTGACCAACACGCCCTTGGCGGCCAGGTCGCGCGACAAGGCGCGCGTCAGACCTTCGAGTCCGGCTTTTGACGCGGCATACGAGGCCTGGCCGGGCAGCGGAACCCGCGCACTCGGCGACGAAATGTTGATGATCCGGCCCCACCGGCGGAGCAGCATGCCACGCACGACCGCGCGCACGCAGTGGTACGCGCCGTCGAGATTGGTGTCGAGCACCTCGTCCCACTTGGCCTGATCCAGGAACATGACGTGCACATCGCGGCTGACGCCGGCGTTGTTCACGAGGATGTCGATTGGGCCGAGCGCCGCCGTTGCCTGCTCGACGAATGCGGTGACGGTCTTGGGATCCCGAGTGTCGCACGCCCCGACCCACACGCGATGTCCAGCGGTGGTCAGCGCGGCTTCGAGTTCGCGGGCGGGCGCTTCGCGCTCGCGAAACGCCACCGCCACGGCGGCACCACTGGCAGCCAGCGCCTCGACAATGCCGCGGCCGATACCGCGGGAGCCGCCGGTCACCATGGCGACGCGGCCGTCCAGGCGCAGTCGATTTGAGGAGGAAGGCATCAAGAAGCTGGCGCCGGGCGCCCAGGCGAACCGTGATGATACACCACCGTTCGCGGCGGTCAGTGGACGCGCAGCACCGCGGAAAAGAGCGCGCCGCCGCTGGCGAAGCTGTTGACCAGGACAATCGGGCCGGGCGCGTCGCAGGCCTCGGTCACGAGACGCAGTGCGCGCGCCTCAGGCGCCGGCTGGTGAATGCCGGCAATCGGCGGCACCTTGCCGGCGCGGCCGCAAATGAACGCCGCCGCGCACGCGGCGCTGCCGACGGCGCCAAACTCGCCGAGCGCGCCCTTGATGGACGTGACCGCCGGACGCGTGTCGCCAAAGAGCGTATCGATCGCGATCGCTTCGACGCGATCGAGGCCAACACTGGCGTTGGCCGATGCGTAAATCACATCGACATCGCTCGGCACCAGTCCCGCATCTTCAATGGCCAATCGCATCGTCCGGACGAGGGCGTCGTGATGATCGGGCCAGCGGTTCACGGCGACCGCGGCGCTCGACGCCGAGACGCCGAGAATCTCGCCGTGCGAGCGGCGGCCGGCGCGCCCGGAATCGCCCCGTTCCAACCAGAGACCGAACCCGCCTTCGCCGAGCACGAACCCGGCGCGGGCGGCATCGAATGGCGCCAGCGCCGGCGAAAATTCCCGTTCGAGCGACATGACGGCGAACTTGTCGTGTCCCTTGAAGAATGTTTCGTACACCGCGTCGACGCCGCCCGCCATCACGGCGGCCGCGCGCCCTTCGCGCACGTGATCGACGCCGGTCACGATCGCCGAGAGGCCCGACGCTTCCTTGTGGCTGACGGTGACGTTTGGTCCGCGCAGCTTAAACTCGAGACCGGCCAGGCTGGCCGCCGAATTGCCAACCGTGCTGTCGAAGAGCAGCGCCGGGGCGCCGGTCGGCCCGCGGCGAAACAGGGCGTCGAGAAACTGCTGCGCCGACTGCCCACCGGCGGTCCAGGTCCCGAGCACGACGCCGGCCCGATCTTCGCCGTCCGGCGAGAGCGTCAGGCCGGCATCCTCGAGCGCAAGCTTCGTGCTGGCGATGGCGTACACGCCGGTGCGATCGAGGCGGCGGAGCTTCATCGGCGCCACCCACGCCGTTGGTTCGAAACCGACGATCTCGGCGGCCAGTTTTGATCGGCACTCGTCGGTGTTGAAGCTGGCGACCGGCGCCACGCGCGTTTCGCCGGCGAGCAGGCCGTCGCGAAACGCGTCGTGCGTCGTGCCGAACGCCGACACGACGCCGATCCCGGAGACGATCACCGAAGGGGTCACAAACGCGTACGTTATCATTGCCGCTGTGAGCGCTCAACGGCATGTGATTCGCGTCGTCGCGATCGGGATCGCGAGTCTACTGGCGACGGCCGCGACGATCGCGCAGCAGGGCGCGCCGCCGCCGGCACAGGAATCCTTCGACGAGCTCTACGCGAAGGGTCAGACGATCAACAACGGCATCAAGACGCTCACGGCCCGCTTCACCGAAACGACGTCATCCAAGCTGCTGACCCGTCCGCTGATCGCGCGCGGCACGCTTGCCGTCGAGCGGCCCTCGCGCGTCGTCCTTCGCTATACGGAACCGGACAGCCGCGTCGTGCTGATCGAGGGCAACAAGATGACGACCACCTGGCCGCAACGTCAGGTGCTCGACATCGGCTCGGCGCAGGGCCGCGTGCAGCGCTACTTCGTCAACGGCACCGCCGCCGAACTTCGTCAGCAGTTCGACATCAACGACCGCGATCCCAACGATCGTCCCGGCACCTACCATGTGGCGATGGTGCCCAAGCGCAAGCAGATTCGCGAAGCGCTGGCGCGGCTCGATCTGTGGGTGAAGAAAGAAAGTTCGCTGCTCGACGCGATGCGGATGACGTTTGCGAACGGCGACACCAAGATGATGACGTTCGAGGACGTCGTCGCCAACCCGGCTTTGCCGGCTGACGCTTTTGCTTTGAGTCGATAGCCAGATGTAGGGTCCGCCTTCAGGAGGACCTGCGGCTAGGTCCGGCTAAAGCCGGACCCCACAGGCGTCGGCCAGTCGTACACGACCGAAGACTCCGGCGCGGCAAGGTCGTACTCGGACAGGTAGTGCGCGGGATCCATCATGCGCTGCGTCCGGCGGAGCGCCTTGAGCAGGAACGGCACGTTGCGCCACTCCACTTCCCGCATCCACTGCGAAAGTTTCTTGCGGCCACGCAGATTGAGCACCGACCGGCGCCAGGTCTCGCAGTAAAGCTCGAAGAACCGCTCCGGTCCGAGCGCCGGTTCCCAGAGCAGATGGTGCATGTCGAAATGCGCCCATCGCCGCGCCCGGAGCTGCGGCCGCATGTCGTCGAAATAGGCCGTGCCCGGCAGCGGCGTGAGAATCGTGAAGCCGGCCTGAAACAGCTGATGACGCTCGACGAAGTGCCAGAGGTTCTCGAAGTCCTTCTCGCCCCACGCCGGATCGATCACGAAGTTGCCGGTGACGCCGTAATTGAGATGCCGGGCGACCTCGATCCCCTGCGCCGTTTCGTCGACGGTCGCGTCCTTGACCAGGCTGTGCAGCCCCTGATCGGTCGCCGCTTCGAGCCCGAAGAAGATGTCGAAGTGTTTGGCGATCGGCCGCCAGGCTTCGAGCAGGTCGGCATGGCGCGCCACGAGGTCGACGCGGCTCTGCACCAGGATCCATTCCTTCTTGATCCCGCGCTTGCGGAGTTCCCGCGCCAGTTCGAGGCTGCGCGATGGGTGATGCCAGAACAGATCGTCGGCGACAAAGACGTGGTCGCCGACGTGGGCCATGTCCTGGCACACCGAATCAATCGAGCGTTCACGCACGGATCGCGCGTGCAGCTGCCAGATCGAGCAGAACGAACAACGGAACGGACAGCCGCGCGCGGTCTCGACCAGCCAGGCCGGCCGGTGAGCCAGGCAGGCGTATTCGCGGCGCCAGCCGGCGACATGATGCCGCGACGGCTGCGGCACACTGTCGAGCACGAATGTCCCGTTGTCGCCGCTGGTCCGGAGGATGCCGCCATCCGCGGTCGCCACCGCCAATCCTGGAACGGTCGAGAGCGGCTGGCGGCGCGACAGCGCGTCGCAGATACGCGGCAGCACGGCTTCCCCATCGTCGACAACGACGGCCGCGACGTGCTTGTTCAGGAACGGATCGGGGCACGCCGCCGCGGTGTGTCCGCCGATGACGATCGGCACGTCCGGCGAGCACTGGTGGACGCGGTCGGCCAGCGCGAGCACTTCGTCGGTTTCGAGCGCGTGCATCGCCGCGATCCCGACCAGGTCGGGCCGCATCGCGCGCAGGTGCGACTCCACCGACCGGCTGAAGCGCAAATCGGCCAGCGCGACCTCGTGCCCGTGCGCTTCGAGCGAGGCGGCGATGTACTCCATCCCGAGCGGTTCGATGCGAAAGAAGGGACCAAGACCGAAACGCTCGTTGCCGGGGACCGGGCGCAGCAGGAGAATCTTCATGCGGCGAAACTGGGGTGAAAATGTAACATATTGCGACTTTCCCGCCACCCGTGAACTCCCTCATTTCCAGCATCGTTCACGCCGCGTACCGGCGCCGTGCCGCGGTCGTCGCCGCCGTCGCACTGGCCGTTGCCGTATCCATCCTTGGCGTCCGCCGGCTGTCGTTCGACTCAGACGTGCTGTCGCTGCTGCCTGGTGACGGGCCGGTCCTCCAGGGATTTCGCACCTTCGTCGGGCGGTTCGGGAATCTCGATCAGCTCTACGTCATCTACACCGCCCCCGAGGGGCACACCATTTCGGAGTACAGCGACCAGGTCGACGCCTGGGTCGATGCGCTCCGCGGCGCGCCTGAAATCGCGCGGGTCGACGCCGGGGTGATCGATCGCACGCGCGACTTTTCCTGGCTCGCCGACCGTCAGCTGCTTTTGCTCCCGCCGACAGCGTTGGACGAGGCGCTGAAGCGGTTCACGCCTGAGGGCATGACGCCGGCGGTCGCCGCGCGTCGTGAACTGCTGACCGTGCCGTCGGCGGATGTCGCCGACTTGATTCGCCAGGACCCGATCGGCCTCTTCGATCTGCTGCGCGACGCGCTCGGCGGCGCCCAGGCCGGCCTGAACATCGGCATGGGCCCTGACGGCTACGTCACCGCCGACCGCCGCGCGCGGATGATTATGGCGAGGCCGATCCGGCCGCCCTACGACGCGGCCTTTTCGCGCGAGCTTGCGACTCGCCTCGAGACCATCCGCGCTGCGGTCCGCGAGCCGGCCGATGCCGCACCGGATTTCGGCGACGAGCCGCTGCCGCCGATGACGGTGGAATTCGCCGGCGGCCATCGCATCGCGGTCGAAACCGAAGCCGTGGTCCGGCGCGAAAGCATTCTGAATACGGTCGGGTCGCTGGCGCTGATTCTCCCGCTGCTCTTCGTCGTCTTCCGCAGCCTGTGGCTCGTCGGTGTCGGGTCGCTGCCGTCGGCGTTGTCGCTCGTCATCGTGCTCGGCGGACTCGGCTTCGCGGACGCGCGATTGTCGGCCGCCGCGACCGGCGCGGCCGCGATGCTGTTCGGGCTGGGCGTCGACGGCGTGGTGCTGCTCTACGTCGCGCATCAGCTCGCGCTGACCGGGGCCGCCGGCCGCAGCGGGCCGGACGCGATCGCGGGACCGAGCGTGAGCATGCTCCTCGGCATGTGGACGACCGCGGCGACCTTCTACGGGCTGATGTTCGTCGATTTCCCCAGCCTGCAGCAGCTCGGCCGGCTCATCGGCCACAGCATGCTGATCTGCGGCATCTTGACGCTCGTCATGGTGCCGGCGCTTCTGCCGCGGCGACCCCGGCCGAACGCCCGGAACACGCTCATGATGCCGCGCCTGGCAGCGTGGGTCGCGGATCATCGCCGGCTCGTGCTGACCGCCACGTTCGTGCTGACGATCATCCTGGCCGGCGCCGCCACGCGGCTTCGAATCAATCCGACGCTCGATCGGCTGCGATCGACGACCGACGCCGCCCGTCTCGAGGAAAGAATTGGTCCCCTCTTCGGCCTCCCCGCCGACGTCTACGTCGTCCTCGCGGAGGGATCGTCCCTCGAGGCGCTGCTCGAAACGAACGCGAAGCTCTCGGAGCGGCTGCATGCCGCCGACGCCCAGCTCGCCTTTGAATCGCCGACGCGGCTGCTCCCTTCACCCGACACCCAGACCCGAGCGTTCGCGCGGATTGCGTCTGCGGGGTTGACGACACCCAGTGTGCTGACGGCCCTCGAGCAGGCGCGACTCGAAGCCGGGTTCACGCCCGATGCCTTTGCGCCGTTTGCCGCGCGCGTCCCGTCGCTGCTGTCGCCGCCGCGCGTGACCTACGACGATTACGTGTCGCACGGACTCGGCGATCTGATCGGCCGCTTCATCGTTCGTGACGGCGAGCTCTGGCGGATGGCCACCTACGCTTTTCCGAAGACGCCCGAGCAGGTGCAGGTCCTGCAGTCCACGGTTGACGCCGTCGATCCATCGCAAACGCTGACCGGTCTGCCGCTGGTCAACGCCGAACTGGCGAAGCGGTTTCTTCCCGATTTCGTCAAGGGACTGGCGATCGGCACCTTCATTGTCGTCGTGCTGGTCGTCCTGAGTTTCCGCAACTGGAAGTTGTCGCTCTTCGCGCTGCTGCCGACCGCCATCGGCTTGCTGTGGGCCGCGGGGCTGCTGGCGCTTGCCGGTATCGAGCTGGATCTCTTCGCCGTCTTCGCCGTGGTGACGTTTGTCGGCATCGGCGTGGATTACGGCGTGCACCTGGTGCATCGCTTTCACGAGCGCGGCGACGCGCGGCAGGCGACCGCCGAACTGGCGCCGGTCATTCTCGTGGCCGCGGCCATCACGCTGCTCGGTTATGCCACGCTGATCAACTCGTCGTATCCGCCGCTCCGTTCGATCGGTCTCGTGTCGACGGTCAGCGTGCTCGCTCTCGCGCTCACGTCGGTCTTCACGCTGCCGGCGCTCCTCATGAACGGACCGGCTGAAGCCGGTCCCTACCGAAACGACGCCACCCGGTCATGAGAGCGGCCGCGATCATCCCGGCGTTCAACGAAGCCGGCACGATTGCCGGCGTTGTCCGGGGTGTCGCGCCCGCGGTCGACCGGGTGATCGTCGTCGACGACGGGTCAACGGACGGAACCGCGGAGCTCGCGGCGACCGCCGGCGCCGACGTGATTGCGCATCCCGGGAATCGCGGCAAAGGTCATGCGGTGCGAAGCGGTCTCGCCAGGGTGCTGCCGGAACCGTTCACGCACGTCCTGCTGCTCGACGGCGATGGCCAGCACTTGCCCGAGGAAGCCGGGCGTCTGCTGGCAAAGGCGGCCGACTCCGGCGCCGATGTCGTCATCGGCGAACGGCAGTTCCACCGCGAGACGATGCCGGCGTCGCGCTACTGGACCAACCGGATCGGCAGCCGCGCGCTGTCGTCGTTTGTCGGCGTCCCGGTGAACGACACCCAGTGTGGATACCGGGTCTTCAAGACCGACGCACTGCGGCCGCTGAAACTCACCGCGACGGGCTACGAGATCGAGACCGAGATGCTGGTCAAGGTGCGGCGGCGGGGCGGCATCGTGACGAGCGTGCCGGTGACCGCGGTTTACGGCCAGCAGAAGAGCAAGCTCCGACCGGTCCGCGATACGACGCGGACCTGCTTTCTGGCGGTGTACTATCGGTTCATTGAACGCCTCTGAACCGCTGCCCGGCGCCGCGGCCGACCTCGCCTCCGACCGGACAACCCAGGTGCCACGACGGTGGACGCTGCACGGCCTGAACAACGGCGTCATCTTCAGCCTGACGTGCCGCGGCGTCCGCGTCTTGCCGGTTTCCGTGTCGCGGGCCATTGGTCACGTCGGCACCTGGATCGCGTGGCGGCTGATGCGCAGCACACGCGAAGCGCTGGCCCACAATCTCGAAGCGATCGTGCCCGAGCGATCACCGGCCGAGCGTGAACGCCTCGCGCTCCTGACGCTTCGCGCCTATGCCCATGACGTCATCGACTTCCTGCGCGCGCTCCACGCGTCGGACACCGACGTGGCGGCGCGGATCGAGTACCGGCCGGAATCGAAGGCGCTCTTCGACGAGTTGACCGCGCGCGGCAAGGGGATCATTCTGGTCACCGGCCACTACGGCAACTGGGAACTGGGCGGCGTGGCGATGAAACGCATCTTCAAGCTGCCGCTGACTATCGTCGCCATGACCGAAGCGAACGAGACGGTGAACGACATCCGGCGCCAGATTCGCGAGAGCCTCGGCGCCGATACCGTCGAAGTCCGGAAGTCGCTCGACACCGCGCTTCAGATCCGCAAACGGCTCACCGAGAATCGCATGGTGGCGATGCTGATGGACCGTCACATGGGCCGCGACCGGATCGCGGTCACGTTTCTTGGCCGCCAGACCTGGTTCCTGAAAGCGCCGGCGATGATGGCGTTCCTGACCGGCGCGCCGATCGTGCCCTGCTTCATCGAGCGGGTCGGCCGGGAGCGCTTCAGCGTGAGCCCGGGGACGCCGATCTTCGTCGACGCCACGCTGCCGCGCGATCAGGCCATGCAGGCGGCCGCGCAGCAGTTCGCCGCCGAGCTCGAACGGCGGGTCCGCTCGAATCCGCAGTACTGGTACCACTTCTACCGCTACTGGGACGCCCAGCGCGACGAGTACGAGCAGCTCGCATAGCACCGCCGATGGACCCGGTTTCGCACGTCATCTTTGGCCGCACGATCGTCGCGGCGCTCGAACGTCCGGACCGCGGGCGGTTCGGCTCCGGCGCCGCGGCCGCGGCGATGCTGGGCGCGCTGTCTCCGGACATCGACAGCGTCTTCATGCCGGCAGGATGGGATCGCTACCTTCGGGTCCACGAGATCGGCACACACTCGCTTCTTGGCGCGCTCGTCGTCGGCAGCGCCGCCGCCGTGCTGGTGCGGCTCGTCGCCCGCCGCGCGCGATTTCCCGCACTCGCAGCGGCCGGTATGCTCGGGGCGCTCAGTCATCTCCTCTTTGATCTCCTGTCGGGCGCGCGGCTGCATCTGTTCTGGCCGCTCGCCGAGGTTCGTGTGACGTGGCCGCTCGTCGCGATGGCCGATCCCTGGCTGATCGCGGTGCTGACGATCAGCGCCCTCTGGCTGATCGTCAAGCGCCGGCATCTCTCAAAGGCGGCGGCGCAAGCGCTTGCCCTCGTCGCGGTATTTTTTGTCGTGAAGTCGTTGCTGTACATCCGCGTCCTCGATCTCGTGCGGCAAGATCCGGCCACCGCCGCTGACCTCTCTGCAATCCGGCTAAAGCCGGACGCCACCGACAACATCAGTCCGGGTTCAGCGATCGCCTTCGAAGCGCGCTGGGCCTCGTGGACCGAGTGGTTCGTGTACGTCAAAGAGGCCGAACGCCTCCGCATCTGGCGCGCCGACGCGCTGCGAGGCTCGCTCGAACCGACGCTGCTCTGGACCACGGCCGGCGACGCGCCGTTGACGCTCGCCTCGCGGCGGCTCGACACTGTGAGGAACTTCCTCGCCGTCCACGACCTGACGTTTGCGGTGGAGCAGCCAACCGGCGAGGGCACCGAGGTGCTGTGGTCCGACATCCGTTACTGCTGGCAGGAAGAAGGGGCGCGGATTTCGTGCGGCTTGTGGTTCGGCGGATTGTACGGACCGGACGGGCGGCCGATCCGGCAGGTCGTCAAGCTGGGCGAGTGGCTGCAGACCCGGCCGCTGCCGTAAGACGGAAGAGCAGGTTGGCGAACGGCGTGCCTTCGTCGGCCGCCTGCACTTCAACGCGCAGCCCATGGCGCTCGAAGAGTTCGGTCCATCCGGCGCGCGAACGGAAATGAAACGATTGGCGCCAGTTGCCGAAGGCGAGCGCCTTCAGTCGATTTCCGAGCTTCACCATGCCGAACCGCCAGCCCAGCGACTGGTTCGCTTCGCGCACCAGCAGGACGCCGCCAGGTTCGAGCGCGGCGATCAACGCCGCCAGTACCTGCTCCTGTTCGCTGGGACCGATCATGTGCAGGACGTCGAAGATCAGCACGACGCGGGCGCCGAGCGCCGTCATGCCGCGGACGTCGGCCTGCAGGATCTCGGCGGCGTCACCGAGCGCCTGCCGCGCCAGCGCGGCGGCCCGCGGCCGGAGTTCGACGCCGACCATGCGCTCGAACCGCGGCGCCGACGGCTCGCCGGCGGGCCATGCGTGTTGATCCATGGCGGTCCGCGCTTCGGCAAACAGCGCGAGCGTCAACCCCTGACCGCAGCCGACGTCGACGAGCGTGCCGCCGGACGGCAGCAGTCCGCCCATGAGCGCCGCACGGTACAGCGGATCGCCACGGAGTTTTCCGCGCGCGAACTCCCACGCGGTGACACTGGTGCCGACGTAGCGGTCCGACGCGCGCCGCACCAGCTCCATGAACCACGCGTCTCCGGGCGAGCTCCGGAGCGTCGCGTAGGTCGCACCGGCCGCGGCCACCGCCAGTACCCCGCCCAGGACGAGGCTGCCGATCAGCAGATCGGCGCCGAAGGTGACCACTCCGGTCTCTTCGATCGCACGGATCGTAATGGCCTGAAAGCGACCGTGCCGCAACAGGGCGCCAAGCTGCAGTTCGGTGAGCAGCAGCCACGGCGCAACCAACGGATTCGAGATTTGCGCCGCGAGATAAACCTTGAGGCGATTGAGCCGCAGCGCCCAACCGACCAGCCAGCACAGAAGCAGGTGAAACCCGTAGAAGGGCAGACAACCGATGAACAGGCCGACGCCGATCGCCGCCGCTTCCCGTCCGGGCCCCGTGCCTTCGGTCCGCAAACCGTAGAACGCACGCCGGAAGCGGACGCCAAGTGACGACGAATCGGACTCCTCGCGTGGCACGCCTGTCATGTCGGGACTATAATTCGCGCACCATCATCTTATGATGCCGCGGCGGGACTCTCAGGTCGGGAGCGATACGCTCGTTGACGATCGCGAACGGCGTTCACGGGCGGCGCACGGCCTGCCAGCGCTCGAGCCCCGACCCGCGCGCTGGGTCGACGACCTGTTCGGCCGATCGCTGCGCCTCGCGCCGTCGCCCTCGCTGCAGTCGTTCGCCTCCGGCAAGCTCACGCTGCTCACGACGAGCGTGATGCACGCCCGGTCGTTGACGATCGCCGGTCTGAGGGAACGAGTGGCGGAGGCCTACGTCCGTCTCGCCGCCGAGATCGAACCCACCGGCCGCACGCCAATCCGCTTCTGGAATTTCATTCCCGATCTCAACGCGCCGATGGGCGACGGCATCGACCGCTACATGGTCTTCAATGCCGGCCGTGCGGCGGGCTTTTCCGCCTGGGCCGGCGCGCGCGGCGCCGATCAGCGCCCGCTGGCCACCGCCTCGGCGGTCGGCGTCGACAGCGCGGATCTCGTGATCTACTGTCTTGCCTCTACGACGTCGCCGAGCCCGATCGAAAATCCGCGGCAGAAACCGTCGTGGCAGTACTCGGTCAAATATGGACCAGTCCCGCCCTGCTTCTCGCGGGCCACGATCGCCGAACTGGACCAGCGTCGCCTCCTCATCGGCGGTACGGCCAGCATCGTCGGCGAGGACTCGCTGCACGACACCAACCTGGACGCGCAGCTCGAAGAGACGCTCGCAAATCTCACGGCTCTCGTCCGCACCGCGGGAGCAGACAGCGCCGGCGAGGCCCCGCTCGATCGCTTGACAGATATCCGGGCCTACATCCGGCATGACGAACACGCGACCGTGATCGAACAGCGGCTGCGCGGCGTCTGTCCCAACGCGAAGCGGCTGGATCTGGTCCGCGCCGACATCTGCCGGTCCGAACTGCTCCTCGAAATCGAAGCGATCGCGGAACTCTGAGCGGACAGGCTAAAGCCTGTCCCTACCGGTGTGTGTGCCAGCCTGTCCCTCCGGAGTAACGGTAGGGACAGGCTTTAGCCTGTCCGATCATCGCGCCAACGTCAGACTGCCCGTCGCGACCAGCTTGCCGTCCGCGCTGACTTCACCCTCGATCTTGTAGACGCCGCCGAACTGTCCGACCACGCGCGCGACGGCTTCGAGCGTCACACCCGGACCCGCGGCGGCCGGAAACTTGAAGGGACCGAACGCCGCCACCCGCATTTGCCCCGTCCGCGTTTTCTCGCCGGCCGCGGGCGCACCGACGGCGAGGCCGCCGGTCTGAGCCAGCAGTTCGACGAGGATGATGGCCGGAATCACCGGCTGGCCGGGAAAGTGACCTTGAAAGAAAAAATCGTCGGGCCGCGTGCGGCGGCGGCCGACGGCGCGCGATCCCGGCGTGACTTCTACGACCTCCTCGAGCAGCCGCATCGGCGGCTGATGAGGCAATCCGGCGAGCCAATCCATGCGAGGCGCTACAGTATACTTTTCGCCTTCGCGCTCACACGATCCGATGACGGCTCCAGCGTTACTCTTCATCGAACTCGCCTGCATTCTCGTCGCCTGTCGCGCGGTCGGCTGGCTGGCGGCGCGCGTCGGACAGCCGCGAGTCATCGCCGAAATGGTCACCGGGTTCCTGCTCGGGCCCTCGTTCTTCGGATGGCTCTCTCCGTCGCTAAGTGGCCTCCTCTTCCCCGCCGCGTCCCTGCCGACACTCTCGCTTCTGAGCCAGCTCGGGCTCGTCTTGTACATGTTCACCGTCGGCATGGAGTTCCGCACCGACCTCGTGACACGCGCGGGCCACCGCGCGATCGGGCTCTCGTTTGCCGGGATCGCCGGTCCGATGGTCCTCGGCGTGTTCCTCACCCTGGTCATGGTCGACCTCGGCGGCTTTTTCACCGCTCAGGTCTCGACCGTCCAGGCGGCGCTCTTCCTGGGCACCGCGCTCTCGATTACCGCGTTTCCGGTGCTGGCGCGCATTCTGAGCGAGCGCGGCGTCCTCGGCACGGCACTCGGATCGCTCGCGCTCTCGGCCGGCGCGATGGACGACGCCGTCGCCTGGATGCTGCTGGCTGGAGTTCTGGGAAGCCTCACCGGTCACGTGTCACCGGCGGTGATGGCGGTTGGCGGCGGGCTCGGTTATGCGGTCGTCGTCCTCGGCCTGTTGCGGCCGTTGTGGCGACGGTTCGCAGCGGCGGCTGCCGAGCGTGAACGCGTCGCAGCGACGCTGCTGACCTCGGTGCTCAGCTGCCTGATGCTGGGCGCGTGGTTCACCGAAGTCATCGGCATCCATCCGGCCTTCGGTGCATTTGTGCTGGGGGTGGCCATGCCTCGCGGCGTCCTGACGCGCGACCTGCGCCGCCAGATTGAGCCGGTGGCGGCCACGCTGCTGGTGCCGCTGTTCTTTGCGTACGCTGGCCTTCACACACAGCTCGGCCTCCTCTCGTCGTCGGCGCTGTGGGGCGTGGCGATCCTGACGCTGACGGTCGCGATCGTCGGCAAGGCGCTGCCCTGCTACATGGGCGCCGTACTGACCGGCGCCACTCGCCGCGAGGCGCTTGCGGTTGCCACGCTGATGAACGCGCGGGGCATGGTCGAGCTGATTCTCATCGACATCGGTCTGAGCCGCGGCGTCATCACGCCGACGCTCTACACCATCATGGTCATTGTCGCGCTCGTGACGACGCTCATGACCGGACCAATCTTCCGCAGAATCTGGGTCGAGAGTGCGGCCGGCGAACCGGTCGCGCATCCCTCGCTCTCCACCGCCGGACTCTCCTGACGTGAGCTCGCTGGTTGCGGGCTTGACCGCCCGTTGTCACGCCGAACCCGACCGCGTCCTGATCCACCTGCCCGCTCATCGAGCCGCGCTGACGGCCGCTGGCGTGCTCGACATGCAGGAGCGCTGGGGGCAATGGCTCCGCACGGCGGGACTCCGGCCCGGAGAACTGGTGGTCTCCTGCGTCGGCAACCGCCCGGAAGCGCTCGCGGTGCTGCTGGCCTGCTGGACGATGGGCGTGACGGTCATGCCGGTGGACATCGGCGCGACGCGCACCGAGCTGCATCAGATCGCCGAGCGCTTCGGTGCCCGCGCCGTGGTCGCCACGGCCTCACTCGACCATCCGGACGCAATCGGCTCGTCGGCCGATAGTCTCGTGATCTCCGCCCTGCAGGGTCAGAGCACGCACTACCCTGGCGTGGCGCTGCTGAAGCTCACGTCAGGTTCGACGGGCCTGCCGAAAGCCGTGCAGGTGACCGAGCCGCAGCTCGTGGCCGATGGCCGGCAGATCTGTTCGACGATGGGCATCGGCGAAGAGGACACGCAAATCGCCGCCATTCCGTTGTCGCACGCCTATGGCTTCACCGTGCTCCTGCTGCCGCTGCTCCTCCGCGGCACGCCGATGGTGCTCCGTGAGTCTTTCGTCCCACAGCAGTTGCCCGACGATGCGCGGGCCGTGCGCGCGCGTCGATTTCCGGGCGTCCCGTACATGTTCGACTACTTTCTCGCACATCCGCCCGCAGACGGATGGCCGCCCTCGCTCAATCGGATCATCTCAGCCGGCGCGCGGCTTCCAGCCACCACGGCGCGGGCATTCCACGAGCGGTTCGGCGTGAAGATTCACGGGTTCTACGGCACCACCGAAACCGGCGGGATCACCTTCGACGACAGCCCGGAGATCGACGCCGGCGACAGCGTCGGCCGGCCGCTCGACGGCGTGACGCTGTCGTTCGTTCCCGACCCTGATCTCGACGGGGCGCGGCGCGTGCACGTCCGCAGCGCCGGCGTGGCCAGCGGGTACGTCGGCACCGAGCAGGGGGATTTCCTCGACAACGGTTTCCTTACCAGCGATATCGGCGAACTCGACGCGCGCGGCCACCTGCTGCTCCGCGGCCGCGTCTCCTCGTTCATCAACGTCGCCGGACGTAAAGTGCAGCCGGACGAGGTCGAAACGGTGCTGCGCGCGATGCCCGGTCTTGCGGACGTGCGCGTCCTCGGGATCAGCGACCCGCGGCGCGGCGAACAGGTCGCGGCGTGCCTGGTCGTCAAGCCGGCGCATGCGGTGCCGAGCGTCGTTGATGTCCGTCAGTTCTGCGCGCAGCGGCTGGCGCCGCACAAGATTCCGCGGCTGATCGTCTTCGCCGCGGCCATCCCGCTGACCACGCGCGGCAAGACCGATCGCGCCGCGCTCGATCGACTCGTACGCGAGCAGATCGACGGTCGCACATAGTGGTTATGCTATATTCGTCACACTTTTTGCTCGGGAAACGGCGCGCAGCGGCCATTTTCGCGCTCGCGCTGGCGAGCGCAACCGAGAACGGCGAGACGAACCAGGCGGCCGCGAGGAGATCTGGATGAACGTGTGGAAGCCTGTCGAATGGGCGCTGGTTGGCGGGGCGAAGCTCGCCTGGCCCGCCCTTCAGGCGGTCAATCGCCAGTTCGAAGGCAAAGCGTTTCATCCGAAATGGTCGCCGGCGCCGCTCCTCAAGAGCCGGGAACGCACCAAGCCGCCGCTCGGCTGGCCGCGCACGACCGACTCGCTCTGCCCGGACTGCGTAAAAGAAATCCGCAGCCGGATTCTGTCGGGCGCCGTGCCCATCCAGAGCCTGCTGTCCGGCAACAACGGCGAAATCAAGGCCAACATTCTCGAGCGCGACGGCAAGGTCATCGTCGAGAAGACCTGCCCGACGCACGGCACGTTCGTCGACACGCTCGCCATCAATCCGGCGTTTCTGGAGCGGCTCGAAAATCTGTTTCCGGGCCGCGATTTTCGCGCCGTCACCGACAAACTGCACAACCACGGCACGTCGTCGATTCAGCACGGCCGCGGCGCCGTGCTGACGATCGACCTCACGAACCGCTGCAACATGATGTGCGACCCGTGCTTCATGGACGCCAATCAGGTGGGCTACGTCCATGAACTGACGCTCGACGAGGTCAAGCAGCTGCTCGACGATGCGATCAGCATCAAGCCGCGGCGGCAGATGACGGTGCAATTCTCGGGCGGCGAGCCGACGATTTCGCCGATCTTCCTCGACGCCGTCCGCTACGCGCGCCAGGTCGGTTACTTCAGCGTGCAGGCCGCGACCAACGGCATCCGCTTCGCGCAGGAGCCCGAGTTCGCGCGCGCGGCACACGATGCCGGCATGCGGATCGCGTACCTGCAGTTCGACGGCGTGACCGAGGAGTCGAACGCGCACCGCAAAGTCGGCAACCTGTTCGAGGTCAAGCTGCGCGCGATCGAGAACCTGCACGCCGTCGGCATCGACGTCTGCCTCGTCGTCACCATCGTCAACACGGTGAACAACGACCAGGTGGGCCCGATCGTCAAGTTCGCGATTCAGAACTGCGACAAGATCAGCTTCGTGTCGTTCCAGCCGGTGTCGTTCACCGGCCGTGACGAAGAAATCTCGGACGCCGAGCGCCACGCCAAGCGCTACACGCTCTCGCATCTGGCGGAGGACGTGAAGCGGCAGACCGGGGTCACCGAGCCGCTGCGCGATTGGTTTCCGCTGTCGGCGTCGAGCGCCATGTCCGGCGTCACCGACCTGCTGAAGGGACCGGGCGCGGACTGGGGCTCCCTCAGTTGTGGCTGTCACCCGGACTGCGGTGTCGGCATGGGCTTCATGGTCAGCAAGAAGACCAAGAAGTGGGCACCGCTGTCGGAGTTCATCAACGTCGAGCAGGTCCTGCGCGACGCCCAGCAGATCACGGACGCGGCTCGTGGCCGCAAGCTGACCATCGTGCAGACGGCGCTCAGCCTGCTCCGAAACTACACGCCGTCCAAAGCGCCCGAAGGATTCAAGCTGCTCGACCTGCTGCACAAGTTCGACAAGCAGAGCGGCGGCCAGCTCGGTGGAAAACTCGGGGCGCGCGACAACGGCAACCGCAAGCAGGACGAGTGGCTGCTGATGTTCGTGGCCGGAATGTGGTTCCAGGATCTCTGGACCTACGACTTCCGCCGCACCGAGATGTGCATCATTCCGTACGCCACGCAGATGGGCGAGATTTCGTTCTGCGCCTACAACACCGGCGTCGGCTGGCGGCAGATCGTCGAGAACATGTACCAGAACGCGACGGTCGCCGACTGGTACAAGGAGCACGGCAAGCATCCGGTCTACGCGAGCACAAAGAAGATGGTGCCGCTGCCCGCGGGAGCCGCTCCGGTGACGCTGCACGTGCCCCGCGACGGGCGCCTCGTGGAGTGGAGCCCCAAGCCGCACGCCGTCCCGGCCGCGCCCGAAGCGGCGCTGACCCACTAGTCGGGCTGTCCGCCCACCGCCCCTCCGGGACCGCTCAGGCCCGGATATAGCCCGTTCGCAGAAATACGCGCTCGGCAACTCTTTTCTGGTCTAGGATTTACCGTGAATTCCGGCCCTCACGGCCGGGTCAACAGGAGTAGACGCATGCACGCGCCCATCAAGTACTTCGAGAAGGGGCTGTCGATTGCCGCCAACGGAGCCTGGGTTGTCTTCAATGGTCTGAACAAGATCAAGCAGAACCCGTCGTTCACGCCGAAGTGGTCCGACAAACCGCTGCTCAAGTCCTACGAGAAGACCAAGCCACCGCTTGGCTGGCCTCGTGAAACCGACTCGCTGTGCCCGGTGTGCACGCGCGAGGCGCGGCAGGAAATTCTTGACGGCAAGAAAGACGTGAGCGTGCTGCTCAACGAGAAGGTCGGCGAAATCAAGGCGACCATTCTCGAACGCGACGGCAAGATCCTGATGGTGAAGGACTGCCCGATTCACGGCCACTTCGAGGACGTGATGGCGATCGACACCGAGTTCTTCAAGCACCTCGAACAGGTGTTCCCGGGCCGCGACATCCGCGCCCACAACGACAGCAAGCTCCACAACCACGGCAGCAGCACCATCCAGCACGGACGCGGGTCGGTGCTGACGGTTGACCTCACCAACCGCTGCAACATGATGTGCGACCCGTGCTTCATGGACGCCAACCAGGTCGGGTTCGTCCACGAGCTCACCTGGGACGACATCAAGCAGGTGCTCGACAACGCCATCAGCATCAAGCCGCGTCGCCAGATGTCGGTGCAGTTCTCGGGCGGCGAGCCGACGCTGTCGCCGTACTTCCTCGACGCCGTTCGTTACGCGCGCAAGGTCGGCTACAACTCGGTGCAGGCGGCCACCAACGGCATCGAATTCGCGAAGAGCTTCGACTTCGCGAAGGC
>CAZOAZ010000052.1:26419-44334 GCA_964577955.1 uncultured Bifidobacterium sp. | reverse complement strand
GGGCGCCGCGCTCCGGCAATCGGTACTGCTTCAGCGTGGACAGGCCACTAGTGCTCGATCAAACGCCGGTAGCGTCCATCCTCGCCGCGCTCGATCCAGCGGCATGCGGACAGCGCGCCGAGCACGCGTTCGCTGACGTTGTCCTCCAGGTCGAACCAGTCGGACAGCTGCCAGGCGGTGATCGCCAACGCCGGACGGCGGTCGAATTCGAGGCCGACGCGCTCGGCGAGATTGAGGTATCCAGGTTCAATGCCCACGCGCCGGTGCTGAGCAGCAGTCGTGCCAGCGCCGGGTCGAGCGATGCCGCGCAATCGCCGGCGCCGCCGCTCGAAATTTTTCGCGGGTCGGCCGCTGCGTGGTGGTTTTTTCGCGCCTCAGCCCCAGCTCGTCGCCGGCTGCTCGCGAAACGCGCCGTCCCGTCCGAGCTGAATGAACGTGTCCACGAGGTTCGACTGCCACTTTCCTTCGGACGCCTCGCGTCGCAGTTCGTCGTACGCCGCCGCGTGCGGTCGCCCTTGGCGGTACGGCCGGGTCGTCGTCATGGCGTCAAACGTGTCGACGATACCGACGATTTCCGCGAGCAACGGGACTGCGTCCCCGTTCAGCCCGTCCGGGTAGCCGCTGCCGTCGCGACGCTCGTGATGGTGGCGGACAATCGGCCGTACCAGCTTGAGCGAACGCAGCGCGCCGCAGAGCCGCTCGCCGATCACCGGGTGCTCCTCCATGAGGGCCCGCTCGATGGCCGTCAGCCGGCCTTTCTTATGCAACACCGCATCCGGAATCCCGATCTTCCCGACATCGTGCAGAAAGGCGCCGCGGCGCAACGCTTCGATCCGTTCGCCGTCCAGGCCAAGAGCCCGACCGAGCGCCGTGCCGTAGTGAGCCAGCCGCACGCAGTGACCGTTCGTGTAGGGGTCGCGCGACTCGACCGTAAGCCCGAGACTGAGAATCACCGAATCCGCCGTGTCCAACTCGTCGGTGTATGACTTCATCCGCAGCAGCGAACGCACGCGCGTGATCAGTTCCTGGTCGTCGATCGGCTTGGTCAGGAACTCGTCGGCACCGGCTTCGATGCCGGTCAGGCGGTGTTCGCGATCGAGAACGGCGGTCACGAGCACCACCGGTATCAGCCGCGTCGCTTCGGCCGATTTCACTGAACGCGTGACCTCGATCCCGTTCGGTCCGTCTGGCATCATCACATCGAGCAGCACGATATCCGGACTGTTGGCGGCGATCGCGGCGAGGGCCTCAGTGCCGTTCGCAGCGCTGGTGACGACCCATCCTTCACGGGTCAGGAGACGGGTCAGGATGTCGCGGTTGTAGTCCTCGTCGTCGACGACCAGAATCCGCGGCGGCCGTGACGATTCAGCCGCGCTCATTGATCGAGGACCTCGCGCAGTTTCTCGAGCAGCACATCGGCGGCAAACGGTTTGGGCAGGAATGCCGCGTGCCGGTCCAGATTCTCCTTTTCGATCGCCACGTCGCCGGTGTAGCCGGACATGAACAGCGCCCGCAGCGCCGGCCGGACGTTGCGCAACCGCCGATAGAGATCGAGTCCGGTGCCGCCCGCCATCACGATGTCGGTCACCAGCGCGTCGAAGCGGCCGTCCCGTGCGTGGAACAACGTCTCGGCTTCAAGCGGCCCGCGCGCCCCGGCCACCTGATAACCCGCGCGTTCCAGAACCGTCATCGTCAGCGCGCGTACCGCGTCCTCGTCTTCGACGACGAGAACCGCTTCCGAACCGCCCTGTCGGGCCCGCGCGGCGGCCGCCGCAGTGGCCGTCGCCGCGGCGCCGTCACCCGTGAGGACCGGCAGATAGACCTTGAACGTACTCCCCTCGCCACGCTGGCTGTAGACCGACACGTGACCGCCGCTCTGCTGGACGATCCCGTAGACCGTCGCGAGACCGAGCCCCGTGCCCTTGCCCAGAGGCTTGGTCGTGAAGAATGGCTCGAACAGGCGCGCCTTGACCTCGTCGCTCATGCCGTGCCCCGAGTCGCTCACCGCGAGCACGACATACCTGCCAGGGTTCAGCGGTTTCGCCGTTCTCAAGCTCTCGGCATCGAGGCGCGTCTCTGCCGTTTCAATCCAGATTCGCCCGCCTTCGGGCATGGCATCGCGGGCATTGACCGCCAGATTCATGATGACCTGTTCGAGCTGTCCGCGGTCGGCGTGAACCCGTGCGAGCGGCGTCACCAGCGTCGTCTTCAGCTCGATCGCCTCGCCAATCAGACGCCGGAGCATCGGTGCGATGTCCTGGACGACCGCATTGAGATCGATGACCGTCGGTTGGATGATCTGACGCCGGCTGAAGGCGAGCAACTGCTTCGTGAGGGCCGCCGCCCGCTCGCCGGCTTTGACGATCTGATCGATGTCGCGACGATGATCGGGATTGGTGAGTTCCGGGGCCAGCAGCCGCCCGTACCCAAGAATGGCGGTGAGCAGATTGTTGAAGTCGTGAGCGATACCGCCGGCGAGCTGGCCGATCGCTTCCATCTTCTGCGCCTGCTGCAGCTGCGCCTCGAGCGAGCGACGCTCGGTCATGTCGACGGCCACCGAGATGGCGCCGACGACCGCGCCGGTCACGTCGCGAAGCGGCATCACCGAGAGCGACGCCCAGTTCTCACGCCCGGTGCGGCGGTTGAGGACCCGAACGTCCAGGTGCGGGTTGGGCACGTCCATCAGAGCGTTGACGACGAGCTCCTTCAACCCCGGCTGATCGGCCGCCTCGAACATCCCCTCCCCGATCTGTCCGACCGTCTCGGCCGCGGGCCGACCGGTCAGCCGCTCCGCCGCCGGGTTCCAGAGCGTGAATCGACGTTCGCGATCCTGGACACTCAGCGCTTCGTCCAGGCTCGCAATGATCTGACGATTGAACGTGAGCGATTCGCGAAGGTCGTTCTCCGCAGCCTTGCGCCCGCTGATGTCGGTAAGAACGGAAATCACGCCGACAATGACGCCGCTCGTGTCGCGCAGCGGTGACACCGACACTTCGATCCAGGATTCGGGCGTCGACTGCGGAATGTCGAGCGATGCGGTCGCCTCGCCACGCAGGCTGGCCGCGAACAGTTCCTCGACGCCCAGCACACCGCTGTCCGGAAAGGCTTCGCGATGCGTCTTGCCCATGACTTCCCAGGCTGGAGTCGCGGTCAGGCGCGTGGCGCTCTCGTTCCACAGCACGTAGCGAAGATTGCGATCCTGAACGCCCACCCCCTGACGGACGCTCGCGAGGATCTGGCGGTTGAACTCACTGCTTTCGCGGAACGCTTCCTGCGCCTGCACCAGCGCGGTCACGTCCCGCGCGACTTCCGAGAGGCCGACAATGCCGCTGCCATCGCGGATCGGCGACAGGGTGAGCGAGACGTCGATCCGCGCGCCGTCTTTTCGCACCCGCTCCGTGGCCAGGCTTCTGACCGGGTCGCCGCGCCGTGCGAGGGCGAGGACCTGACGGAACTCTTCCTGATGCTCAGAAGGAACGAGCCGGAACACATCTGCGCCGATCATCTCCTCCGCCGTGTAGCCATACAGCCGCGCCGCGCCGCTATTCCAGGACCGTACGATCCCGTCGACCGACTGTCCGACGATGGCGTCATCCGAGGCATCGACGATGGCGGCGAGATAGGACGCCTTTTCCTGTGTCTCCGCCGTCGCGTCCACGAGTTCGCGGGCAATCGCGTGCCTCTCGCTTTCGAAGTGGTTCAACCACGAGGTCGTCGCCAGCGTCAACCCGACGCCGCCGCCGACCCCGATCAACGCGAAGGCCGCGCTGATGAACGACTCTTCGTACCAGCGCGCGCCAGCGCCGAGCAGCAGAAGACGTCCGATGAGCAGCGGCGCGAGGAGTGAGGTCGGAACAAGCCACCGGGCAAGCCGGCTGGCGGCGGTCGGCCGCAACAGCAGATCAACGATGCCATCGATGCGTCTGGCACACACGATGCCCGCGGCAAGGGTCAGAAACAGGACCGCCGACAGGGCGGCGACCGCGCCGGCTCCGCGCGTCACCCACGGCGCCGGGGTGCCGTACCAGTGACCGGTGATGACGCTGAGCGCGCTGGCGAGGACGACCACCGCGGTCGTTTGCGAAAACGCTGGCGACCTGAAACGCAGCCCCAGAATCGCGGCGCCCATGGCAACCAGATTGAACGCCACCGCGAGACCCATGCGGCCCGGATGCTGCGGCGGAAAGGTGTCCTCGACCAGGAGCTGGTCGATGCCCCAATCGGTCCCACTGGCGTACTCGGCCAGCGTCGCAAGGCCGACCAGCAGCGGAACGGCCGTCAGGAGGTTGGCAGCGCGACTCGGACGAATGGTCCGCGCCGCGAGCGCCAGCGCGACACCCGCACAGATTACCGCCACGCACGTATTGGCCCGAAGTGCGGGCGCCTGGGATCCGGCGAGGGTGGAGACTCTCCCGAGGAGATGTTGGCCGAGGATGAACGCGCCAACGCCCGCGACCGCCAGCCCGCCGAGGACCGCGAGCTGGTCGCTCGTGATGCCAGGTGGCCGTGTCGTCGACGACATCAGTCGTCCCGTGGTCGCTGATTGTCCGCGCGTGCAATGAACGCTTCGAGCTGCGCCACGAACGTATCTGGCGTGATCGGCTTCGCGATGTAACCGTCAAACCCGTGCGCGAGAATCTCGTCGCGGTCGCCCATCATTGCCGAGGCGGTCAGGGCGATGATCGGGACCTGCGTGAAGCCGGGCATCTGCCGCAGTTTCGTGAGCGCCTCGAAACCGCTCATGCCCGGGAGATGGAGGTCCATCAACACGACGTCGGGATGATCGCCGGCGGCCAGACGAACGCCTTCCTCCGCGGTCGTCGCCGAGATCGGCGTGTGCCCGAACGCCCGCAGCAGATATTCCACCAGCGCCAGGTTCGCCGGGTTGTCTTCCACGATGAGCACGCGGCGTCCCATCTAACCGGCTCTCCGCATGAGCAGGTCAAACCGCGAGCCGTGCCCCGGTTGACTCGTGCAGGCGATCCGCCAGCCGAGGAGCTGCGCGAGCTTCTGACTCAAATGCAAACCGAGACCGCTCCCTTCATGGCGATGCGCCGTCGACAGCTGCTCGAACGCCCCAAACAAGCGCGCCTGATCCTCGGGCCGGATACCCACGCCGGTGTCGATCACGCTGATCACCGGCTCCGCCCGCGTCGCATCCAGAACCAGCTGCACGCGCCCGAGACTGGTGAACTTGATCGCGTTGCCGACGAGATTCAGCAGGATCTGCTGAAACGACCGGCGGTCGGCCTGAACCGTGACCGGCTCGCGAGGGACGACCACATCGAAGGCGAGGCCCTTCCGCTCGCCCGACGGTCTCAGCGCGCGCGCGACTTCGGCGATCACGTCCTGGCAGACCACCTCTTCGAGGTCGACCTGGGCCTTTCCCGATTCGATCTTCGCGAGGTCGAGCAGGTCGTTGATGAGCGCCAGCAGATGCTTGGCGCTGCTCTCGACGGTTTGAAGCTGACTCTCCTGATCCGCGGTCAGCGGCCCGGGGAGACGCATGAGCAAGGTGCCGGTGAAGCCGAGGATCGCATTCAGCGGCGTGCGCAATTCGTGGCTCATCGTGGCGAGAAACCGGTCCTTGGTCTGACTCGCCCGCTCCAGCTCGACGTTCTTTTCTTGAAGGGCACGCTCGGTTCGGCGCCGATCGGTGACGTCTCTGATCGCGGCGGTCACCAGCCGCCCCTCGTCGGTCTCGAGCGGACTGAGGCTGATCTCGACCGGGAACTCGCTCCCGTCTTTGCGCAGGCCATACAAGGTCACGCCGGCCCCCATCGGTCTGACGCGCGGCTCGCCGAAGTACGAGGCGCGATGATGGTGGTGGTTGGCGCGAAATGACTCGGGAATCAGCACTTCGACGGGCTGGCCGAGGATGTCGGCGCGCGGGTGACCGAACAGGAGCTCCGTTTGCGAGTTGACCAGAACGATGCGGCCGTCCGCACCAATGATCACGATGGCATCCGGGGCGGCCTCGAGAAGGCTCCGGAACTTCTCCTCGCCGCGATCGCGCTCGACTGGCTCGCGCACTTCAGGCTGATCCCTCACAGCGGAAGCAAGGTATGCCGAAACTCATCCGATCGGTATCAGCGTTTCACTGACAACATCGTCGCCGATCTCCGACAAGTGTCGGATCCCGACTATAGGAGACCGTGGCGAATCGCGTAGGCGGCTAGCTCCGCGTTGGTCCGGACCGCGATTTTTTTGAGCACGCGCGAACGATAGGTCGAAACGGTGCTCAGGCCGATGGAAAGTTCAACACTGATCTTCTTGAGGGACTTGCCGCCCGCGATTCCCAGGAAGACCTGGCGTTCGTGGCCTGAAAGGCGGTCGTGACCCTCGATCGAGTGCCCTGCGGCGACCTCGTTGACCAGCCGATTCGTGAAAGACGTATCAAGATGAGTTCGACCGACGAGCACACCGCGCAAGGCATCGACCACCTCATGACCGGAAGCAGACAGGGACAATAGTCCCGACGCGCCCTCCCGCAGCAGTCGCAACTGCCACGTGTCCGCCGTCTTGAGGCCCGTAACCACGATGCGTGCCTGGGGAAACAGGCGTTGCAAGCGCCGGAGCGTGTCGCCGCCAGCAACCAGGTGCCCGCCGATGACCACGGCCTGCACGTCTTCGAGCTGAATTGTCTCGAGACTCGCGAGGTCTCCGGTTTCGTAAGCGACCGCCAGATCGTCCGTCGCGTCGAGTGCCCCTCGAATGGCTTCACGCGCCAACGTCAGGTCGTCGATGACCACGACCGCCCGTCGAACTGCTGCGGTGATCGATTCCTTCATCGACGCCTCTCGATCGCGCCGATGCTAGCACGGAAGGTATGAGCCTTTACTGCGGCGCGAAGGCGAGCAGGACGTTTCCTGACAGTCCAGTGCCGAGGTACGAATAGCCGGAGTTGGTGAACATCATGCCGCCGGCGATGACCGGGCCCGGACCGTTGATCGCGCCGCCCTTGGCCGGGACGCCGTTCACGGTGGTGTACTCCTGCGCGGTGTTGACCTCCCAGATCACCTTGCCGTCGGTGGTCGAGTAGGCGCGCATCATGCCGTTCGTCGCGCCTGAAAAGACGACGCCCGGGATGACGGAAATCGCCGCCGAGTTGGCCTGGACCGTGTTGCGCGCGCCGGGCTGAGTGTCGGCTGTCGGCTTCCAGCGCCAGACTTCTTCACCGGTCGTCAATCGCAGCGCGTGCAGGCCGCCGGCTTCGGTCGCGCCGAACTGCGCGTCGGCGGTCGGGAAATATCCGTACTGATCGTCAGCCGCGGATCCCCACTCCATGCCGCCAAGCGCGCTTCCCTTCCCGACCTTGTGCTGCCAGACGATGGCACCTTCACGATCGGGATCCAATCCCCACGCTTCGCCTGACTTCTGACCGATGGTGATGATGCTGCGGCCGTTCGGGAGCCGTCGCAGAATCGGCGAGTTGCCGAAGTCGAAATCCGGTCCGGTCGCCTCGGGACAATTGTCGCGCGTCGGCGCATTCGGCCCGCACCCGATCACGTAGGTGTCTTTCGCCAGCACCTGCTTGGACCACCGCATCCGGCCGGTCCGAAGGTCATACGCGATGATCGCGTCGCTGCTTTCGGCAAACGGATCGTTGTAGGCATTGCCGGTCGCGACGTAGAGCACGCCGCGAGCCGCGTCAATCGTCGGCGCCGACCACACCGCCGCGCCCGCCGGGCCATAGAGCTGCGTGCCGACCGAATTCTTCTTCAGCGCCTTCGGCGCGCTGGGAATCGTGTAGACGCGCCAGATTTCGGCGCCGGTCTTTGCGTCGTAGGCCACAACGCCGCCGCGGAACGTGCAGCATTCGTAGCGCGGGTTGCCGCCGGAGCCTTCTTCGAGCGACGAGAGCGGCACGTACAGGCGTCCCTCATGCAGCGCCGGCGCACCGGTGATGCGCGCCATCGGATGCGTGTCCGCCCGATGCTTCCAGATCTGCGTCCCGTTTTCCGCGTCGACCGCGTAGACGTAGCCTTTGAGATCGCCGAAGTACACCGCGAAGCGCGGCGCGGCCGCCGTGCCGATCGGCCCGATGCTCACAGCCGTGCGAATCGATCCGTCGGCCTGGAACGACCAATGGCCGCAGCCGGTCTCGGCATCGATCGCGTACAGGAATCCGTTGTCGGAGCCGACGAATACGCGGCCACCGGCAACCGCGGGCTGACCGAAGGCGGACGTGCCATTCGGAAAGCCAAACGCCCACTTCAGTTTCAGGTTTGGCACCTGTGCCGCGGTCAGGCCAGCGGCCGCCGCCGGCTGGTAACGGCTGTTGCCCGAGTCCACGCCCCAGCCATTCCACATGGGTCCGCGCGCCGGATCGGCCATCGGCTTCGGCGCGCAGCGGTTCTGCATGCGGTCCATGTTGCCCGCGCTCGCCGAGCCGAGCGGACGCAGGGCCAGTTGCTCGGCGAGATTTCGTTTCTGGGCCGGCGTCATCCCTTCAGCGTTCACGGCCATCGAACCAGTCGTGATCGCATCGAGAATCGCTTCGGGCGTCCGCTGCGCCAACGCGGCGCGATCGGGTGCGCGGCTGCCGGCGGCCGGCGCCGAGTGGCACGATCCGCAGTAGTTCTCGAATAGCGCGAGGCCGCTGACCGCCTGCGCCGCCGCCGACGTGGCTGATGCCAGCACGGCGACGAACCCGAACGCGACGGCTCTTCGGTAGGGACAGGCTTTAGCCTGTCCGTTCACGGTGATCATGAACGCTCCTCATCTGAAGGCAGGTCTCATCTGCCGAGCACGTGGCCGCCACGCTGTCGAAACGAATCAAGAAGAGGATCGAGCGCCTGCTTCAACGAATCATCCGACAGCCACGACGTCTCGATGAGCCGCACGTCGTTCGTCCGCGTCAAATCGTCCGCGAGATTCCCCAGCAGCCGATCCGTCGAGCCGTCAAGTTTCGAATCGATGAAGCGCATGTACAGCTCCTCGCACGACAGCACGACGGCCTTCGTCGTGGGAGAAACCTTGAGGAGCAGGAAATCGCGCCTATTCATGTCGATTGACAGGTCCGGCTGAAGCCGGACGCCCCAACTGCTGCACGTCCGAGGTCCGGCTAAAGCCGGACCCCACAGCTGTTGGCCATCAAACAGGACGCGCCGCGAGATCCGACACCGTACGACGGACCATCGCTTCGGTCAGCGGCAGCTTGTAGCCGTTGTGCGACAGCGCTCGCGCCCCCTGGATGGCCTGCGTTCCGGCCCGCGCCGCAAGGTCGTCGGTGACCCGCTGGCCGGTGAGCATCCGCTCGACCTCCGGGAGACGCCACGGAATCGGCGCGACGCCGCCGAGCACCACCCGCGCCTCGCGGCAGACGCCGCCTTCGATCTCGAGCACCACGGCGGCACTGACCACGGCATGCGTCCACGCTTCGCGGTCCATCACTTTGTGATACGTGCTCCTGACGCGCGCCTTCGGCGCCGGCAGCGAGACCGACACCAGCAACTCGTCTTCGCCGAGCACGGTCTCGCGTGCCGGACTCACCGTCGGCAGCGCGAAGAACTGCGCCGCCGGAAGCGTCCGCTCCCCCTTCGGCCCAACGAGTTTGAACGTCGCGTCGAGCGCAATGAGCGCCGGCGCCGTGTCCGACGGATGGACGATGTAGCTGGGGCCGCCGCCGAAGATGGCGTGGAAATGGTTCTCACCGGATGCGGAGAAACACGTGTTGCCGCCGTTCTTGAAGCACTTGAACCCGTTCCGGTAGTACCAGCACCACGGCCGCTGGTTGATGTTGCCGGCGAGCGTGCCGACATTGCGAATCTGCGGGGTCGCGACGCTCTCCGCCGCTTCCGCAAGAACGGTGTACGCAGACCTGACGCGTTCGTGTTTGCTGAGCGCGTCGAGCGTCACCTCGCCGCCGATCGTCAGTCCGCCGCGCTCGGCCTTGATCTGATTCAGATCCTTCAGCCCGGCGAGCCGCACCACGGTGTCTGGCGAGATGAGCCGCTCCTTCACCTGACCGAGAAGGTCGCTGCCGCCGCCCGCCACGACCGCCGTTCGTCCGGCCTTTCGGGCATCGGTCAGCAGGGTGACCGCTTGATTCAGCGTCTGCGGGCTGGCGCTCGAGAAGGGTTTCATGCCCGGCCTCCCGTCTTCGCTGCCGCCAGCGCCGCGACCAGCCGGTCGCGACTGATTGGCGTGTCCTTCATCCGGATACCGATCGCGTTGAAGATCGCATTCCCCACTGCCGCGGGCGCATGGATCTTGCTCGCTTCGCCGATGCTCTTCGCGCCAAACGCACCGTGCCCGTCGTCGGTCTCGATGAAATGCGTTTCGATCCGCACCGCATCCCGGTGCGTGGCAATGCGCGCGCCGTAGTAGCCGGGGTTGAGCGCTATCCCCGACCGGCGGTCGTAGAGCAGATCCTCATGCAGCGCCATCATGATCCCCATCGTCGCGCCGCCAAGAATCTGGCTCTCCGCGGTGAGCGGGTTGATGAGGCGTCCCGAGTCGTGAACCGCCACGTAGCGGGTGATCTTCACGTGGCCGAGTTCGGCGTCGACTTCGACTTCGCAGACGTGGGCACCGAAACAGTTCCGCACGGCGCCCTGGAGCGTCGGGCTCGGACTGGCCGACGCAATCAGCACGGCGTCGCCCTGCGGCGCGCCCTTGTCCGCCAACTGCTTCTTGATGTCCTTCGCCGCTTCGATCACCGCCGTGCCGGTCATGATCGTCGTGCGGCTGCCGGATTCGCCGACCGAGTACGGACACCGATCGGTATCGCCCCAGACGACGGTGACGCGTGAGAGCGGGACGCCGAGCGCTTCGGCCGCGATCAACCCCATGGTGGTTTTCGCGCCGGCGCCGACGTCGGTCACGCCGACGTGCACGCTGTACTGCCCTTTCGCGTCCAGCCGGATCACCGCGTTGCTGCGGCCCAGACCCGAGCGGAAGGCCATGAACGAAATCCCCATGCCGCGACGGATGCGGCCGGTGTCGCTGCCGGCTGGACGCCACCGCTTCTTCCAGTCGGTCAGCTCCATGACCTTGTGCATGCAGTCTTCGAGGCTGTACTCGGTGTAGGGCGTCGTCTCGTTCGCCCGGCGAGTCATGTTCTTGAGGATGAAGTCGGCGGGATCCATCTTCAGCTTCGCCGCCACGTCGTCCATCATCTGCTGGATGCCCCAGAACCCCTGCGGGTACTCGGGGCCGCGGAAGTTCGCCGACACGGTCTTGTTCGTGTAGACCGGCGACACCGTCGACTCGATGTTCGCGCACGTGTAGAGCTCGATGCCGGCCATCGCGCCGCTGTTCTTGCGATACGGCCCCATGCCGCTGAAGCCGCGCAGCTGGATCGCCTTCAGCGTGCCGTCGTTCATCACGCCGACCTTGTAGTACTGCACCGTCGGCCAGCGCCCGTGCACGCCGAGCCAGTCTTCCTTGCGCGAGAGTTCGAGCTTCACCGGCGCGCCGGCTTCCTTCGCCAGCATCGCGGCAATCAGATCCGCATCCTGGTTTTGATTCTTGTTGCCGAAATTTCCGCCCATGTACTGGCAGACAATGCGGACCTTTTCGGGAGCGAGGCCGAGATCGCGCGCCGTGTCGGTGCGGCAGTTGGCGATGCCGCCGGTCGGCGTGTAGATCGTCAGCTTGTCGCCTTCCCAGTGCGCGACGGCGGAGCGCGGCTCCATTTGCGCGTTGTGCTGGAAGGCCGTGCTGTAACGATCCTCGAAGACGTGATCCGCGGCCTTGAAACCCTCGTCGATGCTGCCGCGGCGGTTCACGTTGGGCACGGCTTCGTTGCGCACGTTGAGCGCGAGATTGCCCTCGGGCCAGATCTGCGGCGCGCCCGGCTTCAACGCGTCCTCGGGTTCGAGGACGTGCGGCAGAACCTCGTAGTCCACCGCGATCAATTGCAGCGCCTCTTCGGCGGTGTGGCGATCGGTGGCGGCAACGGCGGCGACCGGCTCGCCGACGAAGCGGACCGGGTTGTTGAAGGCGTAGCGGCGCTGCTTCGTCGTCTTCTTGATCTCGTCGTTGTATTGAACGCCGCCGGCCACTGAGCCAGCGCCCCACACGACCTGGCAGTTCTCGTGGGTGAGGATCGCCTTCACACCGGCGAGCGCCTTCGCCTTCGTCACGTCGATGCTCTTGATGCGCGCGTGCGGATGCGGGCTGCGCAGGACGCGTGCGAACAGCATCCCCGGCAGCTTCACGTCGTTGGTGTACTTCGCGCGTCCGGTGACGCGCTCGAGCGCATCGATGCGCGGCGTCGGCTTGCCGACCGTCGTCAGGGGCTTCACGGGTGTGATGGCGCTCACTGAGCACCTCCCTGTCCGGTCGAGCGGGAGGCGTTCGGCATCGCCGCGGCCAGCACCGCGTCCACGTAGTGGTTGTAGTTCGAGCAGCGGCAGATGTTGCCGGCCATGCCCGCGCGAACCTCGTCTGCCGTGGGCCGCGGGTTGGCCGTCAGAAGCGCCTTGGCGCTCATCAGCTGTCCGGAGGTGCAGAAGCCGCACTGCGGCGCGTCGTGCGCGATGAACTCGCGTTGCAACGGATCGAGGCGGTCGCCATCGGCCAACCCTTCGACCGTCCGAATCGATCGGCCGTCCATCCAGACCGCGAGCTGGCTGCAGGAATACACCGGCCTGCCGTCGAGCAGCACCGTGCAGGCGCCGCATTCGCCGCGGTCGCAGCCGATCTTCGTGCCGGTCAGATCCAGATGGTCGCGCAGCACTTCGGCCAGCGTCCACCGATCTTCGACCTCAACGCGGCGCGAGCGGCCGTTGATGTTGAGCGATATCGTCGTCCGCGGGGCCACACTTGCTGGGGTTGCCGTTCCGGTAGCCCCGGGCCGTTGCTTCGCCGCCGCCGGCGGCGCGACGGCCACGGCAGCGATTGCCGCTCCGGTCCCCTCGAGAAATCGACGACGAGAGATCTTCGCCTTTTTCATAAGCACCCCGCACTACACACTACGCTCCGCCGAGCGAAGCGAAGGCGCACCGAGCACCGCGCGCCGAGCACCCCGCACCAGCACCGTGCACCGTGCACCTGGCACCGCGCACCGTCCCGTGCGCGTATATTAGGACAGTTTGAACTCCCAATTCCTCGACAAGTTGTCCCGCGTGCTGGGGCCTGGCGGGCTGTTGCGCGACCCGAGCGAGCTCCTCACCTACGAGTCCGACGCACTGGCGCACCTGCGCGCCACGCCCGGCGCTGTGGTGCTCCCGGTGTCGACCGCCGAGGTCCAGGCGGTGGTCCGTTTGTGTCATGAAGAGCGCGTCCCGTTCGTCGCTCGCGGTCATGGCACGGGGCTGTCGGGCGGCGCGTTGCCCCGCCCTGACGGGGTCCTTATCGGTCTCTCACGACTCAACAAGATTCTCGAGGTCGACATTCCGAATCTCCGGATCACCGTCGAACCGGGCGTCACCAATCTCGAAATCACCAAGCGCGTGGCCTCCGCCGGCTGCTACTACGCGCCGGACCCGTCGAGCCAGGTCGTCTGCTCGATCGGCGGCAACATCGCTGAAAACTCCGGCGGCGCCCACTGTTTGAAGTACGGGTTCACGGTGCACCACGTCCTCGGCGTGCAGGCGGTGTTGCCGAATGGCGAACTGGTCGAGATCGGCGGACCGGCGCTCGATCCGCCCGGCCTCGATCTCCTCGGCGTCGTCGTCGGTTCCGAGGGCACGCTGGCCGTCGTCACGCGGGCGACGCTGCGGCTGCTGCGACGTCCGGAAGTCGCGGTGACGCTGCTGGCCGGCTTCGACTCGATCGACGGGGCTGGCGGCGCGGTGTCGGCGATCATCTCGAGCGGGATTGTTCCCGGCGCGGTCGAGATGATGGACCGCCTGACGATCGAGGCGGCCGAAGCCGCCGTGCACCCGAACTTCCCCAAGACCGATGCCGTGCTGATCGTCGAGCTCGATGGCCCCAAATTCGAGGTCGACGAACTGTTCGACACCGTGGAGTCGATCTGCCGTGCCGCTGGCGCCGTCACCGTCGAAATCGCCCGCGATCAGGCCCAGCGTGAACGGATCTGGAAAGGACGCAAGGCGGCGTTCGCCGCGATGGGCCGCGTCTCGCCGAACTACTATGTGCAGGACGGCGTCGTGCCGCGGACGAAGCTGCCGGAGGTGCTGGGGCGGATTCGCGATCTCGAGAAGCGCTCGGGCCTGCGCATCGGAAACGTGTTTCACGCCGGCGACGGCAACCTGCACCCGCTGATCTGCTACGACGAAGCGATTCCAGGTCAGGCCGAACACGCCGAGAAGGTCGCCTCGGAGATTCTTCAGTACTGCATCGACGCCGGGGGGTCGATTACCGGCGAGCACGGCGTCGGCAGCGACAAGAAGATGTACATGTCGAAGATGTTCGCCGACGTCGACCTCGACACGATGCAGTTCGTCCGCTGCGCGTTCGATCCCAACGGCATCTGCAATCCCGGCAAAGTCTTCCCCACGCCGCGGCTGTGCGGCGAAGTGCCTGGACCGTATCGTCAGCATCCGGTCGAGCGCGCCGGACTCGCCGAACGAGTCTGATGGCCGCCACGCTTCTCCAGCCAACCGACGCCGAATCGGCCGCTGCCTGGCTCGAGCGCCTGCGCCGCGAACGGCAGACCGTCGCCCCGCGCGGGTCCGGCTCGAAGCTGGCGTGGATCCGGCGCTCGGCCCCGCTCGCGGACGTCGAGATGTCGGTCGCGGGCATCAGGACGCCGTTGGCGCACTACGCCGGCGATCTCGTCGCCACCGTGCCAGCCGGTCTCACGCTCACCGAAGCCAACGCCGAACTGGCCAAGGAGGGACAATGGCTGCCGCTCGATCCGCTGTTTCCCGGCCGCGCCACGATTGGCGGCATCGTCGCCACGAACGACAGCGGGCCGCGGCGTCATCGCTACGGCGCGCCGCGGGATCTCATCATCGGCATCGAAGTCGCGCTGACCAGCGGTCGCCTCGCCCATGCCGGCGGGCGCGTCGTGAAGAACGTCGCCGGCTACGATCTGTCGCGACTGTTCTGCGGATCGTTCGGCAGCCTCGGCGTCATCACCAGCGCCACGTTCAAGCTGGCGCCGCTGACGGCAGCGTCCCGCACGGTCGTCGGCGAAGTCGCAGACCCGCGGCGGGCGGTCGAGCTCGCGCTCGCCGTCGCCGCGCAGCCGGTCACGCCCTCGGCGATGGAATTCGAGGCGCCGGGCGCGCGGTTGCTCGTCCGCTTCGAATCCACCGAACGCGCCGCCGAACATATGGCGGCCGCCACCAAGGGCGTCCTTCGCGAAGGCGGCGCACGCACCTACGTGCTCGCCGACGAAGAGGAACGCGCGGTGTGGGAGTCGCACGGCGAACGAGTCTGGACTGATCACGAGCGGCTCGTCGTGAAGATCTCGGCGCTCCCGACCGATCTCGCCGCCGTCTTCGTGGCTCTCGACGAGTCGGATCGCACCATCAAGTGGGACGCCATCGGCCGAGCGGCCCTGGGCGTGATCTATCTCGCGCTCGACGGTCCCGGCGAAAGTCTCAGCCAGACCGTCCAGCGGCTGCAGACGACGCTCGAACGTCGCCGCGGCACGATGACCGTCCTCACCGGTGCGGAGAAGCTCCCCGCTGCGCCGGCCTCCGCCGCGTCGGCGCTCTCGACGTTGATGCAGAACGTGAAGCAGCAGTTCGATCCCGAGCGCACGCTTCCCGCAGTCCCAGCCCCTAGCCCCTAGCCCCTAGCCCCCAGTCCCCAGCCCCAAGTCCCTATGGATACCGCCTTCGCCCAGCTGCAGCCGCTCGAACCGTTGATGGACAAGTGCGTCCATTGCGGCTTCTGCCTGCCGACGTGTCCGAGCTATCTCCTGCTTGGACAGGAAATGGATTCGCCGCGCGGCCGGATCTACATGATGCGGGCCGGCGTCGAGGACCGAATGTCGCTCGGGCCGGCGGTCGTCGAACACTTCGATACCTGTCTCGGCTGCATGGCGTGCGAAACCGCGTGTCCATCCGGTGTGAAATACGCACCGCTCATCGAGCAGACGCGTTCCAGCATCGAGCAGCATCACACCCGGTCGATCAGCGAACGACTCTTCCGGCGGATCCTCTTTGCCATGCTGCCGCGCCACGATCGGATGCGGCGCCTGGCGATCCCGATGATGCTCGGCCATCTGCTCCGCCGCTCCCCGCTTGCGGCGCTCCTGCCGCGGCGCCTTCGCGCGATGCTGCAGCTGTCGCCGTCCGTGACGCGCGCGTCGGCCCGGCTCGAAACGCCGGTCTTCACCCCCGCTCAGGGCACGGCGCGCCACAAGGTCGGCCTCGTGACCGGCTGTGTGCAGCGGGCGTTTTTTGGGACGACCAATCAGGCCACGGCACGCGTGCTCGCGGCGGAGGGCTGCGAGGTCCACGCTCCGCTCGCACAGGGCTGCTGCGGCGCGCTGGCGCTCCACGCCGGCGAAAACGCCACGGCGAGGGAGCTGGCAAAACAGCTGATCGAGACCTTCGAAGCGCTCGACGTGGAGGCGATTGCCATCAACGCCGCCGGCTGCGGCTCCGCGATGAAGGAATACGGTCATCTGCTCCGCGACGAGCCGCTCTGGGCCGACCGCGCTCGCGCCTTCTCCGCCAAGGTGAAGGACGTGTCGGAGCTCCTGGCCGTCGTGCCGCGCGCGCCGCGCCAGACGATGAATCTGCGGGTGGCGTATCACGACGCCTGCCATCTCGCGCACGCACAGAACGTGCGCCGCGAACCGCGTCAGTTGCTCGAGTCGATTCCCGGCGTCTCGCTGGTGCCGTTCGCCGAGGGCGAGATCTGCTGCGGCAGCGCCGGCATCTTCAATCTGGTGCAGCCGGAGATGGCCGCCACGCTGGGCGCGCGCAAGGCGGCGCATATCAACGACGCCGCGCCCGACGTCGTCGTCACGTCGAATCCCGGCTGCATCCTGCAGATCCGCGCCGCGGCGGAAGCCGCCGGCCATCGTTACCGCGTGATGCACATCGTCGATCTGCTCGACCAGGCGATCACACCCACGAACGCGACGTCGCGCTGAACGCCGAGGACGCCGAGCTCGCCGAGCAAATGCGCCACGAAAGCACGGAAGCACGAAACGCTCGCTGACGCTCGCGGGTTCTAAATGCGCCACCGAACGTTGGGTTCTAAATGCGCCACAGAGACACTGAGGCACGGAGGAGCGCCGTAAGTTTGTAGCGCGAGTCGACGCGGGCGGCCGGCATGGCCGGCCGGACGTTCAGCGTGACTGAGTCACGCAAACGAGACTGCGCGAATGTGAGGTTCTCGTTTGCATGACTCGGTCACGCTGACGCCGCCGCTTCGCGGCGCCGCGTCGACCGGGCCAATTGAGGACGAGCGGACTCTCGGTTCGACCTGGCCAGACGGCTCGAATGCGATCGAGATCGTGCAACTGCCTGTTCAACTATCTTCGACACCAAGCTCGACGCGGGCGGACTGCGGAGCAGGCCGGACATTCAGCGTGACTGAGTCACGCAAACGAGACTGCGCGAATGTGAGGTTCTCGTTTGCATGACTCGGTCACGCTGACGCCGCCGCTTCGCGGCGCCGCGTCGACCGGGCCAATTGAGGACGAGCGGACTCTCGGTTCGACCTGGCCAGACGGCTCGAATGCGATCGAGATCGTGCAACTGCCTGTTCAACTATCTTCGACACCAAGCTCGACGCGAGCGGACTGCGGAGCAGGCCGAGCGCTCAGCGTGAACGACTCGCGCGAACGAGACGACCCGCATTCAAACCGTCTCGTTCGTGTGAGTCGGTCGCGCTGACGCCGCCGCTTCGCGGCGCCGCGTCGACCCGGCCACTCTTGGACGAGCGGACTCTCAGTTCAATCTGGCAAGACGGATCGAATGCGATCGAGAACGTACGACCACCGGTTCGACAGTCCGCGACACCGAGCTCGACGCGGGCGGACTGCGGAGCAGGCCGAGCGCTCAGCGTGAACGACTCGCGCGAACGAGACG
>CAZOAZ010000052.1:0-26319 GCA_964577955.1 uncultured Bifidobacterium sp. | reverse complement strand
TCTCGTTCGTGTGAGTCGGTCGCGCTGACGCCGCCGCTTCGCGGCGCCGCGTCGAGCGCGCGATCAAGATGCCGCACACTCCGGGCCGCTGAGGCGATGTGGCCCTCTGTGCCTCGGTGTCTCCGTGGCGCATTTAGAACCACCGAAATTTCGTGTTTTCGTGTTTTCGTGGCGCATTTAGGGCAATGCCCCTGCTGGGATGGTCCCGGGAGACCGAGAAAGTACAATGGTTCCCGACCCCCAATGGCACCTGATATCGAAATCTACGACACCACCCTGCGTGACGGTACGCAGGGCGAAGGGGTGACGTTTTCCGTCGCCGACAAGCTCCGCGTGGCCGAGCGCCTCGACGCCTTTGGCGTGCACTACATCGAAGGCGGCTGGCCCGGCTCGAATCCCAAGGACATCGAGTTCTTCGACCGCGCCAGACACCGGACGTTTCATCACGCCCGGCTCGCGGCCTTTGGCGCCACCCGCCGCAAGGAGATCGCCGTCGACCGCGACGACCAGGTCCGGCTGCTGCTCGACGCCGCGACCCCGGTCGTGACCATCGTCGGCAAGACGTGGCCGCTGCACGTGCGCGAGGTGCTCCAGACCACGCTCGACGAGAACCTGGCGATGATCGGCGACACCGTGCGGTATCTGAAGGCGCACGGCAAGTTCGTGGTCTACGACGCCGAGCACGCCTTCGACGGCTTCAAGGAGGACCGTGCCTACGCGCTCAAGACGTGGCAGGCGGCCGAAGCGGCCGGCGTCGACGTCGTCACGTTGTGCGACACGAACGGCGGGTCGCTGCCGCAGGAGATCGTCGAGATCACGACCGCCGCTCGTCAGCATCTGCAGGCGCGGATCGGCATTCACACCCACGACGACATCGGCCTCGGCGTCGCCAACGCGATCGCCGCGCTCGGCGCCGGTGCGTCGCACGTCCAGGGCACGCTGAACGGCTACGGCGAGCGGACCGGCAACTGCAATCTCACAAGCGTCATGCCGATTCTGCAGTTCAAGCTGAAACGATCCTCTGTCCCGGCGTCGTCATTCGTGCAGCTCAAAGAGCTGTCGCAGTTCGTCGACGAAACCGCGAACATCCGGCCGAACGTCCGCCTGCCGTGGGTCGGCTCCACCGCCTTTTCACACAAGGGCGGCCAGCATGTGAACGCGGTCCAGAAACTGGTCAGCAGCTACGAACACATCGACCCGTCGCTCGTCGGCAACACGCGCCACGTGCTGATGAGCGACCTCGCCGGACGCAGCAACATCGTCATGAAGGCACGCGAGCTCGGGTTCAAGGTGTCGAACGACACGCCGGAGCTCCGCGAGATGCTCGCCAAGATCAAGGACCTCGAACATCAGGGCTACGAATTCGAGTCGGCCGACGGCTCGCTGGCGCTGCTCATCCGTCGCGCGCTCACCCACGAGCCGCCGCCGTTCGTCGTGGACGCGTTCCACGTGTCGGTTCGCAGGGAAGGCCCGTCCTCGGTCTGCGAGGCCATCGTCAAGGTGCGTGTCGGGACCGAGTCCGAACACCGGGTCGCCGAAGGGGACGGACCGGTCAACGCGCTGGACGCGGCGCTCAGGGCCGCGCTCGTGCGCTATTACCGCCAGCTGGAGCAGGTCCAGTTGACCGACTACAAGGTCCGCATCATCGATTCCCGGAGCGGGACGGCGGCGCGGACGCGCGTGCTCATCGAATCAAGCGATGGATCGACGGAATGGGGCACGGTCGGGGTGAACGACAATATTGTCGAAGCCAGCCTCCAGGCGCTGGTCGATAGCCTGGAATATGCGCTCGTGAAGCATGCCGCGCTCGCAACCCCCTGATACAATGAGACCTGCGAGGTGAACACGCATAATCCGTGGCCGCGGCGCGCCGTGAAAGGCATTCTGGGAGCGATTGCGGCGGCGTTTCTCCTGCCTTACGCCTGGGGTCCGATTTACCGGTTCCCTGACGCGGTCGCCTTCTCGGGCGCACACATCTGGAATCCCTACGCCGGCACCACCGGCACCTGGCAGCGCGCCAACTTCCACGCCCACGGCCGCGTGTGGCTGGGATTGACCAACGGTTCGCAGTCCGACTCGGCGATCGTCAACCGTTACCAGAGCCTCGGCTACAGCGTCCCCGGCGTGTCGGACTACATGCGCATCGCCGCGCACCACGGGATCGCGACCGTGCCGGCCTACGAGCACGGCTACAACATCGTCAAGCAGCATCAGCTGGCGATTGGCGCGCGCAAGGTCGAGTGGTTCGACTTCCCGTTCTGGCAGGCTCGTAGCCACGAACAGTACGTCATCGATCGGATCGCGCGGACGGCGGAGTTCGTCGCGCTCGCGCATCCGGTCACGCGCGACGCCTACACGGTCGACGACCTGCGTGAATTGACGGGCTACAACGCGATCGAAATCGTCAACGGGCCGTTCGCTGTACCGGAAGTCTGGGACGCCGCCCTGTCGGCGGGCCGCGCCGTCTGGGCGATCGCCAACGACGACACGCACGATCTCGAGGATCCGAAGCGCACCGCCGCCGGCTGGAACATGATCGCGGCCGAATCCGCCGCGGCGGCCGATGTCGTGCACGCGTTGAAGGCGGGCCGCACCTACGCCGTTCAGCGCATGGGCGCGCTCGATGCCGCGAACCTGACGGTCGTGAAGCGCGTCGAGCTCGATGACGACACGCTGTCGGTGTCGCTGACCGGCGCGGCGTCGCGGATCACGTTCATCGGACAGAACGGCACGGTCCGCAAGACGGTGCACAACGTCACGACCGCCGAATACACGCTGACGGACCACGACACCTACGTCCGCACCGTCGTCGACGCTCCACAGACGGTTCTCTATCTGAACCCGGTCTTTCGTTACGACGGTGCGCAACTGCCCACGCCGCGCGCGACGGTGGATGTCGCCAGCACCTGGATGTTCCGCGGCACCGTCGGCCTCGGTTGTCTCCTCGTCGTCTGGGCCCGCGTCCGCCGCCGGCGTCCCGTACTCCACGCAGGATCGGACAGGCTAAAGCCTGTCCCTACCGCCGTCAGTCGCGTCGGCGGCGTTCGTCTCTAGCACCGGGCACGGTGCACCGTGCCCCGCGCACCGGCTCTTACTGATCGCACCATCCCCTGGTTTCACCGCCAGCACGCTCGATGACCAGCTCACCCACCGCGCCCATCGGTGGCGGAGCAAGATGTGCATCGCACGCCAGGTCGGACACCGTATAACGCGTCGGACCGTCGGCGAACGTCCAGCGCCGGGCGCCGCAGCGATCGTCTCGTCCGGCGATCGCGTTTGACAATGTCAGAGAGGGCGCGTCGGACGAGCGGCCCGATGGCCAGAGCCGCAATTCGGCGCCGCCCGAGCCATCCGCGGAGACGTGCAGGAGCTGTGGCGCGACGGTGCAGGCGAGGAGCACTTTTCCCTGCGGCGGCACGAGGCCGGCGCTGCTGCTGTTGACGGCAATGACGCGAAGGTCCGCCGGTCCGCAGGGCGGCGACGCACAGCGTCCACCGATCCAGACTTCGCCAAGGCCGACCATGACGCCGCGTTCGTTGACGAACAGGTCTTCGAACGCCTGCTTCCCGACGGCTTTGCGGACGTCGATCGTGAAGACCGCGTCGAAGCGTTCCTGACACTCGCCCGCGCTCGCCAGCGTGCCGCTTGAATGATTGAGGGGGTAGGCAAGGAGCGCGCACGCGGCGGCGCGATTGTCCTGCCCCAGCGCCACGCGCAGTCGTTGGTAGAACTGCGCTGCGCCCGCCGCCGTCACACGGGCCACGCGCTCGAAGCGCGCGGCGTCGCCGTCCTGCGCGATGATTGGCCGCGCCAGCACGGCCGCGCCAATCGCAAGCGCGACAAAAAACCTCGAACCAGAACCTTGCACCGAGAACCTAGAAACCTAGAACCGTTACTGAGTCGTTCTCCCAAACGTATCGCAGCCGTTCGGATCGCCCGTGTCCATGCCGCGCTTGAACCACTGCATCCGCTGTTCGGACGTGCCGTGCGTGAAGCGCTCGGGGTTTATCCGGCCGCCGGCTTGTTTCTGCAGACGATCGTCGCCAATCGCCGCCGCCGCGCGAAGCGCCGCTTCCATGTCACCTGGTTCGAGCGAGACGCGGCCCGCCTTCACCCGTCCGCCGCTCGACGCGGCGTGTCCCCAGACACCCGCGTAGCAATCCGCCTGCAGTTCGAGCGCGACCGAGGCGCTGTTCGCGCCTTGCCGCGCCCCCTGCCGTGCCCGCTCGTCGGCCCCGAGGAGATTCTGGACGTGATGCCCGAACTCGTGCGCGACGACGTAGGCCTGGGCAAATTCGCCGGGCGCGCCGAAGCGGCGTGAGAGCTCGTCGAAAAACGACAGATCGAGGTAGACCAGATGATCGGCGGGACAGTAGAACGGTCCGGTCGATGAATCCGCCGGGCCGCAGCCCGTCTGCGTCGCGCCGCGGAACAGCACGACTTTCGTGCGCTCGTAGCGATCCATGAGGCTCGCCCAGGTCGCCTGCGCATCGGCCGCCACGGCGTCGACCATGTCCACCATCCGCTCTTCCTGCGGCGTGGTGTTTGTGGGCGGACGGCTCTCGGTCGTCGTCGGATCGACCTGCACGCCCGGATCGCTGCCAAGGAACTGCGTCAGATCGGTGCCGGTCGCCCAGCTGAGCACCAGCACGATCAGGACACCGCCGATGCCCATCGGCACACCCGCCCGCATCGGCCCGCTGCCACGTCGGTCCTCGATGTTGCCGCGATCGCCAGATGACCATTTCATACAGGTTCTAGGTGCAAGGTTCTAGGTGCAAGGTTGGTTCTGGTTCCCGGTGCCGGTTCTCGCCGTCGCACCGCACCTTGAACCTGGCACCTTGAACCTTGCACAGGCCTTCTTAAGCCAATGCTGTCTTCGACTCCCACCAAGATTCGAACGACTTGAAGGCCCGGCTGAGGCGAACGGGTTCGTTCAGCTTGCCGTTCACCACTTCTGCCGTCTTGTATCCGTTGCCGGTTATACAAACGACCACCGACTCCCCAGGTCCGATCACGCCGCGCTGCACTAAGTCGATCGTACCAGCAAGCGTGGTGCCGCCGGCGGGCTCCGTGAAGATCCCTTCGGTCTCTGCCAGGAGCCGAATCGCGTCGACGATTTGCTCGTCGCTGACCGCCGTGCCGGCCCCGCCGGTGCTCTTGACCGTCTGCACGACCTGATATCCGTCAGCGGGGTTGCCGATCGCGATCGACTTGGCGATCGTGTCGGGCTTCACGGGTTCGGGATAGTCGATGCCGTCGCGAAGCGCGTTGACGACCGGCGCGCAGCCGGCGGCTTGCGCGGCGTGGATGTGCGGCAGCGTGCCGTCAACCAACCCAACCTCACGCATCTCGCGAAGACCTCGCGCGATGCGCGGCAGCAACGTGCCTCCTGCCACCGGCGAGACGAGATGCGTCGGATACCGCCAACCCAGCTGCTCGACGATCTCGAACCCCATCGTCTTGGCGCCTTCGGCGTAATACGCGCGCAGGTTGATGTTGACGAAGCCCCAGCCGTAGCGATCGGCCACCTGCGTGCACAACCGGTTCACGTCGTCGTAGTTGCCGGCGATGGCGAGAATCGTCGGTCCGAAGATCGACGAGCCGACGACCTTGCCCGCTTCCAGGTTGTCCGGGATGAAGACGCAGCATTCCATCCCGAGACGCGCGGCGTGCGCGGACACCGAGTTCGCGAGGTTGCCGGTCGAGGCGCACGCCAGGACTTCGAAACCGAGTTCCTTGGCGCGCGTCGCCGCCACCGACACGACGCGGTCCTTGTACGACAGCGTCGGATGATTCACCGAGTCGTCCTTGATGTAGAGCTCGCTGAGCCCGAGCCGGTCCGCGAGCCGCGTGCAGCGCACGAGCGGCGTGAATCCCGAGTGGAAACCGGTCTGGGGCTCGCCGGTGATCGGCAGCAGCTCCCGGTAGCGCCAGAGATTCTTCGGGCGGGCGGCGATTTTCTCGCGGGTCAGCTTCACCGCCGAGTAGTCGTACATCGGCTCGAGCGGTCCGAGGCATTTGCCGCAGACATAGGTCGCCTCCGCCGGAAAGATCGACTTGCACAGGTGGCACTGCAGTCCAATGAGCGCGCTCACACGGCCTCCGCGAATGAGTGTTCGGATAATCCCTTGATATCCCGGGGATCGGCCAGCACCGGCGCCGGCACGAGGGCGGCGCGGTCGCGGGCAATCGTCCGGATATCGCTGAGCACGGCCACCGCCGTGGCTTCTCCGCCGCCACCGGCCCCGGTCACGGTCACCTCGCCGGCCTGTGCGCACTTGATGACGGCCGCGAGCTGCGGTCCTTCGGTTCTGGCAAAGAGCGAGGTATCGGGCACGAAGATCGGCGCCACCCACGCCGTGAGCAGGCCGCGCGCCGCGTCGTACTCGGCGTGCGCCACCTGGCGGACCGTGCCGCCGCGCTGCCGCGCCCGGCGCAGTTGCTCGAGTCCGATTCGCGCCGTGGTGCGGGTTTCAATGGCGTCGGGCGCGACCCGGATGCCGAACGCGAGCCCGCAGACCACCGCCAGCTTCGCCGCGGCGTCGAGCCCGTCGAGATCGATCGACGGGTCCGCCTCGGCGTAGCCCTGGCCGCAGGCGTACGCGATCGCTTCATCCAGCTCGCAGCCGCTCTCCATCCGCGACAGCACCGCGTTGCTCGTCGCGTTCAGCGTCGCGTCGATCTGCAGAATCCGATCGCCGCTCAGGCTGTCGCTCAGCACGCGCACGAGCGGCATCGCCCCGCCAACCGCGGCGCTGAACCGCAACTGCCGCCCCTGGCGCTCGGCCAGGAGCAAGAGCGCCTGCCCGTGATGCGCCACCACCAGCTTGTTCGACGTAACGACCGACTTGCCGGCGAGCAGCGTACCGCGGACATAGTCGACCGCCGGTTCGCCGCTGGGAACGGTTTCGACAATGACGTCCACGTCGCTGGCGAGGAGGTCGTCGAAGCGATCGGTCCAGACGAGATCGCTCAGCGGCTCGGTCTGCCGCGCGCGCTTGTCGCGGGCCCGCCGATCGCAGATGTGCGTGAGTTTGAGGTGTGGGATGGGATCCGGGCCGGTAAGCCGTCGGGCGACGGCGGACCCTACTGTGCCGAAACCAAGAACGCCGACATGACAGCGCGATTCGCGGTCACCCGGGCTGTTGCCCGATGTCTGAAACGAATTGAGTCCCACGGCTGGGACCCCTTATACCAAGTCGCCGATCGCGGGGGCAACAAGTTTTATCAGCATATCCACATTCGTAGATTCAGACTCAGGCGATCAGGGTGCGAGGGGCTCGGGTGCCCCGTGCCGCGTGCAGGTGCACGGTGCTGCGTAGAGGGTGCACAGTGCGGCGCGCCAGCGCGCGGGCGCGCACGAAACACGGTCACCGCGCGCTGCGCGTCGCACCCAGCACCTCGCACCTCGCACCTCGCACCCAGCACGTGCACTATGCACCGTGCACCGTGCACGCCGCACCGTCACTTACGCCGAGCACTCCCCGTCCATGACCTCGGGCGCGAATTCGGCGCTCTCGGCCAGGTCGACGAAGTCGAGCGGGACGGCGTCGGCTTCGGTGAAGCGCTGTAGATCCTGGAGCTCGGCGCTGGCGCGGGCCAGGTCCAGGCGCTGGAAGAACTCGACGGCGGACTCGCTGCCCTGCTTCTCGCGTTGATAGAGCGCGATCAGCCGCTCGAGCGCATCCGGAATCCGCCGCGCCGGAATCTTCGCCGCGGTCCGTGCGAAGCTCGCGCCCTCCGCGGTGGTGCCGCCGCCCACCATCACGAAGTACTGCGGCACCGCCCGGCCGCCCAGCCGGCGGACGCTGCCCTGGAAGCCAATCGTCGCGATGTGATGCTGGCCGCAGCCGTTCGGGCAACCGCTGATCTTGATGTGCGCCCCGTCGGCGGCGGCGATGAGATCGGGACGGGCGCGGAGATAGTCCTCGAGCAGACGCCCGAGACCGCGCGACTGCGTGACCGCGAGACGGCACGACTCGGCGCCCGGGCAGCTGGTGACGTCAGCGACGGTGCCGGCTTCCGCCAGTCCGAGTCCGGCGGCGGCAAGACGCTTGTGGAGATCCCGCAGGTGCCGCTCGCGCACCCAACGGAACACCAGATCCTGATCGACGGTGACGCGGATGGTGCCGTCCCCGTACGCGGAGGCCAGCTCCGCGATCACCCGCATCTGCTCGCTCGTGAGATCGCCGAGCGGCACCGTGGTAATCGCCTGCACGTAACCGAACTGCCGCTGCGGCCGCACGTTGGTCGCCCGCCACCGGAGGTACGCGTCATCGCCCGGCATGAACACCGGCACCAGGTTCGGCACGACTCCCGGTCCGATCGGCGGACCCGCGGCGACACGCGCCGCGATGATGTTCGGCGCCGGCGCGTCTTCGTGGTCCCAGGTCGGCTCGCCTTCGGCGACCGGCGGATGGACCTTGCAAAGCGGCACGGCTCCTTCGCCGCGGCAATACATCAGCGCGCGCTCGTACTCGGCGACGAAGCCGTCCCAGGTGAGCGCCTTGATCATGAACTTCATCCGGTTGCGCTGCTTGTGCTGGTAGTCGCCGTGCTGTTTGAAGACGCGCAGCACCGCCTCGCAGACGCGGAAGAGTTCCGTCGCCGGCAGGAACTCGTGAATGACGCCCGCCGACTTGCACATCAGCGCCGTGCCGCCGCCGGCCATCACGCGGAAGCCGCGCGTGCCGTTCGGACCGAGCCGGGCGTGAAACGCCAGATCGTTGATGGCGATGACCGTGTGATCGTCCGGGCAGCCTTCGAACGCGATCTTGAACTTGCGCGGCAGCGTCGAGCTCAGCGCATGCCGCAGCAGGAAGCGGGTGGTCTCCTCCGCGTACGGCGTGACGTCGAAGACCTCGTCGGCCGCGACGCCGGCGTAGGGGCAGGTCGTGATGTTGCGAACCGAGTTGCCGCACGCTTCGCGGGTCGTCACCCCTTCATCGGCGAGCATCCGCATCGCCGGCTCGACGTCGTGCAGCTTGACGAAGTGGAACTGGATGTTCTGACGGGTCGTGATGTGACCGAACTTCCGCGAGTAGCGCTCGCCGACTTCGGCCAGGACGCGGAGTTGGGCGCTCGTCAGCAGCCCCTGCGGGATCTTCACGCGGAGCATCTGCGAGTCCGTCGACTGCCGCTGTCCGTAAGTGCCGCGCACCAGGCGGAAGGCGCGCCACTGATCCGGGGTCATTTCGCCGCGCTCGTACTTCTCGAGCACGGTGACGAATTCCTCGATATCCGCTTCGCTCGCGAACGACAGTCTGGTCCGTCCGTGAGTCGTGAGATCCTGTTCCATAGGTCTACCTCGATCGCCGGGCCGGCGCGGCCGCGGCTGTTGCCGCCGCCGCAGCGAGCTCGCCGCTGAAACCCGCAGTCACATCGAGCGCCGCGACCGCCCCGATCACGATCAACGCCGGGCTGCCGCCGCGCATGCTCACGCCGCCGCCGGCAAGTTCTTCGATCGTGCCGCGCCACACCTGACGATTCGCTCGCGTCCCGTCCGCGACGATCGCGGCCGGTGTCTCGCCATCCCAGCCCGCCGCCAGCACCTGTTTCGCCAGCGCCGCGCGCCGACTGTATCCCATCAGAATCACCACCGTGACCCCGTTGGGCCGGAGCGCGCCGATCGCGCCCTCGAAAATCTCCTGGTCGTGACCGCTGACGACGAAGAAGGCAGACGCGAGGCCGCGGTGCGTCAACGGAATGCCCACGCTGGCGGGAGCGGCAATCGCGCTCGTCACGCCAGGGACCACGTCGAACGGCACGCCGGCTTGCTGCAGCGCCTGCGCTTCTTCGCCGCCACGACCGAACACGAACGGGTCGCCGCCTTTGAGACGTACCACCTGGCGGCCGCGTTTCGCCGCCCGGATCATCACCGCCTGAATTTCAGGCTGCGTGAGCGCGTGCCGGCCGGCCCGCTTGCCGACGAAAAACCGCTGCGCGCGCCGCGCGATCGCCAGAACGCGCTCGTCGACGAGCGCGTCGTAGAGCACCAGGTCGGCGCGGCGAAGACGGGCCAGCGCCTTCCGGGTCAGCAGCGCCGGGTCGCCCGGCCCCGCGCCAACCAGCGAGACAAACCCCATCGTCATGGCTCTCGACTCGCCGCGACCGGGGCCGCCTCGCGCATACCGTAGATCCGATTCAGCGCCTGCAGCAATAACGGCCGCCGCGCCTCCATCGGAACGCCGTCGCGTTTCCACTCCTGTCTGGCTTCGCGGGCCACGTGCATCCAGTCGTTCAGGTCGGCCGGCAGCATCGCGTCCAGCGCTTCGCGAAGGAGCCCGGTCAGTCCCGGCGCATCGCCGCTCGTGGAGATGGCCAGCGTCACGCCGTCGCGGCGGACGACACCGCTCAAATAGGCCGTCGCATTCGCGGGATCGTCGACAGCATTCACGAAGATCTGGCGCGATGCCGCTTCCGCGGTGACCTGACGATTGACGGCGGGCGGCGCCGCGGCAACCACCAACCACGCGCCGTCGAGATCCGCCGGTTCGAACCCCCGCCGCACGATTCTCACCCCGGACGCTTCGATGTCGCGATGCACATCGGGCGCGACCACGACCACGTCGGCGCCCGCGGCCCGCAGTTGCACGAGCTTGGCGGCCGCAACCGGCCCAGCGCCGACCAGCAGCACGCGGCGGCGCTCGAGCGATACGAAGAGCGGCAACAGATCACGCATAAGAAAAAAGCCCGGAAAGCGTCTGCCTCCCGGGCCGGTCGTTCAGGATCGATATCAGCTAGACGCCTGGGGACGTCGACGGACCTGGACGACTGCGGCGCGGGCCAGCGGCCGCGCAACAACAGCGACAGATCAGTCGTGCCGGAATCACCCCTTAACTAGTACTCCCTTCGAGGCTTCCGGTCAAGTCAGCGAGGCCGGATTCCGGCTAGACTGACCACATGTACGGCCGTCATTTTTCTCGTCTGTTCATCACGCTCACACTCACTCTAAGTACCTGTGCAGGCACGGCATATGCGCAGCGCCTTCCAGGCACCGTCATCCCCAGCCATTACGATCTGGCGTTCGATGTCGACCTGGCCAGAGCGCGATTTGGCGGGGTCGAGACGATCCACGTTCAGGTCGCCCGCGCGACCCGACGGATCGTGCTGCATGCCCTCGACATCCAGTTCGAGGAAGTCATCGTCAAGGGAAACGGCCCCGAGCAGAAGGCCAGCGTCGCGCCCGACGCGCGGACCGAGACCGTGGCGCTCAATCTCGCGTCGCCCGTTGCCGCCGGACCGGCAGAGATCCGCATCCGCTACACCGGGATACTGAACGACAAACTGCGCGGCTTCTACTTGAGCAAGGCCAACGGCCGGAACTACGCCGTCACGCAGCTCGAATCCACCGACGCGCGGCGGGCGTTTCCGTCCTTCGACGAACCGGCATACAAGGCGACGTTCTCGATCGCCGTGACGATCGACGCGCGCGACACCGCGATCTCGAACGGCCGCGTCCTCTCGGATACACCAGGGCCCGGTCCAGGCCGGCATACGCTCCGGTTCTCGGAAACGCCGAAGATGTCGTCGTATCTCGTCGCGATCACCGTCGGCGATTTCCAGTGCCTCGACGGGAGCGCCGAGCGCGTGCCGATCCGGATCTGCGCAACACCCGACAAGGTCAATCTGGGGCGGATTGCGCTCGGCGCGGCCCAGGAGATCCTGCGGTACTACAACCGCTACTACTCCATCCGCTACCCGTTCGGAAAACTCGACGTCGTGGCGGTGCCGGATTTCGCGGCCGGCGCGATGGAAAACACCGCGGCGATCTTCTACCGTGAGGTCGACCTGCTCGCCGACTCCGCGAACGCGTCGGTCGCCACGCAGAAGCGGATCTGGGGTGTGCTGGCACACGAGATGGCGCACCAGTGGTTCGGCGATCTCGTCACGATGAAGTGGTGGGACGACTTGTGGCTGAACGAAGGCTTCGCGACCTGGATGGAAAAGCGTCCGCTCGCCGCGGCCAAACCCGAATGGAACATGCTGGTCGACGAAGTCAGCGATTCCCAGGCGGCGATGAATCTGGATTCGCTGGCGTCGACGCGCTCGATTCACAACACGGTTGAAACGGCCGCCGAAATCGAAAGCTCCTTCGACGCGATCGCCTACGAGAAGGGCGCCTCGGTCATGCGCATGGTCGAAGGTTATGTCGGCGCCGAGCTGTTTCAGAAAGGCGTGAACGCCTATCTCGAACGCCACGCCTACGGGAACGCCACCTCCGAGGACTTCTGGACGACGATGGCGGCGACCTCGGGCAAGCCGGTCGATCGGATCCTGCCGGAATTCGTCAACCGGCCCGGCGTTCCGGTTCTCGATGTCGCGCTGTCCTGCAGCGGAGCGCCGAAGCTCACGGTGAGAACGCGGCGGTTCCTTCTGGATCCGGCGTCCGCTCGCCTGGCCGGATCGACGCCGGCCTGGCGGACACCGATCTGCGTGAAGACGCCGGGATCGACGACGCCGCTCTGCGAGGTCGTGAGCGGCGCGTCGGCGGAGTTGACGCTGCCCGGGTCGACGTGCCCCGCGTGGGTGTTCGCGAATGCCGGCGCCAGCGGCTACTACCGGACGGCGTACCCGCCGGCGCTCTTGCGCTCGCTCGCTCCGGCGGCGCCCACCGCGCTCACCGAACCGGAGCGGTTGATGCTCGTCGGCGACGCCTGGGCCCTCGTCCGGGCCGGGATCCAGAACGTCGGCGACTACCTGACGCTGGCGGCCGGCTTCGGCCAGGAGCGCGCCAACGGCGTCATGAGCGAAGTCGCCGCCCGGCTGCAGTTCGTGCACGACAACCTCACGACCGAGGCGTCGCGCCCACAGTACGAGCGCTTCATCCAGACGCTCTTCAGTCCGGCGTTCGCCGCGCTCGGCATCGACAGCGCCCCGGGCGACGATGACGAGCGACGCGCGCTGCGGGCCACGGTGATCGAGGTCCTGGGCGATGCGGGCAACGATCGCAATCTGTCGTCCGCCGCGCAAACCGCGCTCGACCGCACGCTGCTCGGCACCGCCACGCTCGATCCCACCGCCGCCAACGCCATCGTCGCAGTCGCCGCACGCTACGGTGACGCGACGCTGTGGGAGCGGCTGCGACAAGCGTCGCAGGACGCGAGCTCGCCCGCGGATCGCTACCGCTACCTGGACGCGCTGCCAGCGTTTACCGACCCGGCGCTCATCGAGCGCGGCTTGAATCTCGCGCTGACGGACGAGATCCGCAGCCAGGACACACCCGGATATCTGGGCCAGTTCCTCGCCAATCCAGTCTCGCGCCCGCGTGCCTGGGCCTTCGTCAAACAGCACTGGGCGGCGCTGACGCCGAAGATCTCGATCTCCCTCGGCGACGCCGGACTCGTCGCGAGCCTGAGCAACGTCTGCGACGCCGCGACGCGAGACGACGTGAAGGCGTTCTTCACGGCGCATCCGCTGCCGTCAGCCTCGCGCGCGCTCGATCAAACACTCGAGCGCATCAACAACTGCATCGGAATGCGGTCGCAGACGCACTCCGTCACCGACTGGCTGAGCGCCCGACGGTAAAGCGGTGCGGGGTGCGCAGTGCACGGTGCACGGTGCTGGTGCTTCGTGCGAAGTGAAAAGGTGCGCGGTGCGTGCGCGGCGCGCGTAAGGGCGGCGGCCGTGATAGTCATATGCGGCCGTCGCCGCACTGGGCACCACGCACCAAGCACCCGCGCACCTGCACCATGCACCGTGCACGGTGCACCACGCACTGAGCGTGTGCGTCACCCTCCCGATACAGCTGGGTGATCACTAGCATGGGCTCTCCAGTGGCGATCGGTGCCGACGCGGATGCCGATGCGCGGGCCCCACACGACTGAGCCCGGCGTGAGACCTCGGTCCTCGATATAGAGGCGATCGCCGCAAAGATCCAGACGGTTGTCCTTCAGCGTCAGCCCCATCGCGACGGTCAGATTGCCGGGACCGCGGCAGAGGTCATGGTCGCGGATTGGCTTCGCACTCCCGCGCCGTCCCTTTCCTGGCTTCGCGCGGCGGCGGCGCATGGCGGCGATGCCGTCGAGCGGATCGAGCGCGCGAATCAGCACGGCCGCGGGCACGCCTTCGGCTTCCGTCACCGCATTCACCAGATAGTGGATGCCGTAGTTCAAGTAGACGTAGGCAAACCCCGGGGGGCCATAGAGCGGCGCGTTGCGGGTCGTCGGACCGGGAGCGGCGTGGCACGCGGGATCGGATTCGCCGATGTAGGCCTCGACTTCGACGATCGCGCCGCTCGTGACGGTGCGCGGACCGCGGTGGACGAGCACCTTGCCGATGAGGTCATGAGCGACCTCGAGCGTCGGGCGGCTATAGAACGCGCGCGGAAGGCGGACGGCGGGCACGCCGCACGCTCACGGCACGCGGGCCGGCTGGGCGCCGAGGCGGGCCAGGGCCCGCGTCGCGGCGAAGGCGACGTCGGCATCCCGGTCGCGCACCAGCGGCTCGATGAGCGGCGCCGCGTTCGGATCGCCCGAGCGTCCGAGCAGATCGACGAGCTCGCCGCGGACCTGGGCGTCCGGATCCTGGAGATGCTTCGCGAAGAGCGCGGCGCGGCCGAAGGCGAGGTCTTCGAGGTACTGCCGCGCCTGGGTGTGGAGCCGCGGACGCGTGAGCGACTCGACGATCGTGTCGATCGGACCGTCGGCGAGGAGCGCGTTGGCGAAGTGCCCGCCGAGGAGCAGCGCCTCGTTCTTCTCCTTGGCGAGCGCGGTGTGAATCGGCTGCAGACGGGTGACGTCGCGGGTCCGGGCCATGCCCTCAATCGCGAGCAGCTTGTAGGTCTGGCTCTTGCCGGCGAGTTCAGCGTTGAAGTGCGGCATGCTGCCCTCGTGCCCGATGCGCGCCAGCGCGTCGTACGCGGTTTCGGCGAGCGGTCCTTTCCGGTAGTACTGGAAGAGATCGCCGAGCGCCTGGACGGCGCGTTCGTTCTTCATCGCGCCCAGCGCCCACATCGCGGTCTCGCGGATCGGGCTCTCGGCGTCGTTGAGCGCGGCAATCACCGCATCGCCGAGCGTTTCTTCGAGCGGCGGGTCGGCCGGACGCCGCGCCCAGACGCGGCCGATGATGCGGACGGCGGCGAGTCGAACCGTCGGATCGGGCGCGCCGATCATCCCGGCAAAAATCGGTGCCGCCTGTGACAGCACCGCCGGCCGATCGGATTCCCTGACTTCACCGGCCAGCGAACCGAACGCGTAGATCGCTTCGACGGCGACGCGCAGATTGCGATCCCGCGACGCGGTCGCGAGCGCCGCCGCGACTTCGGGGGCCACGCGAGTCGCCGAGAGCACCGACGGTCCGCCCGAGAAGATCGGTTCGGCGGCAATCCGGCCGCGCACCTCGACGATCAAGCCGACGCGCTTCTTCGGCGTGACTTTCTGCGCCAGAAAGATGTTGAGCTCGGCGGCGATCGCCTCGAACTGCAGTTCGTCCTCGGGGTCGTTGACCAGTTTGGCCAGCGGCACGGCCGCTTCCGGATACCCGGCGCCTTTGAGCAGTTGCACCGCGCGCAGCCGCGTCCGCGGATCCGGACTCGAGAGCTCCGCGACCGTCGACTCGAACGTGACCTGCTGCGCGCGCAACGGCGCGGCAGAAAGAATGGACAGCAGAATGAATCCGGCTACTCGTCCGCCGTAGCCGAGGCGAAGGCGGAAAGCCGGACGCCACAGTCGCGAAGTCTCTGTGTATGCCAAATCCTAAAATCCTAAAATCCTGAAATCCTGAAATCCTGAAATCCCTACATTCCACTATCTGCCCGAGGCGTACGCATGCGAGCGTCCTTCTGCGAGCGCCACCTTCAAGTACCGTCCGGTATGCGACGCCTCGTTCTGCGCCACCTGTTCCGGCGTGCCAGTCGCGACGATCTGGCCGCCGTCCTCGCCGCCCTCGGGTCCGAGGTCGATGATGTAGTCGGCGGTCTTGATCACGTCCAGATTGTGCTCGATGACGACCAGCGTGCTGCCGGCCTCGAGCAACTTCCGGAACGCCGTCAGCAGCTTCGCGATGTCGTCGAAGTGCAGACCGGTCGTCGGTTCATCGAGAATATAAAGCAACCGCTCGCCGCCGTGCGAGGAGAGATGCGCCGCTATCTTGATCCGTTGCGCCTCGCCGCCCGACAGCGTCGTCGCCGGCTGCCCCAGTCGCAGGTAGCCGAGGCCGATCTCGTCGAGAACCTGGAGTCGTCGCAGCACCTTCGGCGAGCTGCTGAAGAAGGTCAGCGCCTCCCGCACCGTCAGATCGAGCACCTGGTGAACCGACCGTCCCTTGTAGCGGACTTCGAGCACCTGCGGCTTGAACCGCTTGCCGTCGCACTGTTCGCACGGCACGAAGACGTCGGCCAGAAACTGCATTTCGACGCGCACTTCGCCTTCGCCCTGGCACGCCTCGCAGCGGCCGCCGGGAACGTTGAAGGAGAAGTGGCTCGCGGTCAGCCCGCGCGAGCGAGCGTCCTTGGTGGCGGCAAAGATTTCACGAATCGGGTCGAATGCCTTGAGATACGTGACCGGGTTGGACCGCGGCGTCCGGCCGATCGGCGCCTGGTCGACCAGCACCACATCGGAAATGAGCTCCGTCCCCTCGAGTTTCGTGAAGGTGCCCACCCGCTTGTCCCACCCGCCCTTGGCCCGTTTGATCGCGGCATAGAGAACGTCGTGGACGAGCGTCGATTTGCCCGACCCGCTGACCCCGGTCACACAGGTGAGCGCATTCAGCGGGATGCCGATGTCGACCTCTTTGAGGTTGTGTTCGGCGGCCCCGGTCAGCCGAATCTTCTGCCCCGTGCCGCGGCGGCGGCTCGTCGGGATCGGGATCGCCAGTTCCTGGCGGAGATACTTCGACGTGAGCGACCGGGGTTCGAGCATCAGCGCCTCGAGCGTCCCTGAAAACACCACGCGGCCGCCCTGCTCCCCTGCGCCCAACCCCAGATCGACGATGTGATCGGCGACCTTGATCATGTCGGCATCGTGTTCGACGACCAGCACGGTGTTGCCCTGGTCGCGGAGCTGACGCAGGATCGCGATGAGGCGCAGGTTGTCGCGCGAGTGCAGGCCGATCGACGGCTCGTCGAGCACATAGAGGGTGCCGACCAGCGCGGCGCCCAGCGAGGTCGCCAGATTGATCCGCTGCGCCTCGCCGCCTGAAAGCGTCGACGACAACCGGTCGAGCGTCAGATAGTCGAGCCCCACGTCGCTCAGAAACGACAGCCGCCGGCGGATTTCCTTGAGCACTTTCTCGGAGATCGCCGCTTCTTTGGCGCTCAGCCCGAGGTCGGTAAAGAACCCCTGGGCCGCGCGGACGGTGAGCGACGACACCTTGTCGATCGTCTGTCCATTGACGCGCACGTCCCGGGCTTCGCGGCGCAGGCGGCTGCCGCCGCAGTCCGGACAGGTCAGGTAGCCGCGGTAGCGGCTCAGAAACACGCGGACGTGGACCTTGTACTTCTTCCGTTCGAGCCAGCGGAAGAATCCGCGCACGCCTTCGTAGTCGTCCGCTCCTTCGATGACGAACCGCTTCTCGTCATCGCTCAGCTCCGACCAGGGCACGTCGAGCCTCAGCTTCGCCTTCTTGGCGGCGCGTTTCAGCTCCGCGAGCTGCGCCCGGTAGTGCGGTTTGCTCCACGGCTCGATCGCGTTCTGCGCAATCGACTTCGATGGATCGGGCACGACCAGATCCATGTCGAGCTCGATGATGTTGCCGAAGCCATGACAGGTCGGACACGCGCCGAACGGATTGTTGAAGGAGAACAGCCGCGGCTGCGGATCCTCGTACATCAGTCCGCAGGTCCGGCACTCGAAACGTTCAGAGAATTGATGAATCGTCGGTGCTCCGTCTGCACCCTGAACCTTGAACCCTGCACCTGGAACCGGCGCACCCGCCCCCGGCACCTGGAAACCGGAACCCGGCACCTGCAGTGCCCATGCAGCCCCGCCGCCTTCTCGATAGGCGGTTTCGATCGAGTCGGTGAGTCGCTGGCGGACGCCGTCGCCGCCAATCTGCACGCGATCGACGACGACCTGCAGCGTCGGCTTGCGCGCGAGCGCCTTGGCGTCGACCTCGTCGAACCCGACGGCCCGGCCATCGATCAGCAGCCGGCCAAAACCCTTCTTTCGGAGCTCGACGATCGTCGCGTCGACGGCGGCCACGCTCGACGCGGCCTGCGTGCGCGGTCCCGCGGCTTCTCCGCCTTCGTCTTCGGGCGCCTCGCTCAGCTCGTCGACGTCCGCGGCGTCGCCCGCCGTCAGCGTCGCCGACTCGACGGCCTGGACGTCGAATCCGATCAACAGGCGCGTGCCGTCGCCGAGTTCCGCGAGCTGCCTGGCGACGACCTCGGCGGTTTCGCGCACCACTTCCTTGCCGCACTTCCGGCAGAACGTCCGGCCGACGCGCGCGAAGAGCAGCCGCAGATAATCCTGGATCTCGGTGGTGGTGCCGACGGTCGAGCGCGGATTGCGGATGCTGTTCTTCTGCCGGATGGCGATGGCCGGGGCAATACCGTCGATCCGATCGACGTCCGGCTTTTCCATCCGCTCGAGGAACTGCCGGGCATAAGCGGACAGCGACTCGACGTAGCGCCGCTGCCCTTCGGCGTAGATCGTGTCGAAGGCGAGCGACGACTTCCCGGATCCGCTGACACCCGTGACGATGATCAGCTTGCCGAGCGGCAAGGTGACGTCGATGTTCTTCAGATTGTGGGTGCGGGCGCCACGGACGACAAGCGCGGCGGCGTCGGGGCCCGGCTGTTCAGCGGTCTCGGCCATGCTCGCTATGCGGACTTTTTTGACGCGGAACTAAACCTTAATCGTAGCCCAAAACTCCGTCGGTTCGACGGGTTCGAAAGGCTCGAAAGGTTCTGGGTTCTACGTCTCGGAGGGCGCTGAGCAGCGGACGGTCTGTTTGAGCTTGTCGATGATTTCGGTGAGACGGTCGGCTTCGTCCGGGGAGAGGGCGGCGAACAGCTGGCCTTCGGCGTCGGCCTGGACCTTCGAGCCCTCGCGCCAGGCGTTTCGTCCGGCTTCGGTGAGCACCGCCAGTCGCGAGCGTTTGTCCGTCGGATCCAGTTCGCGGGCGACGAAGCCGTCGGCTTCGAGGCGGTCGACGAGCTGGGTCACGTTCGACTTCACGCAGGAGAGCCGGCCGGCGAGCTGGCCGAGCGGCAGCGCGTCGCCGGCGTCGACGAGGCGCTGGAGCGCCGCCAGCTTGGGAATCGAGAGCCCGACCGCGGCGAGGCGCGATTCGACAAAATCGGCGACGCACGTCGCGCCCTGAAGCAGGGCGAAGAGTCCGTGCATGCGCGGCGTCGACGTCGTCATCAGACCGATCTCGCCCGTATTATAGTGCCGTCGCGCCACGTCTCGCCGATTGCGGCCCGCACCGCCGCTTCGGGAGCTGCGCACGGATGCGCCGTTTGGCGCGACACTACGGACCAGCCACCATGCAGATTTTTCGCGGACCGAGCGCCCCCTTCAAACCGGCTGACACGGCGTCGTTCGTCGGACCGGCCCAGACCAAGTTCCTCGCATCGAGCGACGAGGCGACGCCGGTTCACATCTATCACGTGAAGTTCGAAGCCGGCGCACGGACCAACTGGCACACGCACTCAGGGCCGCAGTGGCTGCTCATCACCGAGGGACGCATTCGCGTGCAGCGCGAGGGCGAACCGCACCACGATCTCGAGGTCGGCGACGCGGTCGTCTTCGCACCCAACGAGCGCCACTGGCACGGCGCCGTCCCGGGGACCCGCGGCGTGCACATCGCGGTCAACGTCGATGCGAAGACCACCTGGCTCGAACCTGTCAGCGACGCGGAGTACCGGGGATAGGGGCTGGGGACTCGGGGCTAGGGGCTAGGACTGCCGCACTCGCGACTGACGACTTGCGACTGTCGAGCGTGCTAACATCTCAGTTTCCCGCCTGGCCGGCGTAGCTCAGTTGGTAGAGCAGCTGATTCGTAATCAGCAGGTCGATGGTTCGAGTCCATTCGCCGGCTCCAGTTTTTCCTAGGACATTTCGCGATCGCGCCACGGTTCTTCTGGCGCGCGGAATCGCTGACAGCCAATCTGACAGCCAGGGGTTCGAATCGCCATGTCAAAGCGTCCACCGCTAACAAGGACGATCGCCTCTTCGTGTACGAGCGACTGTGTAGTGACGCAGTCCGGCTCACACAGTGCTGGGTGTTTCATCGGGCAGCTGTTCGGAAATCGAAAGAACGTCGAGGCGATGCGCGCCGTCGCACTCGTCGCTTTTCTGGGACGGCGAAGGCCACCTGGTACCATCGGAAGTGCGTACAACGGCTCCGACATCATCGTGACATCGAAGCCTTTGCTCCTTTGATGGGTGGCGAACTAAGAGCGAACGCGCCCCTTGAATAGATTCAACAGACCTACTCCAATGGGGACCACTGCAAACGATACGAACAGCGTCATCCCAAATTCCTCACGACGGTGCTCCCAGAGGTAAAGGAATACCTGAGCCGCACCAGTACCGACTGTCACCAGCAGCAGGCCTCGACGCCAGGTCTCGGTTGCGACTGCCAATCCGCCTAACGTCGCTATAGAAACGACAAGAACGTGGACGGCTCGTGCTTCGAGAATTGCTCTGGGAACCAGGACAATCGCAACAGCTAGTGTTCCTAGCCAACCCGCGATTCCAAGAGCGATTCTGGTTCCCCTGCTCATTTTGGTGCCTCTCTGATAGCGGCAGTCGGACTATAGATGTAAACATCATGCTCATACGTGTCGGAATTCTGATCAGATAATTCCGTCAGGCCACCCACTACCTGACCGCCGCGCTTGTTGGCGCCGCGGTAGTTGCGCACGTCCGGCGGCCGCTCGTCGCGGTGCTCTTCACGGCCTACGTGATGTGGAGCCCGTGGCACTACGCCGGCCAGAACTTCGGGCTGTCGATGATGTTCCTCCGCCGCGCGGGCCTGACGGTAAAGCCCGAAGAACGGCGTTGGCTCTGGACGGCATTCGTCGCGTCGTATGTGCTGCTGCTGACGGCGTTCAACCAGGGCAGCGCCGATCGCGTGGTGCTGACGCTTGGATTGTCAGACGCGAGGCCGATCGAACTGCTCGCCGCGCTAGTGCTTTTCGTCGCCGCGACGCTGGCCTTCGTCAGCCTGTCGCGTCGAGCGCCGATCCGCTCGCTCGTCCCCGCGCTGACGCTCGATTGAAGGATCTTGAAGAACTCGCGCTCAGTCATCGCAAGGATCGATTGACGGCGCGATTCTGAGTCCGCGCCGTCACCTGCGGCTCACTTTCCAGTGTCACCCGTGGACTCATCGGTTTCGTCCTTGATGGGAACGACCTTGCGTCCAGGCTCGACAGCGTCCTCATCCGCGTCAGGGTCGTGCACGCCAGGATTCTTGAATCCGGCGCGCGCGATTGGGGAGTCCTCTTCCACGTTCCAATCCGACGCCGAGCTTTGACCAGGCGCCCCCTTCACCGGCTTGCCATGAAGGCCGAGCTCCTGTCGCACGCTCGAGTGCTGGTCCGGCGGCTTTTCATTGCTCATCGTCAACGCCTCCCTCGTTTGAAGTGCAAACGAGGGACCGATCGTTGACTGCTGGCGCTTACCGGCTCAGGTGTCTGACGAGCGCGAGCGCCAGCCGAAGAACGCGGACGATCGTCGTGGCGTCGACCTTGTCCACGACGTCCTCGGCGCTGTGCACGGTCCGGAAGATTCCGGGCTGCGTGCCTGGGATGAGCCGGCCGGTGGGACCCGCGTTCATCAACAGCCACATCTGATGAAGTTCGGTCTGCGGCAGTGATGCGATCGTCAACGTCGGGACGTCGGCTTTCCCGAACGGCCGATCGTCGCTGAACGGCAGACTGGGAAACCGCACACATTCGAGATCTTCACGCGCGCAGACTTCACGAAGCGACTGACGCAGTGGCGCATTGTCGCCGCCCGGCGGCATGGCATAAACCGTCGTGTCGCCGTACGCATTGATGTCGAAGTTCAGCATCGCGTGGACCTCGGCTGTGCCGTGCGCCTCGATGTATTTCGCCGAGCCGACCAACCCGAGTTCCTCGAGGTCGAACCACACCAGTGTCACCCGGGTTGTAGGCGGCTCCTGCTGAAGCGCCGCGGCCAGGTGGACGAGCATTACCGCGCTGGCTGCGTTGTCGACGGCGCCTTTGCTGAACGTGCCGTCTGGCAGACGGATCGCGTCCCAGTGCGCGCCGACGACGAGCTCGCGGCTCCCCTGCCCGACCGAGACGACGATGTTCCTGCCAGTGGTTCTCGGGTCGCTCTCGACCGGCTTGTCGAGCGTGAACGGTTCAACGGTGAACGTCAGCCCATGGACGCGCAGGAGCCCGGTCAGCGCTTCGAATCGCGCGTCCGGGTCCGCTGCGGCCGCGAACGCGGTGACCTCGGCGGTGAAAGATTCCGGAGCCAGGGACGCAGAAGATTGGAGCAAAACCGCGGCGACGAACGGCGCAATGACCATAGGCGTGGCCAAGCGTAATCGAGGGACCCACGCAAGTCGATCAGCGTTAGACTGACACACCATGCGATCAACGGCTCGGCGTTCATGGTTCGTGCCGGCCCTCCTTGCCCTCCTCCTGCTGTGGCGGTCCCCGTCGCTCGACGGCCAGGGCGCGCGCGATCCGTTCGCGCCGGACCGTCTGATGGCGAACGTTCGCACCTACTACGACTTCGGTGTTCACCGGACCTCGCATCCAGGCGACCGCCAGACGACGGCCTGGCTGGCCGAGCGGTTTCGCGCGCTCGGTCTGCAGACGAGCACCCACGATTGGACGACTCGGCAGTTCTTCCTCGACGAAGCGTCGCTGGACGATGGGAGCGGCCGGATGCCCGCGTTTCCGATCTGGCTCCCGCGCGCCACTGGGCCTGCCGGCGTGAAGGCACGGCTCGTCGCCGTAGACGCCGCCACTCCCGTGACGACGATCGCTGGTGCCATCGCGTGGCTTCAGAGTGCGGTCGACGATGCGGCGGGGCGTGATCGGCTGATGAAGCACGCGATCGCCGGCGGCGCCGCCGGTGTGATTTTCGCGACCTCGGACACGGCGAACACGGGACTCTTCGTCGCGCAGAATGCCAATCGCGAGCACGTGGACCACGAGCAGCCGGTGCCGGTCGTCACGTTCGGATCGGCACTTGCGCCGCGGTTGACGCGCGCGCTCGGGAAAGACCTCACGCTGCGCATCACCGGGCAGATGAACGATCGCGCGCCGGCTGCGAATGTCCTCGGCAAGTTGGTGCGGCGTCCTGACGCTGACTGGATCGTCGTCTCGACGCCGTCGAGCGGCTGGTTCACGTGCGGCGGCGAGCGCGGCGGTGGTGTCGCCATCCTGCTGGCACTGGCCGAGTGGGCCGCGGCGCGGCCGGGCCCGTACAACTACTTCTTCGTCGCCAACTCCGGCCACGAACTCGACTACCTTGGCGCCCGGCTGTTGCACGAGGCACACCTGGCACCGTCGCCCGAGAAGACCAAGGTGTGGCTCCATCTCGGCGCCAACATCGCGACGCCGCCCTGGCGGACCGAGAACGGTGTGCTGAAGCCCACGGATCAGGTGACCACCGGCACCTTGCAGGCGAGCCCGGAATTTGCCGCGATCATGCGCGACGCCTTTGCCGATCTCACTGTCTTCCGCGTCGCGACCAACACCCGCATCGGCGAGTTCCGCGATCTGGTCGAGCATGGCTACCGCGGGCTCGGGATCGTCGGCGGCAGCGACCCGTGGTTCCACGTCGAGCGCGACGATCCGAGCGCCATCGCCCCGGCCACGCTGAGCGCCGTCGCGCGGAACGCCGCCAAAGCGCTCGCCGCGCTCGACCGGTAGGTTCAAAAGTGCGCTGGTTCCAAATGCGCCACAGAGGCACGGAGACACAGAGCACCACTTCGAGCTGGCACTCTAATCGAGACGACTCCGCGTCAACGCTCTCAAAATAGATTCGCCACGAAATCACGAAACTGAGCTCTGTGGCTCTCTGTGTCTCCGTGGCGCATTTAGGACAAGCGACGCCAGTCTGTATTTGGCGTTTTCGTGTTTTCGCGGCGCATTTAGAACCAACGCGGTTCTGCTCTACACTTTCACCGTGAAGGTTTTTGCCGACGTCCTGCTGGCGCTCCTGCTGGGCGGTCTCGTCGCCAGCACGAGTCTCGGTGCCCGAGTGCGCGCGTCAGCGGCCGGTGCCATCGCGGTTCCGCCGCCCCGAGTCGATGCCTCCACGAGCACCCTGACAGGCGAGGTCGCCGTGCTGGCTGGTGGCTGTTTCTGGGGCGTGCAGGGCGTCTTTCAGCACGTAACGGGCGTGACGAGCGCCGTGTCCGGCTATGCCGGCGGCGAGCAACACACCGCCAACTACCGCGTCGTCGAACTTGGCACCAGCGGTCACGCCGAGGCGGTGGAGATCACCTTCGATCCCGCCCAGGTCACCTACGGCCGCCTGCTGCAGATCTTCTTCGCCGTCGCACACGATCCGACCGAGTTCAATCGGCAGGGGCCGGATTCAGGACCGCAGTACCGGTCCGCGATCTTTCCACGATCGGAGGATCAGGCCCGCATTGCCGCGGCGTACATCGCGCAGTTGAACGAGGCCGGAGTGTTTGGCCGGCGTCTCGCCACGACGATCGAGCCGAGCCGGCCGTTCTATCGCGCGGAAGCCGAGCATCAGGATTTTCTGACGCGCCACCCCACGTATCCATACATCGTCGTCAACGACCTGCCGAAGCTCGAGGCTCTGAAGCATCAGTTCGGCGGACTCTATCGCGCCGAGCCGGCGCTGGTGCTCGGGAAGAGTCCCGCGCGATGACCTTCGATCTGTCGCAGATCACCGCGGCGCAAGTCGCGATGTTCGGCATCTTTGCGACGCTGGTCTCGGCGGCCGCGTCAGCCTCCGCGGCCATCGTCACGACGCTCCTGAAAGGACGCATGGATGCGCAGCTCGCGGCGGTGCAGGCCCACCGGCAGTTTCTGCTGGCCGAATTCCGCCCGTATCTCGACCACGTGACCGCGCTCTCGGCGCTGGCCGTGCGGCTGCGCGAGGACTTCGAGTTCTTCGACGCCAAGGAGCCGGAGATCATCAACGCGAAGATCAAAACCTTCCTCGAGGGCGCCACGGTCCACGCGCCCTCGACCTCCTACAGCCTGACGCTTGGGCAGCGGCGCAAGTACCTCTCGGAGTCGTTCAATACGTTGCACGCGGCGGAAGCCGAGTACACCCGCGCGCTCCACGCGCACCTGCGCGGCGCCACGCCGCTCAACGTCGAAGCCGTCAGGCAGATGACGAACAAGCTGACGTATGCGTGCCTGCTGGCGCACGAAGCTGTGCAGCGCCTGGTCTTTCGCGAGCAACTGGGCCGCAGACACCGGCGCGATCACGCCAAAGCCACCCGCTGGTTCAAGAGAACGTTTGTCCGCCGCGGCCTTGCCTGACGAGACAGCCTTTTCCATGAACACCCTGCTGGACCTGCTGGCCAACCTGGCCTACATCCTGACCCTCTGTGCGTTCGTGACTCGCGACATGCTGATCCTGCGCGGGCTCTTCATCGCGGCGCAGTCGCTCGTCATCTTCTACACGTTCCAGCGGGGCGTGTACCTGATCACGCGATGGAACGTCGTGTTCCTCCTGATCAACGTCTTCATGGCGATTCAGATTCTGCGCGAACGCCGCGCCATCGTGCTCCCGGCGGATCTGAAGGCGCTCTACGAGCATCACTTCTCGGCGTTGACGCCGGCGGAGTTCCTGCGCTGGTGGCGGCAGGGCCACCGCGAGCGAATCGAGGGTCAGTCGCTCGCCCGGGTCGGTGAGCGCCCGGCCTGGTTGTACTTTCTGCTCTCGGGCAGCGTCCGGGTCAGCCGGAATCGCTCACCGGTTTTCGAACTCCCCGCGGGCTACTTCGTCGCCGAGATGAGCCTGCTGACCGGCGAACCCGCCAACGCGGACGTCCACGCGATCGGCGAAGTCGAGGTCGTGCGCTGGGCGACGGACGATCTGCGCGAACTCCGCCAGAAGAATCCGACCCTGTGGACCAAGATCCAGTCGGTCATCGGCCACGATCTGGTCGAGAAAATCCGCCTCGGTGAAATTCGCGCGGGCCATGCGGGATAACTGGTTCTCAATGCGCCACAGAGACACGGAGGCACGGAGGTCTTGGAAATGCGCCACGAAAACACGGAAACACGGAATTCGCTTGGCGATGCGCGCTCGACGCGGCGCCGCGAAGCGGCGCCAGCAGCCTGGCCTGCTACGCAGGCCGGCCACGTCGAGCGTACCCGCAGCCGTGCATTTCGAACTCTGCGAACTCTGCGGGCTTCTATGAAGCGGCTCTCCACGTCAATGCGTTTTC
>CAZOAZ010000051.1:47107-51726 GCA_964577955.1 uncultured Bifidobacterium sp. | reverse complement strand
AGCCGGTCGTCAACTCGATCAGCCTGAAGGAAGGCGAAGCCGACTTTCTCCAGAAGGCGCGGACGGTCCAGCGGTTCGGCGCGGCGGTCGTCGTGATGGCGTTCGACGAGACCGGTCAGGCCGACACGATCGAACGGAAGGTCTCGATCTGTCAGCGCGCCTACCGGCTGCTCACGGAGCAGGCCGGGTTCAATCCGACCGACATCATCTTCGATCCGAACATCCTGGCGATCGCCACGGGGCTCGAAGAGCACAACGGCTACGCGGTCAACTTCATCGAAGCGACGCGCATCATCAAGGCCACCTGTCCGGGCGTTCGGATCAGCGGCGGCGTCAGCAATCTGTCGTTTTCATTCCGCGGCAACGACGCGGTCCGCGAAGCGATCCATTCGGCGTTTCTGTTCCACGCGATTCGCGCCGGCATGGACATGGGGATCGTCAACGCCGGTCAGTTGGTCGTCTACGAGGACATTTCTCCGGATCTGCTCCAGCACGTGGAAGACATCATCTTCAACCGGCGGCCCGACGCCACCGAGCGGATGGTGGAATTTGCCGCGACCGTCAAAAGCGGCGGGAAGAAACAGGAACAGGATCTCGCGTGGCGATCAGGTACGGTCGAGGCGCGGCTGGCGCATGCGCTCGTTCACGGCATGGTCGACTTTGTCGAAATCGACAGCGAGGAGGCGCGGCAAAAGTATGGCCGGCCGCTCCAGGTCATCGAAGGGCCGCTCATGGACGGCATGAAGATCGTCGGCGAGCTGTTCGGCGCCGGAAAGATGTTTCTGCCCCAGGTCGTCAAATCGGCGCGCGCGATGAAACGCGCGGTCGCGTATCTCGAGCCGTTCATGGAGCAGGAGAGGCGTGAGCTGGAGGCAGCGGGGTCGGACACCGGAACAATCGCCGGGTGTCTGACCCCGACCGGGCAGGAAAAGCCGCAGCGCGCCAAGGGCACGATTGTCATGGCCACGGTCAAGGGCGACGTCCACGACATCGGCAAGAACATCGTCGGCGTCGTGCTCGGCTGCAACAGCTACGAAGTCGTGGACCTCGGCGTCATGGTGCCGTGCGATCGGATCCTGCAGACGGCGATCGACGAGCAAGCCGATCTGATTGGATTGAGCGGACTCATCACGCCGTCGCTTGACGAGATGGTGTTCGTCGCCAAGGAGATGCAGCGGCGCCGGCTCGCGCTGCCGCTGCTCATCGGCGGCGCGACGACCAGCAAGCAGCATACGGCGGTGAAGATTGCGCCCGAGTACGTCGAGCCGACCGTGCACGTCCTCGATGCCTCGCGCGTGGTCGATGTCGTCGCGAACCTGTTGAGCGAGAGCGGCCGCGGCGAATTCACCGCGTCGAACCGCGTGCTCCAGGATCAGTTGCGCGAGCAGCACAGTGCCCGCCGCGAGCGGCCGCTGATCCCGTATCGCGCGGCGCTGGAGAACCGGCTGAAGATCGACTGGAGCCGTGCGTCACTGCCGGTACCGTCATTCACCGGACTTCGCCTGCTGGACCGGGTGCGGCTCGAAGACCTGGTCCCGTACATCGACTGGACGTTCTTCTTTGCGGCGTGGGAGCTGAAGGGGCGCTTTCCCGCGATTCTCGAGCACCCGCAGCACGGCGCCGCGGCGCGTGAGCTGTACGACCACGCCCGCACATTGCTCGATCGGATCGTGCGCGAGAACCTGTTGACGGCGCGCGCGGTTTACGGGTTCTGGCCGGCGGCGTCTGAGGGCGACGACATCATCCTGTTCAAGAACGATCGGCATCAGGAAGAGCTCGTGCGCTTCAACATGCTGCGGCAGCAGGAAGCGATTGCCGACGGCAAACCGAATCTCTCGCTGGCCGACTTCGTCGCCGATCGCGCAAGTCACGCGCGCGACTATATCGGCGCGTTCGCCGTCACGGCCGGCATCGGCGCTGACGAACTGGCGCGCGGCTTCGAGCGGGCCCACGACGACTACAACGCGATTCTCGTGAAGGCGCTGGCGGATCGTCTGGCCGAAGCGTTTGCCGCCTATCTCCACGCGCGAGCGCGCGACGAGTGGGGGTTCGGCGGGACGGTCAGTCCGGCCGACATCGTCGCCGAACACCATCGCGGGATCCGGCCCGGGTTCGGGTACCCGGCATGTCCGGATCACAGCGAGAAGTTCAAGCTGTTCGAACTGCTCGACGCCTCGCGCGCCGGGATCGCGCTCACCGAACATGCGGCGATGACGCCGGCGGCGAGTGTCAGCGGTCTGTACTTCGCGCATCCAGAGGCGCGCTACTTCACCGTCGGCCGGCTTGGCGACGACCAGATCGCCGACTACGCGCGCCGCAAGCGGATGCCGGTCGCCGACGTCGAGCGCTGGCTGACCTCACAGCTCGCCTACGAACCCGCGAACTGCTAGCGCGCGTAGCCAGTACGTGGGCTCTTTAGCCGGAGCCACTGAATCCGGCTAAAGCCGGATTCCACGACACTCGGGTAGTTAGTCGCCAGTGACACAGAACTACCCCAAGCTGCGCGCTCTGTCGTGCTCCATTTTTGAGCGCCTGTCTCGAAACGGAACATCGCCTGAAACGTAGCGTTTTTGGGCTATTTAGGCCATGAAACGACTCCGTCGCAGCACTTCTCAGATCGTCGTGTTCCGTTTTGAGCCACGAAGCGCAGAATCCAGCCGTCTCTCGCTCCAGGCTCAGGAACACAACTTTAGTCCTACCAGCCACTTACAGTTCTCGTTGCTGAGCGGTCCTCCTCTTGCTCAGTTGGGGCAGCGTGATGAGCGATCGCCCCACTCCGACCACCGGCCTCCGCGGCTCTTCGATTCACAGATTTTCACGACAGGTTTGGCTTGGCGTTGGCCTTGCGACCTTGTTTGTCTTGGCCGGTTCGGAGCCGGCATTCGCACAACGCCAGCCGCCGCAGCCAGGCCACCGGAAGCTCGATGACGAACTCACCCGCCGCGCCAATCGCGGCGGCGGCGGACGCCGAACCCGGTTGATCGTGCAACTCGAACCCGGCCAGGCCTTGCCGGCCAGCCTCGCGCCCTACGTGAAGGGCAATCGCCTCAATCTGATCAACGGCTACGTCCTCGACATGCCGGACAGCGCACTGACTCAGGTCTCGAGTCAGGCGACGGTGCACAGCGCGCATTTCGATCGTCCGGTCTGGGCGGCCGACTATCTCTCGACCCATTCAACGGCGGCCAACATCGCGACGCAGGCGCTCGGGTACAGCGGCGAAGGCGTCGGCATCGCGGTCATCGACTCCGGGATCGCGAGCTGGCACGACGATCTGACGGCGACCGCCGGCAGCCGCCGCCAATTCGCATACGGCAATCAGCGCGTGTCGAAATTCGTCGACTTCATCAACGGACAGCCGTTTCCCTACGACGACCACGGTCACGGGTCGCACGTCGCGGGCATCATTCTCGGCAACGGCTACGACTCCGAAGGCAAGCAGGCGGGCATGGCGCCGGGCGCGTCGCTCGTCTCGTTGAAGGTGCTCGACAAGGACGGCAAGGGCACCGTCAGCACGATCATTGCCGCGCTCGAGTGGGTGGCCGCTCACGCCCGCACCCACAACATCCGCGTCGTCAATCTCTCCGCTGGAGCCGCCGTCACGGAGTCCTACTGGACCGATCCGCTGACGCGCGCCGCGAAGCGTCTCGTCGATCAGGGGATTGTCGTCGTCGCCGCGGCCGGCAACCTCGGGATGAATGCGAAGGGCGAGCCGCAGTACGGCGGGATTCTCTGCCCGGGCAACGCGCCGTGGGTGCTCACCGTCGGCGCGTCCAGCACCGAAGGGACCATCAGACGCCGCGACGATCATCTGGCGTCGTTCAGCTCGAGCGGTCCGACGCGCGGCGACTACCTGGCGAAGCCCGATCTCGTCGCGCCGGGACACGGGATTCTCTCGCTGGCCGTTCCCGCGAGCACGCTGGCGACCGCCCATCCGAACTTCCTCGTCCAGGGATCGATCAAGACCAGCTTCCCGCCGTATCTGAGCATGAGCGGAACGAGCATGGCCGCGCCGCAAGTGGCCGGCGCGGTCGCGCTGATGCTGCAGGCGAATCCGAAGCTGACGCCCAATCTCGTCAAAGCGATCTTGCAGTTCACCGCGCAATGGTTTCCCGATTACAACGCGCTGCAGCAGGGCGCCGGCTTTCTCGACGTCTTGAGCGCGGTCCGTCTTTCGCGCTTCTACGGGCGCGCGAAGCCCGGCTCGCGCATGCCGGTCGAGCCCTCGTGGAGCCGCCACATCATCTGGGGCAACCACCTGATCTCCGGCGGCCTTCTGCACCCGCGGGCGAACGCCTGGACGACGTCCACGGTGTGGGGCGACACGCGTCATCGCATCGTGTGGGGCACCGAGTGGGACTACGAGTTCGGCGAAGACAACATCGTCTGGGGCACCGAGTGGGACTACGAATTCGGTGAAGACAACATCGTGTGGGGCACCGAATGGGACTACGAGTTCGGTGAGGACAACATCGTCTGGGGCACGACGACCGGCGACGACGACAACATCGTGTGGGGCACGGACTGCCACGGCAACGACTGCCACAACGTCGTCTGGGGTACCGAGTGGAGCGAGGGCGGTGAAGACAACATCGTCTGGGGTACCGCCGGGCCGGACG
>CAZOAZ010000051.1:0-47007 GCA_964577955.1 uncultured Bifidobacterium sp. | reverse complement strand
ACAACATCGTCTGGGGCACGGAGTGGGGCGGCGAGGACAACATCGTTTGGGGCACTGAGTGGGACTACGAGTTCGGTGAAGACAACATCGTCTGGGGCACGGAGTGGGGCGGCGAGGACAACATCGTTTGGGGCACCGAGTGGGACTACGAGTTCGGCGAGGACAACATCGTCTGGGGCACGGAATGGGGCGGTGAGGACAACATCGTCTGGGGCACCGAGTGGAGCGAGGGCGGCGAAGACAACATCGTCTGGGGTACCGATGCCAGAGACAACATCTACTGGGGCGTTCGCCACGGCGGCCGCGTGAACTGGCACATAAACGGCATCGAGCGCGCGCTGTGGGGGCCGAACGGCATCTTCACGCTGAGGCCGCGCTCGCGGCGTTGAGACCATGCGCCCAACCATCCACCACCGGGACGACGAGACCATGACCGAACAGGTGTTGCCCGCAACTGAACAAACCAGTCCGCTGCCATCCTGCCCATCGTGGCGTCTGGCGCTTCCCGATTTGTGCGGCGAGCGCGTCGTGGTCCGGAACATTCGCGGCGCCGACGCGGCGCCGTTGTGCACCGTGCTGACCACGCCCGACGTTCAGCGCTTCATCTCACCGCCGCCGTCGACGATCGAGGGTTTTGAGCGGTTCATTGCGCGCAGCCGGCAGCTGCAGCATGCCGGGCAGCTCGCCTGCTTTGCCGTCACGCTGAAGGGCAGCGACACGCCGATCGGGTTGATTCAGATTCGCGAGACCGAACGCGAATTCGCCACCGCCGAATGGGGATTCGCGATCGGCGCGGACTATTGGGGCCTTGGCCTCTTCCAGGAAGCCGCGCACCTCGTGCTGGCGTTCGCGTTCGAGCAGCTGCGGGCGCACCGCATCGAAGCGAGAGCGGCCGTGAAGAACGGGCGCGGCAGCCGCGCGCTGCTGAAGGTCGGCGCCGTCCACGAGGGTGTCCTGCGGCGCTCGTTCCTGCGCGACGGTGAGTATCTGGATCAGTCGCTCTATGCGATCGTCGAAGACGACTGGCGCGCCGCGCGCTCGGCTCACGAGAGCCGCGGCAGCGATCTGGTTCACTGAAGCGGACAGCCTAAAGGCTGTCCCTACCGTTGTCGCCGTCGCGGATCCGGTAGTCGCGGCTCCGGTAGGGACAGGCTCCGCCTTCGCCGAAGGCTCCGGCGGACCGCCGTAGCTTTAGCGGAGGCTGGTTAGCCTGTCCGACCTCCGAGTGAAGTCGTACCCTGCAACCGAGCGAGCTTGGGGAGCGCCCGCAGCGCGAGCCTGACGTAGCGGGCGTCGGACTCAACGCCGATACTGCGATAGCCGACCGCTTCCGCCGCTGCAATCGTCGACCCCGAGCCGGCGAACGGATCGAGCACGGTACCCTCGCCAAGCGGCAGCACGCCGCGCACGACTTCCCGAAGAAATGCCTGCGGCTTCAGGCTTGGGTGCGGAGCAATCCGCCGCTCGGTGCGGGGCGTTGGCGACGACGCGATCACGTCGCCGAAGGGCCGGGCCGCGGACGGACGGCGGAAGCCGCCGGTCTTCCAGCGGCGGAGATTGTCTTGTGCCCGTCCGTCGAGCGGTTTGCGAAAGAGCAGCCACGGTTCCCACATCGATCGCGGCATCACGCTGACGCCGTCGAATTCGCGGTGCGCGAGCTTCGGCCGGTCGCCGCCACGCAGCGTCATCACCAGCCGGATGATTTCGCCGCGGCGCTCGAGGCCGCCTTCGACCATCGCCGCCGCGACGAGATAGGACAGCAGCGGATTGCTCGCGACGAGTACGTTGGCGCCGGGCACGAGCACCGGGACGAGCAGGCGCGTCCATTCGAGAAAGAACCGTCCGAGCGCGTCGCGGTCGCCGCGTGAGAGGACGGTGAATCGCGGCAGCGGCGCGCGCGCGACGCCGTCGAACGCCGGCGGGATCCGCCAGACGCCGCCGCGGCCGCGGCGCAGCTTCGTCTGCTGTGCCGTCGAGTATTCGATCAGTCCGTACGGGGGATCGGTGACGACCGCTTCGATGGAGTCGGGCGGCCGATCGCGGAGCCAGTCGCGGCAATCAGCCTGATAGAGCGTGGCTTGGCCGAACGAGAACGTGCGTGGGCTGCGGCTCCTAATCGTCGCCCGACGGGCGGCGACCGCCGTCACGCCGGCCCGTCTCCGGTTTCGATCGGCCGCGCCGGATCAGCGGACCACTCGCTCCAGGAGCCGGGATAGAGCTTCGCCCCACGCATGCCGGCGTGTTCCATCGCGAGCAGGTTCTGACAGGCGGTGACGCCGGATCCGCAGTAGCAGACAACCGCGGTGGTGTCGGTCTCGCCGATCTGGCGGCGGAAACCGGCGGCCAGTTCCGCGGGCGACTGAAAGGTGCCGTCGCCTTTCAGGTTGGTTTGAAAGAAGTGATTGACCGCGCCGGGGATGTGGCCAGCCTTTTTGTCGAGCGTTTCGACGTCGCCGCGGAAACGTTCCGGCGCGCGCGCGTCGACCAGCTGCCAGCGGTGCAGATCGAGCGCCGCGACATCCGTCACGTCCATCAGCATGTTCGGCCGCACACGCGGCACGAACGTCTGCGCCAGCGGCGTTTCGTGCTTGGTCGAGACCGGCCGCTGTTCAGTCGACCACTTGGTGAAGCCGCCGTTGAGGACGGCGACGGCGTCGTGTCCGAGCCAGCGGAGCATCCACCACAGGCGGCTGGCGTACATGCCCGAGTCCTGGTCGTAGGCGACGACCTGGGTTTCGGCGCCGATGCCCATCGCCCCGAACGTCAGCGCGGCGTGTGCGGGATCCGGAAGCGGATGGCGGCCGTTTGTGCCGGTCTTGGGCCCGGACAGATCGCGATCGAGGTCTGCGTAGAGCGCGCCGGGCACGTGGCCGGCGGCGTAGGCCCGTTCTCCGCCGCCCACGTCCTTCAGATCGAAGCGGCAGTCGATGACGGCGATCTGCGGGCGGCTGAGGAGCGCAGCAAGCTGTTCGGTTTCAATGAGCGTGCGAAACACCACAGAACAATAGCACCGGGTCACCGCCCGGCTAGAGAATTTCGACGCGGGCGGGCGGCCTCGGATGCGGTTCTTCGAACCGTTCGAGGAGCGCCTGATGGCGGAACGTGAAGATCCGCGCGAGGTCGCGCGCAACCAGCGCCGCAGCCGCCTTTCCACCCGGCAGCTCGAATTGGACGTCGTCGCGGACGACAGTGCCGTCGCCATCGGCGTCGAAGCGATGGAGGTGGATCCAGCGGCGATACGGTCCGGCGCGCTGTTCGTCCACGAACGCGTGCGGCGGGTTGAAGACTGGAATCTCGGACACCCAGCGCAGCGGAAGGCCATGCAGACGCAGGCGGTATTCGATGAGCGTCCCTTCCTTAATCGTGATGGGCGGCGGCGTGGCGATCGTGAAATGCAGCCAGGGCGGGGTCAGCGCCTGAAGGTTGGCGGCGTCCGCGAAGAACGGAAAAACCTCTGCCAGCGGCGCGGAGACGCGTGTCACGGCACGAAGCCACATCACCTACCTAGACGCGGCGCCAAAGGTGTCCGGTTCAGGGCTTTCCGGCCGGCGGCGGGCGGCGCCAGGCACCGATTGGCCCGATGCCTATAAAATGTTGATGCCCATGCCATCCGACATATCCCCGCCGGGCGAAAGCTCGGCTCCGGTTGACTTCATCCGCACCATCGTCAACGAAGACCTTGCCTCGGGGAAACACCGCGGACGGACCGCCACGCGGTTTCCGCCCGAGCCCAACGGCTTCCTGCACATCGGTCACGCGAAGTCGATCTGCCTCAATTTCGGCGTCGCCCTGGAAAGCAGCGGGACCTGCAATCTGCGCTTCGACGACACCAATCCCACCAAGGAAGATCAGCGTTACGTCGACTCGATCATGGAGGACGTGGCGTGGCTCGGTTTCAAGTGGGACGCGCTGTTCTATGCCTCGGACTATTTCGAGCAGCTGTATCAGTTCGCGGTCGAGCTGATCAAGAAAGACAAGGCCTACGTCGACAGCCTGACGGCGGATCAGATTCGCGAGTACCGCGGCACGCTGACCGAGCCCGGGCGCAACAGCCCGTATCGCGACCGGCCGATCGAGGAAAGCCAGGACCTGTTCGCGCGGATGCGGGCCGGCGAGTTTCCCGACGGCGCGCACGTGCTGCGGGCGAAGATCGACATGGCGTCGCCGAACATGAACATGCGCGATCCGACGCTCTATCGGATCCGTCGCGCGACCCACCATCGGACCGGCGACACGTGGTGCATCTATCCGATGTACGACTACGCGCACCCGCTGTCGGACGCGCTCGAACGGATCACGCACTCGCTGTGCACGCTGGAGTTCGAGGATCACCGTCCGCTCTATGACTGGTGCGTCGAGAACCTGATTGCCGGCGAGCGCCCGCGTCAGATCGAGTTCGCGCGGCTCAATCTGAACTACACGGTGATGAGCAAGCGGAAGCTGCTGCAGCTCGTTCAGCAGCAGCACGTCACCGACTGGGACGACCCGCGGATGCCGACGATCAGCGGCCTGCGCCGCCGCGGTTACACGCCGGAGTCGATCCGCGATTTCTGTTCACGCATCGGCGTGGCGCGCAAGGAAAACGTCATCGACGTCGCGCAGCTCGAAAACAGCATCCGCGAGGATCTGAATCGCCGGGCGCCGCGGGTGATGGCAGTGCTGCGGCCGCTCAAGGTCGTCCTCACCAACTATCCCGAGGGGCAGGTCGAGCACGTCGACGTCATCAACAACCCCGAGGATGCGTCGGTGGGTACGCGCAAGGTGCCGTTTTCGCGGGAGATCTACATCGAGCAGGACGATTTCCGGGAGGATCCGCCGAAGAAGTTCTTCCGCCTCTCACCCGGCAAGGAAGTCCGCCTCCGCTGCGCGTACTTCATCACCTGCCAGGAAGTCGTGAAGAACGATGCCGGCGAGATCGTCGAGCTCCGCTGTACCTACGATCCCGCCACGCGCGGCGGCGACTCGCCGGACGGCCGCCGGGTCAAGGCGACGTTGCACTGGGTGTCGGTCGCGCATGCCGTCCCGGTCGAAGTGCGGCTTTACGATCGGCTGTTTTCGGTCGAGGATCCGGAACGCGGCCGCGAGGGCACCACGTTTGTCGACTATCTGAACCCGAACTCGCTCGAAGTCCTGCGCGACTGCCAGGCCGAACCCAGCCTCGCGACTGCCGAAACGCTCGCCCGGTTCCAATTCGAGCGGCTCGGTTATTTCTGCGTCGATCGCGAGTCCCGCCCCGGCGCGCTGGTCTTCAATCGCACCGTGTCGCTCAGAGACACCTGGGCGAAGATTGAACAACGCGGATAAAGGTTCGACGGGTTCGACGGGTTCGACGGGTTCGATAGGTTCGATAGGTTCGAATGGTTCGACAGGTTCGGGTTCTCTGAACCCTTCGAACCTCTCGAACCCGTGAACCCCTCGAACCTTTCGAACCCCTCGAACCCCTCGAACCCCTCGAACCCCTCGAACCCCTCGAACCCCTCGAACCCTAGGAATGCTTTGTGCTCCGCTCGACTTGAGCCAGATGCCTCGCAATATGAGTCGCTGCATAGTCAGCGAGCTCGTAGAGCGACATCGTCCCCACCGCCGTCGTGACACCATGCCCGCGGCCACGTTCCGCCGAGAGTGACGCGATCGCGCGGCTGACGCGCTGGCTGCTGACTTTGAGCCGCTCGAGCGCGACCTCGCGGCTGACCGGGCTTGGCGGAACGAGCGCCGGAAAGCTCTCCTCGGTCGGTGCCAGTGCCGACGGATCGAACGCTGCCTCGTGGCGCGCGTCGATCGGCTGCGCTACCGGTTCGGCGCCGGTCAGCGCACCGGCGATCCAGTCGTTCGACATCGCCACATGACAACCGATTTGCGCGGGACTCCACGAATGCGGATCCGGACGCACCTCCGCGGTGCCCGGTGGGAGATCCCGAAGTCTTGATGCGAAGGTCGTGCACGCGGCGTTGAAGCGGGCAAGGATGCTGGCGGCGCGATCGGCGGACATGGGACCCTCCATGAGCGCGGCGATTCTACGGTAAAATAGGCGCTTTTCACCGTGGAATATCACATCACCCAGTACGACCTCGTTCAGGGCGCCCTCGAGATTCAGTACATCGAGGAATACTTCGGCGAGTTTCCGCGCAAGAAGACCGCGTCCGAAATCGTCAACCGGCTCGAAGGCCGCTCGCATCTGATTCTGCTCGCCAACGCGCCGCTGCCCGACGATCCCGGCACGGTCGTTCCGGTCTCGTTCAAGGTCGCGCACGAGATCCGCGAGCAGGAAGACGAGCCCAGGCTCGCCGATCTCGTCCACCGGTTGAAGGACCACATCCAGTTTCCCGGGCGCCGGATTCTCTACACCTGGATTGGCGGCACACGCCGCGACTGGCGCGGCCAGGGCCACTTCCGCGCGCTGACCGAGCAGCAGGAACTGTGGGCGATCGAGCAGGGGTTCGACGAAATCGTCGTCAAGACCAAGAACAAGTTCTACGAGATGCGCGGCACGCTCGATCACCTGCGCTTCGAAGTCGTGAAGTACGAGCGGCACCACGCCGACAACGCGGAATCGAAGGTCTACTTGAGCAAGAAGCTCGTGCCCGAACTTCTCGGCCGTCATCGGAGTGCAAGAACAGTCGTTCAGGCGACGATCTGAGACTCACGCCGATCAATTCGCAATGGTCAATTATCAATTGGCAATTCGTACAACACCAGGCAGGTTCAGAATGCTCGACACACCAGGATGCCGCCTGCCACGCATTGACAATTCAGAATCGATAATTCCAAATTGATATGGCCCCTGTCACTCCGTATACCCAGGCCCTGGCAGGCCGCGATCCGCTCGAGGCGATCGCCGACAGCGCGAAACAGTTCGAGGCGCTGACTCATGCCTGGTCGCCTGACCAGTTCGAACGCCCGTACGCACCGGGGAAGTGGTCGGCCCGGCAGGTGCTCGTCCACTTGATGCAGACCGAGCTCGCGCTCGGTACGCGCGCCCGCATGGCGCTCTCGACGCCGCACTATGCGGCGCAGTCCTTCGACCAGGACCTCTGGATGACGCGCGACCAGCGGCTCAGCGGCCGCGAGGCTGCCGCGACGCTGGTCGCGTTGATGCGGATGAACCTGTCGCTCTTCGCGTCATTGTCGGACGGCGATCGGCAGACGGCGCTGACGCATCCTGAGTACGGATCGCTCACCGTCGACTGGATCATCCATCAGATGGCCGGCCACCACATCCATCACCTCAAGCAGCTCGAAACGCTGCGCGCTCGCTGATTCAGCGTCGGATGTGGACGTGTCCGCCAAAATTCACGTCTTCATCACCGGCGGGACCTTCGACAAGGAGTACAACGAGCTGAACGGCACGTTGTTCTTCCGTCACACGCACGTGCAGGAAATGCTGCACCGCGGGCGTTCGCATGTCCCGGTCCACGTCGAAACGCTGATGATGATCGACAGTCTGGAAATGACTCCGGCCGATCGTCAGAGCATCGTCGAGGCGTGCCGGCAGGCCGGTGCTTCGCGGATCGTGATCACCCACGGAACCGACACGATGGTGGAAACGGCGCGAGTTCTAGCCTCAGCGTTCGCGCGGGATGGTCAGAAGACGATCGTGCTGACCGGTGCGATGGTGCCGTACGCCTTCGGCAGCTCGGATGGTTTGTTCAACTTGGGCAGCGCGTTGTCGTTCGTCCAGGTGCTACCGCCAGGCGTGTACGTGGCGATGAACGGCCGCTACTTTGACTGGGACAAGGTGCACAAGAACCGCGAAACCGGAGTGTTCGAGCCGACCCCCTAGCCCCTAGTCCCCAGTCCCTAGTCCCTAGTCCCTAGTCCCTAGTCCGAGGTCGAAGTGGCCGGATCAGCAGCCAGATAGAGTGCGTTGAAGAGCAGCGGGAAGGTCGCGTGCGTCTGGCCGCGATGCTGTGGACGTAGACCGAAGAGCACGACGCGGCCCGGCTTCATATCGATGGACACCACCGCTGCCCGGCCCGCCATGAAGTCTTCACCTCGCAGCCAGCCCGACGCCGCCACCTCCTGATTCGGATACCGCGCGATGACCGTCGGCTTCAGCGAGTTGAACCCTTCGAGCAGCGAGAAGAACGGGCTGTTGTTGTAGAACGCGTAAGTATCCGCGGCCATGCCAAAGCCCATCGCCTGCGTGGTGTCGACTTGAATCCGCAGGATGCTGCCGGGCGCCGAGTGCTGATCGCGGCGCAGGCCGCGCTTCAGATTGCGCACCGGAATCGGGAACCGGTCGATGGCGAGATCCGCCGCCAGGCCCAGCGTGATCAGCGTGCCGCCCTGCGTGACGAAGCGGCCGAGATTGTCGAGACCAGCCTCGCCGATGCCGTTGCGGTACTCCGGCCGGACCGAATTGAGCGACATCCCGTCGAGGATCTCCCGCTGCGGCTGGTCAGCGACGATGATGACGTCGAACTGGCGGCGCAGTGCGCCGTCGCGAATGTCGCGGTTGTAGAGCGTCGTGTACTTGAACTCGTATTGGTCAAGGACCCACCGCGTCCACCCCTCGTCGACGTTGCCGCCGCTCGCCGTCCACGGGTAGTAGATGCCGATCCGCGGCGTCCGTACCTGCGCCAGCGGCTTGAATTCCAGCCCCGGCGGTGGCTGATCGGTCGAGACGACGAGCAGGCCGAACTCGCGGGCGACCGGTTCGAGTTTTTCGCGGGTGCCGTTCTCCACGATGACTCGTGACGGCGAATCGAAGTAGAGCGTCGCGCCCTCCTTGAGCAGCCGGTTGATGGCGATCGCCGTGTCCGGGCCGGCGTAGTCGAAGAGGAACCGCGGACCGTTGCCGGCGACGCGTCCCGGTGGATTGGTCACCGTCGTCACGCGGGTCATTCGCATCGTCGGCAGCGGCGCGCTCGAGAAATCGACCTGTACGCCAAGGAGCATGCCGAGCGACCACGCTGTAACGTCGTACGGCGGCTCGCCCGGCCCCTCAGGGCCGCGCCGGATTTCGGGATAGGTCTGCTTCTCGAGCAGATCTTTCGCGTAGCGCGCGAACACCTGCGTCATGGGGATTACGTAGGTGCCGGCTGGATACGGGATGTCGTCAGCGACGAACGCCTGGTCGGCGCGGTAGACCTCGACGCCGCCCATCATCAGCCGCTCGACGAGGTGCCCCGCCTCGCGCGGATCGTGCTGCGATTCGACCGGGATCAGAATCGCTTTCACCGGCGCGGTGCGCCCCTCTTCGATCGTCGTCCGGTTGACCTCGTAGAGCTGCCGCAGAATCGTCTCGCGGCGATCGGCTGCCGTATCGAGCAGCGCAAGCGTCGAGATGAGCTCGTAGTCGACGATGTCGCGGAGGGTCCAGCGTCCGCCCATCCACGGCCGCGGATACTCGGTGCGCGGCGTTGTGTCGGTTGGCGGGCCGAGCGGCGAAATGCCGGCGCTGAAGTCCGGACCGTCGCGGTTGCTGCGTTCGTTGGTGCTCTGCGTCCGGACCGTTGCTTTCTGCTGTTCGATCGGCGCCGCGAGCCGCGCGCTGGCGACCTCCGTCAGCAGGCCAATCTGGTTGTGCCACCACCCGCTCCAGGCCATCGCGCCTTGCCAGAAGTTGGTGTAGGTGGAGTTGTAGATGATGCCGTCCTTGCCCGCGGCCTCGAGCGCCGCCGCCTGCGACTGACCGAGGATGGTGTTCCAACGGTAAATCACCGGATGGACGTTCGGATTGATCGGATCGGTTGCCGGCATCACGAAGATGCGCGGACCGTTCTCGGTCATCTGATGGATGTCGAGCCACACCGACGGGAACCAGTCGTGCCATACCAGCTGCGCCATGTACTGGCTTTCTTTCTGCGTGAACATGTACATGTCGCGGTTGCTGTCGTGCCCGGCATACGGATGCGTGAGAAACGGAATCGGACTCGATTCGTACGGCGTCCCGACGTTGCGGTTGAACCAGTCGGTGACCAGGATCTGACCGTCGGGATTGAGGCTCGGCACGAGGAGCACGATGACGTTGTCGAGGATCTTCTTGATCTGTGGCGAGTCGTCTGTGGCCAGCTGATGGACCAGGTCGAGGACCATCTGCGTCGAGCCGATCTCGTTCGCGTGCGTCGCGCAGGTGATAAGCACGACGGCCTTGCCCTGGCGGAAGATCTCGTCGCGTTCGCGGACCGACGGAGTGCCGCTCTGGAAGTACAGCCGCCGTTCGAGCTGCTTGAAGCGATCGAGGTTGCGCAGGGTTTCCGGGGCGGCAATTTCGAGCGCGATGAGCGGATTGCCCTGCGTCGTCTTGCCCAGCTCGCGGTAGCGGACGCGGTCCGAATTCGCGGCCGCGAGCTTCATGTAATCGACGATCCTGTCCCAGCGGGCGAGCTTGTTGTCGGCGCCGACCTTGAACCCGAGGAACTGCTCCGGCGTCGTGAGGGAGCCGGCAGCGCCTCCGCGCAGGACGGCCAGCGCCACAAGCATCACGGTCAGTGCGCGGACGCGTCGGGGGAGAATCCGGCTGGAGCCGTCCTTCGACACGCTCAGGACGGCCCTGAGCTTAGTCGTAGGGCCGGATCCCACAACGGTCGTGGTGTCCGGCTTTAGCCGGACCTCCGGGTTGGGCGAGACGCGGCCCGCGGGCATGAGCAAGAATAGGCCAGCCCTTCGGTTCGGGACAATATCAACGATCAACGGTGGCGTCCGGTTCTAATAACGGTGGCGTCCGGCTTCCGCCTTCGCCGGGGCTACGGCGGACAAGTTAGCCGGATTACAAGCAGGGAACACATGCGCGCGGTTACACATTCCAGCCGGATGGACCAGGTCCAGTCGCCGATCATCCCCGTCGTGGGAGCCTGGATTCGCGAGACGCCCGGCACGATTTCACTGGGCCAGGGCGTCGTCCACTACGGGCCGCCAGCGGCCGTCGTCGAGGCCGTGCGTGATGCGTTGGCCCGGCCCGCGACCCATGAATACGGCGAAGTGGCCGGCCAGGCCGACCTCCGCGAGGCCATCCGCCACAAGCTGCTGACCGAGAATCACATCGATCTTTCGCACGGCAGCCGCGTCATGGTGACGGCGGGCGCGAACATGGCGTTCATGCACATCGCGCTGGCGATCACGCGGCCGGGCGACGAAATCATCCTGCCCGCGCCGTTCTATTTCAATCACGAGATGGCGATCGAAATGGCCGGCTGCAAGGTCGTCCGCGTGCCGACCGACGAGCACTACCAGCTGCGTCTGGATCTCCTGGACCGCGCCATCTCGGACCGCACCCGAGCCATCGTCACGATTTCGCCGAACAACCCGAGCGGCGCGGTGCTGACCGAGGCCTCGCTCCGCGCGGTGAACGCGCTCTGCCGCGACCGCGGCATCTATCACGTTGCCGACGAGCCGTACGAGTACTTCACCTACGGTCACGCGCGACACTTCTCTCCAGGATCGATCGGCGGCGCCGCCGGCCACACGATTTCGATGTACTCGCTGTCCAAGGCCTACGGCTTTGCCGGCTGGCGCATCGGCTACGTGGTCTACCCCGAAGCGCTTCACGCGGCGATGATGAAGTGTCAGGACACGATCCTGATCAATCCGACGATTGCCTCCCAGGTCGGAGCCACTGCGGCGCTCCGCGTCGGCCGTGGCTACTGCGAGCCCTACGTGCGCGAGCTGGCGTCGATCCGCGACATCGTCTTTTCGGAGCTGAACGCGCTCGCGCCGCTCGCGACGGTTCCTGCCGCGGACGGTGCGTTCTACGCTCTGATGCGCGTCAACACGACGATGGATCCGCTGGTTCTGGGTGAACGCCTCGTACGCGAGCACAAGGTCGCCGTCATTCCAGGTACGGCCTTCGGCATGACCGGCGGCTGCTACTTCCGCGTCGCCTACGGCGCGCTGCAGAAGGCGACGGTCGCCGAGGGCATCGGCCGTCTCGTCGGCGGACTGCGCGCGATTCTGTCCTGAAGGCTCGCCTCGTCATTTCCTGAGGCTACTTGCACAGGAGGCTTGAGTGAACTGATGACAGACGACATGCCAGAATTCGTCTCAGGTTCGAAGACACCCGCCGATTGGAAGAAAGCTAAGGCTCGCCTGTCTTCGGAATCGACTGAAGAAGATGGGCTCCAGGCATTTGAAGACTTCTTCCGCGATCGACTTGAGCTTCGGTATCTAGGTCCAATCAAGACTCTCCAGGTGAACGGTACGCTGACTGGCGAAGGTTTCGCGATTGCAACCATACAGTGTGCCTTGGTCGAATTCATTGAGGCGTGTATTCAAGGCCGCTCCTATCGTTATGTTCGCCCTCCTGCGAAGCTAGGCCAATTCGAGTACTCATCGAGCAGAGAGTTATTCAAGACATTTCTTACAACCAGACAGCCATTCGCGAGCGAATTCGACGCTGTCCTTGCCGACGATTTCTATGAAAATGTCCGCTGCGCCCTCCTCCATGAAGCGAGGACGAAGAAGGGCTGGAGGATCTGGGCGTTCAACACATTTGGCGCCCAAGATCAGATAGTCGACAAGAACAGCAAGATCTTCTACCGCGATAACTTTCAGATAGGCCTTGAGACTCTGATTGCCGACTATCGAGCTGAGCTGATAACCAACGACGGCTACAAACAGGCGTTCATTCGAAAGTTCGACGACTTGTGTGAATAGAGCCGGCCTTTTGTTGGGTCGACAATTCGATATTGGAAGGAGTCAACGATGCGTGGCCTTGGTCGAATGCTCCTGTTGATCGGCTTCTTCTTGTGCATGCAAAGCCAGTTGTTCGCGCAGCAGACCTTTCGAGTCTTTGGTGCGGGTACGGACAAGTCTTGTGGAGATTTCGTTCAAAACTCCCGGGAGCGAACAGAGGATGAACGCCTCCAGTACGTCGGAATGCTTTCGTGGATGTACGGTGTTGTCACTGGGGCAGGTGAGGAACGTTCTGTCAGCGATTTTCTCTGGGACCAGTTTGTGCGAGGGGGTCTCCGGGCTCCTGCCGAAAGAACTCAGCTGGCGGAGGCTCGTGGAAAGTATTGTCAGGATAATTCCTCAGATCCGATTTGCGCGATTTGGAAAGACTCTCCGGTGCGTCCCGCAAGAACCGGTAGTGTTATGAAGGAGACAAACGGAAACGGCTTGCTCACTTGGATTCAACGGCGGTGTGCCGAGCATCCGCTAGAGACATTCGCGAACGCAGTTGACCAACTCCTCCTTGAGCTCTGGAGAGATACACCAGATGCGCCGCGATGACGCTCTCGGAGAACGCAGCCATCTTTTCAGTCGCCTCCGTCAGCGGTTCCATGTCGCAGAGATAACACGCGACGTTCGCCGATGCGACGGCATTGCGCTCTTGCAACGCAAGATGCTTCCTGGGAGATTTGCATGCGATTGTTGCGCTTGAGTGCGCTCTTGTTTGTGCTGATGTCCGTGGCTGCGGTCCAGTCATTGGTTGCGGCCGTCGCTGCTCAATCCATGACGATCGACGTGCACTTCAAGCTCACCGATCTGGATTACAAACCGATTCCTGGCGCGACCGTCCGCGTCGTCTTTGCCGATGAACCCTGGCGTGAACCGCCCACCGCCGGCCAGACATTCGTGACCGACAGCGGCGGCGAGCATCGCTTCACAGCGAATGCCGTCATCGATACGCGCCGGCGGAAACTGCCGACCAACTTCGTCGACAGTCTGTTCAGCCTGCCGAAGGTCACCAATCACCTGGTCCTCGGGACCGAGCTCTCTTACCTCACGTATCGCTGGCTCTACATCGTCGAGTTGTTCCGCTTCCCAAACGGCGGCGACGTGATGTTTGAGGGCGTCTCGGTGTACAACCGCGACTCGCAGGGGCGCTTTTCGCGCAGGGCGACCAATCAGGGTCACGATTGGCACATGCCGGATCTGACTGGTCTGGTGCTGACCTCGCCTGGGCACGAGGTGTTCGATTACCTGCTCGACGAAAAGCCGGGCGTGCCCGACGCCTGGACGCTGCGCCTGGCGTTCAAGAAGTATCCCGAGCCGGTGCGGCGGTAGGGCAGGCAAGGCGGGCACGGCAGGCGGGGCCGGCGGGAACGCGCTACCATGGTCACGAGCCATGGCCCTTGCCCACTCACGCCTCAACGCAAGGGGACGAGTCACGGTGCCGCTCAAGGTGCGTCAGTACCTCGGCATCGGTCCTGGCGGATTGCTCGAATGGGAAGAAGAGGCCGGCCGGATCGTCGTCCGGAAAGCCGGACGCTATTCCTCTGAAGACATTCACCGCGTTCTGTTCGGGCGTCCGGCGAAGACCCGTACCATTTCCGAATTGAAGGACGGGCTCCGGCGGTGTGTCCATGCGCGACATGCGCGCCACTAATCGTCGGTTGCGCCGAATTGCCGGAGCGGAGAAGCTCTAGCCGTGGATATCCGCGCGTTGAAAGCCGGCGACGAGGCGATTCTCGAGAGCGCTGGAGCAGACGTGTTCGACGACTCGGTTGATCCGCGATTGGCGAGAGAGTTTCTGCGCGACCCCCGGCACCATCTGGCGGTGGCGATCGACGACGGCCGGATCGTGGGGTTCGCGTCGGGCGTGCATTACATCCATCCCGACAAGCCGGCGGAACTCTTCATCAACGAAGTCGGCGTGGCCGAGTCGCATCAGCGACGTGGACTGGGGCAGGCGGTCGTGCGATGTCTCCTGGAAGAAGGGCGGCGCGTTGGCTGCCGTCAGGCGTGGGTCCTGGCCGATGCCGACAACGTGGCCGCGCACCGGCTCTACGAGTCCGCCGGCGGCAAGGCGTCAGTGATGCCGGCAGTGATGTTCGAGTTCCCGCTCTAGCCCCAGTCCCCAGCCCCCAGCCCCCAGCCCCTGACCTCTACAACTCGCGCTCGTAGAGCGCAAGATGGGTATGCGGTGCGCTGACGCCGGCGAACACCGGGCGGCCTTCGAATCGAAAGTCCTTGTACCGGAGCCGCGTGACCTCGGTGAAGCCGGCGCGCTCGGCAGCCGACTGAGAAAAGTGTCCCGTGCACTCGGTCACACAGCGCGCGAAGCCGCGTTCCCTGGCGAGTGCGGTCGAGAGTCGAACCAGCTGGCCGCCGATCCCGCGCTGGCCGAAGCGCGCCGAATCCACTCCGAGCATCCACAGGTCCAGCGCGTCTCCGACTTGAAGGCTCGGCCGCTTTTCCTCGAACACCGTGTCCACGCTCCCGAGCGCCGTCGCAATCGGCAGAAACCAGGCGAAGGCGTCGGGGACACCGTCCGGCAGCGGCAACTTGAAGTCGCGATTGATCAGCACGCCGGCCACGGTGCCGGGTTCGCGGTCGTCGAGCGCCATCACCGACAGCCCGTTGCTCGTGCACTCGGGCATGAATCGTTCAACGAGCGGCGCGAGGTCGGCCGCGGTGGCGCCGAGGATCGCGCTCATCGGCTCGCGGCAGAAGCTCTCGCTGAGCAGCCGGACAATCTGCGATCGCTCCTGACCGGTGGCCACGACGTAGCGGATGCCGTTCTCTGTGTGCAAGGTATTCATCGGCTGGCAACCTTAATCCGCGCGCGCTCGCGGACACAAGCGCGGTAAGATTTCGGCCGTATGCATCGCCATCTCATGGCCGCGCTGTCATTCAGCGTCGCGTCGCTCATGGCGCTCCCGCTCCGCGCCGGTCAGGCGCCGGCGCCCGCCGACCCGCTGATCAAGGAAAACGTCACGGTCAAGGTCGGGCCGCACACCTACGCGATTCCCGACGGCAATGTCGGTCTTGTCCCCAACGTCGGCATCATCGTCGGATCGCGAGCGACGCTTGTCATCGATCCCGGCCTCGGCCGCAGAAATGGCGAGACCGTTCTTCGCGAAGTGACCAAGGTCAGCAACAACCGCGAGCTCTACATCGCCTCGACGCATTTCCATGCGGAACACACGACGGGCTATCTCGCGTTTCCACCCAGCGCCAAGTATGTGAACTCCACGATCCAGGAAGCGGAGTTCGCCGAGAGCGGACTCGCGCAGATCCGGACGTTTTCGGGCCGCTCACCGGCGACCGCGGAGATTCTGAAAGACGCGACCGGTCGCAAAGCCGACATCACGTTCGACCGCGCGTACACGCTGGATCTCGGCGGCGTGCACGTGCGCTTCATCGTCGTCGGTCCGACGCATACCAAAGGCGATACCGGATTCTTCGTGCAGGAAGACGGCGTGCTCTTTGCCGGCGATGTGGTCATGAACAACTCGTTCGTCGCGGCGAATGCGGCGTCGAGCATGCAGGCCTGGCTGACCGCCTTTGACGTGTTCGAGTCGTTGAAGCCGACCACGATCGTGCCTTCCCACGGGCCGATCGGCCAGGGCACGATGATGGACGTCAATCGGACATTCATGCTGGCGATTCGGGCGCGCGCGCGCGCGTTGAAGGCGCAGGGCCGAACCATCGACGAGGTCGCCACGACCGTGCAGCGGGAGATTCAAGCGACGCACGCCGACTGGCCGCGCGGCGCCGGCATAGCCGCCGCGGCCCGTTCGGCGTTCAGCGAAGCACCCTAGTGGTTGGGCGCCGTTTGTTCCTGACACGGGGTCGGACACCGGCCTTCGAGTGCGCTCAGGCCGCCCTGAGTGGAATCGAAGGGCGGAACAATCGCCGGGTGTCTGACCCCGACAAGGGTGGATGTTCACAATCGAAACGCTGGGGAGACAGAGTTAGCATGTGCCGCAATATTCGAACCTTGTCGAACTTTGATCCGCCGGCGACGGAAATGGAGATCCGTCTCTCGGCCTTGCAGTTCGTCCGGAAGCTGAGCGGGTTTGCGAAGCCCTCGAAAACGAACGTCGCCGCGTTCGAGCGGGCCGTGGACGAAGTGACGGCGTCGGCGAAGCGCCTGATCGACACGCTCGAGATCAGCGCGCCGCCGCGCTACCGCGACGAGGAGGCGCGCAAAGCCAGAGAGCGATCGCGCCAGCGGTTTGCCGAACAGCGGAGAAGTGGAGTTCAGTCATGACCCGTTTTCTCAAGTGCGCGGCTGCCGCCGCGCTGTTGATGGTGCCGGCGTTCGCGGCCGCCCCGGCCGGGCAGACGCCTGGCGGGCAGAGCGATCCCAAGGGATTCGCGATCTGGCGCGCCGGCGAGCTCCGGACCCATGAGCGCGATCTCTCCGGCAAGATCGGCCCCGATCATTCGGCGCGGGAGACGCTTGCGGACTACGGCGATCACCGCTTTCGCATGCTCTACCGCGATGCCGACGGTAATCCGGAGGAACACGCGCGCGTCGTCGATGTCGTGTATGTGCAGGGCGGGCAGGGCACGCTCGTTCTTGGCGGCACCATGATCGGCCGCCGTGCCGGCAGCGGCGACGGCGAATTCGTCGGCACGCGGCTCGAGGGCGGCACCCAGCATCCGCTCGGGCCTGGCGATGTCGTGCACATTCCCGCGAAGATCCCGCACAGCTTCCTCGTGCCGAAGGGACAGCATCTCAGCTACGTGCTGCTGAAGTTCCCGGCACAATAGGCCGTCATGCCTGCGATCGACCTCGGGTCTCACACCATCTGGTACGACGCTCACGGGCACGGCCGGCCGTTGGTGCTGATTCCCGGGCTCGGCGCGTCGCGGCTGGCCTGGCAGAAGCAGGTGGTTCCGCTTGCCGAACGCTTTCATCTCGTCATTCTCGACAACCGCGACGCCGGCGACAGCTCGCACGCCACCGCGCCGTACGGCATCAGCGACATGGCTGAAGACGCCGCCAGGGTGATAGAGGCGTTGAAGCTGGGACAGACCGACGTCATGGGCTGGTCAATGGGCGGTGCGATCGCTCAGGAGCTGGCATATCGCCGCCCCGCGCTCGTCGAGCGGCTCGCGCTCGTCGCGACCACGCCCGGCGGCAAGAACACAGTGCCCGCGGCGCCGGAGATCGGCAAGCTGCTCTCGAGAACTGAAACGGAAAGCGTCGAGTCGCGTGTGCGGCGAACCTACCCGCACCTGGCGGCTCCCGGCTACATGAACGGACATCCAGACGATCTCGAGATGATCATCCGCTCGCAGGAAGCGAAGGCGATGCCGCTGACCTGCTATCGCCGGCAGCTCGCCGCCATGGTGGGATGGACCGGGCTCGGCGAGCATCTGGCTGACCTCCGCATGCCGACGCTCGTCATTCACGGCGATCTCGATCCGCTGCTGCCGTACGCCAACGGCCAGTATCTCGCCGCGCACATTCCCGGGGCGACGCTGCACACGTATCACGGTGTCGGACATCTGCCGCCGATTGAGGCGACCGCGCGCTTCAACCGCGACGTCGCGACCTTCTTTGCCTGACATGCGGCCGTTGCTCGAATCGCTGCAGCATCAGGGTTTCGCTCACGCGATCGCCAATTCGCTGTACCTGACGGCGGTGTTGAGCGCCACCCACCTGCTCGGTTTCACGCTGCTCATGGGCAGCGCGGTCATCGGCAACCTGCGGCTCGCCGGGCTGCTGCTCCCGAACCTGCCGGTCGCGGAAGTCGCGGGACCGACGCGGCGGGCGATGGCGTTCGGCCTGGCGATCAGCGTGACGACGGGGTTTCTGCTGTTTTCGACCCGTGCGGCGGCGGCGTCCGAAAACGGATTCTTTCAGCTGAAGATGCTGCTCCTGCTGTCGGCGTCAGTCGTGCACTTCGGATGGCAGCTGCGGGTGATCGATCGGGACACGGCGGCGCGGCGCGTGGCCGGTGTGGTCGGTCTGATGATGTGGCTCGGCGTCGCGCTCTCGGCCTGCGCGTTCATTCTTCTCGAATAGGGACCTCGTGATCGCGTTCTGCGACTGGCTGGAAAACACCGCGCTCGGCATCTACGTCAAGGAGGCGCCGTACGCGTTTGCGTGGCTGGTCGGCGCGCACATCCTCGGGCTCATGCTGTCGGTCGGCACGATCGTCTGGTTCGACCTGCGTCTTCTCGGAGTCGGGATGACACGCTCGCGCGTCTCGGAGTTGTATCGCCGGCTGGGGCCGTGGGCGACAGTGGGTTTCCTCGTGATGTTCGCGACCGGCGGGGTCCTGTTCGTCGGCTACGCCAGTGCGGCGTACCGGAATCCGTACTTCCGCATCAAGGTGCTGGCGATCGTTCTGGCGGGGCTGAACGCGCTCTTCTATCACTTCGTCACCGAGCGCCGCCTCGCCGAATGGGACGCGAACCCGCGTCCGCTCGGTGCGGCGCGTCTTGCCGGCCTGCTGTCGATCCTCCTCTGGATGACGGTCACCTTCTGCGGCCGGATGATGTCGTACACGATGTTCAATGGCCCGAACTAACCAGTCCGCGGCGGTTCAGCTCGCAGCGTTTCTCCGGCGGTTCGAACCGAAGCTCGCCGCCGACGCCCGACGCGTGCTCAAGACAATGCGGACCCGGCTGCCCGGGGCGTATGAGATGGTGTACGACAAGTTCAATGCGCTCGTCGTCGGGTTCTCGCCGACCGAGCGCCCGTCCGACGCGATCTTCTCGGTCGTCGTCTATCCGCGCTGGATCAACTTGTTCTTTCTCCAGAATGGCTGCGACCTTCCGGATCCGGAAGGCGTGCTCCAGGGTGGCGGCAAACGAATCCGCCACATCCGCCTGACTTCAGCGGAGGATTTGCAGAAGCCGGCGATTGCGACGCTGATGATGCTGGCGCTCGAGGATTCGGACGTGCCGTTCCGCCGCTCGGCGAAAGGCACGATGGTGATTCGTCAGGTGTCGGCGAAACAGCGGCCCCGCCAAGCAGTGATGCAGGGGGTCGGACACCGCGAGACCGCGACGCAGGGGGTCAGACACCGGAACGATCGCCGGGTGTCTGACCCCGCGAAGGCGACCAAGTTGAAGAGCAGGTAGTTCATGATCATCACGCGACGTGGATTTCTGACTCACTCGGCGCTCGGCATTGGCGCGGTCGCCGCACGGCCGGCAGTCAGTTTCGCCCAGGAGCGCCGCGCACTCGCGCCATCGATCGCCGCGCTGACCTCGATGCGCGCCCAGGCGCAGCCGATCACGGTCGAGGAGCGTCGCGGCCGGATCGAACGGGCGCGGCGGCTGATGATCGAGTCGCGGATCGACGCGACGCTGATTCCCGGCGGCACGTCGCTGAACTATTTCACCGGCGCCCGGTGGGGCAACAGCGAACGCCTGATGGCCGTCGTCATCCCCGCGCGAGGGGACGTGTTCTGCATCTGTCCCGCGTTTGAAGAAGAACGCGTGCGCGAGCAATTGGCGCCGGGTCCGCTCCGTGGCGCCGAGACTCGCACCTGGCAGGAAGACGAGAGTCCGTTTGCTCGCGTTGCCCAGGCGCTCCTTGACCGCGGCATCGTGTCGGGTCGTTTGGGCCTCGAAGAAACGACCAAGTTCGTGTTCAGCGACAGCCTCGCGGCAGCTGCTCCCGCGTTGCGCATCGTGAGCGGGACGCCGGTGGTCGCCGGCTGCCGGATGATCAAGGACGCTCACGAGATCGCCCTGATGCGGCTCGCGTCGCAGGTCACGCTCAAGTGCTACGAAGCGGTCTTCCACGCCCTCGAACCGGGTATGACCGAGACCGACGTCCGCGGACTCATCGCGGCCGCGTATTCGCGACTGGGTTTCGGCGGCGGCGCCAGCATCCAGGTCGGCGAATACACCGCGCTCCCGCACGGATCGGCGACGCCCCAGACGATTCGCGAAGGCACGATTCTGATGATCGACGACGGCTGTCTGGTCGAGGGCTATCAGTCGGACATCACGCGGACGTTCGTGCTCGGCAAGGCGACCGACAAGATGAAGCGCGTCTTCGACATCGTCGCGCGCGCCCAGCAGGCAGCGTTGCAGGCGGCCCGACCCGGAGTGGCGCTGGCCGACCTCGACAGGGCCGCCCGGGCCGTGATTAGCGATGCCGGCTACGGGCCTGGATTCAAGTACTTCACACACCGGCTCGGCCACGGGCTCGGGATGGACATGCACGAGTGGCCCTATCTCGTTGCCAACAACATGTTCGGCTGGGAGCAGGCGCTGTCCGCCCGCCCTGGAATGGTCTTCAGCGATGAGCCGGGTGTTTACATCCCCGGCGAGTTCGGCGTCAGGCTCGAGGACGATCTGCTCATTACGGACGCCGGCGCGGAGTTGTTTACGCCGCCGTCGCGATCTCTCGAGGCCCCGTTTGCGAGGTAGACTTTCGGCGAGGAGAAAACCGCATGTTCAAACGTTGTCTACTACTGGCACTTGCCACAGTGCTTGCCGCTTCGTCCGCGTTCGCACAGGCCCCGCAAGGCTGGCGGGAACGGATCGACAAGAGCACCAGTGCGCAAGATCCTGATGCGCCCGGTCCGGTGAAGTTCGTTGCGATGGGGTCGGGTTTCCATGCCACGAATCCCGCGGCCGCCACGTTCTGGAACCCGGCGAATACTGCAACGGGAAACTACACGCTCAAGGGCACCTTCGTGCTCCAGAAACCGAGCAGCCACGTCAACTACTACGGACTGGTCTTCGGCGGCGCGGATCTCGAAGGCGCCAACCAGACCTATATCTATTTCACCGTCGCACAGAACGGCACCTGGCTGATCAAGCACCGCAGCGGCGAGACGACGATGGACGTGGTGCCGCGCGCGGCGAACGACGCCGTCGCCAAGCCGGACGCATCAGGCAAGTCCACCAACACGCTCGAAGTCCGCGTCCAGGCGCAGAAGATCGACTACGTGGTCAACGGCACCGTGGTCCACTCGACGCCGAAGACCGGCATGACCGCGAAGACCGACGGCATCGTCGGCATCCGCGTCAACCACGCGCTCGAAGTCCACATCGACGGCTTCGGCGTCACCAAGCAGTAACTCGACAACCGCCTTGTAGGGGCGGGTTTGAAACCCGCCCCTACCCGCATGCCGACGATTCGACAGCCTCTTTACTCGTCGGCGGCCTGAATGGGGCGACAATGCGGTCGTGACCAGACGATCGCGTCGGCTCTACGAACATCACACCCACCAAGTACTCGCATGGCCAGACTTCGTCCGGCGAGCGGCTCGCCACGTGTCGTGGGGCGCCGTCGGCGCGTTTGTCGCCGTCTCGATCGGGACGATCGGTTATCACGTCACCGCATCGCTCGGATGGATCGACGCGTTCCTCAACGCCTCGATGATTCTCAGCGGCATGGGTCCGGTCGACCACGTCGATTCGACCGCCGGCAAACTGTTTTCAGCGTTCTACGCGTTGTTCAGCGGGCTGATGTTCATCGGCATCATGGGCATTGTTCTGGCGCCGTGGGTGCACCGGCTGTTTCACGCGATGCACGCGGAGGAACGAGGCTAGGGGCTGGGGACTGGGGGCTGGGGGCTGGGGATTAGGGACTAGGGGCCAGGGGCCAGGACCGCGCTAGAATTTTCATGATGTCTCGTCGACTGGCGATGATCGCCATGGCGCTGGCGATCTCCGTCCCTCTCGCAGTCGCGTGGCAGCTGGAAACCGTTCCCGTGCAAGTGAAGGGTACGGTTGGCGCGCGGCCGGTGACGTTTGCGAACCAGGGCGAGTGCCATGCCTCGTCCGAAGCATCGATCTACGACGTGCCCGCGGCCATGTGGCACGTGAGCGCCAGCGACCCGGGAAGCGCTGATCGCGTCAACCTCACGCTCTGGCAGCCGAAGGCGGGCGGTCCGATGCAGATCACGCTGACGCTGCAAGCCGGCGCATCGGCGTACGAAATCGGGACGGTTCGCGGCGGCCGCCTCTCCGGATCCGGGCGCGCACGCGTCGAGCGGCAGGGTCAGGGTGGAACGCTGGTTGTCGACGGCCAGGCAGCCAGCGGTGCCGTCATTCAGCTGTCTGTCTCCTGCGGGCGGTTCACGGCGCCGGAAGACAATGGGTAGGGGCTAGGGGCTAGGGGCTAGGGGCTGGGGACTAGGGGCTGGGGACTAGGGACTGGGGACTGGGGACTGGGGACTGGGGACTGGGGGCCGCACTGGCACCTCGCACTCCGCACCTCCGTTCGCACTTCGCACCCCGCACTTCGCACTAACTATCTTTTACCAATCTGTATCAGTTCGTCGTGAACAAGCCAGACGCCGCCTTCGCGCGTGAGCGTCGCTTCGCCGAACAGGTTGTCGAACATCGTGCTGCTGCTATTGAAAAGCACAACTGCCTTGTCGCCTTTGACGAATCCGCCGGTGATCGTCGGCGCCTTCATGTGCATGTGCCGATCGTCGAGGCGGTAGTCGATGTACTTGGCGATGTCCTTGTCCTTCTCGTGTTTCTCGAGAATGTTCTTGAACCAGGTATCGGACACGGTTTTCAGCGTGCGGACGTTCTCGGCCGTCAGCGCGCGATGGTAGGCAAGGAACGCCTTGCCGGGATCGCCGCCGTCGCGCGGCAACGGCTCGCCCCACAGCTTGTCTGGAATCCGAACGTCGAATTCGATCTCGAACGACGGCGACTCCTTCTGTGAGATCTTGCCCTTGAGCCGGCCGTTCGACGCCTTGACCGACGACTTCACCTTCGAGCTGTAGCAGTAGCCGCAGCCGTCGCCGGACCCGAAGTAGAACGAGTAGCCGCGGTACTTGCCCTTGGCGTCGAACTCGAACGTGACGACGAAGGTTTCGTCGTCGACGAAGAGCTCGTGGATGACGTGCTGGCGGTCGTACCAGTCGTCCATGGCCTCGGTGACGAAGCCGACGTTGGACACGGCCACTTTGATGGTGTCGCCCTCGTCATCCCCCGCCTTGCCCCAATAGCTGTAGGCGCCGACGATCGGCAGTTCGATCTTCGAGCTGACGAATTTCCCTGATGCTTTCTGCGCCGCGGCCGGCGCGGCCAGCCCGAGCAGGAGCCCCGAAAAGAGCGCCGCGACCATAATCGTTTCGCTTCGGTGGTGACTCACGTGATGCCCCCTCCAGGTGCTCGTGGATTTTAGGATTTCAGGAATTTAGGATTTTAGGACTTGGGATCACACGTTCTTGAAAATGCATCAATCCTCAAATCCTTAAATCCTCAAATCCTTAAATCCTTAAATCATTTATCGGCTGAACGTGCCGAGATTGATAGTTGCGCCAACGGACGCGGCGTAGCCTGACGGCAGTCGATCGGTCGTCCGCAGCGCGGCTTCCATCAGAAAGCCACCGCCCACCGAGAGGAGCGTGCGCGCGCCGCGCGCGATGCGCAGCGGCTGCACGTCGAATCCGAAGGAGACGCGGCCGGTCGGATCGTTGAAGTCGGCGAGGTCGCCGTCACGTCTGAACCGTTGGTCGTGTTTGACGCCGCCGTGGATCCGGACGAGCGGCATCAGTGTCTCGCCGCGGTCGTGTATCTGCGCGGTGTCGTGAAGGTACCAGCGGAACTCGATCCCGCCGCCGAACGCGAACGCCCACTCGGCGATGTCGTTGGCTGCGATGGACGCGGTCTCGCCGGGGCCGCTGCCCACGACCACCGACTTCGAGTCGATTCGCGCGGCGCCGATCATGCCGACGACCGCCGTTTCCGTCGACCGCGTGGCGTGCGCGATCCGTCCGCCGGCCATTGTCGAAAGCCCGTCGATGAACGCCGGCCGGACGACCGTCCACGACGGCGCCTTCACCATCACCATGAGCGGCTGATGTGCACCGACGAAGTCGAGGCTGACATCCCAGCCGCGTCCCAGGCGGACGTGCTCGGTTTCGATCGTCACCTCCACCGCCACGCTGGTGACGCCGCGATTTGGATCGGACGCCGCCTGCCCGAGATAACCGCCCGGGTCGGCACGAACGACATTGGCGCGCGCGACGGCAGAGAAGGGATGCGCCGGTTGATCTTGAGCGTTCGATATAGAAGGAATGGTTGAGAGGCAGAACAACACCAGCGCGCGAGTGACGAGATTCATCGACGGAGCGGATTTTACTGAATCCTGTGGTTCCGCCTGGACCGCAATTTCCTGTCGAACGCGTGTCGGAAACGGCGTAGGATCTCCGTCTTCAATCGTCGGCCGGGAGATGGGACGTCCGATGCCTGAGCAGTTTTCAACCGCCGCCAGCGAAGCGCCCAAGTGTTCGGTCTGTCAAAGCGCGATGCGCTTCGTTCGCTCGATGTCGGTGACGCGCGAGCAGCGTTGCCTGGAAGTCTCCGTGTTCATCTGTTCCGATCACGGTCCGCAGATCTTCACACGCGAAGGACTCAGGCCGGATGACGCGGAGGATGAAGATCGTGGTTTGCCAGGCGTCCGCGAGCGCCTGCCGCGCCACCCGCCGCTCAATCGCTCGGGCATCGCGTTACAGGAACCCGATCCCTGGCAGTACACCGAAGCGCTCGCAGTAGGAGCGCTTCGCACCTAGCGCCCAGAACCGGCACCCTGAACCTGGAACCCGGCACCCAGAACCGGTTCTGTCAGACGTCCAGCTCCTCCGCCTCTTCAGCCCGTTCCATGATGAAGCGGAACCGGGCTGAGGCGTCCTTGCCCATCAGCTCGTTGATCACCCGATCGGTGACGATCTGATCGGTGATCTCGACCCGCTGCAAACGGCGAGTCCGCGGGTTGAGCGTTGTGTCCCACAGCACCTTCGGCATCATCTCGCCGAGCCCCTTGAACCTGGTGATCTCCGGCGTGCTGCGGCCGTTCTTCGCATGCTGTTTGAGGATCGCTTCCTTCTGTCCGTCGTCCAGCGCCCAGTAGGTCTCCTTGCCGATGTCGATGCGATAGAGCGGCGGCTGCGCCAGGAACACTTTGCCGTTCTTGATCAGCTGCGGCAGGTGCCGGTAGATGAACGTGAGCAGTAGCGTCGCGATGTGGTTGCCGTCGGAGTCGGCGTCGGCCAGGATGATGACCCGGCCGTAGCGAAGGCGCGTCAAATCGAAATTCTGTCCGAGTCCGCAGCCGAGCGCCGTGACCAGGTCCGAGAGCTCCTTGTTCTCGAGCACCTTGGCGAGCGAGGCGCTCTCGGTGTTCAACACCTTGCCGCGGAGCGGCAGAATCGCCTGCCGTGCCCGGTCGCGGCCTTGTTTCGCGGAGCCGCCGGCCGAGTCGCCTTCGACGACGAAGAGTTCGCTCGAGGCCGCATCCGAATTCGTGCAGTCGCTGAGTTTTCCCGGTAGGTTGAGCCGCGTCGAGGTTGCGCTCTTGCGCGACACTTCCGCCTGCGCGGCGCGGCTCGCCTCGCGGGCGCGCGCCGCGAGAATGATGCGCGCGACGATTGCTTCAGCGACGCTGATGTTGTGGTTCAGCCAGTGCTCGAGCGCGGGGCGCACGACGCCGTCGACCGCCGAGAGCAGTTCCGGGTTGTTGAGGCGATCCTTGGTTTGTCCCTGGAACTGCGGTTCCTGAATGAACACGCTCAGCACGCCGGTGAGCCCTTCGCGAATGTCCTCCGCGCTCAGCGTCACGCCCTTCGGCGAAAGATTGTGGGTGTCGATGAAATTGCGGACCGCCTTGCCGAGACCGGCGCGCAGTCCGTTTTCGTGCGTGCCGCCCGATCCGGTGGGAATGCCGTTGACGTACGAGCGGATGTGTTCGTCAGTCGCTTCAGTCCACTGCAGCACGAGGTCGAGCCGAAGCCCGTCCTCCTTGTTGGCGATGAACGGCGCTTCGTGGACCGGTTTGCCCTGACGCTCGCCGACGATCTTCTTCAGGTACGCGGCCAGGCCATCCGCGTGTTCGAAGACGGCGCGCGTCTTCGTGGTTTCGTCCTCGAACGTGACCTTGATGCCCTTGTGGAGATAGCTCGCCACTTCGAGCCGTTCGCGAATGACGGCCGGGTCGAATTCAATCTTCGGGAAGATCGCGGCATCGGGATGGAAATAGACCGTCGTCCCGGTCCCGCGCGCCGCGCCGACTTTCTTGAGCGGGCCGACCGGCTTGCCCTGCTTGAACCGCATCTCCCACTGGGCGCCGTCGCGCTTCACGGTGGCGACCAGTTCTTTCGAGAGCGCGTTGACGACGCTGGCGCCGACACCGTGCAGGCCGCCGGCCGTCTTGTAGTTGCCGTGCTCGAATTTTCCGCCGGCGTGGAGCACCGTGAAGATCACTTCGAGCGCGCTCTTCTTCGTGGTCGGATGCTTGTCGACGGGAATCCCGCGTCCGTCGTCCTCGACCGTCACCGATGAGCCGTCGGCGTGAAGCGTGACGCGGATGTTCGAGGCGTAGCCGTTCATCGCCTCGTCGATGGCGTTGTCGAGCACCTCCCAGACGAGGTGATGCAGGCCGGCGGATCCCACGCCGCCGATGTACATGCCGGGGCGCTTGCGGACCGGTTCGAGTCCCTCGAGAACAGTGATGTCTTTCGCGGTGTAGTTGGTCGAGGCCATGTATATAATCTGCGTTTTACGTGCAGGGATGCCGCGCGCCATTTTCGCTGGCCTCACGATTGTAGCGGCATTTCATCTGCTTGCCGTCGCGCCGTCCCGCGCCGAAGACGCGCCGTTGTCGGCGCCGGTCGTCGAACTGGCCGATCGATTGAACGTCGATCCGCGGCTCGCACCGACGCGGTTCCTGCCCGAGATGGCCCGGCTGCTGTACGGTCTGGACAGTCCGAGAGCGCCGCTGCTCGTCGTGCCGCGGCTGGCGCCGTCAAACGGCGAACCGATCGTGACCGTACCGGTGCCGCTCACGACCGAGATCTGGTCTCGCGCGATTTTTCGGCACACAGTCCCCAGCTCGCAGCTGGTCGCCTGGATCCTTCAGGATCGCCGCGCCGCGCTGCTCTGCCGCGGCCTGTCAGGGTTGGACGACGAGACGCTCGAGTTCCTGTCGCAGCGGCCGCAGCTGCTGCGCGCGTTGTACGAACGCGGCGCGGAACTTTTCGGCGCGTTCGGCCACAACGTGCGCGTGCGCGGCGGCCGGCTGGTGCCGCCGGGCGGCAGCGAGGCGAGTCCGCTCTGGGCGAGCGTGCTCACGCCGGCAACCGGCCGGGATCGCAACCGCGACCAGCCGCTCGCCGCTGAGCGTGCGATCCGCACCTTGTTCTTCGACCAGCAGGCGCGCCTGCCGTACCTCTACGACGTGATCAGCGCCGCGACGCCGGCCGGGGCGCGCTTCGCGCTCGGCCTGTGGATTGAGGACCCGGTGGTTCGCGGCGCGCGCTTCAACGCGCTCGTGGCGACGGTCGGCATGAGCTACCGCGAATGGCGGACCCTCGAGCATCCGTTTCTGCGTCCGCTCGGCGATCTCTCGGTCATGCTGCTGCGGCTGCCGTTCGAAGCGTCTGGCGCGCCGCGGGCGCCGGCGAGCCGTCGATTCTGGGCCGAGGTCATTCCCGCCGATCCCAATCGCACATTCACCGGGCGCGACGCGATCCCCGGCGATGTGATTGACGCGGCATGGCTGGTCAGCGCGACCGGAGAGGCGAACGCGTATCAGCGGATCGATCTCGTCGATCAAATGAGTTTCGGCGTGCGGTTGCTCGCCGGGACTCCCGAACCGGGCGCCGATCAGACGCTCATCGTGCGGGCTTTCCGCGACCGCCGGATGCTGCTGCTGACACTCGAGCGCATGGGCGTCAGCGCGCCGGCCACCTACCTCGCGGCGATCGAACGCGCTGTGGCGCTCGACGACGTATCCGGCGACCAGCGGTTCTGGCTGCTGACGCAGTATCAGGGCGCGCTGGCGCTGGTGGCGCGGATGCGGCAGAACGGCGCGCTCGATGCCAGGGGCGCCGACGCGTTGGTGCGCTCGCTCAGTGCGGTGCCGATTCAGGACGGCGGATACCGTGGCGGCGTCGCGCGCTGGATCCGGCGCGACTGGGCGGCGCAGCTGCTGCCGGCCGCGGACTGGGAAGCGCGCGTCATCGCCAGCATTGCCGGCGTCTCCGGGCTCCCCGGCGCGCCCCGTCTCGTGTTCGAAGGGCAGCGGTATCGCCTCGATCTGGCATACGCCGAGCGCCAGCGGCTCGAGATCGTCCGCCGCAAGCAGGGCGGCCATACGGTCGATCTGGCATTCGCGCTTCAGGCCGTCATCGATCGGCTCCTCGGCGAAGCCGGCGGCGCGCCGGAAATTCGCGCGGCGGCCGCGCGCCTGCGCGAGATCGCCAAAGAATCGGCCCCCCGCCTGAAGTTGCCGGGCCTGGTCGTCATGCCGCCGGGCGTCGACGCGCCGCGCGACGGCCTCGAGTGGACGACCGATGCGGCAAACGAACTGGACCGGGCGGCTCGCACCGGCGACTGGCGGCATGCCGTCCGCGTCGGCCATGCGCTGCAGGATCTCGCCGATATGGTCCTCGGCGACGCGCTCCTGTCGTTGACCTACGCCGCGCATCTCGGCGATCCCGATGGACCGGCGCTGCTCGCGGGAAATGTGGCGTTCCGCCACGATCTCGGGATGGCGCGGCGTGCGTCGTCCGAGAGTCGGGCGCGCGTCGCCTGGGCGATGCCGCGGCAGGAATTCCAACCGGGTGTGCCGTGGCACGTGACCGGATCGCTCCTCGGTCTGGATCTGGCGCTCGCTCAGATGTCGCTCCACCGTCTCGCTGTCGACCGGTTCGGCGTGGCGCCCAGTCTGCCGTCCATCGAACGCGAGGCGCTGCCAGCGGCCGTGACACTGATCGATTCGCAGCGGCTCCGCGACCGCGATCTCGGGACAATCGCGGACGCGGTTGCGCGGGGCCGCGCTCGTGTGGCCGCCATCGCCGACAAGGAGTCGGCCGAGGCCGTCGCCGACACCCTGCAGCTGGACGGCTACCGGCGCCGCCGGCTGCACTGGTCGGTCCGGTACGCTCTGTCGTCCATTCCGGCGCAGTTCTCGCTGGCAGAAGTCATGGCGCTCGGCGGGGGCGCTCAGGGGGCTGACCTCGAAGCGTGGGGACCGCCCGCCGTCTACGGCAACGGCTGTATCTGCACCTGGTTCCCGCCGGTCACCGCCTGGCGGGCGTTGCAAGGACGCTATCAGCTGCCGATGGTGGCGGCTACAATGGGGGACCTTACGCTGGCCGTGGCACTCCAGCTGCACGACATGCAGCTGCCCGCCGCGCTGGCCCGATCGGTGCTCTCGATTGCCATGCAGGATTTCTTCGACGAGCAGAGTTCCGCATACGGAGGCGACTGGCTGAGTTACGCGCAGCAGGCACAATCGCTGCGCAGCCAGAACGTCCAGGACTATGTGTCGGCGGCCGCCGCCGTCAACGGCCCGCTGGTTCCCGATACCTCTGACGCCTCACAGGAACACTGAGCCATCATGCGGGCGAGCCTGCTCGTCGCCGGCGTGACGATTCTGAGCGCGCTGCCAGCGCCGGCGCTTCGCGCCCAGGCGCCCGGCGATCCGCTGCCGAGCGCGCGCATCCTCGCCCCGGAAGCGGACAGCTATCTCACCGGTCCCGTACGCCTCAAAGCCGACGCCGACGAGTCGGCCGGCGTCGAGAGCGTGACGTTTTACGTCGACGGCCGTCAGACCTGCGTGGTCGACGCGCGGCCGTATGAATGCGAGTGGGACGCCGGCTCCGAGGTCAACGCGCATCAGGTGCGCGCCGTCTTCAGCCTGGCGGAAGGCGCGCGCGTCGCGCGATCGGTCCGGACCAAGGGGCTCGGCTTCGTCGACAAGGTCAACGTCGAAGTCGTGCAGGTCACCGTGACGGTGAGCGACGACACCGGCCACTTCATCGCCAACATTCCGCGCACGAAATTCAAGGTGTTCGAGGACGACAAGCCGCAGACGATCACCTACTTTCAGTCCGACGATGTGCCGCTCGAGCTGATCGTTGCCGTCGACGTCAGCGGCAGCATGTCGGCGGCGATGCCGAAGCTGAAGAAGGCCGTGAAGGACTTTCTCGGCGCCGTTCCGTCGAAGGATCAGGTCACGCTGGTCGGCTTCAACGACACCGTGTTCGCGCTCACCTCGAAGAACACCAACCCGCAGGAGCGCATGCGCGCGGTCGATCGGCTCGCGCCGTGGGGCGCGACCGCCTTGTACGACGTCATCATGCGCGGCACCGATATGCTCGGCCGCCAGCCGGGCCGCAAGGCGCTCGTCGTCTTCACCGATGGCGAAGATCAGGGCAGCCATGTTTCGCTCGAGGACGTCGAGCGCAAACTGCAGACGAGCGACGTGACGCTCTACATGATCGCGCAGGGCCGTGGCATCAGCCAGGAGTACCTGCGGCGCACGATGCAGCGGCTGACGGTGCCGACCGGCGGCCGGACGCTGACGACCGACAGCGTCGATCAGCTGCACGAGGCATTCGAGGATCTCCTCGACGAGCTGTCGAACCAGTATCTTCTCGGTTATCCACCCACCAACACCACCCGCGACGATCAGTGGCGCGAAATCAAGGTCGAAGTCGAAGGCCACAAGGGCATTCGCGCGCGTCAGGGGTATCGCGCGACGCCGTACAAATGAGCATGCGCGGGCGAATCCTCATGGCGGTGGTCATCGCCGCGGCGGCGGCTGTGGCGGTGTCGGCGCAACAGCAGGAACCGCCGGTATTCCGTTCGTCGGTCGAAGTCACGGCGTTCGACGTCACCGTCCTCGACGATCGCGGCCGGCCCGTCGTCGACCTCACAACCGACGATTTCTCGGTCCGGATCGACGGCACGCCGCGGCGGCTGGTCAGCGCGCAGTGGATTCCACTCGAGACGAGTCGGACCGCGGCCTCCGCCGCGCCGCTCCCTGAGGGCTACTCCGCCAACAATGGCCGCACTGCCGGTCGGCTCATCATGATCGTCGTCGATCAGCCGAACATCCGGTTTGGCGGCACGCTGGCGATTCAGCGAGCCGTCAACGAATTCATCGATCGGCTCGAGCCGACCGATCGCGCGGCGATCGTCGGCATCGGGCTCGGCGCGACGTCGACGCCGTTCACCGCCGATCGGGACCGCCTGAAGAAGGCGCTGGGCCGATTGACCGGACTGTACCAGCCGCCGATGATGCACCTGCACACGGTGACGCTCAGCGAAGCCATGGAAATCGTCAACACGAACGCGTTGACGATGGAACTCGTGACGGTCCGCGAGTGCCGCGATTTCAAGGGCGGGATGCTCACCGGTCTCGAACTCGAAAACTGCCAGTTCGAGCTCAGTCGTGAGGCGAGCGACATCGCGCGCGAAGGCACCGCCGATGGCCGTCAGACGATGAGCGCGCTCCGCCTTCTGCTCACGGCGCTCCGCGGGATCGACGTGCCGAAGACGCTGATTCTGGTGACCGAGGGCTTCATCATCGACAACCAGCAGCCCGAGGTCATCGAACTCGGGGCGCTGGCGGCCGCCGCCCGGACGAGCATCTACGGTTTGAAGCTGGACGATCAGTTGTTCACGTCGCTGGCCTCGCAGTCGCGCGCGCCGATGGTGCGAATGGCGGATCGCCAGGCCCGTTCCGCAGGCCTCGAGCTGCTGACGGCGACTTCGCGCGGCTCGCTGATGAACATCATCGGCAGTGGCCAGGGCGTATTCGAGCGCATCACGTCTGAGCTGGGCGGCTACTACCTGCTCGGCGTCGAGGCAGGAGCTGCCGACAAGGACGGGAAGTCGCATCCGCTGAAAGTCGAGGTGGCGCGCAAGGGGCTGACGGTTCGCGCCCGCAGCGCGCTCTTCGGTCCGCCGGCACCGGCGGCGCCGGCGACGCCGCGTCAGGCGGTCCTCGCCGCGCTCTCCGCGCCGCTCCAGGAAACCGCGCTGCCGCTGCGCGTCTCGACCTATTCGCTTCAGGGTCCGGAGAGCGACAAGGTGCAGGTTCTCCTGCATGCCGACATCGGCGCTGACTACCCGCAATCGCGGATTGTCGCACTCGGCTACGTCGTCTCCGATCTCGACGGCAAAGTGGTCGAGAGCCAGGCCGCCTCGGCCCGGCTCCCGCCGATCATGACCGGTGTTCCATCGGCGCTCCAGTTCACAACCGGCGCCAGCCTGGCTCCTGGGGACTACCTCCTGAAGCTCGCCGTTGCCGAAGGCGACAAGGTCGGAACGGTCGAGCATTCGTTCCACGCCGGCGTCGAGAAGAAAGGCGAACTGGGCTACAGCGACTTGATGGTCGGCGGTCCGGCGAACATCGGTCTCGAGCTCACGCAGCCGACGATTGGCTACACCGTGGTGTTCGGCGGCGTGCACGGCTACGTTGAAGCGTACGGCCGGGATGCTCGCCGGCTCAAAGCCAAATACGAAATTGCCGCCGATCCGGCGGGGCCGGCCATCCTCAGCGAAGAGGTCGCGCCGACGATCGCCGGAAGCGGCGGGTCGCGCGCGATCTTCTCCAAGACCATGCGCGTCCGACAGCTGCCGCCCGGACGCTATGTGCTGCGGGTGGCGTTGTCCGGCGCTCCCGACGCGCGCACCTTCGTTCGTGCGTTCGAAGTGGCGCCGCCGGCGGTGCTGATGACATCAGCCGCTGATTCGGCAACCGGTGCGCTTCCGTCCGATGTCTATCTGCCGGTGGCGGAGACATTGCTGTCCCCGTCGTTCGATCGGCTTCAGGCCGCGCGTCCCGCCGTCGTGGACGCGTTCCATCCCCACGTGTCGCAGTCACTGCGTGGTGGTTTCGACGAAGGCGTGCAATTTCTCTCGGAAGGCGCCTACGACAAGGCCGAAACCGCGTTCAAGGCGGCGGTCAGCCCCGAGGCCGACAGCGCCGGCGCGCTCGCGTATCTCGCCGCAACCTACGCCGCGGCCGGCTTCGATCTCCAGGCGGCGAATGCGTGGCAGACCGCGCTGGTCGACGGTTCCGACGTGCCGCAGATCTACCAGTGGCTGGTCGACGCGCTGTTCCGGCTTCGCGACATCGCGCAGGCGCGCGGCGCCATCGAGGAAGCGATCGCGAAATGGCCGGCGGACACGCGCTTCGCGCAGTCGCTTGCGATCGTCTACGCCACGCTCGGCGAGGGCCCCCAGGCCGTGCGCTCACTCGAGCGCTATCTGGCCGACCATCCGGGTGACAGCCAGATGGCGTTGACGATGGTCGAGTGGATCTATCAGCTGCATCTGGCGGGTGCCACCGCAGGAACGCGCGCTGCCGACATCCAGCTCGCGCGCAAGTACGCCGACGTCTACGTCAAGACGGGTGGGCCGCAGGTCGCGCTGGTCCGTCAGTGGATCGAGTATCTGGAAAAGGGCGTCAGGCGTTAGAGGTCTTGTTCGCGCAGACGTCGCACAGGTGTTCCCACGTCTTGCCGTCCGGCGATCGATCCCAGCGGATCACCATCTTCTTTCCGTCGCGGCTGAACGCAATCCCGCAGCGCTCGCGCGCGCCTTTGAGCGTCCAGGTGTTGCCGCGGACGTGGCCCTCGTAGACGCGCGCCCAACCGTCGCTGTCGAAGAAGTGAAACTGATAGGTGCCGCTCGCCGCGTCGAAGCCGATGATTTCGACACCCCGGCTTTGATGCGCGCCGATGTGGCCTTCCCACGAGTGGTAAAGATGGAACTGCCCTGGTAGCCACTTGTACGTATGGAAATGCGTCATCGTTTCAGCTGATGCATTCCCGACGGCCTCGGTACGCCCCTCGGCCGACCATTCGCCAAGGAACACACTGAGGCGCGCATGCGCCTCGGAGCGCGTTGGTGTCGGCTCGAATGTCTTGCGGCGGGGCTGGAGTAAAACGCGGCGGCTGGTCATTAATCCTCACAGTCTGCTCTGCACTTCACCGCCGAGTTAGGCGCGGCGAAGCCAGAGCAGATCTGTGCAAAACCTGATCCTGGAGGCCAGGGTCTGGGTACTGGGGACTTGGGAGCCTCAGCGATTTCCGTCTTCGTTCTTGCGACCGCGGCCGCGGCTGCGGTCTACTGCCGGCCGGCGCCCGCCGGCGGCCTTGCGCGGCGCGCGATTGCCGCGGTTCGCCGCGGGCGACGAGGCTTCGCTCGGAATCGTCGGCCTTCGCGTGCGCGAGCCTTTGCCCGTGGCGCGGCCGAGGAGTTCCGCGGTGGTGTCGACGACCGAGACCGGCGGCAGGTCCAGCGGATCGGCCTCGACATCGGAGTCCACGATCTCCTGGATCACAATCGTTTCGACGATGACCGGCGCGGCTGGCGCTTCCGCGTCGCCCTCGCCTTCGGCCTGCAGCTCGTTCTCGATGTCGAAAATCACCGGTGCCGCCGCCGGTGCGGTGGTCATCGGCGCGGTATTGCGAAGCGCCGGACCCTGGAACACGCGAAGACCGCCGCGACGATCGCGCTCGATCCGGACCAGACCGTCGCGCTGACAGGCTTTCAGCAAGTCGATCAGGCCGCCAAACCCGTAGCGGCGTTCGTCGAAGCTGGCGGCGCGCAGAATCTGTTTGGCGTTGCGCAGATACATCGGCCAGCGCGCGTTGGTCGCGCCGGCGAGCAACTGGCCGGCGATGCGCACGCCGTCGGCGTTGTCGCCGAGTCGCGGTTGCGCTTCCGGCACCGCCATCGAGGTCGGTGTCGGCGCCGCGAATCCTGACCCGCCGTCGACATCGGCGCGCGGCGGCAGACTCTCCATCGGCGCCGCTTCGTCGCCCTCGGCGCGTGGCCGCGCCGCGGCTTCGCTGCCGTCGTCCACAAAGGCCGGATTGAGTTCGACCATCACGCTGCGTCCCGAGTGCTTGAGCGTCACCAGGCCGGCCTGACCGAGCTTCTCGGTGAAGTCCAGGAACGACGAGGCGCCGTAGTTGCGCTCGGAGAACGTCGAGTCGAGCTGCAGCAGCGTGCTCTTGAGGAGTCCGGTCTGCGGCGAGACTTCGCGATCCGCGAGCACCTTGAGCGCACGGCGGACAATCGGAAACGCCTGCGCGATTGGCGCCGAGGCCATGGTCGGGGCCGACGGCCGGCCGCCCGGCCGCGGTGTGGGCTTGCGAATCAGGTTCTCGTAGGCGATGAACTCGTGACAGTTGCGCTGCAGGATGACGCTGGTGAAGGCGCGGCCGCCAATCACGAACACCTTCTTGTCGTACTGTTTGAGTTTTTCGACGAGCGACAGGAAGTCGCTGTCGCCGCCGACGATCACGTAGGCGTTGATGTGGGTGTGGGTGAACGCCATCTCGAGCGCGTCGAGCGCGAGATTGATGTCGGCGCCGTTCTTGTCGCCGCCCGGCGTCAGGTTGCGCTGCACGAGGCGCACGGCGTGCTGGGTCAGCGCCCGGCTGTGATCGCCGGCGCGGGTCCAGTCGGCATAGGCGATCTTGGTGACGACTTCGCCGCGCTCCTTGAGCGCCTCGAGAATGATTCCAACGTCGAAGTGCTCGCCGAGGGTGCTCTTGACGCCGATTTCGATGTTGTCGAAATCAATGAAAACTGCAATGTTCACGCGTTCTTGGTGGGCCAAAACTAATCCTTGAAAGTGAAGTTGATCGCTCGGGCGGCAGCGACAAGCTGCGGGCCGGATGGGTGACCGTCAGCCGCCGGAAGGTCCGGCAATGGTGCGCAGCGGTCGGGCCGTCCGGAATCCTTTTACCGGAGCAACAGCATTGTAGCGCAGGTTGCGGCTAGCTGCGCGCCAACAACCGGCGCGGCAGCTCCACCGCAAGAAGAGTTGCCAGCAGACTGCCCGCCGCCCAGAAGAACTCCGGCCGGGCGGCCCAACCGCTGATGAGTCCGTCAATCGGGTTTCCGCCGGCCGCCGGCGCCACCGACCCCCCGCTCAACCACCACAGCATGGGGGCCGTAATCAGCGTCACACCAGCGGCAAGGCCAGCGAGCACCCGCTTCCACGGGAACGGAATCGGCGGCGGCGCCGCGGCCTCCGCGTGCACCGCCTGCATCACGGCCTGCACGAAACCGGAGCTCGGGACGATGTCGCCGCCGTCGGTCAGCGCGCGATCCAGGTCGTCGCTCGTCATCAGAACCTGCCTTCCGCAACCGGCTCGAAGAGCCGCTGCAGCTTCTGCTTCAGCATATCGCGCCCGCGCGCGAGCCGCGCCTTGACGGTGCCAACCGGTATGCCCAGTCCGCTCGCCACCGCGGCGACATCACGTTCGTGAAAGTAGAACAGCACCAGCGCTTCCCGGTAGCGTGCCGGCAAGCGGTGTACGGCCCGCCGGATCGCCCGGTCGCGATCCCGCTCCTCGAGGCCTCCGCCAGCGGGCCCCGGATCTGCCGGATCGCCCGCCTCTTCGAGCGGCTGCTCGTGGAGCGGAAACCGCCGCAACTCGCTGCAGTACAGATTCGTCGCCAGCGCGAACAGCCACGTGGAAAACGCCGCGTCGCGCCGCCATTTCGCGAGACCGCGAAACGCACGCAGAAAGGCCTCCTGCGCCAGTTCCTCGGCCCGCCCGCGATCGCGGCAGAACCGGTACGCAAGGTTGACCAGCGGTCCCTGCCAGCGCCGGACGATGCCTTCGAACGCCGACGGATCGCCGGCCAGCACGCGGTCAACATCGGTCACGTCCTCGCTGGCGGTCACGTCGTCATCCGGGATGGTTCCTGCTGGGTCCGACTCCTGCCCGCGCCCGCCGGTTGCATTTTCTTCTTCAGGCCCGGCCCCGAAAAAAAGTGCAACCGGCTTCCACCGCGCCGGGTCTGACCGGACAAGACCGAACGAATTCTCTCCGAAAGGATATCGAGATGGACTTCACGTATCTGCCGCTGTTCTCGTTTCTCTCCGTCGCCGTCATCACGGTCTTCACGTTCGTGTCGGTGGTCGTCTACATCACCCACCGGCGTCAGGAACGGGAGGCGTTCTATCGCGCCGAGATGCTCAAGAAGCTGGCCGAGGCCGAAGGCGGTGCGCAAGCGGTGCTCGACGCGATGCAGTTGGAAGGGCGCCGGCGGATGCGGCAGGTTCGCGAGGGCACGAAGCTTGGCGGTCTGGTCTGCACCGGCGTCGGTATTGGTCTGATCGGCTTCTTCTACTCGGTGCAGAATGCGCGCCCGGTTGGATACATCCCGCTCTCGGTGGGCCTGGCGCTGCTGCTGTACAGCCTGGTGTTGGCGCCGAAAGACGAGGTTCGGTAGGGACAGGTTTCAGCCTGTCCGCCCAACATCGTGAGAGGATGTTGCCGTGACATCCACTCGCAGGTACCGCGCCGGCGAATCGCTTGAAGACTACTGCCGGGCGTGCAAGACCGACCGTCAACATACCGTGATCGCGGTCGATGGCGAGGGCCGGCCAATTCGCGTGTCGTGCGGGTTCTGCCGGAGCGATCATAACTTTCGGGGGGGACCGAGAGTGGGAGTTACGTCGGAAATGCTCCGGCTGAAGCCGTCCTTCGACAAGCTCAGGACGGCCCTGAGCTCCGTCGAAGGGCCGGAGCCCACAAATGCCTCGCCCTCGACACGGTCGCGCAGCGATCCCACGCGATCCCCATTTCCGATCGTCACCGAGCAAGAGAGGACGGCACCCATGACGGCTGCGACCGACGCGGATCTCGAAATGCTGCTGCGGCGCATCATTCGGGAGGAAACCGGAATCACCCCGGTCGTACCCGCCGACAAGTGGCGGGGCGGAACGCTGGTCCTGCGGCCGGGCACTCCGGGCCTTCAGGAGAAGACCGTGCCGATCGAAACGTTCTTCCACAAGATCGTGATGCTGAGGAACCGCCTGCGGACGCTCGAGCAGCAGGTCAACGCGTCCGAGCTGCCTGAGGACGCCAAGGTGAAGCTGCAGACCTACATCAGCGGCTGCTACGGGTCGCTGACGACGTTCAACGTGTTGTTCGCTGAGGAAGACGATCAGTTCAAGGGAAGCGGAGGAGACTGAGAACTCCCGCTACCACCATCGCGCCGCCGGCAATGCGCGCGGTGAGCGCGCCACCGGGTCCGATCTTTTCGATCAGCACCAAGGCCGTCAGCGCACCAACCCACGCCAGGTTCATCACGCCGACGGCGAAGAGCACGCACATCAGCGCCCAGCAGCAGCCCAGACAATAGAGCCCGTGCGTGCCACCCATCTGAAACGCGCCCCAGCGTCCATCTCTCCAGTTGGTCATCAGAAATCCGAGCGGACTGCGGCAGTGCGCGAGGCAGGCACCCTTCACCGGGGTCAGCTGGTACGCACCCGCGCCGATCAGAATCGTGCCGGCCAGGTAGGGGCTGGCGAGCGTCATCGCCGGCGACAGCAGCGCGGCGCGATGCAGCAGCCACTGGGCGAGCGCGGCGACGGCGCTGAAGCCGGTCCAGACGGCGAGGTATCCGAGGCCGAAGAGACCGACGACAGGTGCCCGCTGCCGTTCCCGACGACCGGCGCCGGCGGCGGCGAACAGCAGCAGCACCGGCGCGGCCGACGGGCCCATCATGCCGATCATCATCACGTCCCACATTACGAACGCGAGCCAGACGTCGATGCTCGTCCACGCGGCCATCGACATACCCATCTCCGCCATCATCGTGTCGTACTGCATCGACGACGACATCTGGCGGGAGAGATACGCGAGATAGCCCCAGGAGAGGGCTACCACGAGGCCGAGCGGGATCAGGATGAAGAGTCGGTCGCGGAGCGAGGCGTCCGCGACCCGAGCCGTGCTACGCACTGCGCCAGGCGAACGGCGCGTACTGTCCGTTGTTCCTGCCACTCACATCGTCCCACGACAGTCCGAGCGCGTGGACGTGGCTCTTCGAGGCGTGAGCCAATGCGAAACGATCGGCTGCCGGATGGCCGGTGTTGTCCAGGTGCAGCGGTTCCTTCGCGTTTGGATTGATGCCCATCGCCGGCGCAGCCGCCATGTCGACGAGGTGCGACGCCTTCACCGACCACTTGGCGCCGTGATCCTCGAAGTGAATCGCCGCGGCTTCGATGCCGAGCATCTTGCCGACCAGCGGTCCGAGCGCGGACATCGGCCCGCCCGCTGCGCCGCTGGCGATCGCACCGATCGCTTCACGTTGTTCGCCGCTTGCGCGCTCGTCCACGATCACGCCAACCGACCAGTTGCCTTTGCCCATCGCTTCCGGAGTCAACCCAAGCACGATGAATCCGAGGCCGTCGAGCGAGACGTTGCCGTAATGGCCGTGACCGATCTGGAATGCCATGGCGAACGTGCACGAGCCCTTGGTGGGCATTGCCGCCATTTGCGCCGGCAGGCACGGACAGACGAAGTCGCAGCTGCACGTTTCGTAATATTTCCCGTTGACCTGCCAGGACGGTGTCGCCATCACGTGCCTCCGATTCGCCAATCATAGCGAAAACGGCCCGATGTGGAAGGAGAAGAACGCGCTCAGGAAGCGCGATTGAAGGCGCGCGGCCAGTCGAGCGCGTCGGCGTAGACCATGGGCAGAACCAGCGCCGGAAGTCCGAGTGGAGCCAGCGCGTTGGCCGCCTCTTCCCACTGCCCGCGCTCGTAGGCGACGACCGCGTCGAGGATGGAACGGGCCGGGCCCCGGGTCCCCAGCAGCGCCGCCTTCACCGTGTCCGAGAGGGGGATGTCGGACACCGCACGCGCCATCGGTACCTGCAGCATCACGTCGAGGAGGGAACAGAGACCGAGCAGAAAGTATTCGGCGCCGCTGCCGATCTTGAGGCGCGCGCTCAGCAGTTCCGCGCAGCGGGCGCGCACGAGCGCGACGGTCACGAGTTCCGGCGCCCGGTTCGCGTTCAACGCCGCCAGCGACCAGACCACTGCCCACTTGCGAATGTGGTCCACGCCCAGCAGGACCAGTGCCTGGCGAATCGACTGGATCTCGACGCTCAAGCCGAATGCCGCCGAGCTCACGCAGCGGAGCACCCGGTACGACAGCGCGACATCGCGCGCAATGATCGCTTCGAGCTTGTCGATCGTGAGGTCGCGGTCGGTCAGCGCGCCGAGCAGTTGGATCTGAGTCAGCTTCGCCGGCGCAATCGCGCCGCCGCTCATCGTCGTCGGGCGGCAGAAGTGGTAGCCCTGAAAGAGCTTGTAGCCGACGGCGGACGCCGTGGCGACGATGTCGTCGGTTTCGACCTTCTCGGCGATGAGTGTGATGCCGGACGGCGCGAGGCGGCGCGCGATGCGCCCCATGAGGTGCGGAGGCGTGCTCAGCACATCCACTTTGACGAACGCCGCGAAGGGCAAGAGCGCCTCGGCCGACGAGCCGTCGACGAAGTCGTCGAGCGCGATGCGATAGCCGGCGCCGTGCAGCAGGCGGCAGGCGTCGACGACGTCCTGATCGGCGCGCACGCTTTCCAGGAGTTCGATGACCGTGGTCTCAGGCGGCAGCAGCGTGCCGATGCCGCTGAGCAGCACGTCACGCGAGAAATTCAGGAAAGCCGGGTGGCCGCCGGTGAGCGTGTCGAGCCCGAGACCGAGGATCGCCTGGGTCAACACCTCGGCAGAGATCGGTGTGCCGGTGCGATCGCACGCCGCGTCCGCTTCCGCCTCGCGATAGAGCAGCTCGTAGCCGAACACCCGTCCCCCGCGGTCGACAATCGGCTGTCGAGCGATGAAGACGCGATGGTCGGAGTCGGCGTGCGAACGGGCGCCGGCGGTTTGCGATGACACAGGAGGCAAGTGTGGTCTTTAGATCCTCTCGGCTTTTGTCGCATCCCGCTGTAGGGCCCGGATTTAGCCGAGCATGACCCAGTCCGGCTGGCCGTGTCGCTTGGCGTCCGGCTAAAGCCGGACGCCACCGATGTCATACAAACGGCGGCGGTGCGTCCGGCTGCGGCCAGAGGATCCGCGCGAAGCCGCCGCGCTGCAGCAGCTCGCGCCCCTTGCCGCCGCGGCCGGTGACCTCGTACTTCGCGGTGCTGATCGTCTGTTCGCCGCCGCGCGTCGTCTCCACCGTCATCAGATCGCGGTCGCTGGTCGACGCGATGAATCCAAGCACCTTGTCGTCGTCCGACAGCTTGATGAGGATCACGCCTTTGCCGGGCCCCGAGAGGAAGTTGATTTCATCGGCGCGGCACAAGAGACCCCGCGCGTCGGCGGTCGCGGCAATGATCGTCTCCTTCCCGGAGACCCGGGCGACGCCGACGACTTCGGCGCCTTCGGCCGGACGGGCGTAGCGCCGTCCGGCGCGCGTGCTCGCTTCGACCAGCGCTTCGAGGCCGAAGCGGAGCGCGTAGCCGTCGCTCGTCACCGCAAGCGCGTGCACCGGCGGAATCAGCGGGTCGTCCGCGCTGGCGCCTTTTTTCGGCGCCGGCGGCTTGATGTCGCCGATGGCGCGTGGATCCAGGCTCATCGCGGCGACGACCTTTTCTCCGTCCTTGAGCTTGAAGAGCCGCTGAATCGGTTCGCCGTAACCCGTCGAGGCCGGAACGTCGACGAATCGGCAGGTGTAGGCGACGCCGAAGTTGCTGAAGAAGACCGCCGTCGCGCGCGTGCTGCCGTTGAACGCCGCCAGCACCGAATCGCCCTCGCGCAACCGGGTCGTCGACAGATCCTTCACTTCGCGCTGCCGCTTGACCCAGCCGTCGCGCGACACGATGACGACGTTGTCCTCGTCGACGATGAAGTCGTCGGCGGAGTATTCCTGCTCGCCTTCGTCGCTGGCGATCAGCGTGCGGCGTTTGTCGCCGTACTTCTGCTGAATTTCTTCGAGCTCGGTGCGGACCACTTTCCAGCGCCCGTCCTCGTCCTTGAGGAGCGCGTTGATCTGCCGGGCGCGCTTGCGCTTTTCTTCGAGCTCGTTGCGGATGATCAGGATCTCGAGGCGGGCCAGCCGGTAGATCTTGAGCTCCAGGATCGCGTCGGTCTGTTCCTCGTCGAGCGCGAACCGCTTCATGATGGTCTGCGCGGCGTCGGCCTTGCCGTCGGACTTCCGGATGATCTTGATGATCTCGTCGAGCGCGTCGAACACCTTCTCGAAGCCGTCGAGGATGTGGATGCGCTTCTTGAGTGCCGCGAGCTCGTGTTCGAGGCGCTTGGTGATGACCTCGAGGCGGAAGTGCAGGAAGTGCCAGAGGATCTGCTTGAGGTCGAGCCGCTCCGGGCGCCCCACTTCCGCGTTCTGTTCAACCGGAATCAGACAGGTGAGGTTGACGGCGAAGTTGATCTGCAACGGCGTGTGCTTGAAGAGGTACGCCATCACCATCTTCTCGTCGGCGTCCTTCTTCATCTCGACCGCGATGCGGACGTCTTCGGTCGAGAGATCCTTGACGTCGAGCAGCTGCGGCAGCTTGCGCCCGATCACGACATCGGCGATGCGCTCGACCAGCTGCGACTTGTTGACCGTGTACGGGATGCTGTCGATGTAGACGGTCTTGGTCGATCGGGTTTCTGGACCGATGTCCCAGGTGCCGCGGAGACGGATCGATCCCGAGCCGGTCTTGTAGATCTCCTTGATCTCCTCGCTCGAATTGAGAATCTGGCCGCCGGTGGGGAAGTCCGGGCCCTTGACCGAGCGGCACAACTGCGCGTTGCTGATGTCCTCGTTGTCCATCAGCTTGAGGAGCGCCGTCACCACTTCCGTCAAGTTGTGCGGCGGAATGTTCGTGGCCATCCCGACCGCGATACCGGTCGTGCCGTTGACCAGGAGATTCGGAATCCGCGCCGGCAGGACCACCGGCTCGGTCTTGGTGCCGTCGTAGTTCGGCCGGAACGGGACGGTGGCCTGATCGATCTCGGTCAGCATCTCGTCGCTGATGCGCGTCAGCCGGCACTCGGTGTAGCGCATCGCCGCGGCGCTGTCGCCGTCGAGCGAGCCGAAGTTGCCGGAGCCGTCGATCAGTGGATAGCGCAGCGAGAACGGCTGCGCCATGCGGACGAGCGTTTCGTAGAGCGCGGAATCGCCGTGCGGATGGTAGCTGCCCATCACGTCGCCGACCACGGTGGCGCACTTTCTGTGCTTGGCGTCGGCGGTCAGATTCTTCTGCCACATCGAGAAGAGAATCCGCCGCTGTACTGGTTTCAGCCCGTCGCGGACATCGGGCAGCGCGCGTGCCGTGATGACCGAGAGCGCGTAGTTCAGGTAACGCGACTGTGCGGCTTCGTGGAGCGCGACGTTCTCGGTGCCGCCGGCGCCGCCGCTGCCGCCGAGGAAGGCCGACCGCGCCGCCGCGTCTTTCGCGGGTTGCGAGGTCGGCTCCGGAGCGTCGAGATTGTCGAAAAGCGTCTTGTCTGGAGGGGTCGTCTTCTTGGCCAAGGCGCTCGTATCTTATCTGGTCAGAGCCCCTGCGGGATCAGTCGCCCGAGGACGATGACGCCGATCCACAAGGACAGCGACGCGCCCGCGAAGAGCTTGGCCATGAGTGGCGCGCTCCCGTCGGCGTCGAGCGATTCCACCGCGCGTGACATGCCCGTGACGTGATAGGCGGCCAGATTGATCCCGGCGAGTGCGATGAGGATCAACTTTGCCTGTAGCCAGGGATTGCGCAGGATCACATCCCACGGATTCTCCCCGATCATGTTCGCGCCCATCCCCCCGACGAACAACGCGCCGGTGGCCGCGCACAACCCGAAGCCGAACACCCCCCACGGCAGCAGCCGCTTCAGCGCCCCTGGCGCCAGTCCCTTCCCGAGGCCAAGCACGCGAAGGTCGAAGAGGCCGACAATGCCGATGAGGAGGCACAGCCCGATGAAGTGGAACGTCTCGCCGATCGCCCACGCGCCAGGTTGAGCCATCAGCACTTCGAGCGACGGCCACCGCAGCCAGTAACGCAGAAAGGCGTCCATCATGCCGCCCCTTTCTGCGATCGTGGCGCGACGACAGCGTCTTCAATGTGGCTGGGCCTGACCGCGTAGTAGCCCAGGACTGCAACGAGCAGGACGAGGACGCTCATGGTGAGGGCCGTGACCCATTCGATCGCCGGAATTCCCTTGTAGGCGAGTAGTCGGCCGGCGGTGATCGTAATCATCCAGATCAGGAGCAGCGCGAGCGCCGTCGCGCGGCCTCTACCAGGGTCTCCTCCCGGCCGATCGAACAGCTGCAGCTTGATGCGTCTGACACAGACGACGGCGGCCACCACTCCGCCCATCTTGAGATAGAAGAGCGGATTGGTGACGGCCTTGACCGGATACGTGATGAACAGCCCGGCGCCCGAGAGCGCATTGATCCAGAAGCCGGCGTAGATCACCGGAAAGAATTGAATCATTGGCGCGAGCGGTACTGCCCGGGCAACGCCGAGAATCCGAAGGGCGATCGCGCTGCTGAATCCGACCAGCAACGCCATCCCGATGGCGTGCGCGCTCAGGCAGAGAATGTCGTACGGCCACAGCGACGTCGACTCTTTGATCCACATCGACACCGGGCTCTGTTCGAGCCACTCGAAAAGCGCCATCGCCGTGCCTCACTTTCCGAGGTAAGTGCTGTGACAGGTCTCGCAGGTCTCGTAAACGGCGTCGCTCGCGGCAGCGAGGGCGTCCGCGTTTCGTCCGGCGGCAGCGTTGGCCGCGCCGGCCGCGGCGTCCACGAGCCTGCGGGCGGCCTTCGGCCACTCGCGCTGATCGCGCGCCCGGCTGCCGACCATCAGCAGATTGCCGGATTCGGCGAGGACGAGCGTCTGGAGGTGCAGCTCCTGCCAGCCCGTCTCGGTGGTTGGTGGGTCGCCGGCCGCTTTGAAGAGCCCATCGGACGCCGGGATGGTCAAGGCGTGCATGATCTCCATCACGGAGGCGACCGGCCGCGGGACGGGTGACGGCTTCAGCGTGCCCTCGGGCGCCTGGCCGTCGAGTGCTGCATAAGCCGTCACGACCAAGGCCACGACGATACCGACGACCTTCGCACGTCGCATGACCACTCCTCGCGCTGCGAATGTCGAAACCGACCATCGCGGGCGCCGGCGTGGGCCCTGAAAAGATCGTGCCGCGCACCACTCCCGGTGTGCCGGCAGGCGGCGTCGTGAAATTCGGGAAAAAATTCTCGGCCGATGGGGGGAATTTCACGGCCCACCGGCCATTTGACGCTTCCCTTACGGCTACGCTAGCATTCGCGCTTCCAGGAGCACTGTAGTGAAAAAGCACCTTTTGATGACCATCGCGCTGGCGTCGCTGCTGGCGACAACGCTCATCGCCGCCGACGTCCCGAAGATTCTGAAACCGCGGCTGGTGCTTGGCGATCCGGTGTGGCGCGAGATGCCGGTCCGCAACGATCTCCAGGCACACTACGACCGCGTCTGGCAGACTGCGGTCGACACGATTCTCGAGCACAACTTCGAGATTGCGACCATGGACAAGTCGTCCGGGTACCTGCGGACGATTCCGAAAGCGGACATCGTGCGCCTGCAGACCGACTGGTACTACAAAGTCCAGGTGAGCGTGAAGCTCGTGCAGGATCTCGCGAACAAGACCGATACGCCGCCGGTGGTCAAGGTGAGGCTGCAGGTCAACGGCGAAGTGACCCACAGCAACTTGAAGAAGGGGCTCATCGACTCGTTCACCGGCTACGACTCGGTCGTCCTGCAGAATCTCTTCCAGGACTTCCAGGCGAAGCTCGGATCCGTTTAAGCGATCGATCAGTTTCCAAAAGCAAAGGGCGCGACGTGTGAACGTCGCGCCCTTTTTCTTTTGGCTGCCCGGCTGACACCGGGGTCAGACACCCGGTGTGGGTCTACTTGATAAAGAGCATCTCGCGATAGGTCGCGAGCGGCCACTGGCCGTGCGGGATCATCCCTTCGAGGACGTCGCTTGTCGCACGCAAGGCGACCATCGCCGGGATCACTTTGTCGCGGAAGTGCTTGGCGTGCTTCACGGCATCGCTGCTCGGGTGGGCGAGCTCGTGCGCCAGCTTGTCGGTGCGCTTCTTGATCTCGTCGGTGAGCTTGACGACGATGCCCAGCAGCTTCTTGCCTTCCGCCGAGGTCTCGCCCGCCGCCTTGACCGCCGAGACGCTCTGCGCGACGTGCTTCTGATACTCGAGCGCTGCCGGCAGGATGTAGCGGTTGGCGATGAGCACCATCAGCTGCCCTTCGACGTTCACGGTCTTGTTGTAGGTCTCGACCATGATGTCGTAGCGCGAGTGGAGCTCGCGGCTGTTGAGCACCTTGTACTTCTCGAACATCGCGACGACTTCCTTCGACACGAGCTGCGGCAGCGCGTCGACGGTGTTCTTGAGGTTCAGGAGCCCGCGCTTGCCCGCTTCCTTCTCCCATTCCTTCGAGTAATTGTTGCCGTTGAAGAGAATCCGCTTGTTCTCCTTGACGACCTTCGGCAGCAGCGCCGCGATCGCGGCCTCGAGCTTCTTGCCGCCCTTGACCGCGCTCTCGAGTTCAGTCGCGATGTAGTCCAGCGACTCGGTGACCGCGACGTTGAGCGCGATGTTCGGGTACGCGATGCTCTGGCCCGACGACACGGCGCGGAACTCGAACTTGTTGCCGGTGAACGCGAACGGACTGGTGCGGTTGCGATCGCCGGAATCGCGCGGCAGCTTCGGCAGCACCAGGACGCCGGTGTCGAGTTCGCCGCCCTGCTTGCTGGTCTTGGCGCCGCCCTTTTCGATCTGCTCGAAGACGTCGGTGAGCATGTCGCCGAGGAAGATCGAGATGATCGCCGGCGGCGCTTCGTTGGC
>CAZOAZ010000050.1:0-53819 GCA_964577955.1 uncultured Bifidobacterium sp. | reverse complement strand
GCTTGTTCTCGGGGCGCGGACCGAGGTTGTCGGTCTTGAATCGCCACGCCACTTCAAGCTTGTTGAAGTTGGTGCCGCCGATCTGATCGAGTGGCGAGTACTTGCTGCCCTTGAGGTCGGCCGTATACATCGGCCACTCGCCGCTCTTCGTGCTCGGCTGTGCGGGCCACTGCTGCTGACTGGACAGTCGTGGGCCGACCCACGCCAGTCCAGCAGCGAGCAATGCCACGGCCGGCACGACTCGAATTGCCATGCGCTTCATGTTTGTGACTCCTGCAGAAACCAGTTCAGACGGACAAACCTTCTTAAAAGCCAGCTGGGGATTATAGCGTCGGGGCAGGAAGGGCGGGAAGGGCTGGCAAAAAGGCCGCGCGAAACTGATATTTCGCGCGGCCTTCAATACGCGGACCGGCTAAAGCCGGTCCCTACCGCTGACTAGTTACCCGAACGGATTTCACTCTGCGGCAGCGCGTAGGCGATGTACTCGCCGCTGTAGTTGCCGCCGCTGACGCCGACGATGATGTACTGACGGCCGTTCAGCATGTAGGTCATCGGCGAGCCGCTGATCGAGGCCGGCATCAGCACTTCGCCGACCTGCGCGCCGGTCCGCTTGTCGTACGCCCGCAGCATGGCGCCGCGCTGACGTCCGGGCGGCGCGGTGACTGCGGGATCGCCGGCCACGACCACCGTCTTGGTGATCATGATGCCGACGCTGCCCTGCTGACCGGTCTTCGGGATGTTCATGCCCTGCAGAACCGGGTTGGTGCGGATCGCGTCCGGCGTGTCGCCGTGCGGGACCTGGAAGAGCAGCTTCGGTCCGTTGCTCAGATCGATCGCCGCGATGACGCCGTAGGGCGGTTTCACGATCGGCAGACCCTGCAGGCCCTGCGTAAGCGAGCCGCGGCCGAAGCCGCCGCCCGGCGCCGCCGCCGGAGCCGCACCGCGGCCACCGCCAGCCGGAGCCTCCGGTGCCGCGCCGCGCCCACCCGGCGCCCCGGGCGCGCCCGCCGCCGGCGCCGCGCCACGGCCGAAGCCGCCGCGGCCGAGGCCGTAGTTCGGTTCCGCTTCCCAGCGCGGGAGACGGCCGTTCGGACCGAGCTTCGTCTGATGCTCGGGGCTGACCTGTTCGAACTCTTCCTGCTCGTACTTGGCCGCGGTCACGTTGGCCATGTTGGCCTGCGTGTAGAAGATGCCGGTCTCCACGTCGAAGCCGGAACCCGGCCAGTTCACGCCACCAGTGGTGTTGCCGACGTTGATCGATCCCCGAAGCGGAGAGTTCGGACCAACCGGCGGCACGTACGGTGTCTGCTCCCAGCGGTAGTTCTTCAGGTTCTCGAGCGCCTGCGCGCGGAGCGCCGGCGTGAAGTCGATCAGATCGTTCGTCGCGAGGAACGTCCGCGAATAGGGCGGCGGGTTGCTCGGGATCGGCTGCGTGGCCGCGGTCTTCTCGCCCGGGATGTCGCTCTGCGGGACGGCGACTTCCGGAATCGGCCAGATCGGCTGACCGGTGATGCGGTCGAATACATACAGCCAGCCCTGCTTGGTCGGCTGCGCGAGCAGCTTGCGCGGCTGACCGTTGATCGTGGTGTCGATCAACAGCGAGGCCGACGAGTTGTCGTGATCCCACAGGCCGTGGTGGACCTGCTGGAAGTGCCACTTGCGCACGCCGGTCTTCAGATCGACGGCGACGATCGATTCGGCGAAGAGGTTGTTGCCGGGACGGTTGCCGCCGTACTCGTCGATGGTCGGCGTTTCAACCGGCAGGTAGACCAGGCCGGCTTCCGGATCGACCGAGATCTGCGTCCACACGCCGACGTTCCCGGTCCACTCCCACGAACCGTTCTCCCAGGTGTCGTGGCCGAATTCGCCGGGGCCGGGGATGGTGTTGAATCGCCACAGTTGCTTGCCGCTCTTGACGTCGAACGCGCGAACCAGGCCCTTCGAGTTGGTGCTGTAGCGGTAGCCGAGGCCCTCGAACATCGACGAGCCGACGATCACGACGTCGCCGACGACGGTCGGCGTCGAGTGCAGGCCGATTTCACCCTTCTCGAGGTCGATCTGCTTGTCCTTGCCGATGACCACGCCGACCTTGAGATCCACGACGCCGCGCTGACCGAAGCTGGCGATCGGCTGTCCGGTCTTGGCGTTGAGTTCGACGAGACGATAGCCGGTGGTCACGTAGAGGATGCGCTCGTCACCGCGGCCGTCAGTCCAGTACGAGAGACCGCGGCCCGAGAGCTGACGCGGCGCCCAGCGGGTGGCGCGCTCGCCCTCTTCCATGCTGTACACCCACTTCAGCTCGCCGGTGCGGCCGTCGAGCGCGACGACGGCGCGGCGCGTGCCGGCCGTGGCGTAGACCATGCCCTTGACCATGATCGGCGTGCCTTCGAGCTTGTTCTCGGGGCGCGGACCGAGGTTGTCGGTCTTGAATCGCCACGCCACTTCGAGCTTGCTGAAGTTGGCGGCGTTGATCTGATCGAGCGGCGAATACTTGCTGCCCTTGAGATCGGCGGTGTACATCGGCCACTCGCCGCTCTTGGTACTCGGCTGGGCAGGCCACGTCTGCTGGCTCGACACCCGTGGGCCGACCCACGCCAGTCCGGCAGCGAGCAGCGCCGCGGCCGGCACGACTCGCAGTGCAATGCGTTTCATTCAGTACTCCTCAGTGAAAAAGTGCCCCGCGATTATATAGGGGCTGGGGGCTGGGGGCTCGGGGCTCGGGGCTAGAGGGAATTGGGTAGCCCGGCGGGGCAAGGAGGCCAGGCGGGGTCGGACACCGTAACGATCGCCGGGTGTCCGACCCCGTGCGAGGTCGAGGGACGAGGTAACCTCAGCCTGAAAAAAAGGGCCGCGCGGAACTGATATTCCGCGCGGCCCTGAAACGCGGACAGGCTAAAGCCTGTCCCTACCGGCTTCCACTACCTGCGGATTTCGCTCTGCGGCAACGCATAGGCGATGTACTCGCCCGTATAGTTGCCGCCGCTGACTCCAACGATGATGTACTGCCGGCCGTTGAAGAGATAGGTCATCGGATGCCCGGTGATGGGCGCCGGCATCAACACTTCGCCGACCTGGGCACCGGACTGCTTGTCGTACGCACGCAGCATCGCACCGCGCTGGCGTCCGGGCGGCGCCGTCACCTGCGGATCGCCCGCCGAAACGAACGTCTTCGTGACGAGGATGCCGACGCTGCCGCCCTGCCCGGTCTTCCCGATGTTGAGCCCGGCGAGGAGCGGGTTGGTGCGAACCGCGTCAGGCGTGTCGCCATGCGGCACCTGGAATTTCAGCGTGCCGGTATTGAGATCGATCGCGCTGATGACGCCGTAGGGCGGTTTCACGATCGGCAGGCCGCCAAGGCCCTGCGCGAGCGCGCCGCGTCCGCCGCCACCACCCGGCGCTGCCGCCGGAGCCGCGCCGCGACCCGCAGGCGGAGGCGGCGGTGGCGCCGCACCCGGCTGGTTCGTGCCGCGCAGACCGTAGCTCGGATCCGCTTCCCAGCGCGGGAGACGGCCGTTCGGTCCGAGCTTGGTCTGATGCGCCGGGCTGACTTCGTCGAACTCTTCCTGGTCGTACTTCGCGGCGCTGACGTTCGTCATGTTCGCCTGGGTGTAGAACGTGGCCGTCTCGGGGTCGAAACCCGAACCGGGCCAGTTCACGCCGCCGCCGGTGTTGCCGATGTTGATCGCGCCGAGGAGCGGCGAATTCGGACCAACCGGCGGAACGTACGGCGACTGTTCCCAACGGAACTTCTTCAGGTTCTCGAGCGCCTGGGCGCGGAGCGCCGGCGTGAAGTCGATCAGATCCTCCGGCTTCACCATCGTCCGGGCGAACGGCGGCGGGTTGCTCGGGATCGGCTGCGTCGGCGAGGTCCATTCGCCGGGCATGTCGGTCTGAGGGACCGGCACTTCCGGAATCGGCCAGATCGGCTGCCCGGTGATGCGATCGAACACGTAGAGCCAGCCCTGCTTGCTCGGCTGCGCCAGCAGCTTGCGCGGCTGGCCGTTGATGCGCGCGTCGATCAGCAGCGACGCCGACGAGTTGTCGTGATCCCACAGGCCGTGGTGGACCTGCTGGAAGTGCCACTTGCGCACGCCGGTCTTCAGATCGACGGCGACGATCGATTCGGCGAAGAGGTTGTTGCCGGGACGATTGCCGCCGTACTCGTCGATGGTCGGCGTTTCGACTGGCAGGTAGACGAGCCCGGCTTCCGGATCGACCGAGATCTGCGTCCACACGCCGACGTTGCCGCTCCATTCCCACGAACCATTCAGCCAGGTGTCGTTGCCGAATTCACCCGGGCCGGGGATGGTGTTGAAGCGCCAGAGTTGCTTGCCGGTCTTCACGTCGAAGGCGCGGACAAGACCCTTGGAGTTCGTGCTGTAACGGTAACCGAGGCCCTCGAACATCGACGAGCCGACGATCACGACATCGCCGACGACGGTCGGCGTCGAGTGCAGGCCGATTTCACCCTTCTCGAGATCGATCTGGCGATCCTTGCCGATGACGACGCCGACTTTCAGATCGACGACGCCGTTTTGTCCGAAGCTCGCGACCGGTTGACCGGTCTTCGCATTGAGCTGAACGAGGCGGTAGCCGGTGGTGACGTAGATGATGCGTTCGTCACCGCGGCCATCGGTCCAGTAGGAGAGGCCGCGGCCGGACAGCTGGCGCGGGGCCCAGCGCGTCGCGCGCTCGCCTTCGTCCATGCTGTACATCCACTTCAACTCACCGGTGGCAGGATTCAGGGCGACCACGCTGCGGCGCGTGCCGGCCGTCGCGTAGACCATGCCCTTGACCATGATCGGCGTGCCCTCGAGCTTGTTCTCGGGACGCGGACCGAGGTTGTCGGTCTTGAATCGCCAGGCGACCTCGAGCTTGCTGAAATTGCTGCCGTTGATCTGATCGAGCGGCGAATACTTGCTGCCCCTCAGATCCGCGGTGTACATCGGCCACTCGCCGTTCGCGGTGCTGGGCTGTCCCGTCGACTGGCCGGTGAGTCGTGGTGAAAGCCACGCCAACCCGCCGACGAGCAGTACCGCGGCCGGCACGACTCGCATTGCGATTCCCTTCATTTCGGACTCCTTAAGAAACAGGGCTGGCGGATTATAGGACTGAAAGGCGGCGACTGTGGGGGAAAGGTACAAGGAGCCGGTCCAAGGTGCCTGAACCGAGCACCTTGAACCGGTACCGACCCAGTTTGGGCGGTGTCTAAGTTATTCCGGGGAGGCGTGGCGATGTGGATACCGCTCCTTTTGATACTGCAGACGGGCAGCGCAGGTCCGGCCATCCCAACGGCCTGTGCGATGGCGCAGGCCCGGGGTCCGGCGGCCGTCGGTTCAGACTTCTGTAAAGCCGACGAGGCGCGCAAGGCGGCCCTGGCAGCACTCAAAGGCAGTGCCGAACGGACGCGGGCGCTCGAGGCCGCAGCAAGCGGGCTGGAGCGCGGAGCGAACCTTGAACGTGATGTGGCGATCAGGAAGAAGGCGTTGTTCGAGCTGGGGCAACTCCTCGACAGCGGATTTCTCGATCAGTCCGCTCGTCTCGAACTCGTCCTGCGTGACCTGATTGCGCTCGATCCGGCCGACTTCGAGCCGCGGTTTCAACTGGCGCGGCTGCAGGAGCGGCAGAATTTTCTCGATGCCGCGGAGGAAACGCTGTTGGCCGCGCGCCGACAGAATCCACAAGCCATCGAGCCGAACAAGGAATTGGCGCAGTTCTACGTGCGCCGCGTCACGGCGCTATCGGTGATCGCGGCGCCGCCGCCACCGCGCGAAACCGCCGTGGTCGAACCTGATGTCACCGGCGTCTACCGCGTGGGCGGCGAGGTGAAGCCACCGCCGCGCGTCGGCGTGCCGAAATATCCGACCGACGCACAAGCGGCGGGCATTCAAGGCGTGGTGATCGCTGAGATCGTCGTCAGCGAACAGGGCGAAGTCGTGGACGCCCGGGTCGTCCGCTCAGTGCCGCTGCTGGACGACGCGGCACTGGCGGCCGTGCGGACGTGGCGCTACGATCCCACGCTCGTCAACGGCCAGCCAGTCCCGGTCAGGATGACCGTCACCGTGAATTTCAGCACTCGGTGATCGTCTCAGAATCCAGCACCCGGACCTAGAACCTAGCACCTAGAACCTAGCACCTGATCTCGTCTTATTCCCCCGGTTTCAGTCCGGGCCGTTCGACGATCTCGATCCGCGCGCCGTTGGGGCCGGCGACGTAGAAGAAGTTGATCGACGGGCCGTTTGGCAGCCGCAGCGGCGATGGCTGACTGGTCAGCGTCACGCCTTTGCCTTCGAGTTCGGCCTTGGTGTCGTTGATCGGACCGACCGAGCGCCAGCCGATGTGATCGATCGAGCGGCCCTGGCTCGGCTCCGACTCACCGCGCTGGACGAGGATCCATACGTCGGTGAAGCCAGGCTGCGGCGCCTTGTAGAACACGCCGTCGAGCCGCCCTTTCAGTTGCTTCTTTTCGCCGCCGAACTTCGCGAGCAGCCAGGTGAAGACCTCGTCCGGGTTCGGCGCCTTGAGATGCATGTGATGCAGTCCGAGGAGTTCGGCGTCCTGCACGATTTCGATTTTCGTTCCCCACGGATCCTCGACGAACGCCAGTTTGAAGAGGCCCGGGACGTCGCGCGTCGGCTGGAGGATCTTCACGCCGGCGGCCTGGAGCTCGGTCATCTTCGCGTCGAGGTTCGCGACCGAGAAGCCGATGTGATCGATGACGCTGCCCTCGCTCGGCTTCGCCGTGGTGCTGCGGATGAACATCAGCCGCACCGCTCCATAGCGGATCCGATCGGGTGCTTCGGTAATCCGCGTCCCGCCGAAGTTCTTCTCGTACCAGGCGGACGCCGCCGCCGCATCGGGAACGAGCAGATGGATGTGATCATAGGGATAGGTCTTCGTCTGCGCCTGTCCGGATCTGGCAAAGGCGCCGACGGCGAGAACCGCCGCAAGGCCGGTGATGAGTGCGCGTCGCATCAGTGAACTCCTTAATCCTGAAATCCTAAAATCCTGAATTCCTTAATTCCTTAATTCCTGAAATCCCAATTTCAACGTTTCACGTACTTCTTCAGGTCGCGCGGTCCGACTTCCGCGCCGTAGACGTTGCCGTTGCGATCGACGGCCACGCCTTCCGCGGCGCTCGACCCGCCCCGCTCAGCGGGATCCGGGATGAAGCCGACGACCTTGCCGTCCTTCACGCTGCCGAACCGGATGCCGCGGCGGACGCCGGGGTTGTAGCCGTACTCGCCTGGCTTGTTGTCGCTGCGCGATTCGGAATCGGCGACGTAGATCGTGTCGTTCCGGTCGATGAAGATGCCGCTCGGACGTCCGAACTGCTTCCACGACGCGAGCAGCTTGCCGTCCTGATCGAAGACCTGCACGCGGTTGTTGGTGCGATCCCCGACGTAGAGGCGTCCGCGCGAGTCCATCGCCAGCGCATGCGGTCCTTCCAGATCGGCATCGCCAGAGCCGTGGTTGCCCCACGTCTTGAGGAACTTGCCGGTCTTGTCGAACTTGACGATGCGCGCGTTGGTCTGCGGACCGTGGCCGTCGGCGACGAAGATGTCGCCGTTTGGCGCAACCAGGACGTCGGACGGTTGATTGAAGGTGTCGTTCGCGTTGCCCGGCACGCCCATCTTCCCGAGCGTCATGAGCAGCTTGCCGTCCTTGTCGAACTTGTAGACGACCTGCCCCTTGTTGTTGGGCGGATTCGCCGCATGATCCGTCACCCACACGTTGCCGTCGCGATCGGCGTGAATGCCGTGCGGGAAGTTGAACATCCCGGCGCCGAACGACTTGATCAGTTTGCCCGAGGTATCGAAGTGCAGGATCGGATCGCCGGCGAAGTTCGTGCACGAGTTGGCGCCGCAACGGTCGTACGCCCAGATCGTGCCGTCCGGCGCGATATCGACACCGGCCGTCGATCCCCATTTTCTGCCGTCGGGGAGCTGCCCGAAGCTCACACCCGCGGAAAACGGATTCGGCGAGTCGTTGGGCGGCGCGTAGCTCGGTTGAGCGAACGCGGATCCGGCGGTCAACAGCATGACGACGCCTGCGGCGATGAGCGAGGCGGGGGTTCGTGCACCGTACAGCATGACGTCCTCCTTGGGACCGCGGTAGCTTAAAGCGCCCGTGCGGGTTGTGCAATGGCTGCGCGGGTTGTGCAACACATCGCGCTCGCGGTACCATCCGCACCACGTGAGCCGTGCTCGTCTCGCCGGAGTGATCAGCTGTCTCCTGGCCGTCGCCGTCATCCTGGCGCCGGTTCTTCGCGCCGCCTCTCCTGCCACTGGAAGCGTGATGGTCGCGTCAGAGCCGGCCGGTGCCAGCGTCTTTGTCGACGGCATGCGCGCCGGCGAGACGCCGGTGACGCTCGACGCGCTGACGCCCGGCGATCATCGCGTCCGCCTGGCCAAGGATGGGTATCTCGAAAACGCCCGCGTGGTGACGGTGGCCGCCGGCGAGCGGCAGCGCGTGGCGGTCCGTTTGACGGCGCGTGCGCCGGAGCGCCGTCCTGCCGCGACGGCGGAAAGCCAGAACACCGGCTCGAGCGGCGCCGGGTTTCTCCATAACAAGGCGTTCGTTCTGGGGTTTGGTGCGGCAGCGATCGGTGCCGGGGCCGCGCTCGTGCAGAACAATCTGCCGCCTGTGCCAGGCGGGATCACCGTCTCGCCGACCGGGGGCGGGCTGGCGACGGTCACGTCGTTCACGTTGGCGGTATCGGCCACCGACCTCGACGGTGACGCGCTCACCTACGCCTGGGACTTCGGCGATGGGCAGCGCGCGACGGGCGCGAGCGTCACCCACGTGTACGGCTCGGTCGGAACATTCCGTCCGACGCTCGTCGTAAGTGACGGGCCGCACAATGTGTCGAGCGAGGTCACCCTTCGCGTCTTTACGAGCCTTGCCGGGACGTGGCGCGGTCCCGTCGACGCGTACGGGTGCACGGTCAGCCTGTCGGTCGTGCAAGCGACGACGAGCCTCGTCGGCACCATGACGCTCGGCGGTCCGTGCTCGGGCACGGTACCGTTCACCGGCACCATGTCTCCCCTGGCCTACCCGGGCAGCCTGACGTTCGTCACCAGCCCTTACACGATCGTGCTCGGGACCGAAACGCTCGCAAATCTGCGGATGTCATTTGCCGGCCCGACGAACTCGACGGGCACGCAGATCAGCGGCTCGCTGTCGATCACCACCGCCGCCGGCGTCGTCCTCAGCACACCGGCATCATTCATCCGGTAGGGACAGGCTTCCGCCTTCGCCAAGGCTCCGGCGGACCGCCGTAGCTTCAGCGGAGGCTGGTCAGCCTGTCCGCGCACGACCGTTTCCCCATCCGGCTAAAGCCGGACGCCACCGAAGCCGGCTCACCTAGAATTATCTCCTCTCGTTTTCAAGGAGTTCGTTCATGGCGCGCCCCGGTTTGCGGCTCGTAGTTGGTGTGATGCTTCTCGCCGGTCTCGTCGCACCGGAGGCGGTGCCGGCGCAGGACCAGGTGCCGCGCTTGACGCTGCCGCAGGCGGTCACCGAAGCGCTGCTCAGGAACGATCGGCTGATCAACCAGCACGACGCGTCCGAACGCGCCAGTCTGACGGTCCGCGCCGCCGAGAACACCTTCCGGCCGAAGATCGTGCCGAACGTGCAGGGCTCGTTCGGGCAGACCAACGTCGCGAACCAGACCTATGGTCTCGCGGTGCAGCAGCGGTTCACGACCGGCACGGAGATGCGGGTCGGCGTCGGCGCCTCGACCTCGCAGATTCCGTCGCTGACCGGGGACACCGACGTACGGTTCTACAACACCGATTCGACGCTGATGATCACGCAGCCGCTGCTCAAAGGTTTCGGTCCGGCCGTGGCTCGGCGCTCGCTCACCAGCGCGGAGATGCAGCAGGCCGACACCGGGCGTCAGCAGATCCTGGCCGAGCAGCAGGTGGCGATCGACGTCGCCGGGGCGTACTACCGGCTCGTCGCGCAGCAGTCGCTGGTGACCGTCGCGCGTGAGAGCTTCAATCGCGCCCGTCAGCTGCGCGAGGCGTCCGAGGCGCGGCTCGAGGCCGGGCTGGTCTCGCAGCTCGACGCGCTGCGCGCGCAGCAGCTCGTCTCGCAGGCCGAACTGCAGCTCTTCGACGCCCAGGCCGCCATCGAAGACGCGCGCGATCAGCTGCGCTACCTGATTGGCCGGACCTCGGACGAACCGTTTGACGTCGTCGGCGACATTCCGCGCGCTGACAGCGAACTGATGCCCGTCGAGGCGGCCGTTGCAAGCGCGTACGCCAGGCGGCTCGACCTCCAGACGGCGCTGGCGTCGGCGCGCGATGCCGATCGGTCGATCGCGTACTCGCGGAATCAGCTGCTGCCGCAGGTCGACGTGAATCTCGCGCTGACCCGCCGCCAGACCGCCGATACGCTGGCGCGGAGCTTCGGCCTCGACGGCTATCAGTTTGCGACCTTCTTCAATATCTCGATGCCGGTCGATCGTACGCCGCAGATCGTCGACTATCAGAACGCGCTGATCGACCGCGACCGCCGCCGCCGCGATGTCGAGAACCTGCGGCGGCGGATTGCCGACGATGTGCGCCGCCAGCTGCGCGAGCAGGGGCGGATGCAGCGCAATCTCCTCGCCGCTGAATCGAACGTCGGCATCGCCGGGCGCGAAGTGGAAGTGGCGCGCGAGCGCTACGAACGCGGCCTGTCGAACAATCTCGACGTCGTCACAGCCGAAAACAATCTGCTGGCCGCCGAAAGCCGGCGCATTCAGACGCTCGCCGAGCAGGCCGTGGCCCGGCTCACCTTCCTCGCCACGATCGGCACGTTCAATCCGCGGACGGATGTGCAGTAGGCAAGCGGGGCGGGCGGGGCTGGCAAGCCAGGCGGGTCGGACACCGGAGGGGCAAGCCAAGCGGGGTCGGACACCGGAGAGGCAAGCCAAGCGGGGTCGGACACCGGAACGATCGCCGGGTGTCCGACCCCGGGCAAATCGTCTATGAGAGCTGCCGCTTCGGCAGCAGCGGCTGAATCATGAGGCTGAACGCGAGGCACGCCATGCAGCCGATGACGTTGTACCAGAGATAGGAGATATCCAGCGTCGCGAAGAGGGCGAAGACCAGCGCCTGCGCGAGCAGCGCCGCCCAGAACACCGCCGTCCCGCCCACCGACTTGCAGAAGAACGCCACCAGCACCAGGCCGAGCGCGACGCCGTAGAAGATCGAGCCGACGATGTTCACGGCCTGAATCAGGTTTTCCGACATGCTGGCGAAGAGCGCGAACGCCATCGCGATCACACCCCATAGCGCGGTAAAGACCTTGGACGCCATCACATGGTGGTCGTCGTCATCGTCCTCGCGCAGCAGGTGTTTGTAGAGATCGATGATCGTCGTGGAGCCCAGCGCATTCAGTTCCGCGGCCTTGGACTGCAGCGCCGCCGCGAAGAAGACCGCGAGGAGCAGGCCGATGACGCCGTGCGGCAGCTGGGCGAGGACGAAGGTGATGAAGACGTAGTCCGAGTCGTTGGTCGACAGGCGCGGCGAGGCGTCGTGCAGCGCCGTCTTGGTGCGTGAGCGGAGCGCGTCGGCCTCGAGCTGCGTGACTTTGGCGCGCTCGAGGGCGCGGCGTTCCGCCGCCGCGTCGCCGCGATGGCGCGCCGCCAGCCAGGCGTTCAGCTCTTCGTGTTTGAGCTCCTGGGTTTCCGCGTAGCGTCGCGCCAGATCCGGCAGCGGCCCGTCGGGCGTGCGCGCGGCGTGCTGGTTCCAGGCCACCGTGTTGAAGAAGACCGGTGGGGTGTGGAACTGATAGAAGACGAACAGCATCACGCCGAGCAGCAGAATGGCGAACTGCATCGGGATCTTGAAGATCCCGTTGAACATCAGGCCGAGGCGGCTGTCGCGCAGCGAGGCGCCGCCGATGTAGCGCTGGACCTGAGACTGATCGGCGCCGAAGTAGGAGAGCGCGAGAAACATCCCGCCGAAGAGTCCCGACCAGAACGTGTAGCGCTCGTTGAGATCGACGGAAAAATTGACGGCTTTCAGTTTCTGGAAGCCGCCGGCCAGCGCCATCGCGTCGCCGAAGCTCAACTCAGAGGGCAGCCCGGCGATGAGGAGGGCAAACGCGATCACCATCCCGATCGTGATCACGCCCATCTGATACTTCTGCGTGACGCTCACCGCGTCGGTCCCGCCGGCGACCGTATAGGCGATCACCAGCGTGCTGCAGCACACGATGGTGACGTTGAGCGACCAGCCCATTGCCGTCGACAGCACGATCGCCGGCGCGTAGATGGTGATACCGGCGCCGATGCCGCGCTGCAGCAGGAACAACGAGGCCCCCAGCAGCCGCGTCTTGCTGTCGAAGCGGCGGCCCAGAAACTCGTAGACCGTGTGCACGCCCATCCGCCGGTAGAGCGGCAGGAAGACGACCGCGATCATGATCAGCGCGAACGGCGCGCCAAAGTAGTTCTGGACGAACCCCAGCCCGTCCTGAAACCCCTGGCCGGGCGTCGACATGAACGTGATGGCGCTCGCCTGGGTCGCCATCACCGAGATGCCGATGCCCATCCACCGCGCGTTGCCCGATCCCTTCAGGTACGCGCTCAGGTTGCGGCGGTGGCGGGTATACCAGATGCCGTAGAGCCCAATCCCGACGATGGTCCCCAGGAGGACGACGTAGTCGAGGGTGTTCACGAGAAGGCGTAGGTGAGAAGCGTCAGCAGGGTCAGCCAGAGCATGAAGCAGGCGCCCACGACCACGTAGACCGCCGTCCAGGTCGTCAAGCCTGGAACGCCGGTCGTTTCTTCAGAAGGTTCCGATACAGCCACGCGCCTGTGTCCTGGGGGAATTACGGCAGCGGGTGGCCGGACGTTTCAGCCGCGGGCGGGCGGCTATTCGTGCCGTCCCATCGCCGAGCTGTGTTTGGTGTCGCGCATCAGCGCGTAGACCCCCAGCGAGATCGCGATCACCGTGGTCAGGTAGTAGTAGAACCACTGCTCGTGGCCGATCGACTTGAACCAGAGCGCAATGTATTCGGCGGTGCCGCCGAAAATCGACACCGTCACGGCGTAGGGCACGCCCACGCCGGTCGCCCGCACCTTGGTGGGAAAGAGTTCAGCCTTGACCACGGCGTTGATTGAGGTGTAGCCGGCAACGATCAGCCAGGCCGAGGAGACGAGCAGAAACGCCACCAGCGCGCTCTTGGTCGCCTGCAGCCCGTAGAGCAGCGGAATCGTGAAGATCGTCCCCATCACGCCGAACCAGATGAGGAGCGGCTTGCGGCCGACGCGGTCCGAGATCGCCCCGTAGATCGGCTGCAGAATGAGCGCCACGACCAGCGAGCTGGCCGTTACCAGCGTCGTCTGGTTGTCGGTCAGGCCGACCGACAGCTTCAAGAACTTCTGCATGTAGGTCGTGTAGGTGTAGAAGGCCGTCGTCCCGCCCATGGTCAGGCCGACGACGACCAGTACCTCGCGTGGGTAGCGGAGCAGCGCCTTGAGCGAGTTTTCCTTGCGCGTCACCTGCTTCGAGGCGACGAAATCCTCCGTTTCATGCAGATTGCTCCGCATGGCGAGCGCGATCACGGCGAGGAAGGCGCCGATGACGAACGGGATCCGCCAGCCCCAGGCTCTGAGTTGCTCGGGGCTCAGGAAGACCTGCTGCAGGAGCATCAGGACGAGAATCGCGCAGAGCTGACCGCCGATGAGCGTGACGTATTGGAAACTCGAATAGAAGCCGCGATGTTTCTCGTCGGCGACTTCGGTCAGGTAGGTCGCGCTGGTGCCGTACTCGCCGCCGAGGCTCAGGCCCTGAATCATGCGGGCGGTCCCGAGCAGGATCGGCGCGGCGATGCCGATCGAGGCGTAGGTCGGCGTGACCGCAATCATCAGCGAGCCGAAACACATGAGCAGCACGGACAGCATGAGCGAATTCTTGCGGCCGTAGTGATCGGCAAGGTAGCCGAAGAGCCAGCCGCCAATCGGCCGGATGATGAAGCCGAAGGCGAAGAGCATCGCGGCGTTCAACTGCTGGACGACCGGATCGTTGCCCGGAAAGAACGCGCTCGCGAAGTAGAGCGCGAAGGCGGCGTAGGCGTAGAAGTCGTACCACTCGACGAGATTGCCGATCGAGCCGACGAAGATCGCGGTGACACGCCGCTTGACGTCCGCCAGGTCCAGGGCGTCGTCGTCGATGCGTCGGGCGGTTTGTGCGCGCACTCCGGCGCACATCTTACTGCGAGACCGTTTCGAGTTCTTCTCGTGGAATCCGGCTGTAGCCGGATTCATCCGGCTCCGGCTGAAGCCGGAGCCCACGTACCGGCTCAGTAAAACGCGCGGATGCCCACGGAGATCCGCCGCGGGTTGGAGGCTGAGGTCGGCCGGCCGAAGAACGGCGACGTGAGGACGCCGCTGTAACCCTGATAGTTCACGAAGTTGAGCGCGTTGTTGGCCTGCGCGTAGAACTCGAAACGCATGACCGGCGCTGGACGGTTCGGCGCCGCCGGCGCAGCGCGATTTGGCACCGGCGGTCCGGGCCGGACGGGTCGCTGGCCGACGCCGAACTGCCACGTCAGCGTCAAGTCGATGTTCTTCGAACCGCTGCCGCGGGCGCTGTTCCGGCCGATGCCGGGTTGCCGCTCGTTGTTCACGCCGTCACCGTTGGCGTCGACGCCGGTGGTGATCGTGTACGGCGATTCGGACTGCGCGCGGAAATTGCCGTTGACCCTGAAGCCGAGCCACAGGTCGCTGTTCAGCGACAGGTCGAAGCGATGGCGGACATCCTGGCGCGACGGCCCCCACTCCTGCTCGAGATTGAAACTGTCCTGCGGCAGCGTCAGCTGGCCGTCGGTTTCGTTCAGCGACTCGCCGAGCGTGTAGGTCGTCCGCACGTTGAGGTTGTGCGGGCGATAGTTCAATTGCAGGTTGAGCTCGAGCGACTGGTTCAGCGAGCCGGCGATCGAGCGGATTTCGGTGATGTTGCGGGCCGAAGCGTCCGGGCGGACGCCGCCGATCGGTGCGTTCACATCCACGGCGCGAAAGAGATGGTGGCCGCTCTGCCGCTGATAGTTGACGCGCACGCGCGCGACGCGGCGGATCGGCTGGTCGATCCCGATCGTCCAGCGGTAGTTGGCCGGCGTCCGGAGGTCGGCGTCGGCGCGGATGATGCCCGGCGGCAATTGGGCGAGCGGCGTGCCTGACAGGAACGGATTGGGGTACGACGGGCCGCTGATGACGATCTCGCGCTGTCGCGTGCCGTTGACGACCAGCGTCTGTTCGTAGGTCTGCCCCTGGTACTGCTGGAAGTTGACGTTGAAGCCGCCGCGAATCGCCGTCTTCCATTTCGGCGAGGGCGTCCAGTTGATGCCGAGGCGTGGCGCCAGGTCGGCCCAGTTGCCGAGCAGCGATTGGTATTCATGCCGCACGCCGAGATTCACGACCAGGTTCTTGTGGACGCGAATGTCGTCCTGCACGAACGCACCGAGGCGATACAGCGAGTACGAGAAGGTGGGATCGCCGACGCGCTGCGTGAAGGTCGTCGCCCGTCCCGCCTCGAGATCGGCCAGGCTCGCAAACGTAAACGTGCCACCGGCGTTGCGCCATTCGTCGCCGTTGAACTCGCCGCTTTCGACGTTGACGCCGGCCGTGATCTGCTGCCGCGCGCCAATCGAGAAGAGCAGCTCGTCTTCGAATTCGAACTCGCGCATGCGCCGCCCGCCCTGAATCTGCGCGCCGCCGCTCGAGAAGGCGCCGGCCACGCGCACCGCGGTGGCGGTGCTGAGCGGTGCCGCGTCGTTCGCCGACCACCGCGCCTGTAGCCGAATGTCGTTCACCATCTGCCGGGCGAGCTGGGCGTTGTGGCCGATCCGCAGTTCGCCGTCGCTGCCGTGACGCGCGAAGGCGCGCTCCGGCAGATCCAGTTCCCCCAGCCCCTGTTCGGTGGCGTCGTTGAACGATTGGTGGAATTCCACCCGCAGCCGCTGCGCCGGCGTCAGCGCGTGTTCGACACGCGTCGAGATTGAAAACCACCGCGACGGCTGGCGGATCAGTTCGGAAAAGACGCCGGTCGGCGTCGCCGCCTGAATCGCCTGCTGATCCACGGCGTCGGTCCGATCGAACGTGATGTTCAGGCCGGTGCGGTTCCTGACGATTGGGCCGTTGAGCGACCAGGAGTACGAGCGCGTCTGTCCGGTCGGCCGCGTCGGCGAGAAGACGTTTCGCGCGTTCAGCGTCTCGTCGCGAACCCGCAAGCTCGCGTTGCTCCGCCAGCGGTCGCCGCCGGGCTGGGTCCGAATTTCGATGCGCGGCCCGCCGCCGCTGCTGCTGGCCGAGGCCGCGTCGTAGCGAATCCGGACGCTCTGAATCTGTGTGCCCGGCGGCAGCGCGCCGTCCAGGAATCCGTCGACCCGAATCTCCGCATCGTCTCCCGCCAGCTGGGCGAGCATGGCGGCGAGTTCGTCGGGATCCTCGGGGAGCGCGGCGATCTCGTCGGCGCTGAGATCGGTCGCGAAGGCCTGGTCGCGCTGTTGGTCGGCGTCGACCGGCAACACGTCCACCTGATCGACGAACCCGGCGATCGCGAGCTGCACCTCACGCGTGGTCCGCGATCCAGCGCGGACCGACACGGTGGAAAGCGCGGCCGGATCGAAACCGGGCGCTTCAATACGAATCGTGACGGGACCGGGGCTCAGTCCGTCGAGGTCCGCGACGCCGCGCTCGTTCGTCGGCGTCCGCTGGCTGATGCCAGCAGCCGAAGTCACGATGACCTCGGCGCCGGCGATTGGCAATTCGGTCGCGTCGCGGACGGTGACGCGGAGGCTGCCCGGACGCCCGGTTTGGGCCGCGAGCGCTGCCGCGAACACGTTGCACAGAATGACGATAAGGGCCAGACGCCGCATTCAAAAAGCCGAACCATAGTAGCTGTGGTTGCTGATTCGGCCTACTGCGTCTTTCGGCTCGCGCGGACGTGCGATACACTCGAACGGGTCGAATCTTCGATGGGCTTTGTCCGACGGCATCTCGGCGCCTGGACGCTCGTCTGGCTCTCCTGCCAGATTGCGTCGATCTCCGCGCTGACCGTGTTCGACCTGCGGCCGCTCGCGCACCAGGACCAAGACTGTCTGCAAGCTGGACCGGCCGAGCAGTGTCCCATGCGTGGCGCCAACGGCGAACCCTGTCCGATGCATCGCGGGTCGCACAGCGATTCGCATCAGGGTCCCGCGACCTGCACGCTGCGCGGGACGAGCGACGCCTCCGGTTCGGAGCTGGCGAGCCTCTTCTCGCTCGTCGGCGTGCTGCCCGTCGTCTCGGCGACGACGATTGAGCCGGAAGCGGCCGTGCGCGTCGTCTCCGTGATGGTTCCCGCTCCGATCGCGCTCGCCCTCGACACTCCACCGCCTCGCGCCTGACCGCACCCAGTCAATTCGCATCCGTCCGTCGTGTCTCCGCACGCGTGGAGTCCGCGGTCCGTGATGCCCGTGGTGTTGTGCCAGGAGCGAGCCCATGTCAGGACCAGGACCTCGAAACCGCGCCCCAGCGTTTGTCGCGATCGCGATCGCCGTATGGATGATCGCGCCGCCGTCGGCGGCGCAGGAAACCGTCAACCAGGCGGCCATCGCCGGCCGCGTGCTCGATCCGCAAGGCGCGGCGGTCCCCGGGGCATCGGTCATTGCCCGTCAGATCGCGACGAACGTCATGACGGAAACCACGACGAACCAGGAAGGGCGCTTCCGGTTTCCGTACTTGAAAATTGGCGCGTACGAGCTGCGAGTCACGATCGAGGGATTCAAGGAGAACGCGCGAACCTTGACGCTCGGGGCGGCCTCGGCGTTCGACATTCCGATCACGCTCGAAGTCGCCGGGCTCGACACGTCGATCACCGTCGTCGCCAATGCCGAGACGCTCGAGACCGCGCGCAGCCAGATTGCCGGGACCGTGTCGCTCCCTGAAGTTCAGAACCTGCCGATGAACGGCCGGAACTTCCTGGATCTGGCGCTTCTCGTGCCCGGCGTATCGCCGACCAATACCAACAGCACCCAGTTGTTCGCGGAAACCTCCGGCGTGCCGGGACAGGGTTTGTCGGTCGCGAGCCAGCGGAACCTTTCCAACAGCTTCATCGTCGACGGACTCTCCGCCAACGACGATGCCGCGGGGTTGAGCGGCATTCCCTTCGGCGTGGACGCCATTGAGCAGTTCCAGGTGGTGACGGGAGGCGGTCAGGCGGAGCTGGGCCGGGCGCTCGGCGGCTACTTCAACGTCGTCACGAAGAGCGGCGCCAATGCCGTCCACGGGACGCTCTACGACTTCATCCGCGACGACATGTTCAATGCCGAGAATCCACTCCTCGTCGCCGCGGCGGCCGCTTCTCCAGGGGCGCCGACCAAGCTGCCGATGGATCAGCAGCAGTTCGGCGGCAGCCTCGGCGGTCCGCTGCTGCAGAACCGGACGTTTTACTTCGCCAATGTCGAGCGCAAGCTGCTCGATCAGACCGGCCTGACGACGATCCCTGCTGGGAGCGTGCAGCGGATCAACGAGCGGCTCGATCAGGTCGGCTACCCGGGGCAGCGCGTCAGCACCGGTATCTATCCCAATCCGGTTCACAGCACGAACGTGCTCGGCAAGGTGGATCATCAAATCACGCCGGGCGATCAGTTGAGCGTGCGCTATGCGTTCTACGACGTCGTGTCGAGCAATGCCCGCGGCGCGGGGGTGTTGAACGCGCCCTCTGGATCGACAGGCATCGACAACACCGACCAGTCGATCGCGATCAGCAACGTGTGGACGCTCTCCCGGAACACCGTCAACGAAACCCGGGCCCAGTTCTCGCGCGGGGATTTGAAGGCGTTTTCGACCGATCAGGTCGGTCCGCAAGTGACCATCTCAGGGGTCGCGACCTTCGGCACGTTCTCCAGCAGTCCAACCAGCCGCGACAACACGATGTTCGAAGTCGTCAACAACCTCTCGCATCATCGCGGCGCGCACGCGCTGCGCGGGGGCGTCAATTTCATCTACAACGACGACACCATCACGTTCCTCCGGACGTTCCGCGGCAGCTACACCTTCGCGTCGCTGGAGGCGTTCAACGCCGGCACCTACAGCGCGTTCTCGCAGACCTTCGGCAATCCGGTCATCCGGCAGACCAATCCGAACGTCGGCATCTATGCTCAGGATGTGTGGCAGGCCACGGCCAATCTGACGATCAACGCCGGACTCCGCTATGACCTGCAGTTCCTGGAAACCATCAACACCGACGCTAACAACCTGTCGCCGCGCGCGGGTTTCGCCTGGACTCCGACCGGATCGCCAGATTTCGTGGTCCGCGGCGGCGCCGGACTGTTCTTCGATCGCGTGCCGCTGCGCGCCACCGCGAACGCGTTGATTTCGGCCGGCAACACGACCGACCTGAGCCAGCTGCGTCAGCCGCAGGTGAGCGGTCTGACGCCGAGCGCGGCCGGCGCGCCGGTGTTTCCGAACATTCTTCCGGATCGTCTGCCCTCGACTGCTCTGGTGTCGATCACGACCATGGATCGCAACCTCCAGAACGGCTATTCGAAACAGGCCAACGTCGAGGTCGAGCACGCGCTCGGAGAAGGCCGCATCGTCAGCGTCGGTTACGACTACTTCGGCGGCGAGAACCTGCTGATGTCGATCAACCAGAACATACCGACCTGCGTGCTGTCTGGCGCGAACAACGGCTGCCGTCCCGTGTCGGCCTACATGAACAACAGCCAGTACACGGGCGCCGGTTCGTCGACCTATCACGGTTTGCACCTGACGTTCCTGCAGCGGCCGCGCGAGTGGGCGTCGGTGCGTCTCACCTACACGCTGTCGAAGTCGATGAACAATCTGGGAGAAGCGTTCTTCAGCGCGCCGATCGATCCGACCGATCTCACGAGGGACTGGGGCCGTTCGGACAACGACCAGCGTCATCGCCTCGTGGTCAGTGGGTCGGTCAACACCCCGACGGACGCGGGGCAGACGGTCTGGGAAAAGATTCGCAACGGGTTCCAGGCCAGCACGATGATTCAGTACTACTCGGCGCTGCCGTTCAACATCGTGTCCGGTGTGAACAGCCTGCAGGGACCAGCCGGCCGTCCGTACGCGGACGGATCGACGTCGACTCGAGATTTCGACGTGCGGTCCGTCCAGTTCATTCCTCGCAATGCCGGCGAGGGCACAGCCTTCTTCTCCGTTGGAGCGCGCATCAGCCGGTCGTTCCGGCTGGCCGGGCGGACGCGGCTCGAGGCGATGCTCGAAGCGTTCAACCTCACCGACCACTTCAACGCGATCACGCGGAATGCCACGTTCGGCCCCGGGTCGTACCCGTCCACTCCGGTGGCGTCGTACGACACCGTCACGGCGGTCGGCGATCCGCGCTCGCTGCAGTTTGGCTTGCGCGTAAGTTTCTGAGGTTGGAGGACGGAGGTCGGAGGCGGCAGGCGCTGAACGCAGTGCGCGCGCCGGGGCGCAACGTGATATATCGTTGCCTCAGGAGGCTCCATGAAAGCGACCGCTCTTTTCACTCCCGTCCTGTTGGCCCTCGCATGCTCGTTCGCCGTGCCGTCGTTCGTGGCGGCGGCGCCAGCTGACGATGCCCTCGCGGTACCAGGATATCCGGTGGCGCGTGACGTGCCGAACGCGCACGAACTGCCTGATCCCAAGATGGACTACAAGATCGCGTGGGGCATCGGCCAGGGCGCGAAGGACATGAGCGCCGAGGTCAACCCCGGGCTCGAGACGCTGGCGCGCTACGTCAACACCCTCGCCAAGTGGGGCGTGCCCAAGGAGAAGCGTCACCTCATCGTGATGTTTCATCAGCGGAGCGCCGACTTCGACATCGTCATGACGAACCAGGCGTTCAAGGCGAAATACGGGAAGGACAATCCGAACGTCCCGCTCATTGCCGCGCTCAAGAAAGCCGGTGTCGAATTCCGCGCGTGCGGCCAGGCGGTCCTCGGCCGGAAACTCGACCCGAAGGACATCAATCCGGAAGTCCAGGTCGATCTGTGGGCGATGACAACGTTCTTCAACCTGCAGATGAAGGGATTCGTTCGCGCCGGCAACTAACCTGATCAGAGTGTGCCCGGCAGGAAGTGGGTTGGGGCTCGAGTCTGAGGCGAGAGGTTAGAAGGTAGACGCTGGGGCTGGGGGCTTCTTGTGCGGGCGCTCGTTGTCGAAGACGATCAGAAAGTGGCGAACGCGCTCCGCGAGGGGCTCGAGCACGAAGGCCACAGCGTCGCGGTCGAGTCGACCGGCGAGGGCGCGTTCTTCCGCATCGACAGCGATCCCTTCGACGTCATCCTGCTCGATCTGACGCTGCCGGGCCGCGACGGGCTGCAAATCCTCAAGTCGATCCGCGCGAAGGGGCTGCGGACGCCCGTGCTCGTGCTGACCGCGCGCGACCGCGTCGAGGATCGGGTCCTCGGTCTCGATAGCGGCGCCGACGACTATCTCGTCAAACCGTTCGCCTTTGCCGAAGTCGTCGCGCGGCTTCGTGCGCTGGTCAGGCGCGCCCGTCCGAACGAGCCCGAGGTGCTGACGCTCGGATCGCTGACGATGGACCTGACCGCCCGCACCGTGTCGTGTGACGGCCTGCCAATCGAGCTCACCGTCCGCGAGTTCGAGCTGCTCGAGTACCTGCTGCGCCATGAAGGACAGGTCGTGTCGCGCGACGCGCTGGCGCGTGAGGTCTGGAAGGAAACATCGCGCAGCGTCACGCTGAACAACGTCATCGACGTGCACATGACGCGGCTCCGGCGGAAGCTCGGCGCCGACGACCCCCTCAAGTGGATTCAGACCGTGCGCGGCATCGGCTTCGTCATGCGCCGCGAGGAGGCCTGAGCGTGTCGCCGCTCGTCTGGTGGCGCGGCCGCAGTGTTCGCCTGAAGCTGGCGGTCTGGTACATGTCGGCGATGCTCGTCGTGCTCGTCGTCTTTGCCGGCTCACTGCTGTGGGCGCTGCACCGATCGGCGTCCCGCAGCCTCGACGAGCGGTTGCGCGGCGACTTCCGGTGGGCCGCTGAAATGGCGGAGCAGCGGCCGGACGGCACGCTGACCTGGTTCGAGACCACGAGTTCCGACGATGAGGAACTGCCGTGGCTGCAGGTCTGGAGCCCGAGCGGACAATTGCTGTTCAAGACCGCAGCGGTCGAACGTCTGCCGATCGCCGAGAGCGGAACGCTCGCGGCGCAGGCCAGCAATGCGATCGAAGTCATTCGCCGCACGGTTCCGGTGCGCGTCCTGAGCGGACACTCGCGCGTCGCCGGCAAACCGGTGGTCATCCAGGTCGCCCGCTCGGAAGCGGTCGTGCGGCAGACCGTTCGCGATTTGATGTTCCTGCTGATGATCAGTTTCCCCGTGGCGATTGCCGTCGCCGGTGTCGGCGGCTATTCGCTGGCGCGGCGCGCGCTGGCTCCGGTCGAACGCATCTCGGCTCGCGCGCGCTCGGTCACCGCGGAACACGTCGGCGATCGGTTGCCGGCCGACAATCCGCACGACGAACTGGGACGGCTGACCGGCGTCATCAACGACATGCTCGAGCGGCTCGAGTCCTCGTTCACGCAGATGCGACGTTTTACCTCCGATGTCTCGCATGAACTGCGCACGCCGCTGACCGCGATCAGAAGCGTCGGCGAAGTGGCGCTCCGCAGCGAGCACGACGAGGCAGGGTATCGCGCCGTCATCGGCAGCATGCTCGAGGAAGCCGATCGCCTCGGCATCCTGGTCGACCGTTTGCTGATGTTGTCGCGCGCGGAAACCGGCCAGGCGCGGCTCGCCGTCGAACCGATGGATCTGCGCGAGCTCGCCGATCAGGTCGCCAGCCATCTGTCGGTGCTGGCTGAAGAAAAGGGGCAGACGCTTGCGGTCGATCCCGGCGCGCCCGTGCGCTGTCAGGCGGACCGGAGTGTGCTTCGCCAGGCGCTCATCAACCTGGTCGACAACGCGATCAAGTACACCCCGGTGGGCGGCGAAATCCACGTGCGCGTCGCGGCGGGGCCGAAGGAAGCCGTGCTCGAAGTCGTCGACAGCGGGCCTGGCATCCAACCGGCGGCGGCCAACCGGGTGTTCGATCGGTTTTATCGCGGTCCGGACGAGGCCGGGGAGCCGGCAGCGGGCGTCGGTCTCGGGCTGGCGATTGCGAAATGGGCGGTCGAAGTCAACGGCGGCCGTCTGACCGTTGATTCGCGGCCGGGCGAAGGCAGCACGTTTCGCGTGTCGCTGGCAGCGGCGCACGCATAGCGGCGGAGACATCGGTAGGGACAGCCTTTAGGCGTCCGTCGGGACGTCAGCAACTCTTCAGGTCTGCATGTTTCGCTTCTAAGTAGACTCGCCTTTATGCGCAGCTTCCCAATCGTGCTCTCGCTGTCGTTGCTGGCGTTTCTCGGTGCCGCACTGACCGCGCAGCAGGCGCCACCGGCGGCGCCGGCGCGGCCGGCCGCACCGCGGCCCGCAGCGCAACCGGCCCGCGCCGCAGCCGGATACCAGACCGTCGGCACGATCAAGGAAGTCATGGAAGGGATCGTCGATCCCGCGGCTGACCTGTTGTGGGACTCGGTGTCGTACAGCATCACGGCCGCGGGCATTCAGGAAACGCTGCCGCGCACGGACGCGGACTGGCTGAAGCTCCGTTGGAACGCGCTGCTGCTGGTCGAAGCCGCGAACATCCTCAAGGTGCCGGGGCGCAAGGTCGCGCCCGACAAACCGATCCCCGGACTGGAGAACGAACCGCCCGCGCCTGAGGACCTCACACCGGCGGAGATTCAGAAACTGATCGACGCCGATCGGGCGACCTTCAATCGTCTTGCTCAGGGGCTTGCCGACGCGGCGCTGCTCTCGCTCAAGGCGGCGGACGCACGGAGCATCGACGGGCTGTTCGAAGCCGGTGACGATCTCGACGAGGCGTGCGAGAACTGCCACATCAAGTACTGGTATCCGAAAAACAAGGCACCGGCACCGGGCAGTCTCACGCAAAGGAAGCGCTGACGTGCCCCGCCCCGCTCGCGCCGCGCTGGTCGCAGGCGCGGTATCCGCGGCGCTGTTCGCGATGATTCGCGTGCCGCTGTCGGCGCAGGCCGGCACCGGCACGATTCGCGGCCGGGTTCGTCTCTCCGCCGCGCCGCCTGCGAATCCGCCGATCCGCATGGGTGCCGATCCCGCCTGCAGTCAACTCTACGGTTCGACGCGGCCGGTCCAGGAATTCGTCGTCGTGTCGAGCGACGGCGGCCTCGCCAACGCCTTCGTCCATCTCCAGGGCCACTTTTCCGAGACGCCGCTTCCCGCGAGCGTGGTGACGCTCGATCAGAAGGGCTGCGTGTATCGGCCCCATGTGATCGGCATGCGCGCCGGCCAGACGCTCGAAGTCCGGAACAGCGATCCGACGGTGCACAACCTCCACAGCGTCTCGGCGCGGGGGAACGACTTCAACATCAGCCGTCCGCAGAATCAGCCGCCAGTCAGCGTGCCGGTGCGCGCGGAAGAAATGATGCTGCGCATCACGTGCGACATTCACAGCTGGATGAATATCTACGTCGGCGTCGTGCAGCATCCCTACTTCGCCGTGAGCGGCGCCGACGGCCGCTTCGAGATCGCCAACGTGCCCGCCGGTTCACGTCCGATTCAGGTCTGGCACGAACGGTACGGTCCGCTCAATGCCGTCGCCAACGTGACCGCGGGCCAGACGACTGACGTCGATTTCACGTACGCGGGCACTGAAAAGGCCGCGCCGCCGACGGTCCGCTTGTCGCTTCCCGCCGACTTCTCGCTGCGCCTCACTCAGTAGCCGCTTGTGCCTCCGGCAGTGTGCCTTCGGTCACGGAGTGTGCCTCCGGCCGGTGACGCAGAGGACGCCGAGAAGCGCGGTGGACGCCGAGGCTTGCAGCGCGACAGAGCTCGACGTGGCGCCTACGTCGAGCGGGGCGCGTCTCCACGTGCTCTGCGGAGCCCATCACACCTCTGTGAGCTCTGTGTTCCCCGTATCTGTGTTTCCCCGTTCCCCGTAGACCACATATCAGTGTTTGATAAACTCTCAGATTGTCTCCGTCACCGAAAGAGGTCCCGTGAGAGAAGCCGTCATCGTCGCCAGCTCCCGCACGCCGCTTGCGAAGTCGCATCGCGGATCGTTCAACATCACCCGGCCCGACGATCTGGCCGCCCACGCCATCCGTCATGTGCTTGGCAAGGCGCCGGGGCTCGATCATGCGGAAGTCGAAGAGGTGATTCTCGGCTGCGGACAGCCGCACGGACCGGCCGGGCACAACGTCGCGCGGGTGGCCGCAATTCGCGCGGGATTGCCGGTGACCACCGCCGGTCTGCAGGTCAACCGCTTCTGCAACTCCGGGCTCCAGGCCGTCGTGCAGGCCGCGCACATGGTGCTGCAGGAGGGCGTCGAGACGATCATCGGCGGCGGCGTCGAGTCGATCACGATGATGCAGCGCGACAACTCGCCGAACCCGTGGATCGTGCAGCACCTGCCGTCGCTCTACATGGCGATGGGCGACACCGCCGAAGTCGTCGCGAAGCGCTACCACATCAGCCGCGACGCGCAGGACGAGATCTCGCTCATCAGTCAGCAGCGGACCGCGGCGGCGCAGACGAGCGGCTTCTTCGACGGCGAACTCGCGCCGCTGCACGTCACGCGCGCGGTCCTCGACAAGAAGACCGGCGAGAAGGTCGGTGAGGAAAGCGCCTTCGTCGATCGCGACGAGTGCAATCGTCCCGACACCACCATTGAAGGGTTGAAGAAGCTGCCGCCGGCCTTTGACACGACGAGCGGCCACGGGTCGGTGACCGCGGGCAATTCGTCGCAGCTGTCGGACGGCGCGTCGGCGTGCCTGGTCATGTCCGCGGGGCGCGCAAGAACACTCGGTCTTCAGCCGGCGCTCGTGTATCGCGGTTACGCCGTGGCCGGCTGTGAGCCGGATGAAATGGGTATCGGTCCGGTGTTCGCGGTGCCGAAACTGCTCCGCAAGCACGGTCTCAAGGTCGACGACATCGACGTGTGGGAGCTCAACGAGGCGTTCGCGTCGCAGTTGCTGTACTGCCGCGATCGGCTGGGCATTCCGATGGACAAGCTCAATCCCAACGGCGGCTCGATTGCCATCGGCCATCCCTTCGGCATGACCGGCTCGCGGCTCGTCGGCACGATCATGAACGAGATGAAGCGCCGCAAGGCCCGCTACGGCGTCGTCACGATGTGCGTCGGCGGTGGCCAGGGGGCCGCGGCGTTGTTCGAGAGGGCGTAAGTGACGCGGACAGGCTAAAGCCTGTCCCTACCGAAGACGGGACGCGACACGATTTTCTTTGCGTGCCGCCGCAGCCGCCGCCACGCCGGCAGCAGCGCCGTCACGCTCGACGCCAGTCCCCCCAGACTGAGCGCGATCACGACGCCGTCCCACAGCGGACGCCTGAAGTAGAGCGCCGGAAAATCCAAGCTGTGAAGGCCCTGGTACAGCCAGCGCTGCAGACGGCTCGTGCGGTCGTAGCGGCCGACGATGTCGCCGCGGGCGGGCGAGAAGTAGAGCCACGTCGCCTTTGGATCCTGGTAGCGGACGCGCAGCACCGGCAGCGGCCGGCTGCCCCGTGCGTCGTAATAGAACCCGTCGTACTGATCGAGCCATTCTGAATCCGCCAGGGCGTGCCCAGGCATCGCCTGCGCGGCGATCTCCTCAAGGGTCTTGCGCTCGAACGCGGAGAACGCACCCTTCGAAGGATCGATGGCTGACACGTACACCCGCGCGTGCGGCGGCAGCGGCGCGCGCGGCCGTCGGCTTGCGGCGCGCCAGGCGCCCGTGTCCGCGGCGGCTTCGTCGGCGACCCAGTACGGTTCACCGCGGAACTGGACGACATCCAGCTCGCGCGGTTCGAAGCGTTCGCCGATCAGCGAGACCGCGCGCATCAGCTCGTCGAGCCCGAGGCGCTCGATCCGCAGCGGTCCGCCGGTCACGAGCTCGCGCTGCTCCCGCGAGATCCCCTCGGTTTCGAACCAGTGAAACGGTTCCATCGACAGCAGACCGCTGTAGACCCACGTCAGGCTGACCACGCCGAAGCAGAGTCCGGCGTAGTGATGCCACTTCATCATGCCCGTGTAGGGCGAAGCCGCGGCGGCGCCGGCGACGCGGAATTGCCGTCGCGGCGACAGCCGAAGCAGTCCCCACAGCAGCCCTGAGATCGCGACGACGCAGCCGCCCACCGACGACCAGATGATCACGTTCGTCCAGCGTCCGCCGTTCTCCCGCAGCGGCGTGAAGTACAGCCAGTGGAGAACCGGACCGGCGTACCCCCAGAGCCGATCCGCGCGGGTCGTCAGGAGCGCGACATCGCCGGACTCTTCAGAGACGTAGACGCTGGTGTGTTCGGGATCCGCGAAGCCCACGCGGTACATCGGGAGCCGGGCCCGATCCTGCAGCGTCCATTGATCGGGCGTTGCGAGCAGCGTGGTTTCTCGAGGTGCCGTGGTGATGCCCGCAAAGCGCTGGGCGGTCTCGATGGCGCGCTCGCGTCCGATCGGCTCGGCGACGTCACCGGTGTCGGCGAAGACGATCGTTTCGTCCCGGCCTCGACCGAAACGATAGGCGGGCCGTCCCTCGTGCATGGCGACGGTGACGCGAGGGGCGCGGAGCCCGGCGCGATTGGCCGCGGCTGCGGGCGAGAGTTGCGCCGTGCGCAGATCGAGCGGCGGCAGACGTGCCAGCCGCTCCTCGCGCGCGAGCGCCGGCATCCGCGCGTACATCATCACGATGCCCGACGCGAACCACGCCATGAAAAGCAGACACCCCGCCATGCCCAGCCACCGGTGGGTGACGACGAGCATCCACGTCAGAGCTTTCATTGCGTGTGCCGCATGGCAGCGCCATTTTGTGGGGTTCGGCTCTAGCCGGACCGACGAACTCCGACTGGAAGTCGGACCCCGCAGTTACAGCGGCGAAACGTCCGCGTCGTAATCGACGCCGTCGGCTTCGAATCCGAAGATCCTGAGAAAATCTTTGCGGAAGCCGGCGAGATCCGAGAGGTCGTTCATGTTCTCGGTGCGGACGATCTCCCATCGTTTGGTGATCTCCGCCTGCACGTCGTCTCGCAGCTCCCAGTCGTCCACGCGCAGCCGTCCGACTTTGTCGAGATGCGGCGGCGCGCCCGCCGTGTACACCTGCGCGCTGAAGAGACGATGAATGTGACGGATGCAGTCCTCGTGGACGTCGAGATCCTTCATCACCCGGAAGAGCAGCGAAATATAGAGCGGCACGACCGGAATCGCTGAACTCGCCTGCGTGACGACGGCTTTCAGCACCGCGACCCGCGCGTCACCGTGGAGCGGCGTCAGCGCCTGGCGGATCGCGACGGCCGCGCGATCCAGATCTTCCTTGGCTTTGCCGAGTGTGCCGTCCCAGTAGATCGGCCACGTCAGCTCGCTGCCGATGTAGGTGTACGAGATCGTCTTGAAGCCTTTGTGGAGCAGTCCTTCGCGCTGGAAGTGCGCGATCCAGCGCTCCCAGTCTTCGCCGCCCATCACCTTCACCGTCGACGCGATCTCGTCGTCGGTCGCCGGCGCGAGGTCGACGTCGTGAACGACGCCCTTGTCGACGTTCAGCGTCTTGATGTGGACCGGCTGGCCAACCGGCTTGATGGCGCTGCGATACAGCACACCGGTGTCTGGATCGGTGCGGACCGGCGACGCGAGACTATAGACGATCAGATCCAGACCGCCGAGGTCCTTGCGGACGATCTCGGCAATCTCGGACTTCGTCGCGTCGGCGAAGGCGTCCGCGCTGACCGAGCGAGCGTAGAGTCCGGCGGCGTGTGCGCGCCGGTCGAAGGCGCGGTTGTTGTACCAGCCGGCACTGGCGGTCCGTTCGCCTTCAGGTTCTTTCTCGAACGAGAGGCAGAGCGTCTTGCTGCCCGCGCCGAAGGCTGCCACGATGCGCGAGGCGAGGCCGTACCCCCCGGATCCGCCGATGACGAGGACGTTTTTCGGTCCGTTGGCGATGTGCGGTCGGCTCTTGGTCCACTCGATCTGTTCGTCCACGATGGCCGCGCACCCGGTCGGGTGCGCGGTGGTGCAAATGAATCCACGGATGCGCGGCTTGATGATCATGCAACTCGCAATACTATCGCTAGTGGCCTCCACCTCCACAACACACTACCGGGGTCAGACACGTGTCTGACACCCCGTCAGACACCTGCGGCATTTTTCAACGCGACGCCTTCATGGTTGAGCAACCAGCGTTTCCGATCCAGACCGCCACCGTATCCCGTAAGCGAGCCGTTGGCGCCGATCACGCGATGACACGGGACGATGATGCCGATCGGATTTGATCCGTTGGCCAGGCCGACGGCGCGGACCGCGGCAGGCCGTCCGACGCGTTTCGCGAGCGACGCGTAGCTCAGGATGTCGCCGGCCGGAATCGTGCGGAGGGCGGCCCAGACTTCGCGCTGGAACGGCGTCCCGGCGGTCGCAACCGGAATCCGGTCAATGGCCTGCAGCGCGCCGGCGAAGTAGTCGGTCAACGCGCGATGCGCCTCGGACTGTGACGCGCGCGGCCGCAACGTGACGCTGTCCTGATAGTGCCGCCGCAGCAGGCGCGTGAAGCGGTCGTCGTGATCGTCCCAGTCGAGCGCGCGGACACTTCCTCGGTCGTCGGTTACGAGCCGCATCGCGCCGGTCGGCGTGTCAACGTGCTCGATCTGAAATGCTTGAGCTGACATTGTCCCCCCCTCGGTGTCTGACGGGGTGTCAGACACGTGTCTGACCCCGAATGGCACGATCCTCGCGCCGCGCGTGACGCTCGTCTGGCGGTTTTCGGACCTCGGACGTTTCACCGCGACGTCCGAAAACCGCTAGACGTGACGGCGGGGGCGCGGCACCATTGACCGCATGGATCTGGACCACGACGCCTGTTACCGCGCTGTCCGCACCCGCGACCGCCGGTTCGACGGCCGTCTCTTTACCGGTGTCAAGACGACCGGGATCTACTGCCGCCCGATCTGTCCGGCACGGACGCCGCTCCAGAAGAATGTCGTGTTCTTTCCGACGGCCGCCGCGGCGCAGGAGGCGGGATTCCGGCCGTGTCTGCGCTGTCGTCCCGAGACGGCGCCGGATCTGGCGGCGTGGCGCGGCACCAGCAACACCGTCTCGCGTGCGCTCTCGTTGATCGAACTCGGTGGGCTCGACGAGGACGGCGTGGACGCGCTCGCCGGACGGCTGGGCGTCGGCGAACGGCAGCTGCGCCGTCTGTTTCGCGAACATCTGGGCGCGTCGCCGGTCGCCGTCGCGCAGACCCGCCGTGTCCTGCTCGCCAAACAGCTGATTCATGAGACGCGCCTGCCGATGGCCGAAGTGGCGCTCGCCTCGGGATTCGGCAGCATCCGGCGGTTCAACGAAACGTTCCAGGCGCTGTTCCGCTGCGCGCCCGGTAAACTGCGCCGGACGAGCGCCGCCGACGTGAAAGCCAACGGTGAAGTGACCGTTCGGCTCCGCTATCGCGCGCCCTACGACTGGGCGGCGATGGAATCGTTTCTTGCCGTGCGCGCGATTGCCGGCGTGGAACGCGTCGAACCGGGCCGCTACCTTCGCACCATCGATCTGGATGGCACTCACGGCATCGTGATCGTCGAGCCCGGCGACGGCGCGCTCAGCGTCACGGTGCGCTTTCCGCAGCTTTCGGCGTTGCCCGCGATTATCGCGCGGGTGCGTCGCGTCTTCGATCTGGCCGCCGATCCACAGGCGATCGGCGCGCAGCTGGCCGAGGACCCACAGCTCGCGCCGCTCGTGCAGCTGCGACCCGGCTTGCGCGTGCCTGGCGCCTGGGACGGGTTTGAACTCGGCGTTCGCGCCGTGTTGGGACAGCAGATTGCCGTGGGCGCTGCCGTGCGGCTTGCCTCGAAGCTGGTCGCGCGATTCGGCGAGCCGCTCCGGCTGCGCGGCGAAAGCGACGGTTTGACGCATGTCTTTCCGCACGCCAGCCGTCTTGCGGATGCCGACCTGTCGGTGCTCGGCATGCCGCGCGCGCGGCTGCAGGCGCTGTCGTCGCTGGCGGCCGCGACGACCGCCGATCCGCAGTTGTTCAGTACGACGTGCGATCTGGATGAAGCCGTCGCCCGTCTTCGCGGACTCGCGGGTATCGGCGAGTGGACGGCGCAGTACATCGCGATGCGGCAGCTGCGCGAGCCCGACGCATTTCCCGCCGCCGACGCAGGTCTGCTGCGTGCGATGGCCGATCGCCACGGCAAACGGCCGACGGCCAAGCAACTGCTGGTCAAGGCCGAACGCTGGCGTCCCTGGCGCGCCTACGCGGCGCAGCATCTCTGGGCCGCCGTCACCTCGACTACGCTCGGGACGGCCTGAGCAAGGTCGAAGGCCGCCGCGAATCGCTCGCCGGCGGCGTGAGAGCAAAAAGCTTCACACCGAGCCCGCAGAGACCGCTGAGTTTCTTTCCAAAGAGATCTCTGCGGATTCTGCGTTCTCGTTGTAAAGCTTTGCCTCGACGTTCACGGTGTCTCGCGTCCGTCGGCGTCGACGATGTGGAACTCCAGTTCGAGTTCCTTCAGGCCGGCTTCAATCCGCCGCCGATCGCCGACCACGACCCACGCGAAGTTCTGTGCCGGCACGAGCGTACGGCCCGCAGCGACGGCCATCTCCGGTGTGACGGCGCGGATCCGATCCGGATACGTATCGAAATACGTGTCCGGCAGCCCGTAGGTGATGATCTCGCGGAGGCCTCCGGTCACCGCATCGAGCGACTCCCAGCGGCTCGACAGCCCCATGATCGTGTTGTTCTGACTCGTGCGCACCTCGGTGTCGGTCAGCGGCCGCGTCGACAGCACCTCGCGCAATTCCTTCTGCAGCTCGACGATCGATTCCTTGGTCTTGTCGGTCTGCACCTGGGCGGTGATCCGGAACATCCGCGGTCCGCGTCCGCCGCCGAGCGCGGAGCTGACGCCGTACGACCAGCCCTTTTCTTCGCGCAGGTTCATGTTGATCCGGCTGGTGAAGTTGCCGCCGAAGTTGGTGTTGAAGGACACGAGATTCATCTCGGTCTCGATCCGCCGCGGTGCGGCGGGCAAGCCCGCGACGATGTAGGACTGGGGCGAACCGGGACGATCGACCAGGTAGATCGCCGGCTTCGTCCGAGGCGCCGGGGCCGTCAATTCAATGGGCGTCGTCCGCCCGGAGGCCTGCCAGCTGCCGAACGCGGTCTCCAGCTTCGGTGTGATTTCGGCGAGCGACGTGTCGCCGACGACCAGCAGCGTCGCATTTTCCGGCGTGAACCACCGGCCGTGAAACACCACGAGGTCTTCGCGCGTGACCGCCGTCACCGATTCCTCGGTCGCCTGACGGCCGAGCGGATGCCCTTCGCCGAAGATCAGCCGCGAGACGACGCGGTTGGCGATCGCCGCCGGCTGCAGCCGCTGCGCGCGGATGGCGCTGATCTGCTGCTGCTTCACGCGGTCCACATCCGCCTGCTTGAACGCCGGATTCCTGACGACGTCGGCGAAGATGGCGAGCGCTGGATCGAGCGTTGGTTTGAGCGCGGACAGCGAGACGGTCGCTTGTTCGCCGCCACCGCCGGCCCGCACCGTCGCCCCGATACGCGTCAGCTGGTCGGCCAGCGCCATCGTGTCGCGCGTCGTCGTTCCCTCGTCCATCAGGCTGAGCGCGAGGCCGGTCGTGGCGGGGGAGATCCGCGCATAGTCGACCGAGTAGCCGGTGTTGACGACGAGTTCCGCAGACACGAGGGGTGCCTGATGACGTTCGACCAGGAGCACCTTCAAGCCGTTCGACAGCGTGGCGCGCTGAACCGGCGGCATCTTGCCGGCGGTAATCGACCCCGGTGCCGGCAGCGGCAGCGTCGTCCGGTCGGCGTCGCGTCCCTTAGCGGCAAATCCAAAGGGCAGAATCGTCAGCGTGTACGAGCCATCCGAGAGCCACGCGCGGGCGGCGGTGGCCACCTGGCCTGGCGTTGCCGTTCGGGCGAGGTCGAAGGATCGCTTCCAGCCGTCAGGTGTGCCGAGATAGGTCTCGGCCTGTGCCAGGAGGTTGGCTTTTCCCGAAATCGATTCGAGGCCGCGCACCATGCTCGAGATGTTCTGCGCCCGGATCCGCTCGAGTTCGGCGGCGCTCGGCCCCGACGACATCAGCCGCGCCATCTCCTCGTCGATCGCCTTTTCGATGCGCGCCGGATCGGTGTCCGGCTTGAGCGTCACCGTGACGGTGAAGCGGCCGGCGATCTCGCTGCCGAACGCGCCGGCGTTGACGCCGGTCGCAATCTGTTCGTCGTAGACGAGACGTTTGGTGAGGCGGGCGGTACGATCGCCGGCGAGCACGTCCGCGTAGACGTCCAGCAGCGCGAGATCGCGGTTGCCGTACTCGGGCACGTTCCAGATCTTCTGGATGCGCGGCGCCGGTACGCGGTCGTACGCCGTCTCACGTTGTGCGCCGCTGCGTTTGGCCACCCACACCTTGGGATGGGCGACGGGAGTTCCGGGGTTGAACGCCCCGAAGAACTTCTCGACGCGGGCCCTGGCGTCGTCGGGTTTGATGTCGCCCGAGAGGACGAGGACGGCGTTCGACGGTCCATAGTAGGTGCGGAACCACTCGCGCACCTGCTCGAGAGAGGCCGCGTTCAGATCGTCCAGTGATCCGATGACGCTGTGGCCGTAGGGATGTTCCTCGGGATAGGTCGCGCGGATGACGAGATCCTGCGCGACCGCGTACGGCTGGTTCTGGCCTTGACGCTTTTCGTTCTGCACCACGCCGCGCTGTTCGGTGAGTCTGGCCTCGGTGAGCGCGCCGAGGAAATGGCCCATGCGGTCCGATTCGAGCCACAACACCGTGTCGAGCCCTTCCTTCGGCACCGTCTGGTAGTAGTTGGTGCGGTCGCTGCTGGTGCTGCCGTTCTGGCTGGTCGCGCCGACCTGGCGCGTCCCCTTGAAGAAGTCGTCGTTGAAGTTTTCACTGCCCTGGTACATCAGGTGCTCGAAGAGATGGGCGAAGCCTGACTGGCCGCGCGGCTCGTTCTTCGAACCGACGTGGTACCAGATGTTGAAATGCACGACCGGCGCCTTGGTGTCCTCGTGCACGATCAGCGTGAGTCCGTTAGGCAGGACGAATTTCGTGTACGGCACGTCGACGCGCAAATTGGCGAGCGCCCGCGCCGCCGCATCGAGACGCGGCGGAGTGGCCACAGGCGACGGCGTGGTTGGTGGAGTTGTTTGTCCAACGGCCGTTGCCGCCGCAGAGAGCATCAACCCGGCAATCAGGATGTGTTTCATAACGGTGTCTCGGTGCGTGAGATTTTGCCACACGGCGCAACGGCATCGCTGCCGGCAGGGACAGCCTTTAGGCTGTCCGATCGCCGAACGGACAGGCTAAAGCCTGTCCCTACCGGTGTCCGCTCGGGCGGCGGACGAGGGGAGCACGAGCGTGGCGCGAGTGCCGCCGAGCGCTGAAGTCTCCAGCGCGATCGAGCCGCCGTAGACCTCGGCGAGGTCGCGCACGATCGCCAGGCCGAATCCCGATCCCGGCGCTGTCTCGTCCACCCTCACGCCCCGCTGCAGTACGCGCTGCCGCATCTCCGCTGGAATGCCCGGACCGTCGTCTTCGACACGGATTTCGATGGCGGCGCCCGCGGCCACTGACTCGAGGCGGACATGCCGGCCCCACTTGCAGCCGTTGTCGAGGAGATTGCCGAGCATCTCTTCGACATCCACGCCCTGGGCACGGACCCAGTGCTCCGGCGAGACGGCGACGGAGATGGTCACGGCTTTGTCGAGATAAAGCTGCGACAGCGTGCGTTCGAGCCCTGCAGCGAGCGGCAGCAACTGCGCCGTCAACCCGAGCGTGTTGCCCGACGCGGCCGCGCGGGCGTGCGCCAGGTGATATTCGATCTGGCGCCGCATGCGATCGACCTGCTGATTCACGATTGCCGCCGCGTCGGCGTGTCCTGCTTTCTGCAGCCGCTCGGCCTCCTGGCCGAGAACGGCGAGCGGCGTCTTGAGCCCGTGCGCCAGATCGCCGGCCTTCGCCAGCGCGCGCCTGACCTGGTCGGCCTGGTGATCGAGCAGCCCGTTCAACTCGCCGACGACGCCCTCGAGTTCCGCGGGATAGACACCCTCGATGCGTTCGGAGCGGCCGGCGCGCACGTCGTTCAATCGCGTGTGTAGCCGTTTGAACAGCGCCACGATGCTCCGAATCTCGATGAGTGCCGCGACGAGGAGGCCGGCCGCCAGCGATGACATCAGGATGAAGTGCTGAACACCGCCCGGAAGCCGCCGGCTGATGAGGTGCAGGCTGAAGAGATTCGTCAGGCCGACCAGTCCGATCGTCCAGAAGATCGATCCGATCGCGAGACGCCGGCGCAGGGATTGGGCCACGGCTAGTCGATCCGATAACCGAGACCGCGGACCGTTTCGATGCACGCTGGCCCGAGTTTGCGGCGAAGGCGGGCAATGAAGACTTCGACGGTGTTCGAGTCGCGGTCGAAGTCCTGCGCGTAAATGTGTTCGCCGAGCTCGCTCTGCGAGACGACCCGGCCGCGCTGATGCATCAAGTACGACAGCACCCGGAATTCGTGGCCGGTCAGCTTGATCGCCGCGCCGTCTTTGGTGACGCGGGCGCTGCGTGGATCGAGCGTCAGCGATCCGGATCGGAGTTCCGGCCGCACCTGTCCGCTCGACCGGCGAATCAGCGCGCGCAGCCGCGCGAGGAGTTCTTCCAGCTGAAAAGGTTTCGCCACATAGTCGTCGGCGCCGCTGTCGATGCCGATGACTTTCTCGTGCCACGCGCCGCGGGCGGTGAGGACCAGCACCGGCGTGGTGATGCCCTGATCGCGCCAGCGGCGCACCAGCGTCAGCCCGTCGATCTTCGGCAGCCCGAGATCCAGGACCACCGCGTCGTAGCCTTCGGTCTGACAGAGAAAGTCGGCGCGCTCGCCGTCGGCGGCGTTGTCGACGACATAGCCGGCATCGCCGAGCGATCCCACCAGCTGCCGCGACAACTCCGCCTGGTCTTCGACGACTAGCACCCGCATCGGCCGGCTCGCACGCCTTCTTATAGCCGATCGCGACCTGAACCAGAGCTGAACGCGGCGTTCACGGCCGGTTCAGTGGCCCTCGAGTAGCCTCGGACCCATGGTCATTCAGCTGCAAGCCGTCACCAAGACATTCACCACTCCGGCCGGTTCGTTCAGCGCGTTGCGCGGTATCGATCTGGCGATTCCTTCAGGCGAGTTCGTTGCGATTGTCGGCAAGTCCGGCAGCGGCAAGTCGACGCTGCTCAACGTGCTCGGCGGCATCGATCGGCCCTCCTCGGGAACCATTCGCGTCGGTCCGACCGCCCTCGACGGTCTTGGCGAGCAGCCGCTGGCGCGGTGGCGCGGACGCCATGTCGGCTTTGTGTTTCAGTTCTTTCAGCTGCTGCCGACGCTGACCGTCGCCGAAAACGTTCGGCTGCCGATGGATTTCTGCGGCACGACGCCCGTGGCGACGCGGCGGCAGCGAGCGGTCGCGCTGCTCGAGCAGGTCGGTGTGGCGGATCAGGCGGAGAAGTTTCCCGCGACGTTGTCCGGCGGTCAGCAGCAGCGGGTCGCGATTGCCCGGGCGCTGGCCAATGAGCCGGCCGTGGTCCTGGCCGACGAGCCGACCGGGAATCTCGACTCCGCGACCGCGGCCGGCGTCATCCACCTGTTTCAGGACATGGTGAAGGCCGGCGTGACGGTGATTGTCGCGACGCACGATCGCGAGATTGCCGGCGTCGCGGATCGAGTGATTCAACTGGTGGACGGCCAGGTGGCATCGTGAGCGCGGCGTGGAAGAAAGCGGTCCGCGATCGCTCGCTCGAGTGGGGACGTTCGCTGCTTGTCGTGATCGCGGTCGCACTCGGGATTGCGGCGTACGCGACGGTGATGTCGACCTATGCGATTCTCGAGCGGGAGCTCAATCGCGAGTACCTGGCGACGAATCCGCCGTCGGCGACGCTCCTCGTCAATCCCGCCGGCGACGACGTGCTGGCGATCGTCCGCGCGACCGCGGGTGTCGAGCGCGCGGAACCCGGACGGGTCGCCTACGGCCGCATCAAGGCCGGCGCCGGGCATTGGCGAACGCTGGTCCTGTTTGTCGTCGCCGATTTTTCGGCGCGGCGGATCGCGACGCTGAGTCCCGCGGGAGGCTCGTGGCCGCCGGCGGTCGGCGAGATGCTGATCGAACGTGACGCCTTTCAAGTCGCCAAGGCGGCGATTGGCGATACCGTCACGGTGCGGTTGCGCAGCGGTGACGTGCGAACGCTTCGAGTCAGCGGCGGCGTGCACGACGTCGGACAGGCGCAGGCGCGCATGGAGAACGTCGTCTACGCCTACACTGTTGCGGGCACACTGCCACTGGTCGGGCTGACGGCCACGTTCGACCGTGTGGACCTCGTGGTCACGGGCGATCGGTTCAATCGCGATCGCATCGCGAGCATCGCCGCAACCGCGAAGGACGCTCTCGAGGCCGGCGGTCACACAGTCTCGCGCATCGACATTCCGGCTCCCGGGAAGCATCCCCACGCCGATCTCATGGCGATGCTGCTCCTGGGGATCTCGCTCTTCGGGCTGATCGTGCTCGCGCTCAGCGGCGTGCTCGTCTTCAATCTGCTCACCGGCATCATGGCGGCGCAAGTCCGCCAGATCGGCATCATGAAGGCGCTCGGTGCGTCACGGCGCCAAGTTGCCGGAATCTATCTGGCGCAGGCGCTCTGTCTCGGGATCGCGGCGGTGGTGGTGGCGGTCCCAACCGGCCGCGGCGGCGCCGAACTCCTGGTCAACTACCTGGCCGTGCTGCTGAACTTCGACATCGCCAGCCACGCGGTGCCGCTGTGGGTCTACGGCCTGGTGTCGATCATTGGCGTGGTCGTGCCGGTTGCGGCCGCGGTCCGTCCGGTCTGGCGAGGGACGGCGGTACCTGTGGTCCGGGCACTCAACAGCTACGGCGTCGCGGAGCGATTCGGAGCCCGCGCCACCGATCGCCTCGCCGCGCGGATTCGCGGACTGTCCGTGCCTGAACAGCTGGCGCTGCGCAACCTGCTCCGCCGCCGCGCGCGCACCGCACTGACCGTCACGACGCTGGCGGCGAGCGGCCTGTTCTTCATGTCGGCGCTCAACGTGCGCAGCTCCATCAAGCACACGCTCAACCGGGCGAACGCGCTGAGTTTGTACGACCTCGATGTCTCGCTGCGCTCGATTGAGCCGATGGAGCTGGTACGCCGTGTCGTCGCCGCATCGCCGACCGTGCGCGAGGTCGAAGGCGGGATCACGTCAGAGGCTGCGGTAGTTCGCGAGCCACAAGCGTCGCCGCCGGCTCAGTCGTTCGATCTCCACGGTGCCATGGGCACGGCGGCGGCGCCGCGCACCGACACGCTGCCGCGGCTTTTCATCGTCGGGATGCCGCGCGGCGCGCGCCTGCAGGCATTCAGGATGGAGCAGGGGCGCGCGCTTGAGCCCGCCGACACTGACGCCATCGTGCTCAGCAGCGCCTACCTGCGCCGCAACCTTGGCATCTCGGCCGGTCAGCCATTGACGTTGAAGTTCGGACCGCTCGAGAAGACGTTTCAGATCGTGGGCATTTCGTTCGAGCCGTTCGGATCGCCGGTCGGCTACATCCCCATCGCGTTCTTCGAGCAGGCCGGCCGACACTTCGATGAGGCGAACGCGCTGCGCATGACGTTGGCGAGCAGCGACGAGGCTGCGGTGGCGCGAGCCGGCGAGGAACTCGACCGCGGCTTCGAGCGCGAAGGGGTTCGAGAGATCGGCATTTCGACGAAGTCCGAGTCGAACTACGCCGTCGATCAGCACATGCTGATGGTCTACGCGTTTCTGCTGATCGTGTCGGTGCTGATTGGCAGCGTCGGCGTCCTCGGACTCATGACGACGATGAGCCTGAACGTGCTCGAGCGGCGGCGCGAGATCGGCGCGATGCGTGCGATTGGCGCGACGCCCTGGACGATCGTCCGGATCGTCGTCGGCGAAGGCGTGGCGCTCGGCGTCGTCAGCTGGATCCTGGCGGCGGCCGTCGCGCGTCCGCTCGCGCAGGCGCTGGCGAACTGGTTCGGCGCGGCGATGTTCCGGAGCTCGCTCATCTTCCAGTTCGAGCCGGCCGCCCTCCTGATCTGGCTGGGTGCTGCGGTCGTCCTGAGTGCGCTGGCGTCGGCGATTCCGGCCTGGCGAGCGTCACGCACGTCGGTCCGCGAGGCCGTCGGGGAATAGTCAGCGGTAGGGACAGCCTTTAGGCTGTCCGTTCAGACCGTGATCGTCGCGCGGACAGGCTGAAGCCTGTCCCTACCGGAGCTCCCGCAGCTGTCCGATCAGCGCAGCGCGAACGCGACGAGCGTGTGTCCAGAGATGACGGCCATGTACTGCTTGCCGTCCACCTGATACGTGATCGGCGCCATGACGACCTGTCCGCCGAGATTCGCCTTCCAGAGTTCGGCGCCAGTCTTCGCGTCGAGCGCGTAGACATAACCTTCGCGGCCACCGGTGAAGAGCAGATTGGACGCCGTCGTGAGGATGCCGGCATCGGTGACGTCGAACTGCCGGAACTTCCAGACCTGCTTGCCGGTCTTCGGATCGATCGCGATCGTCGCGCCGTTTCCGACTTCGTCCGTCCAGTTGTTGATCGGTCCGCGGCGTCCGATGCCGATCGTCGGCGCCCCGGGCGTTGGCGCAAGCACGGTGAAGCCGCCGCCGGGGAAGTTGCGGCCCGGTTCGTAGACCGAGGTCTCTTTCCGATAGATCGACGCGTAGTTCTCCCACGCGGAGAAGTAGAAGAGCCCGGTGATCGGGCTGTACGACGGCGGATACCAGTTGGTGCCGCCCTGATTGCCGGGCCACGTCGGCGATCCCGGCGGTTGCGGCGTCTGAATGGGTCGTCCGTTGGCGTCGAGTCCGCTGGCCCAGTTCACCTTCACGAACGGCGTGCCTGACAGGAACTTGCCGGTCTCGCGATTGAGGACGTAGAAGAACCCGTTGCGATTCGCCCAGAGCATCGCCTTCGTCGGGCGGCCCTGGAACTCGATGTCGGCGAGCACGGGGACTTGCACCGAGTCGTAGTCGTAACCGTCATTCGGCGTGAACTGGAAGTGCCACTTGAGTTTTCCGGTGTCGACATCGAGCGCGACGACCGAATCGGTATACAGATTGTCCCCGGGCCGCTGATCGGCATTCCAGTCCGGACCCGGATTGCCAATTCCCCAATAGGTCAGGTTCAAGGCCGGATCGTATGAACCGGTCACCCAGATCGATCCGCCGCCGGGTTTCCAGTCGTCGCCGCGCCACGTCTCGCTGCCCGGCTGCCCCGGTTCAGGAATCGCATTGAAGCGCCACGCTTCTTTGCCGGTCTTCGCGTCGTAGGCCACGATGTAGCCGCGGATGCCGAACTCGCCGCCGCCGACCCCGACGATCACCTTGTCCTTGATGATCAGCGGCGCGTGGGTGATCGAGTAGGCGAGCTTCACGTCGCCAACCGTGACGTTCCAGAGCGGCCGTCCATTCTTCGCGTCGATCGCAATCAGGTGCGCGTCGAGCGTGCCCATGTACAGCGTGTCGCCGAGGATGGCCACGCCGCGATTGTTCGCACCGCAGCAGACCCGCGCGTCGGCGGACGGCGTGTAGCGATAGAGCCAGAAGACCTTGCCGGTCTTGGCGTCGAGCGCCAGGACGTCGTTCGGCCGCTGGGTGATGTACATGATGCCGTCGACGACGATGGGATTCGACTGCCAGGCGCCGAACACCTGATCCTGAAGCACCCACTGCTGCTGGAGATTCGCGACGTTGGCCGGTGTGATCTGATTCAGCCGGCTGTAGCGCTGGCTGTCGTAGGTCCCGCCGTAGGTGAGCCAGTTCTGCGGCTCGCTGGCGGCGTTGCGAATCCGATCCGCCGTCACCTGCGCGCCGGCCGGAGACGCGGCGAACAGCGCGCTCGCCACGATGACGGGAGCAAGACGATGAAGATGAGTGCGCATTACAGCCCCTTCAGCGAGAGGAGATAGGCGAGGAGATCCGCGAGTTCGGGATCGGTCAGCTTGCCGGCAACCGACGGCATCGGCGAGCTCTGAGAGACCTGCAGCTCGCGGATGTCGGACTTCATGATCGAGACCAGGCGTTCCTGATCGTCGATGACCTGCACCGACGCGGTGTCTTCATTCAGACGCCGCCCCTGAATCGTGCGGCCGGCTTTGGTGACGATCTTCACCGGACGGTTGATCGGCATCATCCCTTTGCTTGGCTCGAGCAGCGACCGCTGCAGCACGGACGGCTGCCGGACCGCGCCGATGTCGCTGAGGTCTGGCGCGGAACGCGGCCCGACGCCGTTGACGCGGTGGCAGGTGGCGCACGCGCCTTTGCCGGCGAACACCGTCTGGCCCCGCGCCGCGTCGCCGATCTTCACCGCGGTTCCGCTGACGTCGAATCCCGCGCGGATGAACGCGACCAGCGCGTTCAGTTCCTGCGGCTGCAGCTTGAACGGCGGCATCCCGGTGTTGGGCACACCGACGGCGATCACCTCGCGCAATTGATCGTCGGAGAGCGGTTTGCGGAAGCGTTGCTGCCGCAGGTTCACGCCCGACACGAGATCGCCGAGCGGCCCATGACAGAGCGAGCACTGTCCGCCGTACAACCGCGAACCGGCCTCGATGTCGGCGGTGCTGTATTGGTGGTCTTGCGTCTGTGCCGGTGCGGCGCCGGCGAGACACAACACGAGCGCTCCGGCGGCGACGATTGGCTTCAATCCCCCTGAATTCATGCGCCGAGTTGTACTCCAAGTACGGCTGGGATTGCGAGCCCGCACTTCGCCAGTAAGCCCAATCAATGAAATGTTTTGCAGCCTGCGGCGGCGTTTCTTGCTATAGTCAGCCGTCTCCCGATACTTAGTAGTTCCTTAGCTTAACAATATCAATTCCTGAGGCGTGTCTTCATGAAACGGCCCTCCTTGATCAGCCTGCACCTTTCCGTTGCCGCTGTGGCCATCGCCGTCGCCTGCTCGCAGAACGCCGCCAATCCGACCTCGCCCAGCACTGTCGCGGCCTTGCGAGCGGACGCGGCCGCCGACGGCTCGACGCTCAAGGCGTCGGCTCCGGTTGCCCAGTCGCCGATCAACGGCCAGCAGCCTGCGCAGGGGACGGCCGTCACGCTCGTCGTCACGAACGGCACCAATACTGACCTCCCCGGCCTTCGGTTGCCGCATCAGTTCGAGGTGTACGACAGCGGTGGCACTCGCGTGTATCAGTCGTCTGACGTGACGTCCAGCAGCAGCACGACCTCGCTGACCCTTCCTGACACCGTCGTGCTGAACGGCGATCAGACCTACACCTGGCAGGCGCGCGCGACCTACACCGGGGGCCTGTTCGGACCGTGGTCGACTCGCGCTTCGTTCGTCGCGCCGACGACCGTCGGCTACATCCGTGGCAGCGAATTGTACGACCCGCTCATCAACGGCCGGACCGTCGGTCAGATCGTGGGTAATGTGACGTTCATTCCTGGCGTCGGCGCGAAACTCAACGACTTCGGCGCCCGCATTGTCTACGAGCTGCCCGAGCCGCTCGAGGACGGCGAGTACTCGGCGATCGTCGGCGGCGTGTCGACCAATACCGAGGGCGACAAGACGAAGATCATTTCGATGGCGCAGGGCTATGGCGACCTGACGGCGAATGAACGCAGGATGACCGTCGAGAAACGCGGCGACAACCCGACCGGCGGCATCGCGTTCCGCTTCCTGACCAATGGTGAAGGTGCCGAAACCGTGGGCGAGGAGCGTGTCGTCCGTGAGTTCGATCCGAACCAGTTCTACTTCTGGGAAGCCAACTGGCGCGACGGCTTCTTCAATTTGCGAATCAACCGTGGCGGCGTCAATGGCCCGAATATCTACAACTTTGGGAAGCCGTATGACGGGTTTTACCGGCCCGTGCCGCACGTGATTTACGCAGGTGGGGGACCGGCCCGGGCCGGACTTGAAGCGCAGACGGTCCCTGGCATGATCATCCGGCAGATTTGGGTGTCCATCCGCCCCCGGCCGGCCTTTGCGAACCGCTAGCGATTCCGGCCGATAACTCTTCTAGTGTGTGGAACGGCCCGTCCCGATCCCTCGTCATTGGGATCGTGACGGGCCGTTGCCAGCGCGCCTGAGGGAGCGTCCGTGCCGATTTTCGCGATTTTGCTCGCGCTTGTGATGGCAACATCCGGCGCGCGCGCCGCCGACGTTCCTGAACTCGCGGTCCGCTGGTCCCTCGAGACTCCCGGCCAACTCCCTCAAGCCATCGTCATCGATCCTCGCGATCAGGGGTTGCTCTACGTCGCGCTCAAGTCCGGCGGCGTCGCGGCGTGGATGGGCGACGGACAGACGGCACCGCAAACGCTCGCGGTGGTGTCGACGGCTGCTCTGGGCGGGCTGGACGCCATGAGCCTGGCACTCGTCGACGGCCGCTTGTATGTGGCGCTTGGCGATTTCTTCGCCGCCAACGGCTCCCGCGCCGGCCTGGCGATCCTGGATGTCGGCGATCCACGGCAGTTGCGCGTCCTCGGTCTCTGGACGGCGGGCGCGATCACGAAAGGCGCTGCCGCCGTCGTCGTCGAAGGCCGGTACGCTTACCTCGGGGCGATGAACGAAGGCGTCAAGATCTTCGACATCAGCGACCCGTCAGCGCCGCGTCTCATCTCGACCTTTCAGCCCGATCCGAACTATCCGCGCAGAAACCCGACCGCCGTGCAGTATCCGAACGCCCGCGGCCTGGCGATCGTCGGACACCGGTTGTTCGTGGCGGACGATGCCGGAGGGCTGCGTGTGGTGGATGTCGGCGCGCCGTCGGCGCCGCGCGAGATCGGACGCTACAGCAACAGCCGCATGGGATCGAAGCAGCAGGCGTACAACAATCTCGTCGTCGACGGGAACCGCGTCTATGCGGCGGTGGATTACGCGGGGCTCGAAATTCTCGACATCACGAACGTGGCCAGCATCCGTCAGCTTGGCTGGTGGAATCCGTGGCGCGCCGAGACGCTGGGCAACATCTGGTTCAACAGCGCCGGCCACACCAACCAGATCGCGTACGACGCGACGCGGCGCCTCGTCTACCTCTCGGCGGGGGACAGCGAACTTCAAGTCGTCGACGTCGCCAATCCGTTCGTGCCGCGCCTCGCTGCGGAACACGGCGAAATTCGCAACAACCTGGGCGTCTGGGGCCTGACGCTTGGCGAGTCCGAGGTCTACCTCACCTACATGCAGGCGGTCGTGCCGTTTGTCGGCACCTGGGCTGGCGTTCGAGCCGTCGAACGCATGCGGTAGCGGTGGCGTCCGGCTTTAGCCGGATTGCACGAAGCCAACAGCTAGAATGATCGAGCCATCGCCCTGGGAGCTCGATCATGAATCTGAAACGGCTCGCAACCATTTCGCTCGTCTGCGCGTCGAGTCTGAGCCTGGCCGCCCAGGCCCCGCCGCGGGCCGCGGCCCGCGACATCCTGCCGTTCGCGGCGGCCGAACGCACGCTCCCCAACGGCCTCAAAGTCATCATCGTCCCGACCGGATTTCCCAATCTCGTGAGCATCGACATTCCGGTCCAGACCGGATCCCGGAATGAAGTCGAAGCGGGCAAGTCGGGCTTCGCGCACTTCTTCGAGCACTTGATGTTCCGCGGCACGCCGCGGACGCCGCCGGAAAAGTACCGCGAGATCATGGCCAAGGCCGGCGCGCGGGACAACGCCAGCACCGGCGACGATCGGACCCACTACTACGCGACGTTCGCGAAAGAAGACCTCGACACGATTCTGGGTCTCTACGCCGACATGTTCGCCAACCTCTCGTATCCGGAGGCCGACTTCAAGACCGAGGCGCGGGCGGTTCTCGGCGAATACAACAAGAACAGCGCCGATCCGCTGGAGAAGTTGTTCGAAGTTCAGCGCGAATCGTTCTACCAGGTCCACACCTACAAGCACACGACGATGGGGTTCATCCGCGACATCGAGAACATGCCGAACGAGTACGAATACTCGAAGCTGTTCTTCCAACGGTGGTACCGGCCGCAGTACACGACGCTCATCATCGCCGGCGATGTCAACGCGGATCAGGTCATGCCGCTCGTCGAGAAGCACTGGGGCGGCTGGAAGGGTAATCCGTCCGGGCTGCCGGACGTGCCGCAGGAACCGGCGCCGCAGGGACCCAAGTACGTGCATGTGCCGTGGGGCAGCGACACGCTGCCGCTCGTGACCGTCGCGTTCCCCGGTCCGGCCTTCGACGAAAACGGCAAGGACACCGCCGCCTTTCGGATTCTCTCGGCGCTGTATTTCGGGCGAACCTCCGATCTCTACAAGAAGCTCGTCGTCACCGAGCAGAAGGTCGACGCGCTCGATGTCGACGTGCCGGCCAGCTTCGACTCCGCCCTCTTCACGGTGTTCGCGCGGGTGAAAAAGCGCGAGGACGCGGTGTACGTGCGCGACCAGATTCTCGCGACGATTGCGCAGGCGCGAAACTCGGTGTTGCCGGCGGCCCGCGTGGCCGACGCGAAGTCGTACGACCGCTACGCCTTTGCCCGGACGCTCGACAGCACCGAGCGGATTGCCTCCGTCCTGTCTCGTTACGCGGTGTTCCGTCGCTCGTTTGCGACCGTCAATACGTTCTATCGAACGCTCGACAACGTGACGGCCGCGGACATCCAGGCGACGGCACGGAAGTACTTCACGGATCGCGGTCTGATCGTCACGACGTTGGCGAAGGGTGCGTTGCCGGCGCCGATGGCCGTACTGCCGGCGGTCCAGTCGCTCGCGCCAGCTTCTCCCACCGTTGTTGCGGTGGCCGCGCCGGCGATTGCCGCCTTGCCGCAGGGCAGCGGCGGGCAGAGCATCCCGACGATCCTTCAGAAGTCGGTGCTGCCGCAGCTGGAGTTGAAGCTGCTCTTTACGGCCGGCTCGGCGCACGACCCGGCTGGAAAAGAAGGGCTGGCGGCGCTCACGGCATCGATGATCACCGAAGCCGGCTCGCGCACTCTGACCATCGAGCAGATCGAGCAGGCGCTCTACCCGGTCGCCGGTTCGTTCGTGAGCCGGACCGACAAGGAGATGACGACCTTCACCGCCCGCATCCACCGTGACGAGTGGCCGAAGTTCTTCGGCATCGTCCTGCCGCAGCTGCTTGCGCCCGGCTTGCGCGTCGAAGATTTCAACCGGCTCAAGGAAGCGCAGATCAACGAACTGACCGAGGACCTTCGCTCGAACAACGAGGAAGAGCTCGGCAAGGAAGCGCTGCAGAACATCGTGTTTCGCGGCACGCCGTACGGGCACGTCAGCCTCGGGACAGTGGCCGGACTGCGGGCCATCACGCTGGACGATGTCCGGCAGTTTGCGGCGTCGATGTACACGCGCGCGAATCTGACGATCGGCGTCAGCGGCGATGTGCCGGACGACATGTTGCGATCGGTTTCGGGAGCGCTTGCGACGCTGCCGGCGGGTGCGACCTTGCGCCGGGTCGCCGTTCGCGGGACCAGGCCGGCCGCGACCACGGTCGAGATTCTCGAGAAGGACACGCGGGCCACGGCGATCTCGCTTGGTTTCCCGATCGACGTGACGCGCGGCCACCGCGACTTTCCCGCCCTGTCGGTGGCGCGCGCCGCGCTCGGCGAGCATCGAATGAGTTCAGGGCGGCTCTTTCAGCGGATTCGCGAAGTGCGCGGCATGAACTACGGCGACTACGCCTACATTGAGGCGTTTCCAGGCGGGATGTTCACGTTCTTTCCGGCGCCGAATCTCGTTCGGCAGCAACAGCTGTTCGAAATCTGGATTCGTCCGGTGGTGCCGGAGAACGCCCATATGGCGCTCCGGCTGGCGGTCTTCGAGCTGGATCGGCTGGTGAAGCACGGCCTCACGCGCGAGGAGTTCGAAGCGACCCGCGACTACTTGATGAAGAACGTGTTCGTCGCGACCGCGCGGCAGGACGACCAGCTCGGATACGCGATGGACTCCAAGTGGTACGGCATCGGCGAGTACACCGCCTACATGCGCGATGCGCTGCGGACGTTGACCGTGGCCGACGTGAACGCCGCGGTCAAACGCCATCTGTCGGCGGATCGCCTGGCCGTCGTGGTCGTCACGAAGGATGCGGCGGCGCTCAAGACGGCGCTGGCTGCCGACGCCGCTTCACCGATCAAGTACGACGGCGAGAAACCCAAGGCGCTGCTCGACGAGGACAAGGTCGTCGGCACGCTGAAGCTGAATCTGACCGCCGACCGCGTCAAAATCACGCCGATCGCGGACGTCTTTTCCCGGTAGGCACAGGCTTTTTGCCGGTAGGGACGGGCTTCAGCCTGTCCGCTTGTAGAGTCCGGCTTCAGCCGGACCTTCAGAGTATTTCCTTCAGTCTGTCCGCCGGGCGCGCGAGGATCGCGCGCGCGCCCTTCTCGACGATCGGGCGCTGGATCAGGTCCGGGTGCTTGACCATTAGGTCCACGATCTCGGCGTCGGATAGCTCGCGGTCGCCGAGCCGCAGCTCTTTGTAGATCGCCTCTTTCGTCCGCAGCAGGTCGCGCGGCTTCATCTTCATCTTCCGCAGCAGGTCCTGGAGCTTGGCCTTCGGGATCGGATCCAGGTAGTAGTTCACCGAACCGAAGTCGACGCCGCTCTTTTTGAGCGCCTGATAGACCTGCTTGCAGGTCGTGCACGTCGGCTTCTGGTAGATGACGATGCTCATGTTCGTGGGCGCAGTTTATACCGGCCCCTCCGGCCGCAACGACGACGAGTGTGTAAAGAACTACCCACTGTGGGTTTCGGAAGAAAGCTGTACGGCTGAGATCAAGCAACACAGCCGCGCGAAAGGCAGCAATGGCCGGGAACGCGCTTTGCTCTTTGGCTGGGCACGGAGGCGGACATGCCCGTAAACACTACGAACCCGAGCGCATCGAAATTCGAGACACGAACGGAACCGCGGGACGAGCAGATCTGGACCAGACGGACCGCGTGGAACTACGAGCGCGAGGAGTCCGTTCGCGATCTGGCGTACGGCTGGGATGACGAGGACGAGGACGAGGACGAGGAAGAGGACGACCGCAACTGGAGACGTCCGTAGTCCGCTGTCGGAGCCGACATGAACGCGTCTCTCCACCAGCCAGCTGCGACGGGTGTGGCCGGCCTCGACGAGTTGCTGCGGGGGGGGCTGCCGGCCCACCGGATGCACCTCATCGAAGGCGAGCCCGGCACCGGCAAGACCACGCTGGCCCTGCAGTTCCTGCTCGAAGGCCGGCGTCTTGGCGAGCGCTGCCTCTACGTCACCCTCTCGGAGACGATCGAGGAACTGACGGCCGTTGCCGAGTCGCACGGCTGGTCGCTCGACGGCATCGACACGTTTCAGCTCGCGCCGGCCGGAAACCGGCCGGCTGACGAGTACACTCTTTACCATCCAGCGGAAGTCGAGCTCGGCGATCTGACGAAGACCGTGCTCGAGCGGATCGAGGCCAGCGAGCCGTCCCGCGTCGTCTTCGACTCGCTGTCCGAACTGCGGCTGCTGGCGCGCGAACCGCTGCGCTATCGACGGCAGATTCTCGGCTTGAAGGAGTTCTTCAGCGATCGCCATTGCACCGTGCTGCTGCTCGACGACCACTCTGCCGGCGGCGAGGACATGCAGCTGCGAAGTCTCGCCCACGGCGTGCTCCGGCTCGAACATCTGCCGTTCGAGTACGGCCGCGCGCGCCGCCGCCTGCGCATCGTCAAACTGCGCGGCCTGGCCGCCACCGAAGGCTTTCACGACTTCGTCATCGCTCACGGCGGGCTGGTCGTCTTTCCGCAGCTCACGCTGACTGGGGCGAAGACATCCCGTCTGAGTGCACCGGTCAGGAGCGGGGTGGAAGAACTAGACGACCTTCTCGGCGGCGGTCTGAACTGGGGGACGACAACGCTCTTCATCGGGCCCGCTGGAGTCGGAAAATCCACGGTTGCCGCGCAGTACCTCTGCGGAGCAGCAAATCCTGACTGCCGCGGCGTGGTGTTTCTGTTCGACGAGCGGCAGCACACGTTCATCAACCGCTGCGATGCGCTCGGCATGCGAGCCAGCGAACGCATCGCCTCGGGTCATTTGATCGTCGAACAGGTCGAGCCGGGCGCGACCTCGCCTGGCGAATTCTCCCACCGGGTGCGGCGCTACGTTGACAAGGAAGGCATTCGTATCGTCAGCATCGACACGCTGAACGGCTATCTCAATGCGATTCCGACGACCGACATCCCGATTGTCCGGATGCACGAACTGTTGTCGTTTCTCAACGAGCGCTCGGTCGCGACGATTGTGGTGCTCGCGCAATACGGCATCGTCGGTTCGATGATGCCGGTGCCGATCGACCTCAGCTATCTGGCCGACGTGATCGTGATGCAGCGATTCTTCGAAGCCGCCGGCGAAGTGCGAAAGGCCATTTCGATCATGAAGAAGCGGACTGGCCATCACGAGACGAGCATTCGCGAGCTGATGCTGGGACCGGGCCGGATCCGCGTGGGTCAGCCGCTCAGGGAATTCCACGGCGTCCTGACCGGCGTCCCGCAGTACACCGGAACGGCCAAGCCGTTGTTGTCTGATGACGCCCGACACCGCAGCCGCTGACGCCGGCGAGCGGGTGCTGATCTACGCGCCGATCGGTCGCGACGCGGAGTTGACGTACGACCTGTTGAAGCGGTCTGGCGTCGACAGCGTCGTCTGTCCGTCGCTTGCGGCGTTGTGCGACGCGTTCGAGGCCGGCGGCGGCGGCGTCCTGGTCATCACCGAAGAAACCCTCGACGATCCCAATCTCATGCACCTGGTCGAGGCGCTCGACCGGCAGCCGCCGTGGTCCGAGGTTCCGGTGCTGCTCTTTGCCGGCAGCGCGGGATCCGAGATGTCGCTGCGGACCATCCGCTCGATCGAAACGCTGCGCAACGTGACGCTGCTCGAGCGGCCGATTCGGATTGCCGCGGTGCTGACCAGCATCCGGGCGGCGCTCCGCGGCCGGGCGCGGCAATACGAGGTCCGCGATCTGCTCGTGGCGCTGCACCGGGCGCGGACCGAGGCGGAAGGCGCCAATCGCCTGAAGGACGAATTTCTCGCGACGCTGTCGCACGAACTCAGGACGCCGCTCAACGCGATCATCGGCTGGACGTCGATGCTCACGAACAATCAGATCGAGTCGCACCTGATGCCGCGCATTTTCGAAGCGCTCGACCGCAACGCCCACGCGCAGGCCCAGCTCATCACCGACGTCCTCGATGTCTCGCGAATTATCACCGGCAAGCTGCAGCTCGACGTCTCGACCGTGGATGTGGGGCTGGTCCTGGCGCGATCGCTCGACACGGTGCGGCCGGCAGCGGTGGCCAAGGGGATCGCGCTCAAGGTGCTCGAGGAGCCGGACTGCATGGTGCGCGGCGATCCGGATCGCCTGCAGCAGGTCTTCTGGAATCTCCTCAGCAATGCCGTCAAGTTCACGCCGCAGGGCGGGAGCGTCCACGTCGAGACGACGCGGCATGACGGGAGCGTCTGGGTCGAGATCCGCGACACCGGGCAGGGCATCGATCCGGAATTCGTGCCGTTCGTCTTCGATCGCTTCCGCCAGGCGGATCAGACGACGACGCGCTCGCACGGCGGGCTCGGCCTCGGCCTCGCGATCGTGAAGCACATCGCCGAACTGCACGGCGGCACGGTCACCGCAGCCAGCGACGGGCTGGAAAAAGGGGCGTGCTTCACCGTCGCGCTGCCGGCGACGGACCGACCCGGAGAAGCGGTCCGTGCGCACCGCGAACCGGGCGGCGGCTTCAACGTCTCGCTCGCCGGCCGCTCGATTCTTGTCGTGGACGATGACGCGGCGACACGCGATGTGATGGCCGCGGTGCTCGAGGGGGCGCACGCGCGCGTCGGCCTCGCGGATTCCGCAGCGTCCGGCTGGACGTGCTTGATCGAGCACGTGCCCGATCTCATCGTCGCGGATCTGGGGATGCCGAACGAGGACGGCCTGTCGTTCATTCAACGCGTGCGCGAATCCGGCGACGGCATCGCGAAGCTGCCCGCCATCGCCTTGTCCGCGTACGCCGATGCCCGCACGCAGTCAGCGGCCAAGGCCGCAGGCTTTTCCGCGTTCGTCGCCAAACCCGCGCGCCCCCAGGCTCTCCTGGAATTGATCGAGAGCCTGTTAGAAGGTCAAAGGGCAAATTGCAGAGGGCAAATTTAAAAAATTGCTGAGGGCAACGTTGCCCTTTGCGATCTCCCCTTTGCCCTTCCACTAACGAGTTAGTGCCTGATACACCAATGGTTGAAAGCCCGCACCCACCGTGGAGCCGGGATAGCGCTGGACGAGCATGACCGCGATGAGCTTTTCTTTTGGATCGACCCAAAAGACCGTGCCGTAGATTCCGGTCCAGCCGTACATCCCGACGGACCCATAGGTTTGCGTCGCGGCGAGATCGGTGACCACGCGGAAGCCGAGGCCGAAGCCGGCGCCCGGTCCGATGAGCCCGCCCTGCGGCAGGTCGGCGGTGTGGTTCGCGGTCATGAGCTCGATGGTTTTCGGACTCACCAGCCGCACGCCGTCGAGGACGCCGCCGTTCAGCAGCATCATGGCGAAACGTCCGTAGTCGCGCGCCGTGGAGGTCAGGCCGGCGCCGCCCGAGAAGTACTTTCTTCCGGTCTTGTACGACGTGAACGGCGACATGTTCGTGTTGCCGAAGGTCTCCGGATCCTTCATCGGCCGGATGCCGCCGGATCCGTCCGGCGAGTACACCGTCGCAAAGCGCGACCACTTCGCGTCCGGCACTTCGAACGAGGTGTCGACCATGCCGAGCGGCTTGATGATCCGATCGCGCATGAAGACGTCGAACGGCATGCCCGAGACGACTTCGACCACGCGCCCGAGGACATCGACCGACAGGCTGTAGTTCCACGCCGATCCCGGCTGCGCGAGCAGCGGCTGCGCGGCAAGTTTGTTGATCCCCTCTTCGAGCGTCATCGACGTAATCGTCAGACCGTCGGTCACGCCTTCTTTGCGATAGGCGTTGCCGACCGGTCCGCCGTTGAGGAATCCGTACGAGAGGCCCGAGCGGTGCGACAGCAGGTCGCGGATGTTGATGTCGCGTCGTGCCGCGACGGTGGTGCCGCCTTCGGCGATCACCTGCTGACCTCGGAACGCCGGAATGTAGCGCGACACGGGATCGGTCAGCGCCAGCTTGCCTTCTTCAGCCAGCATCATGACGGCGATGCTGGTCATCGGTTTGGTCATCGACGCGATCCGGAAGATCGTGTCGGTCTTCATCGGCGTCTTGCTTTCGACGTCCTGAAAGCCGACCGCGTGGACGTCGACAACCTTGCCTTCACGGGCGATCAGCGTGACGATGCCGCCGGCTTCGCGACGGTCGACGTAGCCCTGCATCCCGCGATGCAGCCGCTGCAGGCGCTCGGAGGAGATGCCGACGCTTTCCGGCGACGCCGTTCCGGGTGCGGTGGCTGGTGCGACCGGACGCGCGACCGGCGCGACCGCCGGTTGCTGCGCGACGAGTGTTCCGCCCGCGAGCAGGACAACGGCCAGTCCCGCCAGCCTGGCCTTTGCCTGCCGAGCCAGCCCCGCCAGCCCCGCCTTCGCGCCCTCGCCGCGTTCGCGCTTCGGCGAGGCAAGCTCTGCCCGCCCCATCATCGCCCCGCCCCGCGCCGATCCTGATCGCGCGCGCCTCGCATGACGTTTTCGAGACCGTGATTGCCTTCGTGGCAGGCGTACTCGTAGATCGGTTCGTCGGTCGCGCGCCAGGTGTACTCGCCGGTCCACGGCCGCTCCCACGTCGACGGATCCTCGACGGTGAAGCGATAGAGCAGCGTGTTGGCGTCGGTCCGCGTGAACCGCTCGGTGACCTTGAGGTTCTCACTCGATCCGCGGAACTGGGTCTTGTTCGTGAAGTTGGTGGTCTCGACGACCAGCGTGTCGCCTTCCCAGCGGCCGACCGAGTCGCCCATCCACTTGCGCACCGAGGGCGGCAGATGCGGCTGATTCAGCCGGATGATGCGCGCGTCGTGCACCATCTCGACGAGGATCATCACGTGGTCCTTGGTCTGCACGATCTGTTTGAGGTTGTTGTAGAAGTAGTTCGGCAGCGTCGGCGGACCGGACGTGTTGCCGAAGCCGAGGAGACACCGCTCGGCCAGCGGGCGCGACTCGGGATTGTCGAACGCCGACGCCGGACCAGCCGCCGCGCTCTCGGCGGCGTCCGGGCTGACCGCGGTGCGCAGGTACTCCGCGTTACGGCGCATGGCTTCCGGTTTCATGCGCGGCACGCGGCCGTTCGGTGGATCGACCACGATCGAACTACGCGCCTCGCCGTTGACGACGACCGCCTTGGAGCCGGGCGCGAGCCAGAAATTGTTGTAGCCGCCGACCGTGCCGCCGCCGCCTTCGAACAGCCGCTCGAGATACGTCGCGTTGGGATTCGGCTTGTCGCCGCCGACCGGCGGCGCCGTGCGGTTCGCCGCGTCCGCCGTGGACTCGTTGAGTTTTTCATCGCGCGCCGCTTCGGCGTTTTCGAGCGCCTGCACTTCCTGACGGGTCAGGTTCATGCGGTCGCCGAACTGCGCCGGCCGTTCGACCGGCGTGATGGTCGCGACGTCGTAGAAACCCTGCAGATCGGGATGTCCGTCCGCGGTACGGGGATTCGTTGCCGCCCGCGGCGCAGCCGACTGCGCAGACAGGCTGATGAGGCCCGCGGCGACAACCATCGCCGTCACCGAACTCCAGAGCAAGGACCGCTGTCCACGCATGTACCCAACCTCCTCAAACAAAACGCCTTATTGTGCCTCAGAGGCGGGTGGCGGAGGGGTGACAGAAACGTGACGGGTAGGGGCTAGAGACTAGGGGCTAGGGGCTGGGG
>CAZOAZ010000049.1:0-54768 GCA_964577955.1 uncultured Bifidobacterium sp. | reverse complement strand
GCGCTCCGGCAATCGGTACTGCTTCAGCGTGGACAGGCCACTAGTCGACGACGGTGAACGGCACCGAGGCCATCTTCCGATCCCACATGATGGCCAGTCTGCCGCCCGTGGCGGTCACGTCCACGAACTCCCAGTGGAGCTGGTCGTGCGAATGCGCGAGGGCTTCGATCTGCATCGGCACGCGGACGACATCCTTGTCCGGCGTGTAGTCGAAGGCCCCGTAGAGCGCCGTCTTGTCGCTGGTGTCGTAACCCGCCGTCTGCGCGCGCCATCTGGAGACGATGAACGTCCACCGGTCGCGTGAGAGCTCGATGAAGATGGTGTACTCGCCTGGCGGGACGACGGTGCGGCCGAACTGCAGCGCCGTTTCCGTGAACAGGCGCGTTGACACGTTGGCACCAGCGCGCCACACCGGCGCGCCGTCGTTGAGAAACTCGACGAAGTCGTCGGCACCGAACAGATCGCGGCCCCGTTTCAGCGGACGGCCGTAGACGATCTGGATGCGCTTGCCGCCGGTGCTGCCAACGCGTTCGTCAGCGCGTCCACCAACCTCGGTCATCGAACGCCCTTCCGGGCTGAGCACTCGCCGGTCCGGCACCTGACCGGCCGCCAAAACGCCTGGCAGAAGAGCGGCCACGATGCCCAGCACGGGAGCGCTCAGGCCTCGTGCCGACCACGACCTTGGTTGTTGACAGGCCTGAACCGCCGCCATACGCTCTCCCTTTCCCAAGTCTCTGATGCGTTTCATTCGCGACATTCTCGCCGATGCGCGCCGCGCCGCGCGGCCGACGATTTCGGTCGAGTTCTTCCCGACCAAGACCGACGAGGGCGAGCGGAATCTCCTCGAAAAGACGGTGCCGGCCTTGTGCGGCCTGGCGCCCGATTTCTGCTCCGTCACCTACGGCGCCGGCGGCAGCACGCGGGCCAAGACGCTCGCCACCGTGGATCGGATTCAGCGCGAGCAGCAGCTGCCGGCGATGGCGCATCTGACGTGCGTGAACGCCACGCGGGCGGAAACCGAAGCCATCCTGGCGCACGCCGCCGCGCTCGGCGTCCGCAACATCCTGGCGCTCCGCGGCGATCCGCCGGACGGCGCGGCGTTCACGCCAACGCCGGGCGGCTTCGAGTACTCGTACCAGCTCGTTCAGTGCGTCCGCGCCGCCGGCGAGTTCTCGATCGGCGTCGCCGGATTTCCCGAAGGCCATATCGCCTGCACCGAAGGACGGCACGTCGACTGGAGCCGCCTGGCGCACAAGATCGAGCAGGGCGCGGACTTCGTCATCACGCAGCTGTTCTTCAACAACTCCGACTACTTCCGCTTCCGCGATCACCTGCACGGCGCCGGCGTGACCGTCCCGATCATTCCGGGCATCCTACCGGTGTTGAGCGCGTCGCAAATCAAGCGCTTCGTCACGCTCTGCGGCGCGGATCTGCCCGAGGTCGTCGTCAGCCGTCTGGAAGAGTGCGCGGACGACGAGGAAGTGATCCGGTTCGGCATCGAATACGCGACGATTCAGTGCGAGCAACTCCTGCGGGAAGGGGCGCCGGGACTGCACTTCTATACGCTCAACCGGGCGCGATCGACGACCGAGATTCTTCGCAACCTCGGACTTGCCGCACGAGAGTTGACGATGGCGCAGCAGGAATCCTGAGGAGCGTGGGCGACTCGCTGATCGGTCCGGCTGAAGCCGGACCCTACAATTGATGGAGATGATGATGCGTTGCGCGCGATTCGCCATCGGGGTCTTGTGTGCCGCGGCCGTCTTGAACGCCGCGCCGGTCTGGGCGCAGCCGGCCACGCCGGAAGAAGAGCAGAACGCGCTGCTCGTGCTGCAACACCTGCCGCACGCGCCGTCGCACGACCGCATTCAGGTCAAGACCTACGACTTCAAAGAGCTTGGCGCGCCGTCCGAGTACCAGCTGTTCGTGCCATCGAAATACGACCGGACGAAGCCGACGCCGCTGATCGTCCTGCTGCACTGCTTGTACTGCCCACCGCAGCAGTTCATTCGATCCGCCGATCTGACGGAGCTCGCCGAGAAGCGCGGCTACATCGTCGTCGCGCCGATGGGCGTGAACCTGCACGGGTGGTATGGCGCGCGCGGGAACAGCATCGCGCAGGCGGCGCCGCGGCCGGCGCGAGGCGGCCGGCCGCCGGAGCCCGCCGATCCGCCGAATCTCGGTGAATTGAGCGAGCTCGACGTCATGAACGTCTTCAACATCATCAAGAAAGACTTCAACATCGATCCGAAGCGGACGTATCTCGCGGGTCAGTCAATGGGCGGCGGCGGCACGTTCTACATCGGCATGAAATATCCGGAGCACTGGGCGGCGCTCGCGGCCGCGGATCCGGCAGTGACCGGCGGCCCCGAGCAGCTCAGAAAGATCCCCACGATGCCGGTCATCGTCATTCAAGGCGACGCTGATCGGCTCGTGTCGACCACGAACGTCCGCAAATGGATCGACGAGATGAAGAGCCTGGGCATGACGTTCGAATACATCGAAGTGCCCGGCGGCGATCACATGGTGCCGTTCATCCGCACGCCGGAGAACATGCGGAAGGTCTTCGACTTCTTCGACGCGCACCCCAAGAAATAGACGTCACGAAAAGCTTTACAACGAGCTCGCAGAAACCGCAGAGGTCCTTCTTCTAGGGGAAAAGGCTCTGCGATCTCGGCGGTCTCGCTGTGAACGTGGTCGTGCGGCCTTCAAGATCGTGCCGCACGCTTGACGCCTCACCACGCGAGCCGCAGTTGGAGTCCGGCTCCACCGGGCGGCCCCGAGACCGTGAGTTCGACGGCGGTGATCGCACCCGACCGGCTCTCGAACACGACGGGTTCGTGGCGCACCAGAGCGCCAACGGCGGCTCCTGCGCCAAGTCCCATCGCGCCCGACAGCCCGCCAATGAGCAGGATGCCCCCCGGACTGGAAAAACAGACCACGGTGCATGGCTGTCTCGAGGCGTACGCGGCCCCCACCCAGGCGCCCGCTGCCAGCCCCACGAGCGCTCCGTTCCGGATCGCGTGTCCTCGACGCACGATCCGCCGAATATCGCTTTCGCGGAGCGTCACCGCCCGCGACCCGTTGCGGATCACCAGCGTCGCATTCGAGATCTCCTCGACGTCTCCGTCGAGAACCTTCCCCGCCATGTCCGTCACGGACACCAGGTCATCGACCGAGAGGCGGCTGCGCAGGCTGGCAAACGACGAATCACCCGCTGCCTGAGCCCGCGCCGGAACGGCGCTCGACATCACGGCGATCACGCCCGCGAGCGTGATCGGCAACGTTGGGAACCAGGAGCAACGGGGCATGTCGAGTGTCCAAGCGAGGGAGCAATGACCATGCCGGAGGCGGCTACGATTCCTCCACACAGTCGGTGCGGCATGCGACCGCCATGAGCCGAGATGGGTGTCAGTCGCGTGATCTTCCGCAGCCGGTCGCGAGAAAAGCCGCACGCAGGACCGATGCCCCGCCTCAGCGTGACAGCAGGCCGGGGAGCTTCCGCATGAAGTCGCGGACGTGGCCGATCTGGGTGGCGGTCGAGATGAAGTCGAAGGCGGTCGGGCTGACGGTTGTCTTCCGCCCCTCGAGAACGGCTGTCAGCGCCGCAGGCAAAACAGGACATTCGTCCAGCAAGCCGATCACACTGACCCAGGCCGTCGGGTCGAGCATCGAGAGGATCTCAGCGGCGCCGCGCGCCCGCCACGGCGTGCCGGCCTCGCCTTCTTTGACGAGCGTGCGCCGCAAAGCGACGAGTTCGCGCCGGAGCTCGCGATCGTCGCTCTGAAGATCTTTCAGCGTCGAGATGAGCTCCTTCGCCGCGAACAGGCTCACGTCCTGATACAGGACCAGCCAACCGACTTCGAAGGCGGAGACGAGGTCGTGGTCGACCAGCCACGCGTCGGGCGGGTTCGCCTCGAGCGCGGTCGCGGCCGGCCAACGCGCCGGCCAGAACTCGAACCCCAGATTGCATACGGCCGCCGCGGCGTCGGCCGCTTCCTGGGTCGTGAACGGTCGCGATTGAACTGAACATCCCGCGACGAGCGTGTTGGCGAGGAACGCGAGTTCCCTGCTGCGGGTGAGATAGGCGTCCTCGTCCTGGTCGCGGACGTGGGCCATCAGCCGTCGCAACCGCGTCAGCCTCGCGGCCTGCGGATCGACGACCCCGGCTTCGAGCAGCGCGCGCGGGCGCGCCGGCATCACGCCGGCCTCAGTCAGGAGTTCCATGACAGCGTCGATCGATTCGGGGGCAGTGTCCGCCCCAGCGTCGTTCGCGTCACCTGCGGGTGATGCTTCGGTCCGGCTAAAGCCGGACCCCACCATTGACGGCGACGATTCCTGGACTTCGTCCGCTGCTCGAAAATATGCCACGGCGAGTGGATTGGTCGTGATAGCCGCTGGCGACGCTCCGGATGCTCGCTTCTTCGGATGCCGGGCCATCTCGAGAAAGGCGCGCGCGTCGGCGGGTGTCGCGTAGCCTTGCTGCGATCGCCGGTGCTCCCGTTCGATCGCGACCTCGTGGAGCTGCTGCTCCCGGTCGAGCAACAGTTCGTCAAGGCCATCAACCTCCGGCCTCGAGTTGGATAGGTCGCGGCACCCCCGCATGACGGCGTGAAAGAACCTGTTGTGATCGGCGTCGAGCGCGACCAGCAGCGTGACGATCGCGTCCCAGGTGTCGGCCTTTCGTGCCCGGAGCATGTAGCCGGCCACCTCGCACTCGAACCCGCCGCCGCTCACCTCGCCGTCAATCGCATCGCCTTCACGCATGGCATCGGCGCGATCGCCCGGCTCGTCATCGCTCTGCGCGACCGGTTCGAAGATGCCCGGATCGAAGACCCGGACATAACGGGAGAGCCCGGCGATGACCAGATCCTTGTCGAGCGCAGCAACCGTTCGTGCGGCCGCCGGGCTGCCGAACTCCACCAGTGCTTCAATCCATTCGCCAAAGCGCTCGGCGTCAAACTGCTCGTCGTGTCCCGGCCGCGCGCCGCGCCAGAGATCGAGATCGAGCACCGCGGTGAGCTGCGCCGGCGTCGCCGCGGTGACGAGTTCGCCGCACACATCCAGTCCGCGAGCCAGAACGAGCTGATGGAGCGTCTCCGGCGGAAGGTGCGGAACGACGCGTGTGAGGAAGGGAGAATCCAGCAATCGCGCGAGTCGCTGTTCGACCGAGCCGCCGTCGCGGGTCGCCGTATCGCGGTTCGTGGTGTTGGACATGGGCTCGTGATAATACGGGCCCTGACCGCGAAGAAACAGTCTTGAAGAGAACAGCGGGATCCGTGGATACTATTAGTGGGAGTTGGCGCTCCGCTCCTCACCTGCCGAGCAGCAGCAGCGCCAGCGCCGCGACCGCCGGCCCGACCATCACCATCGACAGCCCCCACCGCGTCAACAACGACTTCAACCGCGGCCGCTCGTCTTCGGCGGCCGACGTCAAAAGCAGAGGGATCATACGGGCTAGAATCCTCGGCACCATGTCGCACGTGGCTGAGGGCGGCACCGCCAGCACGGCGGATCCGATGCGTGCCGGGACGCTGCGCGACCTTGCCCTTGGCGTCGGGGTCGCTCTCGCCTACTTCGTCGCCGCGCAGATCGGATTCCGCCTCGCGTTCGTCGCCGAACAGGTTACGACCGTCTGGGCGCCGACCGGCATCGCGATCGCCACCTTGCTGCTCTGCGGCGTTCGGTTGTGGCCGGCGATCTGGCTCGGCGCGTTTCTGGCAAACGCCACGACCACCGCGCCGCTCTGGACCGCGATGTTCATTGCCACGGGGAACACGCTCGAAGCGGTCGTCGCGGTACTCGTGCTCGGCAGACTCCGGCGTTCGACATTCACGCTCGAGCGTGTGACCGACGTGCTGGCATTCTTCGTCGTGGCGGCGCTCGGCGCCACCGCACTCAGCGCGACGATCGGCGTCGTCACGCTGTGTAGCGCTGGCGTCCAGTCCTGGAGCCAGTTCGTCACGCTCTGGTTCGAGTGGTGGTTCGGAGACGTGCTCGGCGCCGTCCTCATCACCACCGCGATTGTTGCGACCCTGCGGAGCCGCTGGTCGCGTGCTGATTTCGTTCGCGCGGCGCTGTTCGTGGTGGCTTCGGTCATCGTGACCGAGCTCGTGTTCGGTCAGGTGCTCGGCCTTCGGGCGCACCCGCTCGAATACGCCATCTTTCCGGTCGTCATCGCCGCGGCGGCGACCGCGGGCCTGGCCGTCACCTCTTTCGTCGTCCTCAGTGCGTCGGCGGTGGCCATCTGGCACACCATTCACGGCACCGGTCCGTTTGCCGCGCAGGGGATCCACGACGGACTGATTCTGTTACAGATGTTCATGGGCGTTCTGGCCACGACGGCGTTCCTGCTTGGCGCCGCCATCGCGGAACGTCAGGCCACCGAGTCGCGCGAGCGAAGCGCCGCCACGATGCTCCGGCTCGCGCAGCACGCCGGCGGCGTCGCAACGTTCGAGTGGGACTTTCGGAGAAACGTCGCGCGCTGTTCGGCGGAGTTCTTTGCGATTCTTGGCTTGCCGGAACGCGACGGGATCATGACCGGCGCCGAATGGGCGGGCTTCGTTCATCCCGACCATCGGGAAGCCATGGCAGCACATTTGGCCCGCGCGCTCGACGGCTCGGAGCCGGCGGCTGCCGACTACCGCATCAGGCGCGCCGATGGCGTCACCAGGTGGTTGACCTACGCGGGGCAGATCCAGCGCACCTCGGACGGCGACCGGATGCTGGGCACCGTCGTGGACATCACGGACCGGAAGCTCGCGGAAATCGCGGTGCAGCTGGCGAAAGCCGCCGCTGAAGAAGGACGGGAACAGCTGGCTGACGCCAATCGCGAACTTGCCGAAGCGAATCGCGTGAAGGACGAATTCCTCGCCACCTTGTCACACGAGCTTCGCACACCGCTGAACGCGGTGCTGGGTTGGACGCACATGCTGCGTGAGGGCAACATGACGCCCGCGATCCATCAACGAGCGATTGAGTCGTTGGACAGAAATGCCCGGGCCCAGGCGCAACTCGTCGACGATCTGCTCGACGTGTCGCGGATCACCGCCGGCAAGCTCCAGATGAAGAGCGACGCCGTCGATCTCGCCGCGGTCATCATGCACGCCGTGGATACCATCCGCGCTGGAGTGGCGGCTAAGCGTCTGAGTCTGCAGATTGCCCTTCCGGCCGCGGCGCGCATCATCGTCACCGGTGACGCCGATCGGCTGCAGCAGGTCATGTGGAATCTGGTGTCGAACGCCGTCAAGTTCACGCCGTCGGGCGGACGCATCGACGTGGAGCTGCGCCAGGTCGACGCCAAGGCGGAAGTCGTCGTGCGGGACAACGGCCAGGGGATCGAGCCGGCGTTTCAGCCGCACTTGTTCCAGCGATTCCGCCAGATGGACGCATCGACGACGCGTCCGCACGGCGGGCTGGGGCTTGGGCTCTCGATCGTGAGACATCTCGTGGAAGCGCATGGCGGCAGCGTCGCCGCCGAGAGTGACGGCCCGGACCGCGGCGCCACGTTTCGCGTCCAGCTGCCCCTGCGCGACCTCGGGAGCGCCGACGGCGCGATCGCGATTGCGCCGGCGCCGGCGACTCACCGCGCCCTGGCCGGCGTACGCGCGCTGATTGTCGACGACGAAGCGGACGCGCGCGATGTCACGCGGTACCTGCTCGAGGGCCGCGGCGCGGCCGTGACGGTTGCGGGGTCTGCGGGCGAAGCGTTGCGCGCGCTGACGACCGCGCCATTCGACATCCTGATTGCCGACGTCGGCATGCCGGATCAGGATGGCCTGTCGCTGATCCGGGCCGTGCGCAGTTTTCCGCGCGGCTCGCCGAACGGCGACATCCCCGCGGTGGCGCTGACCGCGTACACGAGCATGCGCGAGCGCGATGAGGCCGTCGCCGCCGGATTCACCGTGCACGTCGGGAAGCCGGCCGACCCCGAGCAACTGATCGCGGCCATCGCACTGCTCAACCGGCGGGAATCACGGCGCTACTGAGGCAGCCGAATTGCAGATTGCAAATTGCGAATTGCAAATTGAAGCGATCAACGGCCGATCGCGATCACGTGATCGTCCGTGCGAAGAAATATCCGCGCGCCAGAGATGGCCGGCGACGCGAGGACGCGGCCCTCGATGGTGTTGCGCGCCAGGATCTCCGCGGTACGGCCCGCTCGCATGACAATCGTTTCGCCTGACTCGCTCGCGAAGAAGATCTTGCCGTCCGCGGCCACCGGCGACGCGGTGAAGATGCCGCTCGTCCGCTGACGCCAGACCGCCTCGCCGGTCTTCGCATCGACGGCGGTGATCACGCCCACGTCGCCAGCCATGTAGAGCAGCCCGTCGTAATAGACGAGCGACGAAATGTACGGCGCCCCCGTCGGTACCCGCCACACGACGTGCGTTTTCGAGATGTCGCCCCGCCCACCGGGACGGATCGCCACATACGGTCCACTGCGATAGCCGCGCGACAGGTAGATGACGCCGTCATGGTGCATCGCGACCGGAATCGGAAACTGGTTCGTCTCGCTGAAATGCCAGAGCGCGCGCCCGCTGGCCGCATCGAAGGCTTCGATGCCGGTGCTGGCGTTCACGATGAGCTCGTGACCCGACGCCGCCGGCACTATGACCGGTGTCGTGTATGACGTCGTGCCACGGGGACGGTCGACCTTCCACCGCTGCTGACCGGTACGCGCGTCGAGCGACAGCAAGTACGAGGCATTGTCGTAGTAGCAGACGAGGAAGAGCGAGCCGTCGTGCACGATCGGCGAGCTGCCGGCACCCCAGTTGATCTCGAATGGCGCAATCTCTTTTCCAAGGTTGCGCGCCCAGACCTGCTTGCCGGTCATGTCGATCGCGACGACCTGCCCCGAGCCGAAGACGGCGTAGACCCGTTCGCCATCGGTGACCGGGCTCGGGCTCGCGAGATTGTGCTTGTCGTGAACGGACGGCAGCTCGCCGTCAGCCGGCAGGTCGAACCGCCACAGCCGCTGTCCCGTCTGTCGATGCAGCGCTTCGACGACGAACGAGATCCGGCCGGCGGCGCCAGAGGCCAGCGATCGCTCGGCCGCGGAGGCATTGCCGCCCTGCCCAAGTCGAGGACCTTGTCTGCTCGCGCCCTGGCCGACTTGCGACGTGACGAAGACGCGGTCGCCCCACACGATCGGCGACGACACGCCGACACCGCCGAGTCTCGTCCTCCAGGCGACGTTGCTCGTGTCGCTCCACGTCTGCGGCAGGCCGGTTTCGACGGAGGCGCCGGTGCCCGCGGGTCCGCGCCACTGCGGCCAGTTGTCGGCGGAAGCCGCGCCGGAAAACGCGATAAGGATGGCAGCGATCGCGGAAAGACGGCCTGTCATGCGGGGCACCCTCCAGGGAGGGCGTACTATACAACTTCTTTACGAATAGGGCGTGGGCTCCGGCAGGTCGCGGTCTCCGGCGTCTTCTTTACGGTGCAGTCGCTTCGCACAAAGTCCGGTCGCGCGGGAACTACCGCGCGACCGGGCCCTGTGCTTACTTCGCCATCTCCGCCGGAATCGCCTGCGTCACGTTCCCGGTGGCTGCCCACTCAACGCCGCGGGCGAACGTCACCTGGAACGCCGGGGTGGCGAGGTTCGGCGGCACGTGACCGAGGGCCGTCGTGAAGACGCGTCCCTTGCCGTAGTCCACGGTCCACAGCATGTTCTCGTTGGCGCCCGGCCCCTCGAGCGGCTGCGGCGCCCGCGCGTCGGTGCGGCTCGCCGCGTAGAGCGCATGGTCATCGTACGCCGTGGCCAGCACGTGGTAGGTGCCAGCGGGCTGCCACTTCAGGTTGGCGTACAACTCGTCGTTGATCTGCGGGAACTCGAGCTTCAGCCCCTTGGTAATCGGATGGTTCGGGTCCGTGATCTTCACGGTGTAGTCGTGCGGCGCCGAGTGATGACCGAAGTTCGGTCTCCAGTTGGCCGCCGACATCTGCTCGTACTCGGTCCACCCATTGAACGCCTGCATCGCGAAGTGATAGACGACGAGGCCCTTTCCGCCCTTGACGAAATCGACGAGCGCCGCGTCGGCGCGCGCGCCCCAGCGGCGTTCGGGTCTGCCGCCGTCGCTGTAGTTCACAACCACGACATCGTAGGGAGCGAGCGTTTCAGGACCGGCGCCGCGAAACTCCTCGGTCACCCGCACCTCGAACTTGCCGGTGTCCTCGAGGATCTTCTTCAGGACCGGCGTGGTCCCTTTCCAGTCGTGCTGGTGCTGCCCGGTGATGATCAACACCTGCAGCTTCGCGGGAGCGGCCGCGGCGGGCGGCTGCTGGGCAAACGCGGGACGGCCAAGGGCAAACGCGAGCAGTGCAATGAGGGCAATAGTCTTCTTCACCGGTCTACCTCCAGGAAATACGCTCTCCCCCGGCATCGCAGGAGCGGGCACCGGAGCAGGCGGATTCTAGCCGAAGCTGGCGGTTCGCGGCATTTCGCTCGAATCTCATCGGTCGCTCACGGTTTGGTGAGGACTCGCGGCCGGGCCTCAGGTCACACTTCGCGCATGAAGACCACTGTCTTGAACCCCCTGAAGGCATTCACCCTTGTCGCCCTCGGCCTGTCACTGGCCGCGATGGGAGTCTATGTGGGCGAAGCCGACGACGCGCCGGGCGCCGCGGTCTTCGGCATGCTGCTGATGGTGGCTGGAGTCGTGCTCGGCGTGAAAGCCGCGCGCGGCCGGCTCCCGATCTGGGCCGCTCGCACCGCCCTTGCCGTTGGCGTCCTCGTTGCCGCGTTCGCAGCCTTTCTGATCCACGGGCTCGTTGTGAGCGCGCCCCTGTTCGCGCAGTCGCCGGAGGTGCCATCGGCCATCGCGTCCGCGCCGTCGCCCCAGAATGCGGCGGTCGTCGAGCGCGCGCGGGAGCTCGTGCGGGCGGCGGTGTTGGAGCAAAACCTGCCCGGGGTCTCCGTGGCGGTCGGTGCCGGCGGCACCATCGTCTGGGCCGAAGGGTTCGGATGGCGGGACGTCGCGGCGCGGGCGCCCGTCACGCCGGACACTCGATTCAACATCGGCACAGCGGCGTCCGCGGTCACTGCCTCCGTCACACCGCTCGGGCTGACCAACACCGGCACCGACCCGACTGCCGATTGGAGTCCGAGCCATCTCGGGGAGCCGGAAGACGATTTCCCGCTCTTTACGCTCATCCGTCACATCATCTTCAGGCCGATGGGCCTCGCCCCTGATCAGCCATTGCCAGGCAATCGCGCGACGTTCTACGTTCCGAGATCCGATGACAACCCACTCCGTGGACGCCGTGAGATGTACATGCGCGACATGGACTGTTGCGCGAACCGGACGGCGTTCTATTCCACCCCGTCCGATCTGGTGCGCTTCGCGTTGACGACGAACCCCGGCAACATCAATGGTGAGCTGGCCGGCGGCACGGTGATGTCACTGACGGCGGGGCGTGACCGCGGCATCGTGGTCGCCGTGACGTCAAACATCGCGTTCGCGAACACCTCTGCGCTGGCGCGGCAAGTCGGGGACGCGTTCGCAGAATCGACGCGATGACGCTCGTCGACCTCGCGTGCGACGGCGCGTCGGGAGGCCAGGCTCACTGCACCGAGATGGCCTTCGCGGTTGGCGTGGCATCGAACAGCAGCATCGACGGCCAGGTCGGCCAGGTCACGCCAAGCGCGGGATGGTTCGGGTCGCCCGTGCGGGCAAAGGCGCCGATGCTGCGCATCATCGCATCCGACAGCGCGAGGCGGCCGGCCTGGTTGGCGCGCGTGTACGAGATATTCGCGTACAGCGACGGACCGAAGTTGCCGAAGGCAAACGGCAAATCGAACGCGTGCGACGCGCCGTAGATGACGTCGAACGGCGGCGGCAGTTCATCCCAGTCGAAGCGGTAGTACCAGATGTTGCTCTGCTGGGTCTTCAACGCGTTCAGCACACTGTCGCGGCTGGCCAGGAAGAAGACGCGCGTGAGCTGTTCGGTCTTCGCGTTGAATCCGCTGCCCGGCGTCGTCACCGGCAGGTACGATGCCGGAATCCATTGCTCAACGGTCGTGGCGGGCGCCGCGTCCGGTTTGTAGTTGAACGCCGTCGAGAACACCGTGGCGTCATTCAGCAGCCGTCCCGCCGCGCCACCGACGAGCGGCAGCATCGCCGGGAACAGCTTGCCTTCGTCTCGCGTGTTGCCGACGAGCATCGGCCCCTTCACGTAGCGCCCGGCCCTGATGGCGGCAATCGCATTTTCGGGCAGCACGTGGCCGTCCGGAATCGGTCCCGATCCGCCGGCGTTGATCGGCGCCAGCTTCGTCACCATCGTCGTCCAGATGGCGTCGGCGCTCTTGCTTCGCATGTAGGCGGCGACTTCTGACGCGGGTTTCGACGCGACAAGTGCGGTCGCCGCGGCGGCGTCAGCTGCCTGACCGTCCGCGATCATCAACTCTCGCAGCAGGAGGTCGGCCTGGCCGCGAAAGGCAGTCGCGGGCGCGAGCGTGGCGACGCTGCCGGCGGGCAGTTCGGTCGCCGGTGAAATGCCGCCGCTGATCGGCAGCAGTTTGTGCACCATCGCCGGCCTGGCATCGACGAGCAGCGGCGATGTCATCACGGCGTAGACATTCACCGCGCCGGCCGACTCCCCCATCAGCGTGACGTTGCCCGCATCACCCCCGAACGCCGCGATGTTGCGATTGACGAACTGCAACGCCTTGATGATGTCGAGCAGCGCGAAGTTTCCGGAGTCGTCGAGCGGATTGCCGGTCTTCAGTTGCCCAAGGTTGAAGAAGCCCAGGACGCCGAGGCGGTAGTTCACCGACACGACGACGGCATCCGCGGTACGGGCCAGGTTCGCGCCGTCGTACATCGGGTCGGCGGTGTAGCCGGAGATGTTGCTGCCGCCGTGCACCCAGACGATCACGGGCAGCTGCGCGGCGGCGTTGGCCGGCCGCCAGATGTTCAAGTAGAGGCAGTCCTCGGATCCAACTGTCTTGCCGAGCGATGTGCCAATCGTGGCGTCGTACTTGTTATTCAGGCCGGGCCCATATAGACGGCCCGTCTGCGCGCACGCGGGGCCGAACTCCTGCGTCAGCCTGGGCGAGGTCCATGGGTCAGGGTCCGCCGGCGCCTTCCATCGGAGTTCACCGACGGGCGGCTTGGCAAACGGAACGCCCTTCCAGACGTACGTGCCACTCGCCGCCGAGAGATCGGTGCCCACCACCGGACCGAACGTCGTCTGCCGCTGGATCGGTGACATGGCTCCTCGTTGTGGAGATGCGGGTGGGGCGGCGGAGAGCACCACATTTGTGCTGCCGCCCGCAAAGAGGACGGCCAGGCCAATCGCGCCGGACAGTCGATGCGCTCTGCGTGGCTGTCTCACGTCAGCTCCTTTGGCTCAGTATGCAGGTTTTCTCGCGCTTGTGCGGAGAAGTCCGCGTCACCCGTCCCCCACACAATCTGGAAGCTGCTCGGACGCCGGCGAATCTCGGCCTGCGCGTCGAATTCTCGGACCGTCGCGCGGGTACGAACATTGCCACCGAGACCGCGACCCAAGACGTCCGGGCTTTGACAGGAGCAGCCTTCGATGAAATCAGCGGTGTCGATCGCGGTCGTCATGGCGTTGATGATGCAGATACTGACGGACCTGGCCGCCGCACAGGAGCAGCGGCCAGAAATCAGTAGCCAGCCCGGGCCGATTGTCCGCGTCATCACGGGCGAAACCAACTGGTACGTCGCCGCCGCGGCTCCCACGATGTCGAACGTCAACCGTTTCGAGCTCCCCTCCTCTCCAGGGCAGCGTCGCCGGCGTGAGTCGCCGCCCCCGCTCTCCGACTGGTCGCATGTGACCGGCATCAACCGGGGCGACGACATCCTCCTCACGACACACGGGTCGCAGCCCCTGAGGCGATTCCTGGTGCGCGCCGACGATGCGGAGCTTGTAGTTCTGGACCTCAGTAACGACGCGATCACGGAAGAAGCGTCGGGGCTGCTGATCGAAGCGGTCGCGGAGACGCCGGAGTGCTTCGAGAGAGCGCGGGACGGCGAAACGTGCCGGCCGGGGATGGGGCTCCGCCTCGGTGCCGATGGTTTGTTCGTGGCAGATCGCAAGATCGCCGAACTCCGCCAAATCCTTCAGACTGTCCCGCGACATGAGGTCGCAGAAGTCAGCCTGATGACGATCCCTCTCGCCCCTCATATGTGGGGTGGTGCGGCGCTTGGAGCGCTCGTTGGAGGCTTGGTGTGGTTGGCCGTCTCAAACGGGAGGAACAGCGGCGAAGTGCGGGCAATAGGGCCGTTGGGTTTGCTGTTTGGGGTGGCGGCGGGCAGCGGCTTCGGCGCGATCGGCGCGTCAAGGGCCCGCGGCAGCCCACGCTGGTCTACCGCGCGCTGGATCCGTCGATGCGGGATTGACAGCCCCGGCCAGGTGGGGCCGAGGGAGTTGTCTGTAGCAGGCCGAGCTATCGTGGAATCCGGCTTCAGCCGGATTCATGCGGCTCCGGCTAAAGCCGGAGCCCACGTACTGACTGCACCGATTCGCAAAGTGCTCTAGGCCGCGTGACATGGCGCCTCGTTGTGGAGATGCCGGAGAGTTCACCTTGGTGTCGCTCGCCAACGAGGCGGCCAGAAGATTCCCGCCGAAGAATCGATGCACCAGGCTTACCTCGGATACTTCGGAAACGCCGGACGCCGGAGCGTGGGCACTGGATTCTTCGCCAGCTGTTGCATCACGACCTCGACCGCCTTCTCGAGCTGCGGGTCGCGACCTGCACGAACCAGCGCCGGATCCTGCTCGACTTCCACGTCCGGCGCGACGCCGATGTTCTCGACTTCCCATTCGCCGGAAAGCGGATTGTAGATACCTGACGAGGGCGCGGTGACGTTGCCGCCGTCCATCAGCGCCGGAGCACCCGCCATGCCGACGAGCCCGCCCCACGTGCGGGTGCCGACCAGCGTCCCGGCGCCCGAGCGCTTGAAATACCACGGCATCGCGTCGCCACCGGAACCGGCGCGCTCGTTGATGATCATCACCTTCGGGCCGAAGATGCCGAGCGGCTGCACCGAGTCGGCGCCAGCGCGGTTCGCCGCCGCGCTGAGCGGCTTGCGATTCAACACTTCGGCAATGTCGGTGGCGAGCATGCCGCCGCCGTTGAAGCGTTCGTCGATGATGACCCCCTGCTTGCCGATTTGTGCGTAGAAGTAGCGGTTGAAGGCGGTGAACCCGCTTTGCCCGGTGTCGGGCATGTAGACGTAGGCGACCTTGCCGTCGGTGAGCCGATCCACAGTGCGGCGGTTCTGCTCGATCCAGGCGAGGTTGCGGAGCCCGTACTCGTCGGCAATCGGCACGACCGTGACCTGCCGGGCGTTCGCGCCAGCGGCGTCACTTGCCACTTTCAACACCACCGATTTGCCCGCCTGCCCCTCGAAGAAGCTGAACACGTTGGCCGGCGGCTTCACCTCATGACCGTTGACGGCAATCAGGAACTCGCCCGCGCGCACGTTGACACCCGGCTGTGTGAGCGGCGCGCGCAACTGCGGGTTCCAGTTCTCGCCGCTGTAGACCCGTGAGAAGCGGTAGCGTCCGCTTTCCACGTCGTAGTCGGCACCGAGGAGCCCGGTTTGTACCCGTTTCACGTCCGGGGTGTCGCCACCGCCGGTCCCGAGGTGCGACACGGTGAGGCCGCCGAGCATCTCGCGGAAGAGATACGTGAGGTCGTAGCGCGATGCGATGCCGGGCAGATAGCGCTCGTAGACCTTTCGCCCTTCGCCCAGGTCGTAGCCGTGTGCGTTGCGGTCGTAGAACCAGTCGCGCTCGATGCGCCACGCTTCGCGGAACATCTGCGCCCACTCTGCCCGCGGATCGACGCGCACTTCGATGCCCGATGTCTTCAGCACGTTGGCCGCCGGTGGCGGCGCGGCCGGTGTCGGGGATGGGCCGTTGGCCATCGGTCGCAGTGGTGCGATGGTCCAATTGTCGCCCTGACGGTAGAGCGCCTTGTCGCCACCCGCCGACATCACGAACGAAGCGACATCGGAAAGCGGCGTGTCGCTCTTGCGCGTTTTCAAGTCGTAGCGATGCACGCTCGCTGTCGGTGGTCCGTTGGCCGGCCTTCCGTCGGGGCCCTGCACCGGCGCAAGCGCGAGAAGCACGCCCGCCTTGGCGATCTGCAGATCAGAGTACGGACGCGGTGGTAGCGGCACGGTGAGGATCCGCTGATCGATGCCATCGAAGTCAATCGCGACCGCCGCGGGCGGCTTCGCGGGACCAGCGACTCTTGCGTCCGGTCCTCCCTCACTCGCCCGCGTGTCGTCGACCGTCTTCTCCTCGTCACTCTCCGGACCGAAGGGCGATGGCGTATTCCGATCGAGGACGACGAGGTACACGTTGCTCGTGGGGACATCGACGAGACCACGGAGATCGAGCCCCTGACTCTCGCCCGAGTTGGTGCTCGCGGTGAAGAACAGGTACTTGCCATCTTTGTCGAACACCGGATCGATGGCGTCGCTCATGCCGTCGGTGATTTGTGTGGACTTGCCGTCGGCCATGGCGAAGACGTGGATGGCCGCAAGGTGATTCGGCAGCACCTTCGAGTAAGCCAGCCAGCGGCTGTCTGGCGACCAGGTGGCGACAATCGATCCCGAGCGCATCTGATAAGTGTCCCGCGCGACCTCGATCTGCTTCTTGCTTTCGAGATCGACGTACCACAGCTGCTGGAAGCTGTCGACCAGCGCGATCTTCTTGCTGTCGGGCGAGTAACGCAGCGAGCTGTAAAAGCCGGGCTTGAGCGGAATTTTGACGACGGCGTCGGTCCCATCCTGCGGACGCAGGTGGAGCGCGTATTCACCTGATTCCTCGGAAAGGTAGGCGATGCTGCGTCCGTCGGGCGACCATTGCGGATCGCGTTCCATCACGCCTGGCGTGACCGTGAGGTTGCGCGGGTCGCCCTTCTCGGCGGGGACGGTGATGATTTCTCCGCGAGCCGCGAACACGGCGCGGGCGCCGCTCGGCGACACCGCGGCGGCGGTCAGCCGCCGCGCGACGTTGACGAAGTGGGCGCGCAACTCCGGGAGGTCGCCATCGACACGGACCGACACCGCCTTCGCCGTCCCGCTCTTCAGGTCGTACAGGTGGAGTCCGGCAAACTGTTCGTAGACGATGGCGTCGGGGCCGAGCGAGGCGGACTTCAGATCGAAACCGTGATTCGGCAGCGCTTCGCGGACCTCTTTCGTCCTCGTGTCGTAGACGTAGAGCGTGGTCGGGCCGTTGCGATCGGAGAGGAAGTACACGCGGTCGCCCGCCCACATCGGGTTGAAGTCGTTCGAATTGGTGCGCGGGACGCGGGTGATGCTGCTGTCGGACAACCTGGCGAGCCAGATGCGTGTCGTCTGACCACCGCGATAGCGCTTCCACATCGCGCTGGCGCTCTGCACCGGACTGTAGGCGATCGACTGCCCGTCAGGCGACATCGACGCTTCGTAGCCGCTCGGCAGTGGCAGTTTCGCCTCGACGCCGCCGTCCACCGGCACGGTGAACACTTCGCTGAAGCGCGAGTAGGCGGTGCGCGACGAGCTGAAGAGAATCTGCTTGCCGTCGGGCGTCCAGCCGAGTGCCGTATCAGGCGCCGGGTGCCAGGTCAGCCGCTGCGGCACGCCACCGCTCGCCGGAATGACGAACACATCGACGTTCCCGTCGTATTCACCCGTGAAGGCGACGCTGGTGCCGTCGGGAGAGAACACCGGATTCGTTTCGTTGCCGGCGCCGCTGGTGAGGCGGACGGCGCTGCCGCCGCTGCGCGCCACGCTCCAGAGATCGCCGGCGTAGGCAAAGACGATGTGCGTGCGATTGACCGTCGGCTTTTGCAGCAGGAGCGGCGCTTCGTCGGCCGCGCGCAGGGAGACGCCAACCGCCGCAGCAATGGTCAGGAGGATCGCGGTCAGTCGCATAACAGCCTTTCGCATTTCAAATCCGAGGGTGATTCGTGTGATGCCTATGGTAGCCCGCCGCTGCTATGCTAGGCCGCATTTCCGAAACCCCCTCCGTGGAGGCCGCAATGAAAACCGGATGGACCCCGCGCCTAGTTCCCGTCGTGGCGGTGCTGTTGACCGGCGGCCTGCTCACGCTTCGGAGTCAGACCCAGCCTTCGCCAGCAAACGACAAAGGCGACTGGGTCTACTACGGGGGCGACGCCAAAAACTGGCGCTATCAGCCCTTCGATCAGATCAACGCCTCAAATTTCAGCAACCTTCAAGTGGCGTGGCGATTCAGGACCGACAACCTCGGTCCAAGTCTCGACTTCAATCTGGCGGCGACCCCGATCGAAGTGAACGGTGTCGTGTATGCGCCGGGCGGCGGGATGCGCCGATCCGTCGTCGCCTTCGATGCGGCGACCGGAGCGCTGCAGTGGGTTCACACCGAGGACGAGGGCTTGCGCGCGCAGTTCGCTCCGCGTATCGGCGATGGCCGCGGCGTCTCGTACTGGACCGACGGCCGCGAGGAACGCATCTTCTACGTCACGACGGGTTATCGCTTGAAGGCGCTCAACGCGAAGACCGGCGCGCTGATTCCGTCGTTTGGACAGAACGGCGTCATCGATCTGAAGAAGGACTTCGATCAGGACCTGAGTCGCTTCGCACGCAACGGCCAGGACGCGCTGACGATGGCGGACATCGGGCTGCATGCGTCCCCGGTCATCGGCAAGGACACCATCGTCGTCGGCGCCGCCGGCCGCGAGGGAACCACGCCCTATCGGCTCGACGAAGTGAAGGGCTATGTGCGGGCGTTCGACGTGCGAACCGGCAAGCGGCTCTGGACGTTCCACACGATTCCCATGAAGGGCGAGTTCGGCTACGACACGTGGGAGAAGGGGTCGGCCGAGCGTACGGGCCACGTTGGTGTCTGGACGCAGATGGCGATCGACGAAGACCTGAACATGGTGTATCTGCCGGTCGAAACGCCGACCAACGACTACTACGGCGGCGCTCGTCTGGGGAACAACCTCTTCGCTGAAAGCCTCGTGGCGCTCGATCTCAAGACCGGCCAGCGGAAGTGGCACTACCAGATCGTTCACCATCCGCTCTGGGACCACGACCTCTCGTCAGGGCCGATTCTCGCCGACATCACCGTGAACGGCCGTGCGATCAAGGCCGTGGCGATGCCGAGCAAACAGTCGTTCCTGTACGTGTTCGATCGCGTCACCGGTCAGCCGGTGTGGCCGATCGAGGAGCGTCCCGTTCCCGCGAGCACTGTGCCGGGTGAGCGAGCATCGCCGACGCAGCCGTACCCGACGAAGCCGCCGGCCTACGCAAAGCAGGACTTCACCGAGAACGACCTGCTCGATTTCACGCCGGAGCTGCGCGCGAAGGCCGTCGAGATCTCGAAGAAGTTCGTGCTCGGGAAGCTGTTCGATCCGATCGTGCTCAGCAAACCTGAAGGCCCATACAAAACGCTCTTCATGTCGGGGCCGCTAGGCGGCACCAACTGGCCCGGCGGCTCATACGATCCCGACACACACACCGTGATCACACACGCGAATCAGATGTTGATTGGTCTCGGCCTGCTGCCGGTTCCCGATCACCGGTTCTCCGAGGCCGAGTACATCGGCGGCGATGCGCTCGCCGGTCTGCGCGACGTCCAGGGACACTCCGGCGACGGTCCGCGGCTGAACGGCGGCCGCGCGCCGGCGAATCCGGTTGCGCCCGGCAACAAGGATGTGCCGTCCGGTTTGGGCGCCGGCTTCCTCGGTTCGCCAACAGTCGATGGATTGCCGCTCAACAAACCGCCGTACGGCGTGATCTCGGCGATCAATCTCGATCGCGGGGAGATCGTGTGGTCGGTTCCGCACGGCGACACGCCCGATGCGATTCGGAATCATCCGGCGCTCCGAGGGCTGAACATTCCGCGCACCGGCCAGCCGGGCAACGTCGGCACACTCGTGACCAAAGATCTCGTGATTGCCGGAGAGCCCGCGATCACGACGGCGAATCATCCGCGTGGAGCGCTCCTGCGTGCGTACGACAAACGCACCGGCAAGGACGCCGGAACAGTACTGATGGAGGCGCGCCAGACCGGCTCACCGATGACCTATATGTGGAAGGGCAAGCAGTATGTCGTCGTGGCGATCAGCGGGCCGAACGTGCCAGGTCAGTACGTGGCGTTTGCGCTGCCCGATGGCCCGCCACGACGTGAGGCAACGGCAGGGGCGCAGTAGAACCTCGAGTTCGCCGACTAGGGCCGCGTTGAATCCGCGGGAAAGTGCATGCGCTGCAGCAGGTTCTGAAACCTGGCGTCCGTTCGCAGCGAGTCGAACTTGAGTTCGGAGTTGACGAGAAAGAGCGTCGCCGACTTCGCGTCGAACGCGCGGTTGAGCGCGGCGATCGCGGCGTCGCGGTTGCCGAGCGCGGTTTCGACCAGCGCGATCGCATAGGTAGCCTGGTCGCTCATCTCGCCGCGGCGACGAAGATCGGCGAGCACCGCCTCGGCTTCGCGCCGGCGTCCTGAGAGCGCGTAGACGACGCCGTATCCGTCGGTTTGCCGCCGCGTGCCGCCGGCGAGCGCCTGCCCCCGATCGAGCGATCGCAGCGCCTCGTCGTAGCGCCCGAGCGCAAGATAGACGTCGGCGACCCGGGCGTAGTTGGGCACGTAGCTCGGATCGAGCGCGATTGAATGCGCAAACGTGTCGAGCGCCGCATCGAACTGCCGCGCGCGATACTGAATCCGCGCCAGCGCCGACCAGGCGAGCGTCGACGACGGATCCAGACGCTGCTGCACAATCCCCTCAGCGACCGACTCGGTAGGACGGCGGAGCGCCTGGAGCAGCACGGCGTAGTTCTGGTGCGCCCGGGCGTTGCCGGGCGCCAGCTCGATGCTGCGCTTGAGCGCGCGCTCGGCGGCGGTCCAGTCCCAGTCGTAGACCATGCTGATGTTGCCGAGCGTCGCGTAGGCCTCCGAGCTCGAACTGTCCAGGGCCAGGGCGCGGGTGATCGCTTCGTGGGCGCGCGAGCCGGTCACCCGCGAGTCGACGGCTCCCCAGATGCCGCGCTCGTGATGCGCGGCGGCCAGCGCCGCCAACGCCTCGGCGAACGTCGGTTCGATCCGGGTCGCCTCCTCGAGCAGCTTGATCGCCTGGGCGATCGATTCCTCGTTGAAGCGATAGACCAGCTCGCGTCCCTTCAGATAGAGATCGTGAGCCGCCGGATCGACTGAGCGCGCCACGGACGCCCCGGCGCCATCGGTCACCAGCGTGGCGCGGATCTCTCGAGCGATCGCGCCAGCGACATCCCGCTGCAGCGCGAGGATGTCCCGCGCGTCGCGGTCGTAGTCGTTCGCCCAGAGATGCTTGTCGGTGGCGCCTTCGATCAGCTGCGCGCTGACGCGCACGCGATCGCCGGACCGGATCACCGATCCGGCGATCACGGCGTCCACCGACAGCTCGCGGGCAATCTCCGGCAACGGCCGACGCGTGGCTTTGAACTGCATCACCGACGTGCGCGAAATGACGTTGACGCCTTTGAGCCTCGCCAGATCCGTGATCAGCGCTTCGGTCATCCCGTCGGCAAAGAAATCCTGATTCGCGTCGCCGGACAGGTTGGCGAGCGGGAGTACCGCGATCGCACGAATCACCGCCGGCGCCCCGGCCACTGCCGGCGCGGGCTTTCGCCATCGCCATCCGATCACACCGGCGATGACGACGCCGACGATGGCGACGGCGAGGACGGCGCGTGCGACCCGTTTCCGGACGGGCGGCTCGTTCGCGACGCTCATCAGACGCGTGGAGGATCCGATCGCGTCGAGCGCGGCCTGCACTTCAGACGCGTGTTGATAGCGCTCGCCAGGGGCCTTGGCCAGACAACGGTGGATGATGGATTGCAGGGCGGCGGGCACGCCGGCGAGATCTGGTGTGCCCTTCGTCAGGATCGCCGAGGTGAGGTCGTACGGCGTGGTGCCGGCAAACGGACGATCGCCGGAGACCATTTCGAACAGCACGACGCCCAGCGCCCAGATGTCGCTGCGCGCGTCGGCGGCTTCGCCGCGGAGGACCTCCGGCGCCATATAGGCGAGCGTGCCGGCGAGCGAATGGCCCCGATCGAACGTCGCAGTCACCTCGTTCGTGAGCGGCTGGCCCTCGGCGCCCGTGCGGATCGCGATCCCGAAGTCGAGAATCTTGATGCGCCCGTCGGGATTCACCATCACGTTCGCGCTCTTGAAGTCGCGATGGACGACGCCGTGGGTGTGCGCGTAGGCGAGCGCTTCGGCCATCTGCGCGCCGAGGCGCATCACGCGGTCGTGCGGCAAGCGTCCGCGGCCGATGTGCTCCGACAGCGGCTCACCCTCGACGCGTTCCATCGCGATGAACGCCTGGCCGTTGGTCTCGCCGGCTTCAAAGACGGTGCAAATGAACGGATGCGTGAGTCTCGAGGCGAGCCGCGCTTCGCGCGTGAGCCGGCGCAACGCGTCGGCGTCATCGTCGCTCAGCACTTTGAGCGCGACATCGCGCTGGAGACGGGTGTCGAAGGCCAGATAGACCTCGCCCATTCCTCCCGCGCCGAGGCGGGCGCGGATCTCATAGGGCCCCAGCGTTGTGCCTGGTGTGAGGCTCAAGCAGCGCGATTATAGGTGCGTCGCGCGAGCGGCGCGCTTGACCAGGACCAATCGTCAGGACGATGCTACGCGTCGCGTGAACCCATCTCAGGTCATCTGGCCATGAGCCATCGCGAGGCATAGACGCCCGGTATGCCTCCAGCTGTCGATTGGCTGAACCGGGCCCTGCGGCAGCCGCAACAACTCTGGCTGCGACGCGCCATTTTCCAAATCCATCTCTGGTCAGGGCTGGCGCTCGGCGTCTACGTCGTCGTCCTCAGCTTCACGGGCAGCCTGCTGGTGTACCGGGCCGAGATCGACCGGTGGGCCGCGACGCCACGCGCGGTCCTGAACGAGCACGCGACGCCGCTCGCTGGCGACCAGCTGCGCGAAGCGGCGGCCCGGACATATCCCGGATGGACGGTCGCGTCGGTGTACGAGGGTTCTTATCGACCGCGTGCCGGGCGCGGGGGCGCGCGTCGGCCGCCCGACCCCACGGCCACGGTGGCCTTCGAGCGCGAGGGCGAAAAGAAGGAGCGGCTCTTCGATCCGTACACCGGAGCGGATCTCGGGGACGCGGTCACGCAGGGACAATGGGCGCTCCTTCGCGTCGCAAATCTCCACGACGAACTGCTGCTCGACCCTCCCGTGGGTCTGCCGGTCAACGGATGGCTCAGTCTTGTGTTCACGCTCGTGGTGCTGAGCGGCGCAGTGGTCTGGTGGCCCGGAGTGTCGCGCTGGAAGCGCAGCCTCGGCGTTCAGGTCAGCGCCGGATGGCGCCGGATGACATGGGATCTGCACAGCGCCATCGGCTTCTGGCTGCTCCCGTTTCTGATCATGTGGGGCGTGTCAGGCTGGTACCTCGGACTGCCGAATCACCTGACAAATATCGTCGACCGGCTGTCGGACCCGAATGCGATTCCGGGCGATCGCGCGGGCGACGTCTTCCTGGAGTGGCTCGCGCGGGTGCACTTCGGACGCTGGCGCCACCCCGTGCACGGCGGGTGGTTGAAAGCGCTGTGGGCATCCGCCGGTCTGGTTCCGGCGCTGATGTTCGCGACCGGTGTGGTGATGTGGTGGAACCGGGTCGTCACGACGAGAAGAGCCGGCTCGCGTCGCTGACGCCCACATCAGGTTAGAATCCCGACGCCGCGGTCAAGCCAAGCGGCAGGGAGCGAGTCACCGTGAATCAACCCATGCGTTTCGCACTCGTTCTGAGTGTCTTCTTCTCTGGGCTCGCGGCGCCGGCGCTGGCCGCCGATGGCCCACCGACCTTCACCAGGAACGTCGCACCGATCTTCTACAAGGCGTGCATCGAGTGCCATCGCCCGACGATGTTCGCGCCGATGTCGCTGACGACCTACGAAGACGCGCGTCCGTGGCTGCGCTCGATCAAGCAGCGCGTCACAGCGCGGACGATGCCGCCGTGGGGGTCGGACATGCCGCACGGCGTGCTCAAGAACGATCCGCGTCTGAGCGATAAGGAAGTCGAGACCATCGTCTCGTGGATTGACGGCGGCGCGCCGAAGGGCGACATGGCCGACATGCCGAAGATGCCGGCGCTGGCCGACGGCTGGACGATCGGCAAGCCCGACGCGGTCTACTCGATGACCGAGGACTACACGATTCCCGCCACCGGCACCATCGAGTATCTGTATCTCAGGGTTCCGGTGAATCTGCCGGAGGACCGCTGGTATACGGCGGTCGAGATCAAACCGAGCGCGCGCGCGAACGTCCACCACATCATCGCCTACACCGAGCCCTCGAGCGACCAGCCGACGCGCCCCGGCAATACCTTCGGTCCGACCAATATCTTCGGCGTGTCGCCGAACAAACCGGGCCTCGTCTTCGAGCCCGGCGTCGCGAAACTCCTGAAGGCCCATCACGACATCATCCTGCAGATGCACTACACGACCAACGGCACGCCAGCCGCCGATCGCACGGAGTTGGGCTTCATCTTCGCCAAGGAACCGCCGAAGCAGATCCACGTCACCGGCCTGGCGGCGCAGCCGCGTTTCGTGATTCCGGCGGGAGATGCGAACGCCGAGGTGAAGGCCGTCGCCGAGATCAGGCAGGACACGGTCATCACGAGCCTGACACCGCACATGCACGTGCGCGGCAAGGACATGACCTACACCGCCACCTATCCGGACGGGACGTCGGAAGTGCTCCTGCGCGTGCCGAAGTACGACTTCAACTTTCAGATCACCTACGACCTGGCCAAGCCGAAGACGCTGCCGCAGGGCACCAAAGTCGAGGTCGTGGCGCACTTCGACAACTCGCCTGGCAACAAGTTCAATCCCGATCCCACGAAGGACGTGAGCTGGGGCGATCAGACGTGGGAAGAGATGATGATCGGGTTCTGGGGTTCAGTGGTCGACGCGCCGGCGCTTCGGTAACCGATCCGGGCGTTGCCCGCGCACGGATCCGGGCACGGAGGCGAGCACGGCTCCGACGACAACAGCGATCGTCCGCGAGATGTTCACGACGCGCTGAGCATACCGCAGGGGCAGGACGGATTCTTGTCTACCGCCGCGAACCGGTCCGGAACCGCGTATGCTCGAACTGGTCAGACTAGTCTATACTTCGATCGATGGCTGACACCTACAGCACCTACGAGGCCAAAGCGCGGTTCAGCGAAGTCATCCGGAAAGTCCGCGGCGGACGACGTGTCGTCATCGAGTATCACGGCTCGCCGGTGGCCGAAATTCTGCCCCTCGCCGGTGCCGCAGAAACGCTGTCCGAGCGAGTGGCGCGCCTCGAGCGCGCCGGGATCGTCACGGCACCAACGCGGAGTGCCCTCGCGCAACCGCTCGGGCGCCGCCGTGGCGCCCTCAAGCGCTTTCTCGCCGATCGCGAATGACGACGGCCGCCGTCGTCGACACGTCCTGCCTGGTCGCCCTGGCGTTCGACGAACCGGCCGCGGCGTCGATGCGGGCCAGGCTGCAGCGCCACACGCGGCTGTTCGCATCAGCGCTGGTCGAGGCCGAATTGGCGTCGGCGTTCGTCAGGGAAGCGGTCGATGCGGATGTGCGCGATTTCATCGCGGCGTTTTCCCTGGTGCTGCCGGACCGGCCGTTGTCGCCGGAGATCGAGCGCACACTGCATGCGGGCTATCTTCGCGGCGCCGACCTGTGGCATCTGGCCTGTGCCCTGTATCTGAGCCCGACACCCTCGGACATCTCGTTTCTGACACTCGATCAGGAACAGCGTCGTGTCGCGCGCCGACTCGGATTCGCGGTGTGAACACCCTCGCTTCTCCTTCGACGCCGGCGGCGTCCAGGTGAACACACGAGAACCGCGAATCATCAGCTCAGCCTCGGGCAGGCGGGACGACTGCCTTGTGGCACGCTTGCCCGCGCTCGAGGAGGGACGAACGTGACATCTCGAACGACACGCTCACGCATCTGGCTGTCGTGCTGCACGCTCCTGGCCATTGCTACCGGAACGCTGCGCGCGCAACCGCTGCCAGAACGGCCCGGCGCCGCGCGTCCGATGCAACTCGCCACACCGCGGATCGCGCCGCTCGCTGAAACGCAGTGGACCGACGCACACCGGCAGCGACTCGACAAATTTCTGCCGGCGGGAACGCGGCCGGGCAATGGCTTGCGTACGCTGCTCAATGTGCCCGAACTCGTCGACCACACGATGTCGTTCCACGGTTATATCCTCCGCAACTCGACGCTGCCGCCACGAATTCGCGAGCTGCTGGCGCTGCGCACGGCGTGGCTGCATGGCAGCGACGTCATCTGGCGCGAGCGCGTCCCATTCGCACGAACCGCCGGACTGACCGACGTCGAACTGCGACGCATCGCGGTTGGACCAGCGGCGCCGGGCTGGGACGCGTTCGAAGCGAACCTGCTGCACATGGCTGACCAGCTGTTCCGAAACAGCTTCGTCAACGACGCGACCTACAGGGCCATCGCGGCTCGTTACGACGCCTGTTCCCTGATGAACGCAGGGATGACGGTCGCGGATGTGGCCGCGATTGCGTTTCTCTACAACAGCCTCGGCGTGCAACCGGACGACGTGCCGCCAGCGGATCGGATGCCGCGCGATGTCGCCTACGTCGTCGACGTGCCCGCGCGGGAAACGATCACGCTCCGGACACCACGCGTGCCGCCGCTGCCAGGAACCGGGACCAACAATCCGCGCACGTTCAACGTCTGTCCCACGCTCAACGCGGCGCGCAACGGATCAACCTACGTGAACCAGATCTCGATGATCGGCAAGAGCGGCCGCGCCAGAGATCGTGAACTGCTCATTCTGCGCACGGGGTGGAACTCGCAGTCCGAGTACGAGTGGTCGGAGCACGTGGGGAACGTCGGACGTGGACGCCAAATGGGCCTGCCGCTCGACCGTTTGATTCTCGGACCGAGTGCGCCGGGATGGGATCCTTTCGAGGCGAACCTGTTGCGATTTGCGGACGAAGCCTATCGCGATTCGATCGTCTCGGATCGGACGTGGACGGCCGTCCACGAGCGCTATGACGATCGGATGATGATCGACGCGACCGCAACCGTGGCGAACTACCGCATGGTGTCGATGGCGCTCAACTTCCTCGGCGTCCAGGTCAACCCAGGCGAAGAACGGCTGCCGGCAGTGCCGGCTCGATAGCGCCGCGGAGCGCCAGAGTTCCGCGAGTCAGCGGCCGGCGCGTGCGCCCGTGACGGTGACGGTCGTGTCGTGCGTCGCCTCGAGCTGACCGTCGCTCGCGATCGCGCGCACGACATACGTGCCTGGCTCGCTGAACGTCACGCTCGTCGAGTGCTCGATCGGCTTGCCGTATTCACCCGGCGATGTCTCCGGAGCGAACGTGGCCGTGCCGGGACCGCGGTACTGAATCCACCGGATCCGAAGCCCCTCCGTGCGGCGGAGCGGCGCATCCGGGTTCGCGGTGGCAGCCGCAGCCGCGGCAGCAGCCGCCGCAGGATCCGCAGGCGGCCGGCGCGGCCTCGGCTTCGGGATCCCATCGTCGGTTGCCGACGACGTGAGCTTCAGCGTATCCGGAAGTGCGACGGTGGCCGCGGCCTGTCCCGTGAGCGTCGGCGGCCTGTTCGCAGGATCGAGCACGCCGCCACCATTGTTTTCCGAGAGCACGCCCGGATTGAGTTCCCACTCAGGTTGTAACCACCCCTTGGCCTGGTTGGTCCGCCCACGTGAGGTCAGCGTCCACACCAGCTTTCGGGTCTTGTCCCAGTCCTTCGGCACGACGACGCGAAAGATGAATCGCTGGCGGCGCGTGTAGAAATGCGTGGGCTGTCCTCGATCCTGCGGTCCCTGATCGAAGAAATTGTTCGGCCCAATCGGGATGTCGACTTTTTCCTCGTAGTTGCGATTCAGATAGCCGAACACGAGGTTGTACGAGCCGTCGGCGTTTCGCTCCCATCCTTCGAACGCCGGCGCCACGTCCTGCCCCGAATCGCGCCGAATCGTCTGAGCGCCTGCGCGCGTGCCCGACGCCCACGCCAGGGTCAGGGCGCCGACTACGCAGATGAGAGCCGTCCGCTTCCAGATCATGAAAGACACTCCGCGCTTGCCCCGAGCTCGTCGAGGGGCTTGCCCCGAGCTTGTCGAGGGGTCACTGCTGCTGTTGCTGTTGCGTGGACCTTGCCTTGTTCTTGTCGGCGCGCTCTTTGACCTGTTGCTTGAACTCGTCTGGCGTGAGCGGGTACCAACTCATCCAGGCAAAGCTCATGTCGTCGATCGTCCGCTGGCCGAACGTGATCAGGTTGTCCGGATCAGGATTGAACTTATTGCTGCTGGTGTTGTTGTGATAGCCGATCGTATGGAGGATCGTGCCCGCCGGCAGCAGCGGCTGCTGTTCGTCTTCGTAGAGATAGACGAGGTGCCAGGCGAACTGGTACCGGTCGACACAGCTCAGAGTTTCGACCCTGGGGACTGCGCTGGCCGCGTTCAAGGCGCCGGCCGGCGTGTTTGGTGTCGTGGTCGGCGGATAGATGGCTTCGACACACATCGACTTGCCACGGTTGTGCATGTGCGGCTGGAACGAAAGCAGTCGCACCGGCTGGGTGAGCACGGTGTAACCGTCTGAGCGCACGTTGTCGGTGTTCGGCGGAATGTCGAGCTCACGCTCACCGCTGTTGCCGACCGTGTTGGTCGATTCGAGATATTTCGGCGTGTAGCCCTTCGGATAGAACTTCAATGCGACTTCGACGTTGGCCGGCGTCGCCTCGCCGATCGAGTGCAGGTGGAGATTGAAGTTGATCTTCGTCCCAGCCTTGACCAGTCGCGCGGCGCCTTCCGGAAAGACGTCGCCGTTCTTGCCGAGCGCGTACTCGTTCAGGAACTGACCCGCAATCGCGCCTCCGGCAGCCGCTTCCTCGCTGTCGCGCATGTCCGTCACGGAGTGATGCACGACGCGAAAGCCTTTGCTCGGTTTGGTCTCGACCGCCTGGAGGTAGCGGTCCTCGGTGAGGCCGGTGTCGACCAGCACGTCGATCCAGCGGTCAGGGCCCTGCGCCGGCACCACGATGTCCTGGGGCAGTTTCACGATGAGATCCGGCTGGCCGATGTGCCAGCGATCGAAATTGTCGAACACGCGCGGCGGCGGCATGTCGGCGGGATTGCCGAGCGGCGCACCCGCATCGGCCCATTTCGTGATGACCTCGATCTCCCGGTCCGAGAGCGACGCATCGTTCTTGAACTTCTTGATCCCGACCGTCTTGTCGATGTACCACGGCGGCATCTCGCGGTTCGCCACCTTGGCCCTGATCGAACGCGCCCACGGTCGTGCGTCGGCGTAGGTGAGGAGCGACATCGGCGCCATCGAGTCGGGGCGATGGCAGGCCTGACAGGCGCGTTGCAGGATGGGCGCGACGTCCTTCGAAAACGTGGGTGTGGCCGATGGCGCCTGGGCGCTCGCCATGCCGTGAACCCCGAGAAGCGCGCTCGCGACGACGCCGACCGTCACCAACCTTCGGGCAGGATTCATCGTCAATCTCCCTGCGACATTTGGCGCCTCGCCAGCCCCCGCCGTCAAGGGAATCTTGCGCCCCCAGACGCGCCTCCTGGCGAGGACGGCGTTCCATCGCCCAATCGCTCGGACTGGTGAGCGCGGCGAGAAGTCGGAAAATCCGCCTTCGCCCGTGGACTTTTTCGCGGTCGTTCGAACACGCCACGGCGAATTCGCCAATGGTCCGTCCCTCGCCGTGGGCACAGCGCATGCACACCAGCGTCGAAAGGAGCGACCATGAAATCGTGGCTCTTCACAGCGCTGGCGGCCGGTGTCGCGATCCCCGCGTTCGGCGCATCCCTGCGTTACCGCCGGGATCTGAACGCTGCCCGCGCACGCCTGGCCGCGGTGGATCGCCACCTCGTCTCGACGCCATGGGGTGCGGTCGAGTACGCCGAGCGGGGCTCCGGCGATCCCGTGCTCGTTGTGCACGGGATCTTCCACAACTGCGTCGGGGGACTTCGTTCCGTCCGCGACTTTTCCGACCGTCGATACATCGCCCCGTCTCGATTCGGTTATCTCGGCTCGCACCTGCCGCTCGACGCGACACCGGCACACCAGGCCGACGCGTTCGTCGCTCTGCTCGACGCGCTCGGTATCGATCAGATCGACGTCATCGGCGAATCGGCCGGTGCGACATCGGCGCTGCAACTGGCCCTGCGTCATCCCGATCGGGTGAAGCATCTCGCGCTGCTCGTCGGCAACCTGCCGGGAAGCCCGACCGCCGTCGTCCAACCGTCTTTTGCGAAGCTATTCAACCGGCAACTCCCGCTGTGGGTGCTGCGGACGTTCGCTCCAACAATGATGGTCCGGCTGGTGGCGGGAATCCCGAAAGGATTCCCACTGAGTCGCGAGGACACTCGGTTCGTGACCGAATTCATCGATAGCCTGTTCCCGGTCAGTCCCGAGGGTGTCGACTTCGACGCGTTCGTCTCCAACGCGGATGTCAACGACTACAAGCTGGAAACCATCACCGTACCAACCTTGATCATCCACACCAGGGACGACCAGCTCGCCTCGCACGAGGCGAGCAAGCGCGCAGCCGAGCGTATCCCCGGCGCTCGGTTCGTCAGCCTCGAATCTGGGGGGCATCTCATGCTCGGTCAAACGACGATCATCCGCGACGAACTCGCTGATTTTTTTGCCGACCGGAGGGATCGCCGCGCGGCGCCGGTCGCTGTTTGAGACCGACTCGAGATCGACGAACCGGCAGGCCTGGCCGAGCACCTCGCGAAGTTCTGTGTGTGAGAGCAGCGCGTCGTAGGTCCCGCCGCCCGTCGCCTCCCCCAGCAGGTCGAGGTCGCCTGCCGTGGTGCGCAGCGTGAAGTTCAGCCCGCGATCCACCGTCTCGGCATCGAGCCGGAACGGCAGTCCTGGCGGTGCGCCACGCAGGTGCGGCGACAACGGTTCGAGAGCCGCGACGAGCCGACCGATGTTCGCCGGAGTCCGCTCGTAGACCACATCGAGGTCGACGGTGAGAAACGCGGACCCGTGAGCGGTTGCCGCGAAGCGCCGACGATGATGTAGCGGACGTCGTGAGACGCGAGGGCGGTGAGCAAGCGCCCGAAGTCCGTCACGGGGCGGTCGTCCTGCGCGAGTCCCTCACCGCCTCGGCGAAACGCAGCGCGGCGATCATCTTCTCGACCCGCTCGGCAGGCGTGAGGCGCAGGTTCTCTCGCAGGAGCGTACGGTCGATCCCGCCCTTATACGCTTCGATTGCGGGACTCGGCTCGAGCGAAACGGAGTCGAGCAGTGACGAGACGCTCACGCTGTCAGTATACGCACAAGCTGCGAGAGTATAGTCTCGGCTTGAAAGACGTCACGGCTGTCGAAAACGGCTCTTCCCGATCGACCATCAGGTATGAAATACGCATTCCGCTCGCTATTCCGCGCCAAGGGCTTCGCGCTGACGGTCATCGTGACCCTCGGCCTCGGCATCGGTGCCAACGCGGCCATTTTCAGCGTCGTCCGGGGCGTCCTGCTCCGGCCGCTGGTCAACCGTGACCCGGATCGGCTGATTTACATCCGGCAGAGCGCCGGCGGGCTCAAGATGCCGAACGCCCACTTTTCGGTCCCGGAGATCCGCGATCTGCAGGCCGCGACAAAGTCGCTCACGGCGTTCGGCGACTTCTCGACGATCGAGTTCACGATGCTGGGACTCGGCGAGCCGCGGACCGTTCGCGCGGGCGTCGTCGGCGGCTCGTATTTCCAGGTGATGGGCCTCAAGCCATTGAAGGGCCGCCTGCTCGGACCCGGCGACGACGGCAGGGACGCGGCGGGCGCGGCAGTGCTGACATACCGCTTCTGGATGAGCGCGTTCAGAGGCGATGCTGGCGTGATTGGCAAGGAGATCCGTTTGAGCGACCGGCCGGCAACGGTCGTTGGCGTCCTCGAGCCGTCGGTGCCTTATCCGCAGGAAACCGAGATCATCGCGAACGTCGTCACCAGCCCGCATCACCTCGACGCCACGATGGTCGAGGGGCGCGTGCATCGGATGACGGAGCTCTTCGGTCGCCTCGCGCCGGGCGTCACGCTGGACCAGGCGCGCGCCGAACTGCGCACAATCCACGGCGCCATGGTACAGGCGCATCCCGAGGCGTACTCGAAGCAGGCGGACTTCCGGATCGACGCAAAGAACCTGCGCGACGAGATCATCTCGCCCGCGCGCACGATTCTCCTGATCCTGCTTGCCGCATCCGCTCTCGTTTTTGTCGTCGCATGCTCGAACGTGGCCAACCTGATCCTCGCGCGCTCGGTTCGCCGCGAGGGCGAGATGGCCATCCGGGCGGCACTCGGCGCCGGCACCATGGCGCTGCGAATGACGTTGCTCTGGGAAAGCCTGCTGCTCTGCGGCGCAGGCGCCGTGCTCGCGGTCGCGATCGCACAGCCGATGGTCGGCGTCCTCGCGAGTTATGCGGCGCGCTACTCGGTCCGGGCCAATGACGTCACCGTCGACGCCTCTCTGCTCTGGGTCGGCGCCGGGCTCGCCATCGCCGCGGCGATCCTGCTCGCATTCGTGCCACGCCTGCCGCCCCTCGGCTATCGCTCGGGGCGCCCTGAGCGAAGTCGAAGGGCGTCCGCGGACGCGGCCAACGGCATCGGATTGTCCTCGGGCAGCGCGCGCCTGACGACGGGCACGAACCGCCGGCTGCGCGGGTTCGCCGTGACGCAAATCGCGGCGTCGTTCGTTCTCGTCGCCGGCGCGGGCATGCTGGTAACCACGCTCTTCTCGCTCCAGCGCCAGCAGAGCGGGTTTCGCGGCAATGTGCTCGCGATCAACGTGCCGGTCGTCTCGTACACGCGCAAGCCGGAAGACGTCGCGCGCTTCTATCAGAACGCGATCGATCGCATCTCGCAATTGCCCGGCGTCGAGCGCGTGGCGCTGGGGACCGTGGTCCCGTGGCGCGATCCAGGGTTCTTCGCCGCGCAGTTCACGGCCGAAGGCTACAAGAGGGCGAACGGCGAAGAAGATCCGCGGGCGCAATTCCGCACGGTCTCGACCGGCTTCTTCAACGCGCTCGGCGTGCCGCTCCTCGCCGGCCGCGACTTCAACGAGAGCGACCGCCGCGACTCGGAGAAGGTCGTCATCGTCAGCGAAAGCGTCGCGAAGCGGATGTTCAACACGATGGACGTCGTGAACCACCGCGTGATGTGGACCGATCCGGTGACGAAATTCATCGGCGTCAGCACCGACCCGCGCCGCATCGTCGGCGTCGTCGCCGACATGGACGACGAGCACCTGGTGCCCGAACCGGCGATGACGGTCTATCACCCGATGAACCAGGAGATCGGCGGCGGACGGCTCTTCATCCACGCCAAGGTCGATCCCTATACGCTCGTGCCGCCAGTGACGAAGATCGTACGGGAGCTCGCGGACGATCAGCCGGTGGAACGCGCGGCGACGCTGGACGACGTGCGGGCGGAGGTGCTCGCGCCCAACCGGGTCAACGCACTGGTGTTCGGCGGGTTTGCGGGCGTCGCGCTCTTGATTGCGGTCGTCGGTGTCGCCGGCGTCCTGGCGTTCTCGGTCAGCGCGCGGACGCGCGAATTCGGCATCCGCCTGGCGATCGGCTCAACGCCGGGACAGCTGTTGTCGCGGGTTCTCGGCGAGGGCGCGGTGATTGGCGTCGCCGGCATTCTCACCGGCGCGGCCGGCGGCATGCTGCTCGCGCGCGTCGCGTCCCGATTCGTGACGGACGTGCAGATGCCGGGCGCGCTGCCGATCGCCGCGGCGGCCACCGTCCTCGTCGTCGCCGCCGTCGTGGCGTCGCTGACGCCCGCGGCGCGGGCGTCGCGCGTGGACGTGCTCAACGCACTACGGGCGGACTAGGCCATCGATGACCGGACGATCATGGTTCATTCGGTCATCGATGATTTGGTCACTGGCCATCGAGTTCCTTCAGCAGCGCCTCCAGCCGGCGCTTTCTGGGCAGCGTCTTCCGTTGCATATGTCGACGCGCCCACAGGAAGGTGCCGCCCACGCAGATGATGCTCCAGCCGACCATGAAGACGATCGGCGCCGCAAACCACACGTCGCTGAACGATCGGCCATTGATCCGCCAACTGGCGAAGATCGTGGCGAACGCCACGACAATGGGCAGCAGAAGAAAGGCGATCAGGTTCGCCAGGCGGGCGAACCGCACTCCGTAGTCGAGTTGCGCGAGTTGCCGGTTGACCTGATCGCGAAGCGACTCGCCAAAGTGTCGCTCGCGTGCGATGCGCGCCCTGTACCGCAGATGCACCATGACCGCGTAGCCAAGGCGGCGGTCGCGCCGACGACGGGGATGGCGTAATCCCAGCCCGACAGCCCACCATCGTCGTAACGGTCGACCATCAGGGCAAGGTAGCGCGCCATGTCAGCGACGAAAAGCGCGGCAAACATGTAGGCTTTCCGTGATGCCGACGATCGCGGCGATCTCCTTGTAGCTGAAACCGTCGAGCATCAGGAGCGCGACGGAACGATCGACGTCCTTGAGCTGCGCAATCTGCCGATACAGCCACTCCACTCGCGGGTCGGGCGCGTCCGAGGGCGTCGTCAGCAGGCCGGCCACGACCTCGAGCGGCTGTTTGCCACGCGTATGCCTGTCCTCTTTGCGCGTCCACGCCATCGCCGTGTTGAGAGCGACGCGGTACATCAAGGTCGGGACGGACGATTCGCCGCGGAACGCGTCCACCGATCGCCACACTTGAATGGCAATCTCCTGAAAGAGATCCTGGCGGTCGGCGTGCTCGAACGCGTACGCGTGGACCACCTTGAACAGGATCGCTTTGTGGCCCGACAGCCACTCGCCGAAGATGCGATCCCGTTCGCGGTCGTTCACGGACCTACGCTATGCAGCCCGGCGCCGCGCACCGGCAACGGCGGCTCCGACGAGCATGCCGATCAGCATGCCGAGGGCAGCGTGACCCGAAGGGGCCCCGAAGATCATCCCGAGAATCATGCCGCCACCAGCTGTCAGTCCCGTTCTCATGTCCACCTCGAACACGTTAGTAGCGCCGCAGGCGTCGTTTCTTACACCCCGGGCGGCGCGAAGGGCTTACAGGGGACTAAAGCGAGGTGGGTGCTAGCGTTTCACTGATTTCGTGACGGCGTGGCGGCCACGGTTTCGACCTCGCGCCACACCCGGAGCAGGTTTCCTCCCCAGAGCTTCGCAATGTCGGGTTCGCTGTAGCCGCGGCGCACGAGTTCGAGCGTGACGTTGAACGTGCCGGCAGCGCTGTCCCAGCCTTCGATGCCGCCGGCGCCATCGAAGTCCGAGGAGATTCCCACATGATCGATGCCGATCAACTTCACGGCGTAGTCGATGTGGTCGACCAATTCCTTGACGCCGGGGCGGCCGGGCACGAACAGGGGACGCTGCGCCGGCGCCTCGACCGGACACGGCGCGGAGGGGTTGCGGCGCGTGGTATTCCGCAGCGGCTCACGGCCGCTGTGGGTCCCAGCCGCGATGTAGCCCGCGTAGGCGACGACTTGCACCACGCCGCCCTTCTTCTTCAGCGCCAGCAGTTGTTCGTCGTCCAGATTGCGGCTGTGATCGGCGAGCGCGCGGATCGCGGAGTGCGACGCAATGATCGGTGCCTTCGAGAGCGCGATCGCCTGCAGCGTCGACGCTTTGGACGTGTGCGACACGTCGACCATCATGCCGAGGCGATTCATCTCGGCGATCACCGTGCGCCCGAACGGGCTGATGCCCTGGTTCGGGGCGTCGCGCGTCGCCTCACCCGTGTTCGAGTCGGCCACCTGATTGTGGCCCTGGTGCGTCAACGACATGTAGCGGCCGCCGCGCGCGTAGAACTCTCGGACACGCGACAGATCGGTGCCGATGGGATAGGCGTTCTCGATGCCGATGACGGCGACCTTTCGACCGCTCGCCGCGATGCGGGTCACGTCCGACGGGTGGAGCGCGAGTCCGATCTGGTCTGGCGCGACCTGTTCCGTCAGCCGGTGGACGGCGTCGAATTTCGCCACCGCCTCTTGATACGCGTCCGCGTAGCCTTGAACGCTGAGCGGTCCCTGGGCGGCAAACGCAACCATGAACGACACGTCGAGGCCGCCCTCCTGCATCTTCGGCAGATTCACCTGTGTCGTCAGCCGCTGGGTGTAGTTACACGTGGATGTGAAGTACACCGGTTCGATGTCGACGTGGGTATCGATGGTGAGCACGCGCGCATGAATCGCGCGCGCGTTGGCCACAAATGGATCCGGCTGCGCGGCGAGCACCGCCGGAACCACCAGGACAGCAGCGATCAATCGGAGGCAGATACGACTATCCACGGCCCTTCAGCGAGCAAGACCTGTTCCTGAGCGGGAATGGACCAAGGCCGCCAGAAGCCAGTATTTCGAGCGATTCCTTGCGACGCGACCGACACGATTGTGAGCGCGCGCATCTGGAAAGCCAAATGTGCAGCTCCGGCTTCAGCCGGAGCCGCAAATCCGGCTAAGGCCGGATTCCACGATAGCTTGGGAAAACGCGCTAGCGTCCAACGTCGGCGGGAACACCGAGCGGCAGCCAGAGGCTCACGCTGGCGCCGCCCGCCTCACCTGAAAACGACACGACGCCGCCGAGGTCGTGCGCGCGGCTCGCCATGTTGCGCAGCCCGGCGCCCGCGGCCGAACGGTCGCCACCGCTCGACCTGAATCCGCGGCCGTCGTCGCCGATGTGCAGAAACACTCCGTCTCGGCCATCGGGGCCCCGGCCCACCGCCGTGCGAACCGTAATCGTCGTCGCGCCGGCATGCTGGACCACGTTACTGATCGTTTCCTGAAAGATGCGCAGCACCTGCAGCGACTCGCGCGGGCCCAGCCACGGCAGCGGCGGCAGATCGCTCACCAGCCACTCGAAGCGCAGCCCGTGACGCTGCAGGCGGCGCTCGATCCGGGCGCGCCAGCTCGCCAGGAGCGTGATGAGGTCGGCGTCCCGCGGCGCGAGCGAGTAAACCACGAGGCGCATGTCGTCGAGCGCATCACGAAGCGCGTCGGCGAGATCGGTGGATGGTGCGTCTTTCTGCTCGACGAGCGCGAGCATCGACGTAAGCTGGCTGCCGAACCCGTCGTGGATATCGCGCATCAAGCGCACACGCTCGTCCTGGACGGCTCGTTCCCGCTCGAGGACATGGATCCGTTCGTAGCCGCGCGCGATCTGGTCACCGCGTTCGCTGACGCGCCGCTCCAACTCTCGGTTGAGCGCCTGGTAGGCATCCAGGTTGTCGACAAAGCGCTCGACAATCCGCCATCCTCCCCATAGTCCCACCGCGGCGCAGAGGTAGGGCACGAGCAGCCACGTCGGCCCAGCCGGCAGGCCAATGGTCAGTGCCGCGTCCCGAACGAAGACGACGAACCCGACGACCCCGATCAGACCGACCAGACGAAGCGACTCCTGTGACGCCCGCTGCCGAATGCGCAGCAACAACATCAGCAAGTAGCTCCCGACGGGGACGGCGCTCAACGCCCAGCCCCCGACCACGACATCCGTCCACCGCGCGCTGCCGGACCAGAGCGCGGACGCCAGCGCTGTGGCACCGACGCCCCACGCCCCCATGATCACGCGATCGACTCCGGGCGATCCCACGCCCAGGAATCGCCGCGCGCCGATCGCAAACGCCCCAATCGCCGCGACCATCGCGCTCAGCACCAGCCATTGCCAGAGCAGCTCGGGGATGAGCGGGTTGCCCACCACGAACTCGAGCATCGCCACGCCCCACAGCACGCAGCCGGAGGCAAACTCGACGAACCCCGGTTCGCGGCGCCGCATCCACAGCGCCAAGCCGAGGCCGGCGACGCCGAGCGACACGAAGACGCAGAATTCCACGACCTGCGACTGCCAGAACAGGCGCCGCTCGAACGCCGGACGAACCGCGGCTTCAGGTCCGACGAAGAAGGGGCCGAGGACCGATCGGTACGTCGGCGGCACACGCAGCCGCACGTCGATGACGTTCGGTCCAGCGTGCAACGTCGCCGGCGCCACTGGTGCGAGGAACGGACGATTGAGGTTGCGCCAATCGCTCGATGCGACGCGGGTGCCGTTCACCCACACCGTCGCGCTCATCACCGCTTGCGGCAGATAGACGGCCCAGGCGTCGCGGGGCGCGGCGTCGAGTGTAATGTCGGCGCGATACCACGCTCCCGTCGCCTGACGCCGCCGCGCGCTGTCCCAATCGTCCGGCAGCGTCACACGCGCCGCGCCGGCCCACGACGCCTCCGCGGGGGCGCTGTCGGACTCCGTCCCGCGCACATCGAGCCGCCGCGTCTCGTGCACCTCGACGACTCCCGGCGACGCGGGCAGCGAGCCGCATCCGGCGGTGCCCGCCAGGAGCATCAGCAGAAGGATGCGCGGCACGCGTGAAGAATCCAACGGCTGAGGCTCCAGGTCAAGCCGCGGGCATCCCCCGTTCATGCGATGAGCAGCGAGCGGCTCTGTAGTACCGTCGCCTCGCCATGAACGACACCGCACCGCGGCGCCAGGCGACGGTCCTCATCGTCGAAGACGATGAGCCGACGCGGCAGCGCCTGGCCCGCGCCGTGAGCGGCGACGATCGGCTCATGCTCGTCGGGTCTTGCGGGACGGTGAGCGACGGTCTCCGGCTGTTGTCCGAGCTGGTGCCAGCGATCCTGCTGACGGACCTGGGCCTGCCAGATGGCAGCGGCATCGACCTCATTCGATACGCCAAGGCCACGAACCGCAGCACGCAGGCCATGGTGGTGACGATCTTCGGTGACGAGGACACCGTGGTCCGAGCGATCGAAGCCGGCGCCACCGGATATCTCTTGAAGGACGACAGCCCGCGGGCGATCGGCGACGCGCTCGTGGAACTCGTGAACGGTGGTTCGCCGATCAGCCCGGCAATCGCCAGCCTGCTCCTGCGCCGAGTGGCCGCGGGTACTCATCCCAAGGCCGCTGAGAACGCCGACGCGCGTCGTGTGCCCACGCTCACCGCGCGCGAGCACGAGGTGCTGAACCTCGTGGCCAAGGGATTCAAGTTTCCCGAGATTGCCAAAACGTTGTCGGTGTCGGCGCACACCGTGACGACGCACGTGCGGCACATCTACGAAAAGCTCGAAGTCGGTTCCCGCGGCGAAGCCGTCTTCGAGGCCGTGCAGCAGGGGCTCATCAAGTTGCAGGACTAATTCAGCCGTTTGGTGTCGGGTCCGGCTTCAGCCGGACCTTTTGCGAATCCGGCTTAGGAGAAACCGCGATGATCTGGCGCCCACTTCGAATCCTGTCCGTCACGCTGTCCGTCAGCGCCCTTTGTGCGGCTTCAGCCCACGCCACGCCGATCATCGATTTCATCGACGACACGGGGGCATTCACGTTTTCGGGCATCACCACCGCCGTCACTGATCCGAGCGATTGGTACACCTTTCGCGGGACCGCCGGGACCGCGATTACGCTCGAAACGATCGCGCCGACGGCCCACGACACGATCATCCGCCTGTTCCGGACCATGGGCGCTCCGGCGGTCGCCGGCAATGCCGTCGCGAGTTTTCAATTGGTGGAAGAGGACGACGACGATGGCCCCGGCAATCTGTCCGTCATTTCGCGCACGCTTCCGTTCACCGACTACTACGTCGTCGAGGTGACCGGGTACTTCCTTTCGGGGAACGGAGCGGGACCATACCAGTACCGCGTAACCGGCGATGTCGAAGCGGTGCCGACGTCCACGTCGGAGGTGCCGGAACCCGCGACCGTCACGCTCGTGATCGGCGGCCTTGCCGCGGCGGCGGTTCGACGATTCAAGACGCGGCCTATTTCTTCTGAAGCGCCTCCGCTTCGCGGACTCTCTCCGCGAAGGACCTTTCGGCGCTCGCCACCATCGCCTTGAACGCCTCGGCGTCCATGCACGTGACGCAGAGCGGGTTGACTGGGAGCGCGGGGTTCAACGGACGACGGAGGTTCTGCCGGTGATTGTGAAGGAAGAGATCTGGATGCTGAAGCGCCTTCAGCCGTTGCAGCGTCATCTTCGTGTCTTCGATCACCTTGGGGTGTCTGGGATTGCCGATGAGTGGAACGCCGTCGTTGGGCGTTTCGCCGCCGCGGAATGCCACCGAGTAGGTTTTCCCGCCTTCTGAGACGGTGGTCGTCCAGATGGTGGCCCCCTGCGTATGCCCCGGCACCCAGAGGGCGCGCAAGGTCACGCCGCCGAGGGACACCGTGTCCCCGTCCTTGATGACGCGATCGACGTGGACCGCCACCATGCCGCGGAATCCTCCAGCCGAGTTGTCCTGACCGGCCTCGAGCGCCGCGGCATCGCCACCGAGCGCGATGACCTGCGCGCCGGTGGCTTTTTTCATCGCCGCGTGCCCCTGCACGTGATCAAAATGCGCATGGCTCGAGATGAGCATCTTGATGTCCTTGATGTCGAATCCCAGTTTCCTGACGTTCGACACGATGACATCGTGCATCTCGCTCGTGCCCGTGTCGTGGAGGATGTGGCCCTGCGGCGTCGTGATCAAATACGAGCCGTATTCGCCGCCCACCCAGTAGATGTTGCCGATGATGCGAAACCCTTCGGGCGGCGGCGGCTGATTCTGAGCCTGCACGGGTGCCACGAGTACCGCAGCACTGAGCAGCGCCATCATCGCGAACGCCGCGCCGAGACGGATCAACGCACTGATCTGCCGCACAAGACCTCCTTCCTTGCGGGACGCTCGCGCTACTTGATGCGGGACGCGATCTTCTCTGCGCCCGCCTTGGCGCACGCTTCGTCCTGCGCCGCCGAGGCGCCGGACCCAGCGATGAATCCGACGATGGTGTCGCCGGCTTTGAGCGGGACGCCGCCGGCAAACCGGACAATGCGCGGGTTGGCGGCCAGCTTGGCTTCGAGCGCGGGATCAGCCGCAGCGGCGGCCACCGTCTCCGACGCCGGCCTGCCGGTGATGCTCATCGTGATGTTCTTGCGGATCGCCGTGTCGCCGGTGCCGGCGCGGGTGCCATCGGGCACGAACAGGTAGACCGGCAGCCCCGCCGCATCGGACACGACGGCGCTGATTCTGAGATTCTGCGCCGTGCAGGCGGCGATGGCGGCTTCAACCGCCTCCTTCGCGAGCGCCGCCTCGATGCGGCGCGCCTGTGGCGGCGGGGTGGGAGTCTGCGCCCAGACGGCCGAGGCACAGAGAACCGAAAGAGCAAAGACGGAGAACAGGATGTTCTTCATAGCCATGTTCGAACGCAAGGTGATGCTCCCGTTAAGAGTGGCGATTGCGACGACGCGAAATCAAAGCATAACAAAATGCATTTTCTAACGTCGCTCGCCGACGATGACGTTGAGACCCCGCGGCAGCTCCTCGACTCCGAACGAGGACCGAACGATCGCCGTGACACCATGTGTGGCAAGGCGGCGGGGGATCGCGGCTGTGTCTATCAAGACGTTGTCATGACGCTCGTCATCGCGGTGCCAGCGGCCGTCGGGGTCCCGCACGAAGACCGTGATGTCCCGCATGAAACGCGCGGGTTCCGGCGTCGAAAAGCGCGTGATGATCGCCCACGTCTCCGTCAGCCGGGTGTATACGGGCGCGGAGTGGCGCGCGGCTCCCCACTCGAGATCACACACATCGAGCGCGAGGACCCCCCGGGGCCGGAGCGACCGCGCGACTGTGGCCATCGTTCGCTCGACGGCAGCCTCGTTGTCGAGATAGTTGAGCACATGGCCGACCGACACGATCGCGCTCGCTTCAGGAATCGGATCGTCGGGCAAAACGAGGAGCCGGAGATCGGCCTCGGGGACGGTTTGCCGAGCGAGAGCGAGCATCGCCGGTGATGCGTCGGTCGCGATGACGCGATGTCCGGCATCGACGAGGTGCCTGGTCAGTCGACCGCTGCCGCATCCGATCTCCACGACCAGGTCACGACCGGGTCGCAGCGGCTCGAGCAACCGGAGAATGCCCGGAGCGCAAGCGTCGGCGTGGGCGCCAAATCCCTCATGGTGCACCAGCGCCAACGCGTCGCGGTAGTACGTCATGCCTCTTGACTCGAGCCCGAGAGGGCAGAGTGCAGATTATCAGCCCGGCCGGGGCCAGAAAGCCGGCGCAGGAGTGCGAGCGGCCGCCAGCGTAGAATCTGGTCGGTCACACAGGGCAAGGTAGGGTCACCAGGAGCGAAACATGCGGATTCCAGCGATTCTTGCGCTCGCCGCGCTCGGGAGTCTCGTTGTCGGGGACCGCCTCTCGGCCCAGGGCGCAACCCAGCCACCGAAGACGTTTGCCAGCGCTGCCGATGTCGAGGCCATGATCACCAAGGCGAAGAATGAACGGACGCCGGATCAGGCGAACTTTATCCAGCAGATCGTCCGTCTGGCGCCCTACAACGCCAATCTCGAGTATCGCGTTGCCGGCATCGACACCCCTGCGACGCTGCACGAAACGGAAGCTGAGCTCGTCTTCGTGGTTGACGGCGCCGGAACGTTCACCAGCGGCGGCAAGCTGACGGAGGAGAGGCGCACCAACCCGACGAATCTCGCGGGCAAGGACGTGGAAGGTGGCACCTCACAGCGAATCGCCAAAGGCGATTACGTCTTCATCCCCGAGAACACGCCGCACTCCTTCCGAAAGACCGAAGGACGCCTTGTCATCATGTCGATTCACATGCCGAGGGGCGGCAAGTGAAGGGTGAACTCATTTCGCCCCTGAAACCTTCTCCGGATTGACGGCGTTCGCGAGCGCCAGCCGGTTGTCGTGCGTGACGTAACTGATTTGCAGGTTGTACCCGTTCGGCGTGTCGGTGTGATAGCTCTTGAACGCCGCCGTCTGAATGTCGTCAGGCACCCACGTGCCGTCCGGTGCTCTGTGCCGGCTCGATGTATCGACTCTCGCTTTCAGCATCCGCGCCTCGAGCTCCCGCTTGACGCCATCGGTATTCCAGGGAGCGATGCCGAACGAGATGTGGTCGATGCCGCGAACGGTCGCATCGCCCAATCCTCCGCCCGTCACGAGCGGGTTACCACCGCGGATGATGATCCCACCGATGTCGCCGATCATCAGCTCGTGCTGACTGCCTTCGTCATACGTCGGACGCCAGCCGAGCAGGTTCCGGTAAAACGAGGCGCTCGCTTTGTAATTCCTGGAGTTGTACGACAGGTGATCCAGCCAGACCGTCCGCCACCCCGTCGGGAGAAAGGGGAGCGGCTCGGACAACTTCGCGTTCGACACTGTCTTTCGATCGCGCACGTGGCCGTTGGCATTTCCGATCTGCAGATCGAAGCCGTCCGGATCCTTGACGTGGAAGCTTTCAAACCCGTTGGCGCGATTGTCGGCCACCGGTGCGAGCCCGCGCTTGCGCAGCTCCGCTTCGACGGCCTTCGCATTCCACGGCTCGATGGCGAAACCAAATGAGGTGACGACCGCTTGCGGGGCACTGCTGGCGGGGCTCGCGGCCCTGGCCTGTGCCTGCTTGAAGACGACGGTGCCCCAGTCGCCGAGATCGAGCACCGCCTGCGTGCCATCGTCGCGGCGAAGCGTCCAGCCCATGACGGCGACGTAGAACGCGGCTTCCTTCTTGTAGTCCGCGACCTCGAATGCGATGTGGTCGAGCGCCACCGTTCGCCAGCCGGTCGGCGCGAACACCGGCGGAATGTCGGTCGTGTTGCACGCCGGGAGGCCGAACGTCGTCATGCAACGGCCTTGCGCCCAGCCCGTTGACGCAGCGCTCAAGCCGCTCATCGTCAACGTCGCCACCAGGCACAGTCGCGGCCCCCATCGACTGTCGGCGCGGCGTGTGTTCCTGACGACAGTGATTCGCGCTCGACTACTCTGATTCGCCGCCATCACGGGCTCCTGTCTGGGGGCGGCGATGGTGTACCTATCGAGACGCGTCGCCATTTGGTCGGCCGAGGATAGCCTGAAACAGTCGTGGATATCCCGCATCAAGCGCACGCGCTCGAGAACGTCTGTCTACTCGACGATGACGCGCGCTTCGGCCCGGCGATCCGACTCCTGGACGCCGGCGGTGCCGCGATCCAGACCCTGGGCGATGGGATTGCGGCCCACGGTCAGGTTATAGGTCCCGGGCACCAAGGGCGTGAAGCTGAAGGATGCCGTGCCCGCTTCATCGAACTCGAGCGCGCGAAACACCAGGGCCTGCAGATGTACTTCGATGCCGTTGATGCTGACGACGCGCAGGTGGGAATTCTGGAGCAGACCGGCAACCTCCAGACGCCAATCCGTCTTGCCGGTGCTGGTCACACTCAACCGGTAGTATTCCCCGGTCGTCAATCGCAGTTCGGACTGACTGAGGCGGGGCCGGCCATCCGGCGTCTCGACGATCTCCAGTTTCAGATCCACGGGAGGAAACGCGATCAGGCTGCCGCCCACCTGCGCGGCTGCGGGCCACGCCGACAGGAGCGTCACAACACCGGCCGCGCACACCGCTGAGAAGAGTCGCTTCATGGTTGGCTACTCCCGTGGCGCCCAAGACATCTCGGGCGGATCGACAATGTTACAGTTTTGGCTGCTGACGACCGAGGACCGCATGCGATACATGATGCTGATGTACTCCCGTGAGACGCCGGAAGGACCTTCGCCCGACGAAGTCGAATTCCTGATCCGCACGCACGGCGCCGTTGTCGCCGACGCCCGGAAGGCGGGCGCGCTCCTGGCCATCGAAGGACTCAAACCGACGCAAACAGCGACGACCGTCCGGGTCGCGAAGGACGGTCAGGCGATTGTGCTCGATGGTCCGTTCGCGGAAACGAAGGAGCAGCTCGCCGGCTTTTACCTGCTCGAGTGTCGCGATCTCGACGAGGCCATCGAATGGGCCAAACGCATCCCGACCTCCTGCAAGGGCGAGAGCGGCTGTATTGAAATTCGACCCGTCGGGGAGTTGCGACGTCCGCCATCACTGGTGTGACTCTAGATGGTTCAGCCGCCGCAATCGAAACGGTCGTCCGCGATGAGACGCCCCGGATTATCGCCGCGCTGATTCGCATCGCGGGCTCGTTCGATGTCGCCGAGGACGCGCTCCAGGAAGCGTTGGCCGCCGCGGTCGCCGACTGGCGCAAATCGGGCGTACCGCGGAACCCCGGCGCCTGGATCATGGCCGTCGCGCAGCGAAAGCTGATCGACTACGGCCGCCGCGTCAAGACACAGCACGACAACGCCGAGTCTCTCTCCCGCGCGATCACCCAGGCGGCCGAACGCGTCCAACCCGACCTTGATCCGGTCGAATCGTTCTATCCAGACGATCGTCTCCGCTTGATCTTCACGTGTTGCCACCCGGCGCTCAACCTCGAGGCCCGGATTGCCCTCACGCTGCGCACGCTCGGGGGACTGACGACCCCGGAAATTGCCCGCGCATTCCTCCTGTCGGAGAGTACGCTCGCGCAGCGCATCGTGCGCGCGAAGCACAAGATCGCCGAAGCGGGCATTCCGTATGAAGTGCCTGGCCCCAATCGATTGGCCGAGCGGCTCGACGCCGTGCTGGCCGTCATCTATCTCGTCTTCAACGAAGGGTACGCCGCGACGACGGGAGAGCGGCTGGTCCGAACGGATCTCGCGGCGAACGCGATTCGACTGGGCCACATGGTGGCGGACCTCCTCCCGCGCGAGCCGGAAGCGCGCGGCCTTCTGGCGCTCATGGTGCTCCATCATGCCCGGCGGGATGCACGCATCAATGTTCGTGGCGAACTGGTCCCTCTCGAGGAGCAGGATCGGACCTCCTGGGATCAGGCGCAGATCGCGGAAGGTCTCGAGCAACTCGATACCGCGGTCAGGGCTCGCCGTCCTGGTCCGTACCAGTTGCAAGCCGCCATCGCCGCGATCCATGCGCAGGCCAAGTCGGCTGGCGATACCGATTGGGTCGAGATCGCGGCGTTGTACGGACAGTTGGTCCGGCTGACCCCAACGCCGGTCGTCGCGCTCAATCATGCGGTGGCGATCGCCATGACGGGCGGGCTCGAAGAGGGACTGACCCGAATCGAGCGTCTCGGTGCCGCTGGGGCGTTGAACGGCTATGCCCTGTTCCATGCCGCTCGAGCCGACCTGTTGCGGCGACTGGGCCGCAACCGGGAAGCGCTCGACGCCTACCGCGATGCCCTCGAGCTGACCTCGAATGGGGTCGAGCAGGCGTATCTCTCGCGGCGCATCGATTCGCTCGCCTAGGCTGTCGATTCCTCAGAAGTCGAACGTCGTACAACTGGAGGATTGTCTCAATGATGAACGCCCCCCTGTTGCTCCGTGTTGCGTCGGTGATCTCCGTGATCTTCGCCGCGGGTCACACGCTCGGAAGCCGTAAGTCCTGGTCCCCGATCGGCGAGACCGAGGTGCTGGCGGCGATGCGCACGTTCCGGTTCGACGTCGCAGGCGTGAACCGGAGCTATCTGGAGTTCTTTCGCGGATTCGGCTTCCTGCTGAGCGTCTACCTGGTGATGCAGGCGGTGCTCCTGTGGCAACTCGCCACTATCGCAAACGCGGACCGTATCCAGGCGCAGCCCTTCATCTGGACGCTCTTCACCGCGTCGATTGCGATCGGGGTGTTGACGTGGAAATTTCTCTTTCCGATACCGGTGTACTTTGGTGCGGTGTTGACCGTCTGTCTCGGTCTGGCGCTCGTCGCCAACTGGTAGGCGATCAGGAGCCCTTCAGGCGCGCCATGGAGTCATCCGCGGTATCCAGCGCGGGACGGCGGCGCGGAACGCGTCGTACTCTCTCCCAAATGTCTGCTCGAGCGTGGGTTCTTCGTACGCCACGACGAAGAGGTGGAAGCCGAGCCAGACCAGCGCGCCGTAGACGATGAGGCGCGAATCGGCCATCAGCACTCCTTGACCCAGGATGATGGCCACGACCGCGATGTAGATGGGATTGCGCACATAACGGTAGAGACCGGTGACCACGAGATTCCGGGTCGGCGCGATCGGCGCGGGGGTGCCAAGACCCTGCAGCGCGAAACGCGCGAAGGCGTCAACGAGCCCAGGCACGCCGGCGAGAATCATGATCGCGCCGATGATCCGCGTCAGCTCCAGACCAAGGAACGGCGGCTGGAGTTTCCAACCTGTCATCGACCATGGAATGAGCCCCGCCAGCGTGCATGGGGCGACGACGAAGAAAGCCGCCGAGCCCAGGACGGCTATGGTTCGTTGCACGGCGGTTCCCGACTGCGAGCTCATTCCAACCTCCTTCGCCAGGCGGCACACCTCAACTTCGCGTCACTCCGTAGCGCTGTCGAATGGTTTCTGCCAGGCCGATCGTCCAGCAAACCGGGCAGCCGCGCATCGCCAGCAACGCGAGCACACCCGCCAGCAACGATACGACGGGGTGCACATGCTGCTGCTCGATTGCGAGAAAGAGCAGCGCGAACGCCACAGCACCGCGGATCACGTGACCCGTCAGGGTCTGAGTCGCGAATACGCCGGAGGTACTCTTTCCAAGAAACGGCTTCACGTCTTTCCTGCTCGCGGCTCATCGCCTTGCAGGTACTCGCGTAGAAGCGCTCGGCCGCGATGAATACGGCTCTTGCAGGCTTCGCGAGTGATGCGCAAGCGATCGGCCGTCTCGGCGATGGTGAGCTGCTCCATGTCACGTAGCAGGATCACTTCGCGATAGATGTCCGGGAGCGACTCCAGCGCACGGGCGACGTCGATACGCAGCTCGTTCTTTGGCATTTGCGCAAAGTACTGAGCCTCGTGGCGTTCCGTCAGTTCTTCCGCACCCCGTATCAGCGCCAGCACCGGGAGCATGCACAGCCGGGTGACCACGCGGAATATCCAGCCCGCGATGGCCAGCGGGTCGCGCACAGTGCCCAGGCGGCGGTACAGCACGATCAGCGCTTCCTGCACCACGTCCTCGATGGCCGTCGTGCGATGGCACTGGCGCCAGGCATAGCGGCGGATGTCGGGCTGCAGTTCGCGCAGCATCCTCTCGAGAGCGACCGGATCGCCGGCCTGGGCGGCGGCGAACAAGGCTGTATCGACGCGGATCACCGTGGACCTTCGAGCGGCTTGCGGCCAGCCATGGCACAAACGGGGCAGAAGCCAATCAGCCCCGTCAGCGCCGTGAGCACACCACTTGTGGCAAGCACCAAGCCGAGCGGCGTCAGACCGATTTGCGTGAGTGAGCAGGCCACGATCAACGCACCACCGATCACGCGCGCCCAGTTCTCCTTGGAACCCATGTTCTTGCGGTACAGCATCTCATCACCTCGATCTGCCCGATCCACGGCGAGCATCCGAGCCAAAGAGGGGCATTCGGGCGAAAAGGATTCATGAAGGAGCGCTAGACTACGATAGGAATGAGGCGACTCGGGACAATCGCGATCATGCTGATAGGCGTCATCCCGCCGAGCGGCCCGGGCCTCGGGCGGGCCCAATCTCCGTCGTTGTCGGCGGCACGCCTTCAGGCTTCGGTCGAACTCGACTCCCGCGACGTCTTCACCTACCGGTACGCTCTTGAAAATGGCGCCGCAAGCACTGCTGCCATCTGGAGAATGACCATCGACATTTCGCTGCCGGCGGGCGCTGCCAGGCCGCCGGCCGTCGGGATCGCACACGGGCCTGGCTATTTCGTCGCCGAGTTGTCCGGGCCAGGAAGAAGCCTGACGATAGGTGAAGCTATTGCCGTCTCCTTGTCGGCGCCACAGCCGGGATGGCGGACAACGATGGGCCCGGATGCGACAGCTCGGTGGATCGCGGCCAACGACGCCGCTCTCATCTCCCCGAGGCAAAGGCTCGCTGGCTTTTCACTGGCGAGTCATGGACCGCCGTCGCTGAGGCGATTCACCGTCGCTCCCCACATCGATCCTCAACTCGCGCCAGTCGATCCTCCGCAGCCCGATGCCTTGGAAGTCGAGCGATTCCAGCAGGAGTTCGACCAGTACGTTGAATCACAAAGTGTGACAGGCCTCACGCTGGCGCCTTCAGCTCCACGGGCCATGACGCCCGATGCCCTGCTGGCACACCTCGCCAGCCAAGTGGCCCAAGCACGCACCCTGCGATGGATCTCGAACGACACGATGGCCCGCAACGTGACCGACAAGTTGCAGGCGGCGCGCACGGCCATCGCACGGAGTGACGTGGACGCGTCCGGGAACACCCTGCGCGCGCTCCGCACAGAGGTCGCAGCGCTTTCCGGCAAGGGGTTCACGGGCGAGGCGGTGGCTCTGGTGGACCTGAACGTTCAATACGTCCTCCGTCTTCTCGCGAAGCGCTGAGCCGGAAAACGACCGTTTTGCGGCGCGTTTGCGAGTCACCGGAGGGGGGTTGCGGGCCCTGGCACCCGAGTCCACAGTCTCGTTGAAACTTTGCCTGATTGCGCGTATCTTTACCGAAACCTCACATCTCCGTCGGTCAAGAAATTTCCGGTTCCGAGGAACTCATATGGCAGACAAGAAACTCGTCGGGGAAAACTATTCGACGCCGGAGCTGGTCGCAAAGGTGACAGGCCGCGCGAAATACGCCGAGGACTATCGTGCCGAAGGGATGCTGTTCGCGCGGCTGCTGTTGAGCCCGATGCCGCACGCCCGGATCAAGAGCATCGACACGAGCGCCGCGCTGGCCCTGCCCGGCGTGAAGGCCATTTTGACAGGGGACGACGTGCCCGGGCCGAAAGACTCAATCAACGACAACGGCCAGGTGATCAGGGCGAATCCTCGCAGCGAAACGGCGCTCACCAGCGAACCGATGTATCAGGGTCAGCCCGTGCTCGCGGTGTGTGCGGAGAGTGAGCTCGTCGCCGCCGACGCGATCGAGCTCATCGAGATTGAGTGGGAGCCGCTGCCGTTCAACGTGGATCCCGTCGCGTCGCTCATGCCGGGCGCGCAGGACGCGCGCCTTGAAGGCAACGTGTGGAAGCGGCCCGCTCCGCCCGCCCAGGGGCAGCCGCCCGGCATTCCCGAGCCCATCAGCGTGAAGTGGAACGACGCCGAGGCCGCGGAATTCAGGCAAGGCCGGTTGCCGATGACCACGTTCACCGATCCCGAATGGACGCTCGGTAACGTCGAAGAAGGTTTCAAAAAGGCGGACCTCATCCTCGACGACACGTTCGTGAGCGCCAACGTCAGCCATCAGTGCCTCGAGACGCGCACCGCCATGGCGTACTGGCAGAACGGCAAGCTCCATATTCACAACTCCACGCAGGGCGTGGCGCAAGCGCTCTTTTCGTTCGTGCGCTGGCTTGACCTGAAGCCGGAAGACGTCGTCCTGGTGAACGCCTACACGGGCGGCGGCTATGGTTCGAAGGGCGGCGGATCGATTACCGACATCATTCCCGCGCTGCTGTCCAAGAAGCTCAACGGAGCGCCGGTGATGATGCGCATCAGCCGTGAAGAGGAGCATGCGATCGGCCGCGCGCGTCCGGGGATGCACAGCCGCGTGAAGGTGGGCTTCACGAAAGAAGGCCGCGTCACCGCTGTGGACATGTTTACCGTGACCGACGGCGGGCCGTACGGTCCTGGCGGCGACGGCAATACGGCGAGCCAGTACGCGCAAATGATGTCTCAAGCGGAGACGTTCCGTCACCGCGGCATCACCGCGATCACCAACACGCCGCCGCGCGGCGCGCTCTCCCAGCCGGGCGGCTTTCAGGGCTGCGAAATAATCGACCAAGTCATCAACAAAGCAGCGCGTCAGCTAGGCATCGACCAGGTGGCCATCCGCAAGCTGAACGCGCCTGAAGGAAAGGCGAAATACGGGCCGGCCAATGCGAGAGGCGAGCGCGGCTACCTGACAAGCTGTTTCGTCAAAGAAGCGTTGGACAAGGGCGCGGCGCGGTTCAACTGGAACGAACGTGTAGCGCGTGGCCCGCAGCGCAACGGGTCGAAGGTGCGCGGCGTCGGCGTCGGCATCAGCGCCTACAGCGGCGGCTCGGTCGGGTTCGACGGCCTGTTCATCATCACGCCAGAGGGCGGGATGCGCGTCCATACGGGCATCGGCAATCTCGGCACGGAATCGTTCTCCGACTGCCAGCGCGTGGCGGCGGAGATGGTCGGCATCCCGTGGGAAAAAGTCGAGATCGTCTGGGGTGATACGGCGAAGAACCTGCCGTGGAGTTGCAACTCGGGCGGCAGCCAGACGATCCACGCGCATACGCGCACGTCGCATGCTGCCGCGACGGACGCCATCAAGAAGCTGCAGCAGATTGCCGCCAAGGATCTCGGCGGAAAACCTGAGGACTACGTCGTCGGCGGCGAACGTGTCTATCACAAGGGTGGGGGGCGCGGAATGACGCTCGCCCAGGCGGCCAAGCGCGCCATCGAGCTCGGAGGCATTTACGATGGCCACGAGTTGCCCAAAGACATCAACGCGATGACCGTCCGCTCCGCAACGGCTCTGGCCGGGCAGGGTCTCATGGGCGTGGCGAAGGACAGCTACAAGCGCGACGGAACCACCCGGTCTTTCGCCGCCGCGTTTGCGGAGGTCGAAGTTGACCTCGAAACCGGGAAATACGCGATCACGGATTTTCTTTCCGTGGGCGACGTCGGCACCGTGATTCACCCGAACGCGCTCGGCGGCCAGATTCTGGGCCGTTCGATGCTCGGCATCGCTCACGCGATCGGTCACCGGTGGACGTATGACCAGCGCTACGGCGTGATGCTCGCGAGGAAGTTCTACAACACCGGCACGCCGACGATCCTCGACGCGCCGCAAAAGATGGCCTGGGACGCCGTGGGCCTGCCAGATCCGGAAACGCCGGTCGGCGCGCGGGGCATCGGCGAACCTCCGGTCGCGGCCGCCTGCAATTCGGTGCTGAACGCGATTGCTGATGCACTCGGCGACGACGAGGCATTTGCTCGCTCGCCGGTTCTGGTGGATCACCTCGTCACAGCGCTCGACACCAAGAAGATGGGCCAGGTTCCGCTGACGGCAAACGTCTAGGACGCGCGGCGGTCAGGTGAGCGAGATTCGGGGATGAGGTATGAGGTTGGAGAACTTCGCCTCATCCCTCGTGTCTCGTTCCTCTTAGCTGTCGCGTTTCTCTTTCCCTCGTGTACGCAGCCACCACCCAAGCCAACTGAACAGACCATCATCTGGGAACGTGCCGGGTCCTGGTCTGGCCGCGGGGACCTGGAAACCAACTCTTTCCCGTCCTCGAGCGGATATCTCCGATTTACGTGGGAGACCAGCAACGAGACGAAGCCGGGCGAAGGCCGGTTCAAGCTCCTCCTGGGAAGCTCGATCAGCGGCCGCATCATCCAGCCGGTGGTGGACAGCCAGGGCACGCGTCGCGACGTCGCGTACGTCAGCGAGGAAGCGCGTACGTTTTACCTCAAGGTGGAGTCGGCCAACGAAGACTGGAAGTTCACCGTGGACGAGGGGTTTTCGGCGACAATCGCACCCAAACACTAAACCCTTCCCCTACTGAAGGGACAGCGACATGAGACTGGCGTTCACGAGTTGGGGAGCGCGCGGACTTGGCGCCGTGCTGATGCTGGCGCTCGCGGCCGCGGCGTGCGGGGGCGGTCCGGAGGCCCCGAGCTTCGTGGAACCCACGCCGCCGACCCAGAACCCGACCACCGCGCCACCGGCAACGCCCGGCTTCACGATCGCGCCGGGAAGCGGGACTCTCACCTCGACCGTGCGGGTGACTCTGACCGGCACCGGCTTCGCGCCCGGCATGTCGGTGACGGTCGGCGGGCTGGGTGTCACGGTGCAGAACGTCGCGGTGACCAGCAATACCACAATCCAAGCGGACCTGGTCATCGACGGGTGGACCGCGGCGCTCGGCGGGCGGACCGTGACCGTGGGGACGGCGGCGGCGATCAGCGGTAGCGTGCCGTTCACGGTGGAGGCGGGCGCTCGCTTCGTGGACCTTGGGGGTGCGGTGCGGGACACGCTGTGGAACCTGATCTGGGAAAAGAAGCTCCCGGGCGTCGTCGGCAGAGACCCGGACGACGCATACACGTGGTGCGAGGCGACGGGGGACGCCCGGCCCCCAGCATGCGCGGGGAGGGCGTTTTCGTGGATCGACACCATCGGGCCGACGTTCGGAGACCGCCGGGTGCTCGACGGCTGGCGGGTGCCGACGCGGCAGGAACTGACGTCGATCGTGAAGGCCCCCTGCCCCACGCCTTCGGGCGCGGTGTGCATCGATCCGGTCTTCGGCCCGACGGTGGCGGGCGACTACTGGTCGTCGGAAGAGAGCAGCGACACCACCGCGTACCTCGTGGGCTTCTACGCTGGCCAAGTGGTCACGCGCAGCAAAACCGAACGCGATGCCAACCGCGCCCGGGCGGTGCGGTCCGGCCCTTGATTGGCCCTTTGATCCTTCGGATCTGCTTCCTGGGGCGCAAGATCAATCGCAGTCACGTCTTCGCCGGATAGAACGTCGGTGTCACCCAAGTGGGCGACCACGTCTGGCTCGTGACCTTCACGCTCTACGATTTGGGTACTTCGACGACGAGGTGGGGCGGCTCGAGCCGATCGAGAATCCGTTCGGCCCGAGACTGTCACCTATGTCTCCGGAAGGAACTGTTACCTATGTGTCCGGAAAACACCTTGGAGATGTGGCTCCTCAGGCTGGATTCGCCAGCGAGCCGAGCAGCGGCGAGAGCCGCAGCGATGGCGAAGGTGAGGCTGGATTCGAACCCGCTCGCTCCGAGCGTGAGCGAGGAGCGGCGTGACTGAAGACAGCCTGAGTTGCCAGCTTCGCGCTCCGCGCGAAGATGGCTCCTCAGGCTGGATTCGAACCAGCAACCCTCCGGTTAACAGTTGCGAGCGGAGCAATTTCACCATTTACCACTAAGCCACACTGAAGGCTATTTCACAGGAAAAGCTGCACAACCCTGACCAGAACCGTTGCCACTACTTCGCATGGAGCGCGATGATGGGTGGGCACAATACTGGACACAGAAGGGACCAGTCGCCCATGAACGTTGGGAAGGTCCCGAACGACGAGAACTCGCTGCAGTGCGGTCTCCTACAGACGACCGGCGCAGTGTTCAAGAATATGCTCCAGGAATGAGCGACACGCCGCAGGACACTTCGAAAGATCGCGCCGAGGGCCTCACCAGAAACTGTGTTGATTCAATGAGGCACGCGCTCAATCATTTCAGCGCGAACTATTCCGACGAGTACGGCTTCCACAACCAGAAGTGGGCAATCCTCAGCGTGGCCCACGCGACGGAAGCCTTTTGCAACTTGCTCCTGCTCAGAATCGACAGCGGTCACCCTAATGGTCGCAAGTATCCCGATCTTGAGAGGGCGATCAACGCGCTGAAGGCAAGCCGGTCCACCACTCTGTCGAAATCAGAACTGCACGCAATCAAGGACATCTTCCCGGGCCTTGAGAAGCAACGCGATCAGTTAATGCATCGCGTACCTGCTGAAACGTTAGACGCTGAGCAGGCTGCCCTCGTACTGCTTGTGCTGTTGTACTTGGCGCGGCGGCGGTTCGGCTCTCGAGCGAAGGAGCTACTCGACGCGGATACCCATTCGGTATTCGATGAACTCGGGCTCGGGACCAAGCACGGCCGTCGGGACGAGAGTGGCCAGCAGCGCTGGTTCCAGATGGCGAAGATGCTGGCCTTCGAGGATTACGGGCCGCGACACCTTGAACACTGCGATCAGTGCGGATGCTTCACGAAGACCGCTGATAGAGGCTGCTTGGCGTGCTTTGCTGAATAGCGCTTACCCTCGGTCAAAATCTGCTCCGATTGGGTGGTTTGAACGTCAAACGAAGTTGGATCTGCACCGAAAATCCGCGAGGCGCGTACTCTTCGATTGCCTCCCATCGCATGACCACCGCTGCCAGCTCGCAACGGGAGGGGCACGTTTCCATCTTCGTCGAGCAGGTGTTAGCGGCGGCGGTAAATTCGACAGTTGTGGCGGGCGAAAATCTGACAGTC
>CAZOAZ010000048.1:0-55605 GCA_964577955.1 uncultured Bifidobacterium sp. | reverse complement strand
ACAACTCCGGATCGTCGAGCGAGAGAATCCGGCTGCCTTCGAGCTGAATATCGAGGTAGGTCAGCTCGCGAAGAATCTGCGCCAGGTGCTGCTCGGCGCGCGGGTAGTCGTGATTCCACGCTGAATTCCACCCGCCGCCGTAGCGGCTGCCGCCCTGCCACTGCAGACGGACGAAGCTCACCCGTCCGTCGTACGGCAGATCGTCCCGGTATCCGGCCCGGCCCGGGCGATCGAATTGGGCCGCGGCGGCCGTCGCCACGCTGAGAAAGACCCCCAGGAACCGGAGCCAGCGGGACATGCTCGCATTATGCGCCCTCCTGCCGCGCCCGGGTGAGCCGGTCTCCTGCTGGATTCCGCATGCGGGGTCCTGGTGCCGCTCGGGCGGCCTGGCCGCGACACGCCCGCTGAAGGACGTGCGGTCCTGGCGCAGCGCGCTGGTTATCCGGGGCCGACAGCGACGGGCGATGAAACGGGGGGGCGGTGGCGGTCACCGCGCGGTGCATCACCCCCAGGAAGCGGAGCCGTGGGAACACGGCGCTGATCCGGCCACTCCCGTGGCGCCGGTTCATTGAACAGCCGCCGCGGCGACGCGTTGCGGGTCAGCAGCAGTTGAAAGTCGCCGGCATGCCGCTCGAGAAAGGCTGCTTCCGAATAGGCGAGATAGAGATCCCACATGCGGATGAAGCGCTCGCTGAATCCCAGCGCCCGCACGTCCTCCAGGCGTTCGTGAAAGCGCCGGCGCCAGTCCCGAACCGTCAACGCGTAGTGGGTCCCGATGTTCTCGGCGTGATACAGCGACAGCCGCGTCGTGCGCGCCAGCGACTTGAGAATCTCGCCCACCGCCGCCAGTTCGCCGCCAGGGAAAATGTACTTCTCAATCCAGTCCGGCGTCCGGTGATAGAGCGGAAAGTACTGATCGTCGACGGTAATCGTCTGCAACAGCATGACGCCGTCCGGCGCGAGGAGCCGGTCGACCGCGCCGAAATAGTCGTCGTAGTGATTGAGCCCGACCGCTTCGAACATCTCGATGCTGACGATCTTGTCGAATCGCTCGGTGAGCCGGCGGTAGTCCTCGAGCCGGACGTCGATTCGCGACCCGGGCTCGCCGATCTGGCGGATCCAGGCTTCGGCGTGCCGATACTGTTCTTCACTGATCGTCGTCGTGGTCACGCGGCAGCCGTAGCGGGTGGCGGCCCAGACCGCGAATCCGCCCCAGCCCGTTCCGATCTCCAGCAGATGGTCGTCCGGTCCGAGATCGAGCTTTCGGCAAATCTGATCGAGCTTCCGTTCCTGCGCCTGGCCAAGCGTTTCCCGTCCGGTTTCGTAGAAGGCGCACGAGTACATCAGCCGCTCGTCGAGAAAGAGCCGGAAGAACTCGTTGCCCAGATCGTAGTGCTCGTGAATGTGGCGGCGGCTGCCGGCAATCGAATTGTCACGGAAACGACGCGCGATGGTCGCCGCCGCGCGATGCAGCAGCGACCACGGACCGTTGTGCTGTTCGACGACCGACATGTTGCGCAGCATCAAGCGAATCAACGCGACGAGATCCGGCGACGACCAGTCGCCATCCATGAACGACTCGCCCATCCCAATGTCGCTGCCGAGCAGCGCCCGCCAGAAAAACCGGCCGTCGTGCACGTCGAGCCGAACATCCAGCGGTCGGCGGCCAGGCGTCGCGATCGCCGTGGACCCGAACCGGTGGTCCGCACCGTCGTACGCGATCCGCAGCACCCCGCCGCGCACGGCCGGCAGCGCGGCGAGAAACGCCTGTTTCGCCCATTTGTGCCGGATGCTCATCTCTCCTCCGCCTCGGGCTGGGATCCGGCGTCAACCGGGACGCTCACTCCCGTCGTCGTGTCCCTGGGAACGACGCGTAGACCGCGGGCCCACAACTTCAGGGCCTGCCAGTGAATCGCGGCCATCACCGCAGCCGTCATCACCGGATGCCGGACCAGCGCACGGCGGATCGCGCTCGCCGTCCACGCCCGCTGCTCGAGCGACAACGTCGCGTCGAAGAGTTCATCACCAGCCCCGCGCTCGTGAACCGTCATGTGCGCGACCAGCCGGGCGGCTGGGGCGGTGAACTGAAACCGATAATCGAGTGCCGGCGCCATGAAGGGCGACACGTAGAGCGCCTTGGACGCCGCCGCAGAGAAGCGCCGTTCTCCGTCCCGCGCATCGGTACTGTCCGGCGTCAGCCAGTAGTTGTGGGACCCGCCAAAGGTGTTGTTGACCTCGGCGAGCACGCGAGCCAGCCGTCCCGCGCGATCGAAGCAGTAGAAGAAGGAAACCGGATTGAAGCAGTAACCGAGATACCGAAGATGCGTCAGCAGGTAGATTGGACCGTCCGGCAACGTCACGCCGCAGCGCGCCGCGTCGCCCTGCAGCCGCTCGCGCAGCGGCTCCCAGGGATGACCGAAGTGATCGCGATCGTGGAACGCGGCCCAGTTCCAGCCATTGCAACTGGTGAAGCGCGACACCCGCATCAAATCGGCGATGCGATCGATATCCAGCAGCACCATGAACAGCGGATACGTGAACTCATGGACGATCGGCCGCCGGCGCCGATGTCGTAACCAGCCGACGTAGACCGACGAACGCGGCAGATCCGGTCGCTGACTGCTCACCAGGTCACTCCGAGCGCACCGGCGACCCGGACGGCCGAGCGCAAACCATCTTCGTGAAACCCGTGGAACCAGTACGCCCCGCAGAAGTGGGTACGGTTCACGCCACTGACCTCGCCCCATCGCGCCTGAGCACGAACGGCGGCGCGCGTGTACAGCGGGTGCGCATAGGCCATGCGTTTGAGCACGCGGCGTGGATCGATCGACACCGGCGGGTTCAGCGTCACGCAAAACTGCTCGCGCGTGGTCAGCGACTGCAGGCGATTCAAGTGATAGGTGACCGTCGGTGGCGCGCCGCCGGGTCCGTCGACCAGGTAGTTCCACGACGCGCGGGCGTCGGACAGGCGCGGCAGCATCGACTCGTCGGTGTGGAGCCAGGCGCAGTTCATCGTTGTCGTAAATCGCGAGAAGACGCTTCGCTCGGCGTCGCTCGGATCCACCAGCAGCGGGAGCACCTGATCGCCGTGGCAGGCGAGCACGACCTCGTCGAACGACAGCGGCTGACGGTCCAGGAAGTTCAGCCTGACCTCGCGCGCGTCCCGCTCGATACTCTGAATCGCTGCCGCCGTCGTGACGCGGCCCGCGATCGGCGCCGTCAACTTCGGGATGTAGGTGTGGCTGCCGCCGCGGACGACGCGCCACTTCGGCTGGCCGTTGATGGCGAGCAAGCCGTGGTTGTCGAGAAACCGCGCCAGCGTTTCGAACGGAAACTCGCGGATCGCGTCAAGCGACGCCGACCAGATCGCCGAAGCCATCGGCAGGAGATACCAGTCGACGAAAGAGTGGTCGAAACGATGGCGGTCGAGAAACTCGGCCACCGTCGCATCCGTGCCGGCGCGCAACTCCGTCTTCGCCTCGCGGTTGAAACGGAGGATCTCGCGCAACAGGCGGACTTGGGATCGGCGGAACAGGTTGCGCCGCTGGGCAAAGAATCCGCGAACGCCGCGGCTGCTGTACTCGAGACCCGTCCGGCGGCACGACACCGCAAAGCACATGTCGGACTCGAGCGTCTCGACCCCCAGTTCGGCGAACAGCCTCACCAGCAGCGGATACGTTCGCGCGTTGTGAACGAGAAAGCCCGTGTCGAGGGCGACCGGTCCAGTCGCACTGTCGACCACGACAGTGTGTGTATGGCCACCGAGGCGCGAGTCCTTCTCAAAGAGATGGACTTCGTGGCGTCGGCTGAGCAGCCAGGCTGCCGCCAGCCCGGAGATGCCCGACCCGACGACGGCAATCCTCTTCATGTATAGCGAGACTTACTCACAAAAAGACTATTGTCAATACTTTGTCCATGACAAATAATGGACACGTGCCAGGCCCGCTTCCCCCCTTCTACGCTGGCCGCCATCGGGTGGATTGGCACCGCATTGGTCATGGCGGGGCTCTGGGCGCGCCAGCTGCGCACGCGCAACGCCGCCCTCGTCGACGCGGGCTGGACGCTGGCGGTGGGCGGACTGTCGGCATTCTTCGCAGTCGCGGGGGATGGGTGGCCGGCGCGACGCGCGGTAATTGCCGGTCTCGTGGTCGCCTGGAGCGCCAGGCTCGGACTCTACCTGCTGCGCGACCGCGTCCTCGGCCGACCGGAGGACGGACGCTACGCCGTGCTGCGACAGAGCTGGGGCGATCGCGCGCCGCAACGCTTCTTCTGGTTCTTCCAGGCGCAAGCGCTGGCCGCGCTGTTCTTCGCGCTGCCGGCGTTCATCGCCTCACACGATCCGCGGCCCCATCTTCATGCACTGGAAATCCTTGCCGTCGCGTTGTGGCTGATTGGATTTTCCGGTGAAGCACTTGCCGATTGGCAGCTGGCACGATTCAAGCGTGTGTCGCAGAACCGGGGCCGTACCTGCCAGCAGGGGCTGTGGCGTTACTCGCGTCATCCCAACTACTTTTTCGAGTGGACGATGTGGGTGGCCTATGCGGTGTTTACGCTGGCGTCGCCGTGGGGCCTCGCGGCGGCCCTGTGTCCCCTCACGATGCTCTATCTGCTCCTTCGCGTCACCGGCATTCCGGCGACTGAAGCGCAAGCGGTGCGGACCCGCGGCGACGAGTACGTCCGCTATCAGCACACAACCAGCACGTTCTTTCCGTGGGTGCGGCGCGCATGACTCTCGCCTGGTACGATCCACTGCTCGAAAGCGGACGCCTGCCCGACTGGGTGGTCCGATCCGGAATCCGCCGCATCCTGCGGACGCGGCTGCGTGAGGAGCGGCGCCTGCAACGGAAGGCGGCCTTCATCGACGAGCTCGGCGCAAGTCCGATCGCGCTGGCGACCGACCGCGCCAATACGCAGCACTACGAGGTACCGGCGCCATTCTTCAGGCAGGTCCTCGGCTCCCACATGAAGTACAGCGCGTGCCTGTGGCAGCCGGGAACCCTGACCCTGGACGCCGCCGAGGCGGCAATGCTGCGGCTGACCACTGAGCGGGCCGAGATCAAGAACGGCCAGCGCATTCTGGAGCTCGGGTGCGGCTGGGGCTCGTTGACGCTGTACCTGGCCGAGCGCTTTCCCGCCAGCACGATTGTGGCGCTCTCCAACTCGCGGTCACAACGGCTGTTCATCGAGCGCCGGGCAGTCGAGCGCGAACTGCGCAACGTGCGAGTCATCACCGCCGACATGAACGACTTCGATCCCTCGGCGTGGGCGCTACCAACGGGGTTCGACCGGATCGTCTCGGTCGAGATGTTCGAGCACATGCGCAACTATCCGCGCCTGCTGGCGCGGATCGCCGGGTGGCTGCACGACCAGGGCCGGCTCTTCGTGCACATCTTCACGCACAGCGAATTTGCATACCCGTACGAACCCCGGGGACCGTCGGATTGGATGGCCAGGCACTTTTTCACTGGCGGCACGATGCCCAGCCAGGATCTGCTCGGCCGCTTCAACCGCGACCTCGAAATCGAGCGTCAGTGGCAGGTGAACGGGCGCCACTACGCCCGAACGTGCGAAGCCTGGCTTCGAAACATGGACGAACACACCCTGCAGGTCGACGAGGCGCTGGCCGCAACCTACGGTCCATCGCAGGTCACCCGCTGGCGCGCCCGGTGGCGCACCTTCTTCCTGGCGTGCGCGGAACTCTTCAACTTCAACGACGGCACCGAGTGGTTCGTTTCGCACTACTTGTTGCGAAAGCCCGAACGACACGACGGACGATCAAATCAATGACGCAGGTGCTGATTCGCACGCTGACCGGCTTCGTCACCTTCATCGTCCTCGACGGCCTGTGGCTGGGGGTGATGATGAAGGCCTTCTATCGAACAGCGTTGGCCCCGATCGCGCGAATGACGGATGGCGGTCTCGCACCGATCTGGTCGGTCGCCTGGGTGATCTACGTACTGCTCGGCGCGGGCGTCGCAGTCTTCGTCGTGCCACGAGCCACGAACACGGCATCCGCCGCGCTGCTGGGAGCCGTGCTCGGCGTGGTGGTCTACGGCGTCTATGACCTCACCAACTACTCGACCCTAGCGCAGTGGCCGCTGGCCGTCACGGTCGTCGACATTGCGTGGGGCACGGTGGCGACCGCGCTGGCATCAGCAATCGTGTTCATACTGGTGGGACGATGAACCCACGGACACCACGGCCGGCCACATCCATTCGGTATCCGATCCGCACAGTCGCCAAGCTCACCGGCCTGGGCATCGACACCCTCCGTGCGTGGGAACGCCGTCACAACCTCGTACGCCCCACTCGCGACGGCCGCGGACGAATGTACAGCGCCGCGGACATCGAGCGACTGCGGTTGCTTCGCGATGGGGTCGCGAATGGGCATGGCATCGGCCGTCTGGCGCGATTGACCGACGCGGAGTTGCGAACGGCCGCCGCACCCGCTCGGGCGGAACGCGCGGCCCCTGAAAGCGCTGTCCCGTCCAGTGCGTCGTCGCGGCTGATGGACGCGGTGATGCGTCTGGACGGAGAGGCGGTCGACGCGGAACTGGGACGGGCGGCTTCCCTGCTGGGCCCGCGCGCGCTGATGCAGGACGTTCTCGTCCCGGCGCTGACCGATGTGGGGACCGAGTGGCGCGAGGGGCGAGCCACGGTCGCCCACGAACACCTCCTGGCGGCGCTCGTCCGCAACACCCTGGGTAGCCTTCTCCGCGGGTACCGTCGCGGCGACGCGCCGGGGCGCATCGTCTTGGCCACCCCCGCCGGCGAACTTCACGAGTTGGGAACGCTGGGGGCTGCGGTCCTCGCCTCCAGCGGCGGTTTGGGGGTCATGTATCTGGGTCCAAATCTGCCCGCCGCCGACCTGCTCGCGTTGTCGCGTGACTACAACCCTGACGCTGTGGTCCTCGGCGTGACGAGAACCGACGAACCCCGTGCAGCGGTCGAAGAGACCCTGCGCACTCTGTCGGCGCGTCTCTCGCCCGACACCGAGTTGTGGCTCGGCGGGACGGCGGCGAACGAATTCGCCAGCTTCGCAGGCAGTCGTGCGCTCGCCATCGCCACGTACGACGACCTCGTCGAACACCTCCAGCGTCTGGACGCTCGTTTCTAACCGCGATCCGGAGCGGGTCCTACGGTCGAGTGCACGCCTCTTGCTTCTCGATGGAGAGGAGGACTGAATGACTATCCTGAGCTGGCTCTTCTTTGGACTTGTGGTCGGCATCGTCGCCAAGATGCTGACTCCAGGGCGGGATCCCGGTGGTTTCTTTGTCACGATCGGTCTGGGAGTCGTTGGCGCCCTGCTCGGCGGGTTCATCGGACGGGCGATGGGCTTCTACGGTCCGGATCAGGCCGCCGGTTTTCTGATGTCCGTCGCGGGAGCCATTCTCGTGCTGCTCCTCGGCCGCTCGCTGCTGCCGCGCCACGCGAGCTGAGCACAGCGCAAGAGCAAGCTGCGGCTGGTGGCTGAGGACTAGGGAACGCGTTCCCACTCGCGGCGTTGTGTCAGGAGCGCCTTGAGCGGCTCCGCCCGCCCTTGCGCGCCTTGCAGTTGCAACAGCAGCAGCCGTAGTCCCAGTGCCTCGGCGGCCACTTCGACACCGACCTCACGCCGATCGCGAAATGTCTGCTGCGCCAGACCGAGCATCAATTTGGCCGTCGCGTCGACATCGCTGCGCTCCATCAGTTGCGTGATGACCGCATCCGCTTCCAGGCTGACCACGATCGGCTCGCTCGCTCGGAGTGCCTGCTCGATCGCCGCGACCGACTCCAGCGCACGCTCGAGCCCGCCGACCGCTTCGATGATCTGTTGGAGATCGACTGGCGGCGCCTGCGCGGCGTCCGAGGTCCAGCCAAAGCCGGATCCGGTGAAGGAGGTCCGGCTAAAGCCGGATCCCACAGGCGAGGTCCGGCTAAAGCCGGATCCCACAGATGAAGTCCGGCTGGAGCCGGATCCCGCAGACGACGTCCGGCTGAAGCCGGAGCCGACGACGAGGAGCGTCGCAGCGACAACCAGAACCCGCATGGTGTGAGCGGCGCGGCGCTATTCCGGGCGTGGGCGTGCGGCCGGCGCGCCGCCGGATGGGAGTGCCAGCGCCACGAGCGCGCCCGGCTGATCCCGGCGCGCGCTGCCCGTCTGCACGACGATGTACTGTTTGCCGGCGTGCATGAACGTCATCATGCCGTATTGGCCTGGAATCGGCAGTTCGACCGAAGCCAGCACCTTGCCAGTCTTCTTGTCGCGCGCGTTCAGGACCGGTTTGCCCTGTGCGTTCGTCTCCGTCAGACCGCGCAGATCTTCGGAAGTCTGCACCAGCAGGTCGCCCATCACCATCTGGATCGAATTGCCGGTCCCGCCGCTGTTCGGGATGTCGAGACCTCGAAGGAGCGGATGATTCTTGATCTGCGGCGGCGTCTGCCCGACCGGCACGTCCCACAGCTTTTCGCCGGTGTTCATGTCGTACGCCGCGAGCCCCTGGCCGAGCGGCTTGTAGACCGGCAAGCCGTCGATGAGCGGCAGCCGGCCGTCGCGCGGACCGCCCTGCTTGTAGGCCGCCACCGTCGTACCGGTCGTCGGCGTCACCCGCTCGCGGCCGCGCCACGCTTCTTCGCTCTTGCCGGCAAACTCGGTTCGCTCTTCGTCCTTGCCCTCGGTTGGCACGAGGAACGTCGGCGCCACGCAGCTTCGCGCGTGCGGCGCATAGAGAATGCCGGTCGTCGGATCCGCGACGGGCGGGTGGTAGATGTTCAGGCCGCCGACGCAGCCGACGTTGTTGATGAAAGAGTTCTTGTGCGGATAGGGCAGCGGCGGCACATAGAGCCCGCCGATGCGGAAGCGGCTGAGGATCTCGGTCGCCTGGCGCTTCAAGTCGGGCGTGTAGTCGATGATGAATTCGTCGGTGATGCCGTTCAGCACGATCCGATCGAGCGGTTCCGGTTTGGTCGGAAACGGCTGCGTCGGCGACGTGTAGTTGCCGGGGACTTCGGTCTGGATGACCGGACGCTCCTCAATCGGCCAGAGCGGTTCGCCGGTCTCGCGATTGAAGGCGAAGACCAGCCCCTGCTTGGTGTTCTGAATCAGCGCCGGAATCTTGCGGCCATTCACGGTGAGATCCATCAGGATCGGCGCGGTTGGAATGTCGTAGTTCCACTGGTCGCTGTGATGAATCTGATAGTGCCACTTGCGCTTGCCGGTCTTCACGTCGAGCGCGAGGACGCTGCCGCCAAAGAGATTCGCGCCCGGGCGATGCCCCGTGTAGAACTGATAGGTCGAGGCGTTGGTCACAACGTAGACCAGACCGCGCTCCGGATCCGCCGCCGCCGGCGCCCACGAGGCCATGTTGCCGGAATACTTCCAGGCGTCGTTCAGCCACGTCTCGTGCCCGAACTCGCCTTCTCGCGGAATGACGTGGAACTTCCAGAGATGCTTGCCGGTCTTCGCGTCGTAGGCCTGGATGTCCGCCGGAACGTTCTCGATCCGGGTCTGGTCGTAGCTCGGTTCGTGTCCCGCCAGCACGATCACCACGCCGTTGACGACGATCGGCGGCGATGAACAGGTGATCTCGCCAAGCACGCGCGGCAGACCATAGTCGGGGTCGTAGCTGCCCTTCCAGTTCTTCCACGGCTCCCAGTCGCGAACCAGATCGGGAATCATGTCGATGACGCCGCTCTTCGGAAATTCCTTGAGCGGCACCGCCGTCGTGCCCCAGTTCTCGAGCGGACGACCGGTCTTCGCATCGAGCGCCCAGAGGAAATAGCCGGGCGTCGAGATGTAAATCACGCCGCGGCCGTCGACCTTGGCGTAGGCCACGCCTTTGCCGAAATCAGTGCGCGGCGAGCGGTAGTAGCGGCTGGTTTCCGGCTCGCGGAACGTCCACTTCGTTTCGCCCGTCGCGGCGTCGATGGCCACCACCTGCCGCCGCTGGCCGGCCACGGTATAGAGGACGCCGTCGACGAAAATCGGCGTCGCCCTGAACGTGTACTCGACGCCAGGGCCGAAGTTGTCGCTGCGCCAGGTCCACGCCACCTTGAGCTGCGAGAAGTTCGCGGCGTTGATCTGATTAAGCGACGACGATCGCGTATGGCCGGCATCACCGCCGAGGTAGCGCCACTCGCCGCTTTCGAGCCCGGTCAGTTGCGCTGACATCCGCGGCGTCGCACTCAACACCACCGCCACGATCAGCGCACCACTGGCCCAACGTCCTGCCGTCATTGCCCTGCCTCCTCGAACGATTCCCGAAGCGATGCGACGATACGCCAAAGCCGCCGCGCATGGAAGGCTATACTCGATGCCCGGAGACCACCCATGACCCCACTGGTTCGCGCCTTCTCGATTGCGTCTGCTCTGTCCACCGCGCTCGCGATTCACACCGTCGTCCCGTCTGCTCAAACACCTGGCGCAGGGCTCCCGTGCGTGCCGCTGCTGACGAACGACGAACTCGCGAAGGCTGTCGCGCCTGGCTTTCAGTACCTCGGCGCCGAAGAACGAAATCCGGGCGAGTCCTCGTGCGAGTTCCTGATGCGCAGCGGTCCGGGCGGCCCTAAGAGCGTGTCCGTGCAGTTCTATACGATGGCCATCATCAGGCAGAGTCCGACCACGCCGACGCCGGAAACCTACTTCGAAGACCTCGTCAAACCGATTGAGACCGTGTCGAAGACCAAGCGGGAAGTGCTCCCCGGTATTGGCCAGCGGGCGGCGTTCGTCGCGGCCGATCCCCAGGTCCTCGCGGTAGTCCAGCTGGCGAACGGCATCGCCCGCATTGTCGGCAACAACCTGACGAAGGCCCAAATCACCGCCGTCGCCCGTGCCGTCGCCACACCGTAGAGACGGTGCGCACCCTCTTGCCGATCATACGGAGACCATTCATGTCCTCGCGCACGCGCGCTCTTTCAATCGCCTTGGCGTTTGCCGCTGCAGCCGTACTGTCCCCATCAAGACCATCCGCACAGACCTCCAGCGCCGGTCCGACCTGCATGACACTCCTGACGGCCGACGAAGTGGCGAAGGCCGTGGCGCCGGGCTTCCAGAATATGGGTGGCGAGGAACGGAGCAAGGGCGAAACTGAGTGCCCATGGATGCTTCGCGGCGGATCAGCGGGATTCAAGACCGTGTCGGTTCAGTTCTACACGGCCGCCTTCATCAAGGAAGGCACCGCCAACAACACCCTGGACGCGTTCTTCGAGAACATCGTCTCGGCCGGGGAAGACACATCGTCGAAGAAGCGCGAGATGCTGCCCGGGATCGGGCTGAAAGCGGCCTTCGTCGCCGTCGATCCGCAGGTGCTAGGCGTCGTGCAGCTCGCGACCGGCGTCGCCCGCATTGTCGGCAACAATCTGACGAAGGCCCAGATGACCGCCGTCGCGCGCGCCGTCGCTGCACCTTAGATCGTGGAATCCGGCTTTAGCCGGATTTCAGGGCTTCAACGCGAAGACGCGCTTGCACGCCCACGCTCCCTCATCGTCGCTGCAAATGAGCGACACCTCCGTCGCGCGACAGGCGATGGGCAGCTGGCCGGCAAGTTCCCGCACAACACCGTCAAGGACGTCGGGACCGACATCGTCGGCCACTGTGAGATGTGGAACCGGTGTCGCAAATCTGCCGCCGTACGGCGGAAACGCCGGCCAGCGCCGCATGATTCGTTCGATCAGCGCAACGAACGGCGCCGCCGGATCCGGCTGGAGGTAGGCCGTCGCCGGAAAACGCCTCACCTCGGTCAACGAGAACGCGAACGCCGCTGACTCGGCACACAACCGTTGCAGATCCTCGACGTGGCTGGCGAGTTGATCCGGCGGTGCGAATGGATAGAGCAGCGTGATGTGCGCCGGCACGCCGCGCGCTGCCACAGGGTCGTGGCGTTGCCGGAGCGAGGCCACGACCGGTTCGGCCTCTGGAACCGGGATGATGATCGCCGACTCTGCTGCCATGGAGGGTTAGGCGGTCCTGATCTCGGCTGCGGGACGCAACCCGAGCTCCTCAATCGAGATCTCGCGCATCCGGAACTTCTGAATCTTTCCGGTGACGGTCGTCGGAAACTCGGTCGTGAATCGCACGTAGCGAGGAATCTTGTAGGTCGCGATCTGGCCGCGGCAGAAACCGCGCAGCTCGTCCTCGGTGAGCCTGTGTCCCTCGCGGAGGCGAATCCACGCGCACACCTCTTCCCCATACTTGGCGTCGGGCACACCGATGACCTGCGCCTCGCTGACGGCCGGATGCGTGTAGAGGAATTCCTCGATCTCGCGCGGGTAGATGTTGTCGCCGCCGCGGATGATCAAATCCTTGATGCGTCCGGAAATGTTGACCGAACCGTCCTCGCGCATCACCGCCAGGTCGCCGGTGTGCATCCAGCGCGCGGCGTCGATGGCGGCAGCCGTCGCGGCCGGATTGTCCCAGTAACCGAGCATGACCGAATAGCCGCGCGTGCAGAGTTCGCCCGAGGTCCCGCGCGGCACGACGGCTCCGGTTTCAGGATCGAGGATCTTGCACTCGACGTGCGGGTGCACACGTCCCACCGTCGACACGCGCAGCTCCAGATCGTCGTCAACGGCGGACTGAAACGAAACCGGCGAGGTTTCGGTCATCCCGTAGCAAATCGTCACTTCCGGCACGTGCATGCGGTCGATGACCTGCCGCATGACCTCGACCGGGCACGGCGCGCCCGCCATGATGCCGGTCCTGAGCGACTCGAACCGGGTCGACGCAAACGCCGGGTGTTCGAGCATCGCGATGAACATCGTCGGCACGCCGTAGATCGCCGTGCATGCTTCGGCCTCGATCGCCGACAGCGTCGCGCCGGCGTCGAACGATTCGGCTGGGACGACGATGGCGGCACCGTGAGTCAGGGCGCCGAGGTTGCCCATGACGCAGCCGAAGCAGTGATAGAACGGGACCGGCACGCAGATCCGATCCCCTTCGGAACACTGCAGCGCTTCGCCGACGAAGAACCCGTTGTTGAGGATGTTGTGATGCGAGAGGGTGGCGCCCTTCGGCGCACCGGTGGTGCCGGAGGTGTACTGGATGTTCACCGGGTCGTCGAACTGGAGAAGCGCTTCACGCCGAGCGAGGTCGGCCGGATCCGTCCGCTCGCCTCGTTCGAAAAGTTCCGGCCAGGAGAGTCCACCCGGCGACGCGTTCGCGCCGAGATAAACCACGTGTTTCAGTCGAGGAATCGAACTCGGCGCGAGAGAGCCTGAGTGTCCCGCGATCAACTCCGGCACGAGCGTCGCGAGCATGTCGACGTAGTCGGTCTTTCGAAACCCACGGGCGGTGACGAGCACCCCGATGCCCGACTGGTTCAGTGCGTATTCCAGCTCGCGCAAGCGGTAGGCCGGATTGATGTTGACGAGGATGGCGCCGACTTTGGCGGCGGCGTACTGCGTGATCATCCATTCGGCGGCGTTCGGGCTCCAGATCCCGATCCGATCGCCGCGTTCGACGCCGAGCGCCAACAGTCCGCGGGCCGCGCGATCGACCTCAGCCAGCAGCTGGCGATAGGTGTAGCGCAGCTGCTGGTGTCGAGACACGAGCGCATCCCGATCGCCAAAGCGGGCGGCGGCACGGTTCAGTGCCGCGCCCAGCGTGTCGCTCAGCAGCGGAACGTTCGACGGCCCGTGCGCGTACGAGAGCATGCGGGCGCATTATAGGCGCCCGCCGTCTCCACCGCGTCCCGGCTATCTCGCGCGACGGGCGCGAAGAATCGCGATGCCCGCGCCGAGCAGGCCGGCGGCACCGACGACGAGGCTGCCGTCGATTTCCGGCGTCGGCACCGCAATCTGTCCGGCAAACGCCGGCCCGACGCTCGACAGCACAACCACGGCGACGGCAAGAGCCAGCCCACTGGTACGAACAAGATTCAGACGCATTCGCTCACCTCTCCTCTTTCCTGGTTCTCTACTACGACCACACCCACCACTGTCCTGTCGCGCACGCATACATCGCGATCAGACCGTTCGTCGTCGCGTGCGCCCAGACCGCCTCGCCGAACGCGCCGCGGCGGTAAAGCGCGAGCGCGAAGGACATGCCGGCGATCGTCCCCGGCAGCCAGAGACTGCCGTGCAGAACACCGAACGCGACCGATGACGCGACGAACGACGCCCACGAGAACGCGCCCAACGGCAGGTTCTGGAAATCGACACGCGTCACACGCCGCGCGAGGTAACCGCGAAACGCGAGCTCCTCAGCGATTGGCGCCAGGACCACATAGCCAATGCTGCGCACGACCAGCCAGGCAATCGCCCAGCCGAGCGGGATGGATTGGAGCGCGGTCGTCCAGGTGTCCGGCCGCTGCGACCGTGGCATCACACCCAGCCAGATCGCGAACGTCGCGCTGCCGATGGCGACCGACCACCACGAGAATGACCATCGCAGACCGGCATAGTGGCGGCGGAACATCCACAACGCGGCAGCGACGGCCACGACGCGCAAGGGATAGAGCCAGTCAAAACCCGATGAAAGCGCGCCCGTGAGCATCGCGGTCGCCGACACCATCAGAAACGGCCCCAGATACGCGGTCGTCGGCTCGCCCTGCGCTGAACCGGCAGCGTCGCTCTCGCGATCCGGCGCCGCTGCCCTGAACCACTGCCCTTGATTGATCAGCGCGACGAAACCGAGCGCGATCGCATTGAACGCGATCCACCCGGCCTGCGAGTGAAATCCGCCGGCCGCCACTTGCTGCCACCCGGCGCTCCCGATCGCAATCAGAGCGACGATGCGAGCCACGTTGGCGGTCCAGGCGACCATGGCGCCAAGCGGCAGGAGCACGAGCGCCAGAGGAAGACGCAGCTCTTTCCTGAAGATCCAGAGGTAGGCCGCCAGGAAGACGAGCACGAGACCCACGCCTTCGTAGCCGGAGCACTGTGGCGAGATCACGACGCGAAACGCCGGCGTTCCAACCAGCAGTTTCGCGGGGTTGCTGACCGTGCGCGGATAGAAGAAGCCGAGGACCCAGGTCACCACGGTGAAGGTGACCTGGGCCATCGGAATCCAGAGCTCCTTCGTGATGAAACCGAGACTCCACGCCGTCGTGCCGAGCAACACGCCGGCCGTGACGCTGCCCGACGCGGACCGAACCAGGTTTCGCCACGCGTCGCTCGACGCGAGGAGCAGACACCAGGTCACGAGCACGGTGAGGCCCGCCGCGTACCAAGCCGCGGCCCAGACGATCGCGTCGGAGCGATCGACAAACGGAGCGGCCAGGATCATCGACGACGCGTACGCGAAGAACGCCAGCGCGCCGAGATGAATCGCGGTGTAGCCGCGCCGGCGCCGCGGCTCGCAGACACGCGTCACGAAGTCGCGGAGCGGGTCGCGACGATTCAGCGCGACCAGGGCGCCGGCGGCAATCGCCGCACACGAGCCGAGCCGAAACATCTGGGGCGCCGAGCCCACCACCTGCGCCCACAACCGCGGGACGCCGTCGAGCACCTGGGTGTCGAACGCGATCGTCAGGCCGAAGACTTCGGCGACGAGCAACACGAGAAGCCCGGCGGGCACGGCGTACACAGACACGGCGAGTGTTGACCACGGTGCAACCGACGTACCCCGGGGAGATGCATCCGCCTGCGCAGCAGTGCACAACGTCCGGCGCGAGAGGTTCGCGGCGGGGAGACTTATGTTCGCGCGCCGCTGAATGATCACGAAACGACCGCGGACGACACGGTTCCTGGCCAAGCGAGGCAGCCTGCACACCATTGCCGCGCGAGCGTCGCTAGACTGGACGCTCACGCTGATGCTGACCTCACGCGGCTTTGGCGCACTGCTCGTTGGCGCGGGGATCGCCGCTGGCGCATACGCACTCGCGAGCCGCAGTACGGCGCACGCCGAGCGGGCGATGCCGCTGATGCGCGTGCCGGTGGACAATCCGCTGACGGCAGAGAAAGTCCGTCTCGGCCGCTGGCTCTTCTACGACCGCCGCCTCTCGTTCAACGGCGCGATTGCCTGTGCCGATTGTCACCGCCAGGCGTTCGGATTCGCCGATCCACGGCCGCACTCCGTCGGCGGAACGGGCGACCTGATCCCGCGCAACGCGATGACGCTCACCAATGTCGCCTACAACGGCCGCTACACATGGAGCGATCGGACAGTCAAGACGCTCGAAGCGCAGGCGCTCGTGCCGCTCACCGGCGAGCATCCGCTCGAGATGGGCATCCGCCGCGACGAAGCGGGCGTGCTGGCCCGTCTGCGGACCGACGAACAGTACGCCATGCTGTTCCGCGCCGCCTTCCCTGATGAACCGGACCCGGTCAGCCTCACCAATGCCGTCAAAGCGATCGGCAGCTTCGAACGAACGCTGACGTCCTTCGACGCGCCCTACGACCGGTTTGCGGCGGGCGATCGCCGTGCACTCAGCCGCTCGGCGCAGCGGGGCCTGCGGCTGTTTCAGTCCGAACGCCTGAAGTGCACCCGCTGCCACGACGGCATCAACTTCCGCATGACGCCAGGCCACCGGACCTCGGAGACCGACGATACGGTCGCCTATCACAACACCGGAGCCACGGCCGATCCGGGGCCGTTCAAGGCGCCGACACTCCGGAACATCGCGGTGACCGCGCCGTACTTTCACGACGGCTCCGCCCGCACCCTCGAGGAGGTCCTGGATCGCTACGCGTCCGGCGGACAGCCGCACCCATCGAAGAGCCCGCTCATCACTGGCTTCACGATCTCGTCCCGTGACAAGCAGGCCGTCGTCGCGTTTCTCGAGAGCCTGACCGATCGAGCGTTCCTCACCAATCCGGCACTGAGCGATCCGTTCGTTCCGAGCGCGCCGGGTTCTGTCCTTCAGGATGCACTCGTCAGCGGCGAAACTGGTCCTGCCGTCGTCGTCCTGCCAGACGGCCAGACGCCGTCGGGCACGATCGGCGGCCTGGCCGTCGGCCGCACAGAGATTACCGTCGCGGATTTTCGCCGCTTCGTCGACATCAGCGGAGCGCACATTGGAGCCGGCTGCCAGTATCACACCGTGGATCAGATCTGGAAGATGGTCGACCGCGCCGACTGGACTGCGCCGGTGTTCACGCAGACGGCCACGCATCCCGTCACGTGCGTCACCTTCGAGGACGCACAGGCCTACGTCGCCTGGCTCAGTCGAGAAACCGGTCATCGCTACCGCTTGCCGAGTGAGGCCGAATTTGACTACTTCAACAGGGCCGGCCGCGACGGGACCTACGCCTTTGACGTCGCCCGGCCCGGCGCGCTGTGCGTCAACACCAACGGCGCCGACCAATCCGCCGGTTTCGCGTACGCGTACGCGTGCAAGGACGGCTACGCGAATACGGCACCAGTCGCGAGCTTTCCGCCGAACGCCTTCGGCTTGTACGACACGACCGGGAATCTCTGGGAATTGACCGCCGATTGCTGGCAGTCCGACACGATGCGCACGCTGCGGTCGCTGTTCGGTCTGACACCGCGTGACGGCGCGGCGCGGATCGCCGAGCCGTGCAACAGCCTTCACATCGTGCGCGGCGGGTCATACATCAGCTCGGCAGCGAACCTGATGGCGTCGAAGCGAGAGGTCGAGGGCTATCGCTCAACCCGCACTGGCTTCCGCGTCGTCCGCGAGCTGTCACTACCGCTACAAGGCGTCACCTCTCGGTAGGGACAGGCTTCAGCCTGTCCGTTCACGCTGCCATCCTGTTCGGAAACCGGATCGCGAGGCGCCGCCCGATCTCGCGCACGCAGGCCACGACGCCGTCGCCGTAGCGGCGGTCGGCGAAATGCAGCAGCAGTTCCGCAACCGCCGACTGCCAGCACTCGTCATCGGCCGGGTCCCCGGCACTGAGGACTCCGCAGATGGCGAATTCATGATCGAGGTGCGCGATGAGGACCAGCACGGCACCTCGGTTCTGCTCGTCCGCCATGGCAAGGGCGGCACACCGCTGTTGCGCGAGATCGAGGATGTCGGGGCGACCCGTTCGGGCGATCACTTCGACGATGATGCGGCCGGTGGTCCGCCGTTGCTGTTCGGCGATGACGTCGAGAATGCGGCGCTTCTCGACGCGGCTCAGAAACGGCCGGAAGAAGCGCCGGACCTGGCGCGACCAGGCCGGCGGATGCGCGCTACCAGCGCCCACGCGCCCCTCCCCCGCCCGACGATCCGCCACTGAACGCGAATGGCGCCCGTCCCCCGGAGATGGCCATGACGAGAACCTGGACCACGAGGTAGAAGAAGCCGCGCAGCGCCTGGAACAGGATCTCTCCGACGACCGATTCAGTGAAACGCTGCACTGCCTGGGACCGCCAGGGCCGGTACACCTGCGCATAGTGATGACCGACGGCAGCGATCAGCGTCACGAGCGCGACGATCACCTGGGTACGCGTGCTCGTCTGCTGATACATGAGCCTGAGTGAAAACGCCGCCGGCACCAGGCTGATGGCGAGCGCCGACCAGACCCAGAAGCTGGTGTGCGGCCGCATGCGTGTCGCCGTGCGCAACCGATCGGCAGCGGTGAGTGCCAGGAGACCGCCGGCCACAGGCAGGCCGGCGAGCGTCAGCAACGAGATCAGAATGACGAGTGGATGATCGCCCGGCCGGGCGTAGGCAACGGCGGACACCAGCGTGCCGAACGCGATCGCGGCATATCCGACCACGCGCAACGAGACTCGCAGCAGCACGCGCATGATGGCGTCGGCTAGGCGGCGCGTTCGTCCATCTCGTCGAGGACCATGGCGCGTAATTCGTCGCTCAATGCGTCCTCGGAGATGCCGTGGGTGATCTCGAGATCGAAGCGCTCTTTCAGAAACACGTCGACGTCGACCCACTCGCCGCGCCAGCGCACACGCCGGGTCCACGCGCACATCGCGATCATCCGCTCGGCTTCCTTGCGGCGTTGGCGCTCCTGCCGCCGCTGCGTTTCCGCGCGGTTGAGCAGGTAGCCGAGGCCGAGGATGATGGTGACGCGCAGGATGCTCTGAACGGTCGCCAGAGCAGCCGCTGCAAACGCCGTGCTCTGCCAGCCGGCGGCCTGGCCCCAAATTTTGAAGCACCCGATGAGAATGGGAAACAGCGCCGTTGGCCCCAGCAGGTAGCGGATCACGTCGCTGCCGCCGCCATCCGCGCTCAGGAGCCGCGACAGTCCACGGTCCGATCGGGCCAGCGCCGTTCCGGTCCAGATGAAACTCATGCCGATGAGCGCTTGCGGCGACATCCGCGTCGCGAGATCGAGTCCAACGAACGTGTCGTCGTGATAGAAGTAGCCGCCCATCACGGCATGCAGCAACAGTCCGACGGCGATGAGGCTGCCATCACACAGGTTGCACAACACACCGTCGCCGCGCGTCATCGTCAAGACACCGGCGACGCTCAGGACCACGGCGGCGGCCATTTGCGGCGCCATCCGCGTGGGCAGCGACGGCACGGTGCCGCGGGCGAGCAGACGATTGATCCCGAAGTCCGCGCCGAGCGCGTGCTCGATGAGCGTGAGCACACCGATCGTGAGCGGCACGGCCAGAACAGCAAGGCCGAGCGTTGAACGCCGGCCACGTCCGTCCGCCCGCAGCGACAGGGCGAGCGCCAGGGTGAGCAGGCAGAGACCGGCGTTCACCGGCATCAGCCCGATGGTGGAAAAGGCGGCAGGCAGCTCCGGGCGCGCCACCCAGATCGTGACAACCGACGCGCCCATGAGCGCGGCCAGCGCGGCGCAGCTGTGCGACGCCTGGCGGAACCGCTGGATCCGCGTCAGTTCTGCTGGCGTCCGCTCGCGGTTGCTCGCTTCGTCCATCCGTCTGCCAACCACAGAAAGTAGACGTCATGTCTACCTTCATGGGGTTATCGGCCAGCAGACCGGCCCCTTCATTCCGCTCAGCGGGCCCTGGGCCAGACGACGCCCTGCTCCGCTTTGGTGACGGGACCGACGCCTTTGAACAGGAAGCGCTGGACGCGCGCGCCCGTGTAGGTTTCCGTCGTGTAGAGATTTCCTTTCGAGTCGGTCGCCAGGTTGTGGACGCCGAAGAACTGGCCCGGCCCTCTGCCGCCATCGCCAAATGAGGTCAGCACCTCGAGCGAACTGCGGAGCAGGATGTTCACCTTCTCGTCGACACCGTTCGCCGCGTAGATGTAGGTCTGCTGCGGATCGCGCGAGAACGTCATGTCCCAGACCGAACCGGACCGGAACGTGTTCGGGTCGATGAACGCTTCCTTCACGAACGTGCCGTCTTTCCGGAACACCTGAATGCGATCGTTGACGCGATCGCAGACGTAGACGAGGCCATCGTTCGACACGATCGCGCAGTGCACGGTGTTGAACTGCTTCGACGGCGTCCCCTTCGGGTTATAGGGCGGCATCCGCTCGTCGCTCGGCTTGGTGCCGTAGGCGCCCCAGTGACGCTTGTACTTGCCGGTCGCGAGGTCGAGGACGATGACGCGGCGGTTGCCGTAGCCATCGCCGACATACATTTCGTTCGCCGCCACGTCTTCCCAGATCTTCGTCGGCTGCCAGAAGTTCTCGGTGTCGTTGCTGCCGTTGTGGACGCCGTGCTTGCCGATCTGGAAGATGAACTTGCCCGCGCCGTCGAATTTCAGGATCTGCGTATCCTTGTTGCCGTTGCCGGCGAGCCAGACGTTGCCTTGATGGTCGACGGTAATCCCGTGATTGCTGTCCGGCCAGTCATAGCCCGTGCCGGGGCCGCCCCACGACTTCACCACGTCTCCCGCCTGGTTGTAGACCAGCACCGGCGGCGCGACCTTGCAGCACTTGCCGATCGGCGTCGGCGTGGTCGGCGCGGTGACCGGCGCGGCGCCGGGCAGCGCTTCGTCATCTCTCCCGCGCGCGTCGCCCACCATGATGTCGGCGGCCTTGAAGTTGTCTTCGACCGTGTTCGGGCGGTGAATGGTCCAGACGTTGTCCTGGGCGTCCACCGACAGACCGATCGTCGAACCCGTGACCCAGTGATTGGGCAGCGGCTTGGGCCAGAACGGATCGACCTCGAAGATTGGCGCTTGCTTCGCCTGCGCGGTCAGCGACCCGCGATAGGCGGCCACACCCACCAGTGCCACCGCGACGGCGGCAGCCAGACCCAGACGCACGCGACGTGTGTGATTCACGGCAGCACCCCTTCCGGTCCCGAACGATAGTCGAATCGGCGGCTTCTGCGCATCAAGATTTCGCATCGACGCGCAGACGCCGTAACGCCTCGATGGCTCCGTCGAGTGACTGCGGCGTGGCTTCGAGATCGCCCCACAGGTCGCCAACATCGGCCATGCGTGTCGCGAGATTGCGGACCGTGAACTGCTGCGGCCCGACGAGCCCCCGCTCTATTTCTACCCAGGTACAGGGCGCCGATACCGGTGCGCCCGGTTTCGCGCGCACGCCGTAGGCGGCCGCGAACGTTGCGCCAAACCCGTTGCGCCCGGTGTCCATGAGAATCTTGCCGCCGCGATCGGCTTTGCTGAACTCCTGCGTGAACCGATCGGGATGCCGCGCCACGAGCCACGTGCCGACCGCGTCGGCAAATCTGGCGACGTCGCCGCTCGGCGCCGTGCCGTCGAGCGGCACGACAATGTGAAAGCCCTTCGATCCGGAGGTCTTGACCCAACTTCGTAGTCCCAGTCTCTCGAGCGCGTCGCGCACGAGCAGCGCGGCCGTCCGCACCGCCCGTGCGTCATCGCGCGACGGATCGAGATCGAAGACGCAGAGATCGGGATGAAGCAGGCGAGGCTCGCGCGACACCCAGACGTGCGGCGTGATCATGTTCTGGTTGGCCGCCCACAACAGCGTGCGCTGATCCGTAATCAGCGGATAAAAGACCACGCCGTCCTTCTTCGGCACCTCGACGCGCTCGAGCCATGCCGGAAATCCCTTGGTCACACTCTTCTGCCAGAACCCTTCGGCGCCGATGCCGGCCGGATAGCGTTCCATCGTGAGCGGACGCCGCGCGAGATGCGGCAGCAGGAACGGCGCGATGAATGCGTAGTAGCCGGCGATCTCGCCTTTGGTAATGCCGTCATCCGGGAACAGCAGCTTGTCCGGATGCGTGATGACGACGGTCTCGCGGCCGGACGCGGCCGGCGTGCGCGAAGACGATCGACGACGCGGTTTAGAACCGGTAGCCGGCGCCGATTTGGCCATGCAGACTGAGATTCGGGACGGTGGCCGTGCCGTCGGCAATCGGCACCCGGGCGCGGCCGGCCATCAGCGACATGTTGCCGGACAGGAAGATCCGCCTGGTGAGATCGAACGTCCGGCTCACGGCGACTTGGCCACCGACGCCGGCCAGCGTGTAGCCCTGACCGAAGATGCCGGTTCCGAGCGTGTGCAGCGTCTGGTCGCGGACGGTGCTTTCCGGATTACAGATCAGCACCCCGCCGTCGACATGGTAGATGAAGCCGGCGCGTTTGAGGGCGCGGCCGAACATGTAGAAGTTGTAGCCGAAGTGGACGGCAAAGGCCTGAACCTCCGGCGGATTGTTGCTGAGGAAGATCCGGTGATGCACCTGGGAGATCTCCCACGCCGCATCGCGCGCCTCGTTCCACATGCTGCCGCGCCAGGAGTAGTACGGCCAGTACGGACCGAACGGCTTGGTGTCGTAGTGCGCGGTGAACCGGAGATCCGGATAGCCGTTCTGCTGAATGGTGAGCGGCGTGGGGATGTTGTAGGCCGACCCGCCCAGCGCCTCAAAGGTAAAGCGCTGCGCGTAGACCGGCCGCGAAGTGCCGGCCGCCAGCAGCCCGATCCACACCGCGACCGTCCACGCCCGAGATCGCACGGAGTCGATCTTAGGACATCTGCCGGTCCGGCTAAAGCCGGATCCCACAGCCTGCGGGAACCAAGCCGTAGACAATCTACGTCTAAGGCCGTAGACTGTCTACGACTATGGCCAAACCGATCGACGAACAACGCCTCGAACTCCTTCAGGGCACGCTCGACATGCTCGTGCTCCGGATCCTGCAGTGGGGTCCACGCCACGGCCACGGCATCGGCCAGACGATCCGCGCCCAATCGGACGACCTCCTCAAAGTCGAAACCGGCTCGCTCTATCCGGCGCTTCATCGTCTCGAGAAGCGCGGCTGGCTGAAATCCGAGTGGGGCGTGAGCGAAGCCAACCAGCAGGCGAAGTACTACCGGCTGACGGCGGCCGGCAAGGCGCAGCTGTTGCGCGAACGGGATCGGTGGTCGCAGCTCGTGGACGCAATCGGCCGCGTCATGAATTCCGCGCCGGCCAACAAGGAGTAGCGCCGATGGTCCCGCACGACGACGAGCTGGATGCAGAAATCCGCGGTCACCTGGCCCTCAGCATCAAGGAGCGGGTCGAGAAGGGCGAACATCCGGCCGCGGCGAGGCGGGCCGCCTTGAAGGAGTTCGGGAACGTCACACTGACCCGCGACTCGATCAAGCAGGTCTGGCGCCCGCGGTGGTGGGAAACCGCGGCGGCGTTCGGACGGGACCTGCAGCACGCCTTCCGATCGCTCGTGCGCGCCAAGGGCATGGCGGCCACCGTCGTGATCACGCTCGGTCTCGGCATCGGCGCCAACACCGCGATTTTCAGCGTCGTGCGCGAGGTGCTGCTCCGGCCGCTCGTCAACCGCGACGAGGATGCACTCCTCTACATCCGTCAGAGCGGCCCGGGCATCGACACCGACAACATGACGTTCTCGGTCCCGGAACTGGACGATTTCAAGGCCCGAGTGAAAACCCTGTCGGCCTTCGGCGACTTCTCCACCGTCGATTTCACGCTCATCGGTCTCGGGCTGGAACCGCGCTCCGTCAAGGCCGGCGTCGTCGGCGGCGCCTTCTTCGACGTCATGGGACTGCGTCCGGTCCACGGCCGGCTCCTCAATGCCGGCGACGATGGTCCGAAGGCGGAAGGCGCGGCGGTGCTCACCTACCGGTTCTGGAGCACCACCCTCAAGAGCGACCCCTCGGTCATCGGCAAGTCGGTGCGCCTCGGTCCGCGCACCGCGACCATCGTCGGCGTCCTCGAACCGTCAGTGCCGTACCCGGTTGAAACCGAGATCATCTCGAACATGGTGACCAGCCCGCACCATCTCGGGGCCATGATGGTCACGAGCCGCATCCACCGCATGACGGAGCTGTTCGGGCGGCTGGCTCCGGGCGCGTCGCTCGACGAGGCGCGTGCCGAGCTCACGGCCGTCCACGCGGCCCTCGTGCGCGAACATCCCGAGGCCTACTCGCCGAAAGCCAACACGCAGCTGCGCGTCACGCGGCTGCGCGATCAGATCGCCGCGCCGGCGCGAACGATTCTGCTCGTGCTGCTCGCGGCCGCGGCCGTCGTGTTCGTGATCGCCGCCTCGAACGTCGCCAACCTCATTCTTGCGCGCTCGGTTCGCCGCGAAGGCGAGCTCGCCGTCCGGGCCGCGCTCGGCGCCAGCCGCGGCGCCCTGCGCCGAACGCTGCTCGCTGAAAGCCTGGTCTTGTGCGGCGCGGGCGCGGCGCTCGGCCTGCTGATGGCCGGCCCTGCGGTGGCCTTGGTCGCGCAGTTTGCCGCTCGATTCTCGGTGCGCGCGATCGGCGTCACGGTCGACAGCAGTGTCTTGTGGGTCGGAGCCGCTCTCGCCATGGTTGCCGCCGTGCTCCTGGCCTACGTGCCGCGCCTGCCAGCCCAGGGGCCGGCCGGCATCGGCCTGACAACGGGCAGCGTCCGCATCACGCCAGGTACCGCGCGGCGGCTGCGCCTCTTTGCGACCGTGCAGATCGCGTGCTCGTTCGTTCTGCTCGCCGGAGCCGGCATGCTGGTCATGACGCTCATCAACCTGCAGGGCGCCAGCACCGGCTACGACATGCGTCACGTCCTGGCGTTCGACATGCCGGGTTCGGCGACCGGCGTCTTTGATCCGAAGACGGCGGCCCTCTACACGCAGAGCGTCCAGCGAATTTCGACCTTGCCGGGCGTCGAGGGTGTCGCGCTCGGCAGCCACGTGCCCTGGCGCGATGCGAACGGCGTGCGCCTGGTCTTTCCGTTCACCGGCGAGGGCTACACGCCGGCAGACGGCGAGGAGAATCCGCGCGGCAACATGCGAGTGGTCGGGCCGCGCTTCTTCTCGGTCCTTGGCGTGAAGCTCGTCGCCGGCCGCGAGTTCACGGACGAAGACCGCGCCACCGCCGAGCCTGTGTCGATCGTCAGCCAGAGTGTGGCGCAGCGGCTGTTTCCGAACGGCGAGGCGCTGAACGCGCACGTCTGGTTCACCGATCCGCTCTTTGGCAAGCCGGTCCCGCGCCGCGTCGTCGGCATCGCGGCCGACGTGAACGACACGAGCCTCGAGCGCGACATGCCGTTCACGATCTATCAACCCGCCGGGCAATTTCCCATGGCCGGACGCGTCTTTGTCCGCACGGCGGGCAACCCCTATTCGTTGGTTCCCATGGTCACGCGCGCGATCCGCGACATCGCGCCCGATCAGGCGGTCGAACGCGCCGCCACGCTCGAAGATGTGCGCGCCGAAGTGCTCGCCCCGGAACGCTTGAACGCGTTCGTCATCGCGGGCTTCGCCGGCGTCGCGCTGCTCATCGCACTCGTCGGTGTCGCCGGCGTCCTGGCGTTCTCGGTCAGTGCCCGCACGCGGGAATTCGGCGTGCGCCTGGCCGTGGGGTCGACGCCGCGGCACCTGCTGGCGCGCGTGCTCTCGGACGGAGCCTGGATCGGCGTCATCGGGATCGCCGCGGGGCTCGGCGGCGGCTACGCGCTGACACGTGTGGCGGCGAGCTTCTTCGAATCGGTGCGGCTGCCCGGCGCGGTCCCAATCGCAACGGCCGCGGGCATGCTGATTGCCGCCGCCATTCTCGCGTCGCTGATGCCGGCCGCTCGCGCCTCGCGCGTCGACGTCGTCCAGGCGCTTCGCTCGGAGTGATTGGTTTGCGGCGGTGGGGTCCGGCATTAGCCGGACCTCAAGAGATCTAGCTCGCGAGGGCGGACGGCGAATCGGTCGAGGCCGGCTCGGGCGGCGGCGGAACGCGCGCCGGCAGCGCCGCGAGCACTGACGCGTCGAACTCCGACGCTTCAGCGGGCAGCGGCAACCGCAGCCAGCGGCTGATCAGCACGCTGCGAATCAACGCGTACTCCTCGGCCACGCCCGTCTCCCCTTCATCACCAAGGAGCAGGTCGGTCAGGTTCCACTTCGTCGCGACGGCTTCGCGGATCGGGCGGCCGAAGCGCGTGAACGCCTGGTGCAGCGCCTGCGGCGACGGAATGATGTTGCGCTTCACATCGCGGGCAATGGTGGCCGTCGCACCGAGAATGACGAAGTGTTCGGCGTGCAGCAGCGCCCCGCGCATGAAGCAGGTCTCGCGCTGACCGCGTCCCTTCGCCACCCGGCTGGCAAGATTGCCCACCGGCATGGCCAGTTCGAGGAGCATTTCCGCCTCCAACTGGAACGGACCGGCCTTCAACACGCGGCCGCGAAGGTGCGCCACCATCAGGACGGACTGCAGACGATCCAATCCGATCCGAATGATCGCGTCCTGCAGGCTGGTGATCGATCGGCCGCTCGCGTAGAACGCCGAGTTCGCCGTCCTGAGCACTTCGACGGCCAGCGACGGATCGCCGTTGATGACGCTGACGAAGTCGCCCACCGCGACGCCGTCGCGAAACATCTTCGACAGCCGCAGAAACATTTCGGGCAGGACCGGCAGTTCCAGTTCGCGCGTGCGAAAGCGCTTCTGGATCCCCGCGATGAACGCGCGGTCGTCGTACGGCAGATCGTCGAGCGACTTGATCTCGGGCGCGGTCAGCAGCCCGGTAAGGAATTCAATCTGCAGCGCGCCAAGCAGCGCGCCGTCGGGGCTCGCTGGCGCGGCGGATGGTGCGGGCTTCGTGGCGGGTCGTACGAGGACCGGCCGCGCGGCGTGTTCCTGATGGCCGCTCTTTCCACCAAACCAGCGTGTCAGCCAATTTCCCACGGCAAATACCTTTCGCTCTGTACCCGCGTTATCGGCGCCGGGGTCCGGTAGGGACAGGCTTCAGCCTGTCCGCGATCGAGCGAGCTGCCCGTGTCAGAAACGCACGGTGGCGTGTGCGTCAGATCCGCTCAGTAGAAGCGTCATGCGAGGCTTGCTATTTTCCGCAAACACGTTCACGGTTAAAACGTGACTCGGGAGGTGACGCCAGGGGCGGCGCGCGAGGGCCAGCACGTGATGCTCTTCGATGGCGTTTGCAGCCTCTGCAACGGCACGGTGCAATTCGTCCTTCGCCGGGACCGGCAGGCGGCATTCAGGTTCGCGCCGCTCCAGAGCCGAGCCGCCGCCGAGCAGCTGGCCCGGGTGGGCGCCCCGAACGACATGACGACGTTCGTGCTGATCGCCAACGCGAACGATCACCCGCGGGTCCTGACCAAGGCGCGCGCAGCGCTGTTCGTCGCCCGCACGCTTGGCTGGCCGTGGAAGGCGGCCGGAGTGCTGGGATTACTCCCCACCGGATGGCTCGACCGCGTCTACGACCTGGTCGCGCGCCATCGCTACCGCGTCTTCGGCAAGCGCGACGCGTGCATGCTGCCCCGCCCGGAGCAGCGCCGCCGGTTCCTGGACGACGGTGTGAGCCCGCAACAGGAGGCGTGACCGTGAAGATCGTGATCTCGGAGCGAGCTCCCTACTCTCCGGCGGTCTGAAATATGGTCAGGATCGAAGGCTACAGCTCGGACGAACTGCTGGCACTGCCAGCGGCTGAGCTCGATGCGTTCGTCTTCATCGGGCGACCAGTCGTCGTCCGTGTCGGCTCGGCAGAGATTCTGGTGGAGTGCCATCGGCGAGAAACGACTCTTGTCGTCGACCTCGCGCACGTGGACGGCGGCGGCGAGGGGGCTCTTCCAACGCTCACGACATTCCTCGATCGCTTCGCCAGAGGTCGCGGGTTCGCGCGTATCGAATGGCTGGTTCGGGCGACCAACTGCGCGCGGCCCAACGACAGACTTCGACGCGTGTTGATTCGGAGAGGGTTCGAAGTTCGGAGCTTTGCGGAGTTTGGCGACTGCTACTACAAAGCTACGACGGTGGCGGCCGGTCGGACAGGCTGAAGCCTGTCCCTACCGGCAACAAAGCCCACGGAGGTCCGACTAAAGTCGGACCCTATATTGAATCAGGCGACCGTGCTCCGACGCGGCCTCCGAACGCGGGCCTGCTCCGTCGGCGAATGGCCCTCGATCGCGCAGGCTGCGACCGCGTCGCCCTCCGTTTCAATCCCCGATGAAGCGCGGTCAGACCGCCGGCCAACAGGACGAACGGGCCGAACCAGAGCGCGTACGTGCTGGGTTTGAGCGCCGGCCGGTAGCGGACGAAGTCGCCATAGCGCTCGGTCAGAAACGCGAGAATCTCGTCGTCGCTCCGCCCCTGCTCCATCTGGGCGCCAATCTCGCGCCGCAGATCGACGGCGAGATCCGCCTGCGAGTCGGCGAGGGTTTCGTTCTGGCAGACGAGGCACCGGAGCTGCTGACAGAAGAGGGTCAGCCGTTTCTCGAGCGCGGAATGTCCAGAGGCGGCCGCGGTGAACGGAAGACCGGCCAGGACGATGCCGACAGACAGCAACCACATCACTGTCCGTACGTTCATCGTTTGAGCCTGGCGACCAGCGGAAGCACCGTCTGCTCGAGCACGTCGACGCTCAGCGCGCCGATCTGCTTGTAGCGAATGACGCCGTCGCGATCGATGACATACGTCTCGGGCACGCCGTAGACGCCGTAGTCGATGCCGACACGACCGTCGGGATCCACCATCGTCAGCGCGTAGGGATCCCCGAACTGGTCGAGGAAGGCGAGAGCCGCGGAGCGTTCGTCCTTGTAGTCGAGTCCGTATACGCCAACGACACCGCTGCGCGACACAGCTTTCAGGATCTCGTGCTCGGCACGGCAGCTGACGCACCACGACGCCCAGACGTTGAGCAGCCACACCTTTCCGTGCATCTCGGACGGCGCGAACGTCCGCTCCGGTTCCCGCAGGAGGGCCAGCCTGAAGGGCGGCGCCGCGCGATCGACGAGCGGCGACGGGATGTAGCGGGGATCGCGATTCAGCCCGCTGAACAGGAAGCCGGACAACACTGCGAAGACGCCCAAGGGCAGAAGGAACTTCATCAGGCCGCCTTGGCGCGGCGGTAGCGCGGATCGCTCACCGCGAGGACGCCGCCGAGCGCCATCAGGATCGCCCCGCCCCAGATCCACACGACAAATGGCTTGTAGCGAATCTGCACCAGCCACGCGCCATCGCCCAGCGGCTCGCCCAGCGAGACGTACAGATCGCGAAGAAGATTCGAGTCGATCGCGGTCTCGGTCATGGCGTTCTGCGAGGCCATGTAGATACGCTTCTGCGGCGCCAATGTGCCGACGACGGCTGCGTCTTTGCCGGCGACCTCGATGGCCGCTTCAGCGGCAAAGTAGTTCGCGCCACGCGCTTCGTGGATGCCTTTAAACGTGAAGGCATAGCCGCCGACATTGGCCCGATCGCCGATCGACATCCGCAGGTCCTGATCATCCTGGTATCCGGTAACCATCGTGATCCCGACGATCGAGACGGCCAGCCCCACGTGCGCGAGCTGCATGCCGTAGTAGCCGCGGCGCGGCGCCGACTGCGCGCCGATGAAGGGCCGCCATCCTCCAGCGCGTCGCGCGCTCTCGGCGATACCGACGACGACGGTGAGAACGATCCAGAGGCCGATCATCAGGCCCAGTGCGACGAGCGGCTTGAAGCCACCAGCCATGAACGGAATCAGGAGCGCGGCCGCCACGCTGGCGGCGAAGGCCCAGCGCAGCCGCCGCGCCAGATCGGGAACGCTCGCCCGCCGCCAGCGCGCCAGCGGACCGAGACCGACGAGAAACATCGCCGGCGCCATGATCGCGACAAAGACCGTGTTGAAGTACGGCGGCCCAACCGACATCTTCCCTTTCCCGAGGACGTCGATGAACAGCGGATAGAGCGTTCCCAGCAGCACCGACGCCGCGGCGACGGACAGGAAGACGTTGTTGACGAGGAGCAGCGACTCCCGCGACACGACATCGAAGTGGCCGCTGACGATCGTGCGTTTGGCGCGCCGCGCGTAGAGCCAGAGCGATCCGCCGATCGCCAGCCCGAGAAATCCCAACAGGAACACGCCGCGGGCGGGATCGGTTGCGAAGGCGTGGACCGAGGTCAGCACGCCGGACCGGACGAGAAAGGCGCCGAGCAGGCTCAACGAAAACGCCGCGATCGCCAGGAGTACGGTCCAGCTCCTGAAGGCGCCACGCTTGTCGGTCACCGCCAGCGAATGCATCAGCGCCGTACCGGCCAGCCACGGCATGAACGACGCGTTCTCCACCGGATCCCAGAACCACCAGCCGCCCCATCCGAGTTCGTAGTACGCCCAGTAGCTCCCCAGCGCGATCCCGCACGTCAAAAACGTCCACGCCATCGTCGTCCACGGCCGCGACCAGCGGGCCCACGTGGCGTCGAGGCGTCCGGCAAGCAGCGCCGCGACGGCAAAGGCAAAGGCAACCGAAAACCCGACGTAGCCCATGTAGAGAAGCGGCGGGTGCATCACCATCGCCGCGTCCTGCAATGCCGGATTGAGATCGAGACCCTCCGCCGGCGCCGGAAACGCCCGCACAAACGGATTCGACGTCCCGAGCATGAACGACAGAAACCCGGCGTTCAGTCCGCCGAGGACGCCGACCACTCGTCCGAGAATCGACGGCGGCACCTGGCGAGCGAACCAGGTCACCGCCGTTCCCCAGAACGACAGCATCAACGTCCAGAGGAGGAGCGAGCCTTCATGCGACCCCCACGTGGCCGCGATGCGATACGGGATTGGCAGCCTCGAGTGCGAGTTCATCGCGACGTTGACGACGGTGAAGTCGTTGCCGACGAACGCCGCCGCGAGACACACGAAGGCCAGCAGCACGGCCAGCGACTGCAGCCGCGCGGCAAGAGTTCCCGCGGCGATCCAGACTGGACGGTTCTTGCTGGCGCCAATCAGCGACATCGCGGCTTGAACGACCGACAACACCAGCGCGAGGATCGCGGCAAATTGTCCGAGTTGGGGAATCATCGGCGTCTACTTCGCGACCGACTCGGCAGCTTTCACGACGCGCTGCCTGGCCTCGTCGATCGATGCCGCCGCCTCGACCGGCATGTAGTTCTCGTCGTGCTTCGCGAGAACCAGATCCGCGCGGAACACGCCGTCGTCTCCGACTTTGCCTTGCGCGACGCAGCCGCGTCCTTCCTTGAAGAGATCCGGCAGGATCCCCTTGTAAACGACCGTCACCGAGTGCACCGTGTCGGTAATCGTGAAGCGGGCGGTCAGGCCGTCCGCCCCGCGCCGAAGACTGCCTTCCTCGACCAGACCGCCGACTCGAAGGCTGCGCGCCACCGGCGCCTCGCCTGAAACGATCTGCGACGGACTGAAGAAGAACACGATGTTGTCGCTGAAGGCCGAGAGCGCCAGCGCCACGGCCCCGGCAACGCAGCCAACACCGAACACGGCCATGACGAAACGCCGACTCCGCGGCTTCATGCCTCGCTCCCTCCCGGTCCAGCCATCGGCAACGCACGCCGCCGGACGATCAGGAACAGCACCTCGCCGGCAAGCGCCAGGAACGTCAGCGCGTAAGCCCCATACACATAGAGTGCGTATTCACCCATCGGCCGACCTTTCGTGGAATCCGGCTTTAGCCGGATTCATTCGCTCCTGCTGAAGCCGGCGCCCACGTACTGCCGAAGCGCCGCGGCGAACGATTCGCGTTCGCGGATTTCACATTGGAGCCGCAGCAACACGACGGCGATCGCGTAGAGCCAGCAGGCAGCGGTCATCACGGCAAAGGGCACGAGCATCTCGCCCGCCATGCTCGACTCGCGCCCCAGACGAATCGTCGCGCCCTGGTGCAGCGTGCTCCACCACTCCACCGAGAAGTAGATGATCGGCACGTTGACGACGCCGGCAAGCGCGAGCAGGGCGCCAGCCCGATCGGCGCGGCGCCGCTCTTCGATGGCCGACTGCAGCGCGATGAATCCGATGTAGAGAAACAACAGAATCAGCGTCGACGTCGTCCGCGCGTCCCACACCCACCAGGTGCCCCAGGTCGGACGGCCCCAGAGCGATCCGGTGGCGAGCGCCAGCACGGTGAAGATCGCGCCAGTCGTCGCGAGCGACGACGCCATCATCGACGAGACGCGCAAATTGAAGATCCATCCGGCACCCGCGTAGAACGCCAGCAGGACGTAGAGCAGCATGCCCATCCACGCCGCCGGGGCGTGCAGGAACAGCACGCGATAGACCTGTCCTTGCTGAAAATCTGCGGGCGCGACGACGAGGCCGAGATAGACACCGACGGCAAACAGCAGCCCGGCCGAGCCGGCGCACCAGGGCGCGAGCTGCGCGGCCAGGCGATAACAGTTGGCGGGAGACGCGAATTTGAACCAGATCATGCCGGCCTCACTCGACGGAGATGCGCAGCGCTGCGGCTGTCGCCCACGGCGCGAAGGCGATCGAGACGAGCAGCAGCGCTGCGAGAATGCGCAGGTTGCCGCTGGCGATGCCGTCGGCCGCCGCGGTCACGGCTCCGGCCCCGAAGATGAGCGCCGGGATGCACAATGGAAACACCAGCAGCGGCGTGAGCGCCGCGGATCCGCGGATGCCCAGCGTCAGCGCCGCGCCAATCGACCCGGTCAGCAGGACGACCGGAGCGCCGAGCAGCAGCGACCAGACGAGGACCTGCGGCTCCCCCTCCGTCAGCCCGAACTGTGCGGCAACAAGTGGCGTCGCCGCGAGCAGCGGCAGCGTCGACACGATCCATTGAGCGATTACCTTGACCGCCACGAGCAGCGCGAGCGGGTACGGCGCGAGCACGAGCTGCTCGAGCGTGCCGTCCCCGTAATCGTCGGCGAACAGCCGGCCGATGGCGAGCATCGCGGCAAGCAGCGCCGCGACCCACACCACGCCGGACGCGATCGTGCGAAGCAGGACGGGTTCGGTGCCGACGGCCAACGGAATCAACGTCACCACCATCACGAAGAAGAACAGCGTCCCGAGGAGGTCCGAGCGACGGCGCCAGGCCAGCGTCAGCTCGCGCCACATCAGCCATCGGAGCGCCGTGACCGTCGATCCGGGTGTCATGCGGCCAGCTCGATGCACTGCTGACGATGCCGGGCCAGCTCGATTGGCTGATGGGTCGACACCATCGCCATCCCACCGCCCGCCAGGTGCTCGTCGATGAGCGACAGCACGATGCCGGCCGCTGCGGCGTCGAGTGAGGTCAGGACTTCGTCGAGCAGCCACAATCGGTTTGGGCAGGCAGCGAGACGCGCCAGAGCCAGTCGTCGCTGTTGGCCATCGGACAGCTGCCGAGCGTGGAGTCCTTCGACCTGTCCGATGCCGAGGCGGTCGAGCGCCCGCCGCGCCTCCCGAGGCGTCAACGGCCAGCCGCTCAGCGCGGCAGACAGGCCGAGGTTTTCGCCCGCGGTCAAGTCGCGCTTCAGCGCCGGACGGTGGCCGAGAAAAACCACTGAAGAGAGAAATGCTTCGCGGCAAGACGCAATCGGTTCGCCGCCCCACCGCACCTCACCGTGCGCCGGCGGCACGAGTCCCGCGATGGTGCGCAGCAGGCTGGTCTTGCCGCTGCCGTTCGGCCCGCGCAGCTCGCAGTAGTCGCCAGGTGCCATGTGCAGACTCATTCGGGCAAAGAGGTATCGCTCACCTCGCACGCAGGCGAGGTCGTGGACGTCCAGCATGTTGTCGTTCGTGAGTGAGTGTGTCGAGCGTCGCGCTAGAACTGCGCCAGCGTGTGATCGGTGCCGGCGTCCTTCAGATGACAGGTCCGGCAGCCGCTGGCGTCGGGGAGCGGCTCCGCTTTCGCGACCCGTGATCCACTTCCGCCGCTGAAATCAAAGAATCCCCACCCGTCGGCAAAGCGCGCGCTGTCCTTCACCGCCGCGAGCAACAGCGGACCGTGTGCCGATTCCCAGACCATCACCGTCCCGTCTGGAAACTGCCCACCGCGTTCGCGCTCACGGTACGCACGCGGGTTCACGTACGCCGCGCCCGCCCCGTGGCCGACCGACTCGCCGGCGCGCTTCGTGCCGGCGGGCATCATCACCCAGTCGCGATAGCGTTCCGGGCGAATCAGCGAGTCCTGTCCCGCGAAGATCGGATCGGCATCCGCCGCGGCCGGCGTCGCGCGGTTCTGCGCGACGACCGAGACCGACACGACCAGCAGCGCGGCCGCGGCCAGCGCATAGGCCTGCCGGCGGAGACCGAGCCACATCATGCGCTCGAGCCCGAGCAGCCAGGCGCCCGGTCCAAGCCGGCGGTCGTGGATCGCGTTCATCACCTCGGACCGCATCGCCGTACACTCGGCGCGCGTGGCCGTTTCCTGGCGCAGCGACTTCAGCAGCTGTTGCCGGAGCCGCAGATCGTCGAGAAATTCGGCGCACTCCGCGCAGCGCTGCACGTGGATCTCGGCCAGTTCCCGCGGCGCGCCGCACAGATCGCCCTCGGCGTGAAGCGCCAGCCACTCTCGCGAAAACCCACAGCTCACGGCTTGCCTCCCAGCAAACGATCGAGCGCCGCTTTCAGCCGCAAACGGCCGCGGCTGACTTGCGACCTCACGGTCGTCGTAGACGACTCCAGAATCTCGGCGACTTCAGCCGTCGACAGCCCTTCGACATCGCGCAGCAGGATCGCCAGCCGCTCCTTTTCAGGCAGACTGTCGAGCGCCTGATGCAGGAGCCGCTGCTCCTGGCGACGCGCGAACCCGTCATAGGGACCCGGCGCATCGTCGATCGGCTCAGCGGCCTCGGCGTCGACGAAGGTCGCCCGGCGGCGCTGACGCACGCGCGCCTGATCGCGGCAGACGTTGATCGTGATCCGCATCAGCCAGGGTTCGATCGGCTTGGTCACATCCAGCCGGTGCAGATACTTGAACGCGCGCAGAAACACTTCCTGCGCCACATCCTTGGCATCGTCGCGCGCGCCGAGCAGCCGCGCTGCCATCGTCATCACGCGATGCTCATGGCGCAGGATGATCTGTTCGAAGGCGGCGGTGTCGCCGCCGAGGATGACCTGCACGAGCCGCATCGTGTCGGCGACGTCCGGGTGCGCCGTTTCCTCCGGCAGGCACGACATCGAGATGGGAGCGCAGGTGCTCATGCCTTTGCCTATGTAATACCTGCGCGGCGAGCAATTCGTTGAAAACGATTCAGCTATCTGTTTTCAGATATCGGTGGCGTCCTGTTCTTGGATATCGGTGGCGTCCGGCTTTAGCCGGATTGGCTGTCGTCGATGCGGGTAGTTCGTGATTGCGGTAAGGACAGGCTTTAGCCTGTCCGCTCATCGAGCGAGAGAGGCTCGCGAACACCGGGTGGCACAAACCGCGACAGCATCACCAGTCCCGGGATGCCGGCGACCATGGTCACGAGATAGAACGCCGGCCAGCCGATCGCGTGTGCCGTGAAGCCGGCGACTGGTCCCGCGACGAGCCGCGGCAGCGCAAAGAGACTCGAGAAAAGCGCGTACTGCGTCGCCGAAAAGCGCTTGTCGGTGATCCGCATCAGGAGCACCGAGAACGCGCCGGTCCCGAGCCCCGAAATGAAGAGATCGCTGCTCGTGGCCCCGTACATCAGCGGCAGATTCGGACTTCCCGCCCGCGCGACAAAGAAGTAGCCGACGTTGGACAGGATCTGCAGCAACCCGAAGATCCACAACCCATGGCCGAGGCCGGCCAGCGTCGTGACCCAGCCACCGACAAGTGCTCCCGTCATCGTCATCGCCAAACCGAACGTGGCCAGCGCAAGACCGCGGTGGTCGGCGCCGTAGCCCATGTCGACAAGGAATGGGAGCGTCAGCGCCTGCGACAGCTGGTCGGCCAGCTTGTAAAGGACGACGAAAGCGAGAATCTCGAGCGCGCGCGGCCGCGTCAGGACACCTGCAAACGATTGCCACAGCGATCCTCGAGCGTCCTGGACCGACGATGCGCCGTCCGGTTCGGGCGCCTTCCAGGTCAGACACAGCGTCGGCACATAGACCACAGCGAGCAGAACGTTGACCGCCGGCCAGCCCCACCGCGCTGCCAGGCTGATGGCCGCCCCACCCGATACCGCCATCGCTGCGCGATACATAGCGGCCCGCGCGCCAACCGCCGCGCCCTGCTCGTCCGCGGTCAGGAGGTCGACGGTGTACGCGTCGTACGCGATGTCGTGGGTCGCCGATGCGGTGGCGATCGCCAACGCAATGGCGCCGACGACCCAGACGGCTTCGGGGCGGCCGCCGACGCCGGCCAGCGCCAACCCACCAAGCATGAGCGCGGCCTGCATGATCGCCATCCAGCCGCGCCGCCGGCCCCAGAACGGTGGCCGCACCTGATCGACCAGCGGCGCCCAGAAGACCTTGAAGGCCCACGGTGCCTGGGCCAGCGTGATCAGGCCGACGAGACGGATGTCGACGCCGATGCTGCGCATCCAGTCGGGAATTGCGTACCACACGAGGCCGAACGGCAGGCCCGAAGCAAATGAAAGCAGGACGACGGCCGCCGTGCGCCGGGAGCGAAGGGCCGCCGCCAGCGCCGCGAGCCTGCGGGCGCCAGCCATGTTCGCGCCGGACGTCATCGCGTCACTCTACGACAGACAACGGGGACAGGCTAAAGCCTGCCACGTGACGTCGGTAGGGACAGGCTTTAGCCTGTCCGTCCATCGTGGTACACATCATCGATGCCTCGCCGCTTGCTCGTCGTGGTCAGCCTGGCCGCCGCAGTGTTTGGCAACGCCACAGTCGGATTCGGACAGTCCGCGCCAACGTCGACAATCACCACCGAAATGGCGTACGAATTCCACGTCGATCGGCTGCGCTACACGTTCGAGAATCCGTCCAATTTCAACACCAAGTTCCTCGTCCCACACTCCTTCACGCAGTCGTATGACGCGAGCGGATCGTGGGTGACCGCGCGAATCAGCTATCCGATTCGCGGCGACCGCTTCATCACCGAATTCTCGCTGGCGCCGACGCGCCAGGCGAGCGGATCGGACTTCGACACCTTCCACAACCCCGACGGCGACGTCATCGTCTACGGGACCGACGGCGACGTGAAGCGGCACGCGTTTCGACTCGGTCACTGGAGCGAGACGCAACTCTTCGGGCTGCCGTGGCGCGTCGGCTATCGATACCGTCGCGACGAGTCGGACTTTCTCCCGACGGATCGCATCATCACCCACACGCTGCCGGTCTCCGAAGCGCGCAGCCCGACATTCGGCCGCGAGACGACGATCTCGGAGCTCCATGAGATCCCGATCGAGGTCTCGCGCGAGTCGGCTGTCGCGCCAGCGTGGATGCTCCGCATCAGCGGAACCGTCGCGCCGCTGGTCTGGGGACGTCTGACGACGATCCTGCCGGACAAGTATCCGGACCGTGACATCGTGTTCGACGGGCGGGCGGTGGGTTACGGCGGTGGCATCGAACTGCGGCGGCGTGGTGAACGCACGGCCGTTCACGTCAGCGTGCGTTATGCCCGCACCTGGTCACCATCGGATGCGCAACAGATCACGCTGAACACTCTGGTGTTCGCCGTCGCCATTCAACAGTAGAGCCGGAACGGCCGTCGTCCTGCTGCGTGAACTGCAACACCGGTGGAGTCTCGAACGATTTCAACGGCACGAACGGCCAGACGATCCTGATCGCCGCAAGCGATGGCGCGACCTTGACGCCCCGATTCACGCTGTACGCTCCGGACTTCACGCGGCAGCTGGCCGGCTCGTCGACGCACAGCGCCGGCTCGGGCGTCGCTGACGTTTCAGCTCACCGAAACCGGCCAGCATCACGTCACGGTTTGCGATTTGAATGGCGTGGGCGGAACGCTGCGTCTGACGGTCGGCGTCCAGTAGCGCTTATCGGCGGGGTCCGGCTGTAGCCGAACCTTCAGCCTCCGCCGTCCGTCCGGCGACCAGCCCCAGTCGGGTCGCGTACCCCAGCAGGGTGTGAACGAACAGCACGGCGCCGATCATTTCCATCGATTCCTCGGTGACCGTTTCGATGCCGTACTGCCAGCTCAGTGGTCCGAAGTGCTGAAAACACCAGGCGCCGAACATCTCCAGGCCGACGGCGCCACCAAGGTAGACCGTGGCGCTCAGCATCATGAGGCGCCGCGTCTGCTGCGGCAAGTGGGCGACGAATCGCGTGTAGAGCACGGCGACGACGGCAATCACGCCGAGGGCTGGAACAACCCAGGTGAAGGCAAAGAATCCCGACCGGCCGAAGAGCCCCGCGAGCGGCCGGATCAGCATCTCGTGAAGCTGCACCAGTTCGTCGATCGACATCAGGAAGAAGCCGCCGGCCAACACCGCCCAGTGCGTCGCGAACGGGTCATGGCGTCGCCGGGCGTCCTGCTGGATCAGCAGCAGCAAGAGGGCGGCGACGAGAAGAACCGACGCCGAGAACCAGGTCGGAAGGTTGGCCTCCGTGTCGAGGTCGAATTTTGTGAAGATGCCGAAGATCGAGTTGTGGCCGGTGAGGACCTGGAACAGGCGCACCGCCGTCCCGGCGGCACTCAAGCCGAGCGCGATGCACGCGAGGATCCGCGAGATTCGCCGTGGGTCGATGGCGACCGCATGCACGGTCGCGTCAGCTATGAAGTCCGACGCCCGCCGGCCGTGAGGATTCCTGCACCCGTTCAACGATGAGGCGCAGGGCCGACGCCTGCTGGACCAGCGCCCGGACGGACATCACCGCGCCAAGCATCATCAGCAGCCCGGCCACCAGCAAGATGGACGAAGACAACCAGACGGGAATGCTCACCACGATCAGGCCACCGACAACGCACAGAGCCCGTGCGAGGGGCGGGAATCGTGTCGTCGTCTCTCCCGGTTCACTGCTGACCACCGGCGGAGCCGGGTCAATCGCAGCAACAACCCGGGGCGGCGGCGCAGCCGCGCGGACGCGCGGCGTGAATTGAAGAATTGAAGCTTTGTGCGTCATGGGGGCCCTCAACGCTGGCGATCCTAGTGCGTCAGCGCATCGGCTGGACCAACCGTCGCCAAAGGCCGGAACGCGCACTGGCGAGCGGCACGGTGCAGCGCCACGCACGCGTGTTCGAAACGCGAACAGCCGATCGTGTATCCCGGCGATCACACCCGGTGCGCGACGGAGCCGTACGGGACCCAGTGGTATTCTCCGGACGCCATGAGCGAGCTCGATCAATTCAGGAGGCGGTCGTGGAACTGGGAGCTGTTCGGCCGGCTGAGTCTCACGTTCGTGTGCCGGCGGGTGTGATCACCGGCGCTGTGAAGAAGCGTGCAGGCGGATCGCATCACGACACCTAAAGGCTTCCGCGTTCGCGACTTCCCGTTCAAGAATCTCGAAAATCCCCGTCACGCCAGTGGCGAATCCCTTGCAATTCCGACGGTCATGCGAGCTGCCACGAAGCGCCTGACGTCTCCCTGGACTGCCGGTCTCCTCGTCGCGTTCGCGGCATGTGGTGCCGGGACCCGATCGGCATCAGCCGCGACGATCGCCTATACGGACCTCGCGGGCCGCGAGTGGCGGCAGGTCACCGAGACCGACGGTCTCAGCTGGAACGAACTGAACTCCGTCTGCGCCTCGGGGCCGTGCACGGCCGATTTCCTCACCTACGATCTCAAGGGCTGGACGTGGGCGTCGCAGAACGACGTGCGCGATCTTTTCAACGAGTTCATCTTCGCCGCCACCGGCAACGCGCCACTCGGTTCGAATTTCCAAGTCGCGGGCAACTCGCTCTGGGCGCCGAATTTCTTCACCTATTTTCTGCCGACGCTGGTCGAGCAGAGTGGCGATCGCTACGCGAACGGCTGGGCGTCGACTTCGGCGAATGCGACTGACGGCGTCGGGCCGTCGCTGGGTGATTGCGTCATCGAGACGGCGCGGTGTCAGGATCGCGCGAACGTGGGCGACGCCTACGACAAGTCGCTGCACTTCCCCGGAATCGCCGGCGCGTGGCTGTATCAAGAGCCAGCCGCCGCGCCCGTGCCCGAGCCGGCCACCATCGTGCTCCTTGGATCCGCAGCAGCCGCGACCATCGTGCGACGGCGACGCCAAATCCGGTAGGGACAGCCTTTAGGCTGTCCGCAGTCCGCTGAAAGTAGAATCCGCTGGATGGCAACTTCCCCCGCGGACGCGAAGGTCCAGCCGAGCGCGTTCGGCTGCATCACGATTCCGTTCCTGCTGCTCGCGCTCGTTCCATTGGTCTGGGGCGCGCGATCGAACTGGTCGAACGGCCAGTTGCTCCGAAGCGGCGAAGCCACGACCGGCCACGTCGTCGAGTTGCGTCACGTGCCAACCAATCCGAGCATTCGCCTCGGCAAAGGGGGCTCGAATTCGGCGGTGGTGACGTTCAGAGGTCGCGGCGGCGAGGAACGAACCATGGTGAGCAGCGTCAACCGCTATCCCTCACCCTGGCAGGTCGGAGAGGCCGTCGAAGTCGTCTACGACCCTGCGGATCTCGAACGGGTCGATCTTCGGTCCGAACTCGAGGTCTGGCGCCGGTGGTTCGGCATCTGGTGCGCCGTGGCTCTCCTGCCTGGAGCGATCGCGTTCGCGCCTCTCGTCCTCGCGATTCGCCGGCGTCGCCGCCGGTGACCTTCGAACCTGCCCTCGCAATTTGCCCTTTGCAATTTGCCCTTTGCAATTCTCGCGTTGCCCTTCATCATAAGCGCCGCGTAGCATCTCGGCGGGCGTCGACCGGGCGGGGTGCCGGTCACTGCCGCCGGCGCCCAGGAGATTCGCAATGCGATCGTCCGGCGTGCTCGGCGGGACCGCATGTCCAGTCGGCGGATGCCGTGTGCTACTGATCGCGCTCGCCGTGTCTGGTCTGGCGACGCTCAGCGCCTGCCGCGACGGTTCGTCGTCGAGCGACGTGCCTCGCCCGCTCCGCCTCGGTCTCTTCGCCGCGGACGCGACCGGATCGCCCGAGCAGCTTGCCGCCCGCTATCAACCGTTCGTGAAGTACCTCGAAACGCGCCTCGGCCGGCCGATCGACCTCGTGGTGAGCAACGCCGCCGCCGACATGCTCACCCGATTCGAAGCCGGCGCGTTCGACGTCATGTTTCACCGCGCGATCACGTTTCCTCACGCGCACGAACATTCTGGCGCACTGCCGCTCGTCACGCGCCAGGAGGAGCGCCGGGCCACGACCGTCTTTCTGGCGCTGGCCGGCGACTCACGCCGCACGCTGCCTGATTTCCGCGGCTCGCGCCTCGCGTTCAGCGTCCAGTACGGATCCTCGTATGTGATGGGGCGCCACTATCTCGAACAGCGGGACATCCAGGCCGAGTCGTTTTTCCGAGAGGTCCGCTATGCGTCGGTGGCCGATGAAGCGATCGACTGGCTGCGCCGCGGGCAGGCCGAGCTCTGCGTCGTCAACTCGCAGGCGTTGCTCCGGATGTTCGCGAGCGACACGCTGAAGTCGAGCGAGATCAAGATCGTGGCCGAAACGCCGCCCCACGTCGGCGAACTGTGGTTCGCGTCGAAGGCGCTGCCGGCCGACGTCCGCATGAACGTCCGCGATGCATTTCTGGCGCTCTCGGCCGACACGCCCGAGCACGCCGCGGCGCTGAAGGTCCTGGGCGCGACGGCCTATCTGCCGGCGTCACTTGACGACTACGGACAGCTGACCGAGCTGATGCGCGAGATGAAGCTCCTCGACGTCGAACCAAGCCAGTGGCCGTAAGACTCGCACGATCGAGCTGAGCCGTAGAGATATCCGCCACACTGCTCCACACCGGGCGTAACATCCCGCACACGGAGGTGTGGTGATGGCGAATGCCACTCAGAAGTGTGCACATCCGGCCTGCGACTGCCTGGTGACGAAAGGCGGCGCGTGGGGCAAGTACTGCAGCGAAGTCTGCAAGGAAAAAGGACAGCAGACCGAGCTGCGCTGCGAGTGCCGCCACCCGGCCTGCGGCTGAAGACGAACCGAAGCTATTTCTTGGCGGCGAGCGCGGTGCGCAGCGCGCGAATCGCCTGGCGGCGAGCCAGCTTGCGGCGGCGATTGATCTGGAATCGGGAACGCTGGCTCTTGATCTTCGACATGGCGATAACCCTCGCAAAGGCTTTGGTGAGGGCTCGGCAGACGGGCTGAGAGCTCAGAAAAGCTGGACGGTCAGTATACTGCCCTGGGCATGAGCAGCGAATCGAAGTCCGGACTCATGATCCTGATCGGCATCGGCTGGCTGGTCGGCGCGGCGGCACTGGCCTGGTTTTCCTCAATCGAGTCGCTCCGCTTCACGCGAGGCGCTGATGGCGTCACCGTCACCCGGGAGTCCAGGATGTTCGGGCTGATTCTCGTGAGTTCGGCCGCGCTCGAGCATGTCAGCGCGGCGCGCACTGTGACGACGCCTCCGGCGACGTCGCGACACCGCCCGTTCACTCAGATCTACTTCGACACCCCGTCTGGCCCGAAGACGTTCTGGAGCACGCAACCGACGAATTTCATCCCGCAGTCGCCGGAGATGGAGGGGTTCTTCGCGGACACCACCCGGCCACGGGCCACGTTGACGAACCTGGTCAACCGGCGAGAGTCGATGCGCTTCGTCTTCGCGCAGCTGGCGGTGGTGTTCATCGCGGTCGTTGGCGTTGGTCTCCTGTACGCGGCTTACCGATCGCTCTTCTGAGGGCGGCTCCCGTACTGTCCGACTGTCGTGCGGCGAGGACGATCCGCCTTCGCCAAGGCTACGGCGGACCAGGTCCTCTCGTAAGCCCCGCGCCAAATCGAGAAAAATCGCAGGCATGCCGGTTGCAGGGCCGTCGAACACGATGTCGCTAGCTGGCCGACGGGCGTTCTGTGTTCAGAGCACTCACGCACTCTTCCTGGCGGCGATCACGTCGTCGCTCAACGCCTGCGCCGGCAACCCGATGGGCTCCGACATCGACGTGGCGTCGGCGAGCTCTATCCCTTCGTTTAACGGAACGATCGTCAACGGCACGATCGCGCTGACGGTCGCCAGCGTGCCTTCGTTGGCCACGGTTGGCGGTGCCGTCCTGGTATTGACCTCGTCGACGCAAATTCTCGTCAGCCGAACCGGCGAGCAGACGTTTGCGGCCGTCTCCGCGATCTGCACGCATCAAAGCTGCACGATCGATCGCCGCACGGGCGACACCTACGTGTGCCGGTGCCACGGGTCCGCGTTCACGTCGACCGGTGCGGTGGTGCAGGGTCCTGCCGATCGTCCGCTCGAGACGAAGGCGATCACCTTCGCCGATGGTGTCGCGACGATCAGGGTTTGATCGACCGGGAACAGGCCGCCCTGCTCGGCGCTCCTTTTTCGAGACAAGGGTCCTGGCGATTCGGAACACGACGGGCCACAATAAGGTGGCTCGAAGGAGGACCATCCGGTCCAGAGGCGGCATGCCTACACTCGCAAACGGTGCGGCGGCGCGGTTTGGCGGCGGGTTGGCGATCACCGCGCTGACCCTGCTCGTCACGGCGACCGCCTGTAGCGGCGTTTCGTCGCCTTCGCGATCGACTGAAACCACGCAGGCAGCAAATGTGGCTGGGACATGGGCGGGGTCGAGCACGAGCAATCTGACCTCTGGATCAATCCGGCTCACTATCACCATCGCGCAAACGGGCACGACGCTCAGCGGATCGTGGGCGTCCTCGTGGCCGGATCCGATGAGCGACAACGCCGGAACGCTGTCAGGAACCGTGACCGGATCCACCGTTCTCGTCACGCTCAATAGCGGGAATCCACGTCTGTGTTCCGCCTCGGCAACCGGCGTCCTGAGTGGCAACACGATGAGCGGCTCCTACGCCGCGATCTTCTGCTCAGTCGCAAACGGCGGGTTATTTACCATCACTCGCTAGCGAACAACGGGGTACACACGGATCATGTACGTGCAGGGCCTTCCAGCGGATGATTCTGGACGGCTAGCCTACCTGGGTGCAGTCGTGCAGGGTCCTGCCGATCGTGCGCTGGAGACAAAGGCGACCGCCGTCGCCGACGGCGTTGTGACGATTCGGGCCTGATCGATCCGGCGAAGTCGAGGCGTTCTACTTGAGACTCAGCCCTTGGTCGCCGTCGCTGAAGACAATGAACTCGGTCCCGGCGCGAATGCCGACGTTCTTTCCTTTGGTGATGGCCATCCCCAGGATGCCGATGCCGCCCTGCACCGCCCCCAAGGTGGCGGCAGTGGCGCCGGTCCTCGCCTTGCTCGTGCCGCCCAGCGCATCGTGATAGTCGCGCACCGGAATCGCGTGTCCGTTGACGGCTCTCACGTAGTCGATTGAGAAATCGAGTCTCGCGCGGCGATTGAAATTCTTGGATTCCTCGGCGTTCTTGACTTGCCCCCACGCCATGGCGCCACTGCGGATGACCACGGCCCCGTTCACCACGACATCCTCCGTCACGACGAACGCAAACATGCCGCCGTCCTTCTGGTCATTCACTGACAGATAGCGGCGGATCCGCATCTTGACCGGGGTGCCATCGGGCAAATTCGTGGCACCCGCTGAGGCGCGCGAACTACAGGGCCGGGTTTAGCGCGGACGCCGTCTCCGCGCGGCGGCGGTGCCTACAAGAGCGCCTCCGATGAGCAGCAGAGACGCGGGTTCGGGCACCGGGCTCGCGCCAACCGACGGATCCGCCTCTGACCCGATCGTTCCCGTCAGGTTTGGCAGGCTGAAGGTCGCCAGGGTGCCTTCAAGGAACACGTTCGGCTCGAGTCCGGTCAACGGGCCAAGAGAACCAAGCGCCCCGCTCTCATCGTCGGTGGTGAAGCTCCCGGTGAAGCGGAAGTTTCGGCCGCCGCCGTTGAAGCCGAGCCCGACCCAGCTGAAGGTGAGTATGTGGCTGATCTGTCCGAGTGACAGATCCTCCACGAGGTAGATCGTGCGACTTCCGTCGCTCATGCTGCCGTCAGAGAGCAGGAGCGCCTCGAAGGTCAAGGCACCAGGTCCCTGAGGAACCGTGGTCGACGCAGGGCCCGTGGCTGAGAAACCAGTGCCGTTGACGGCGAAGACGTTTGGCACGCCCTCAAAGAAGCCCACGAAGCCGCTCCAACTCACCTCGATCGTTTGCGTCGCGTTGTTGTCGACAAATCCAAGGGTGGCGGCGGTTGCCCGGGCCGGTCCGAGACTCACGACGGAGCAGAGCAAGAGCGAGGTCAGCAGTCGATTGATGGTCATTTCTTGGTGTCCCGAGTCCAGCACTGACCCGTACAGGCAAGGTCAGCGCGTTGCCGCGAACTCCAGCGTTGCGATTCGGTGAGGTGTGCGCAGGAAACGTCCTGTGCGCGGGAGTGCCTGGGCTCTACCGCTGCACGGGGCGATCCGTTGGTCTAGACCGGAAACGCCTTTACTTCTTGGAAATGCAACAACTTGAGTCGCGGAAGTAGGTGCGCGCTGGTTATTAAGTTCATCAACGGCGGCACTTGTGAGGCGGCAGGCCGAGGCAACGCGACGTGGCCCTAACGAAAAAAGGCGGCCCGTCGGGCCGCCTTAAATGTTTGGTTGCGGGGGCAGGATTTGAACCTGCGACCTTTGGGTTATGAGCCCAACGAGCTACCGGACTGCTCCACCCCGCGTCACCGTGCGAGCTTCTGACTATAGCACTTCCGCCCGCCGATGTGCACGTCAGCGGTCCGGCTGAAGCCGGACCCCACCGGGGATTCCTGTAAAGTAGCCGCCCTCGAGCAAGATGCTGAACTTGGCGACGTTTCGGACGCACGCGGCGCTCTTCGCGCTCGTGCTCGCGGTCTATCTCGCCAACAACCGCGTCCTGGCGGAAGTCGACTGCGTCCCGGCGCCGTACACGGCGTGGGCCATGGTGCGCCACGGCTCGATCGACGTGAGGCGCTATCCAGAACTCGCCCGTTTCGTCGAAAACCACGTGCTCTGGACGACGGCCGACGGCGGCTGGGTCTCGATTCGCCCGATTGGCAGCACGCTGGCCGCGCTGCCCTTCGTCGCGCCGCTCGCGATCGCGCGCGAACAGCCGCTGACGTTCACGCAGATGCTCTACCTCGGAAAGATCGTCGCCGCCGTCTACGTCGCCGCCGCGGCGGTGCTCTTCTGGACGATCTGCCGTCGTCTCACGCCTGAATCCGCAGCAAGCGCGACCGCGCTGTTTGCGTTCGGCACGGTCCTCTGGACCGTCGCGAGTCAGGCGTTGTGGACGCACGGTCCGGCCACGCTCGGCGTGACGCTGGGGCTGGCGGCGCTCCTCGTGCCTGGCTCCCGCGCGACGAGTTCTCGCGGCGCGCTGATCGCCGGTCTGAGCTTCGCGTTTGCCATCCTCTGCCGCGAAGCGACCCTTCTCTTCGCCATCGCCGTCATCGTCTCGTTGGCGGTGAGCGGACGCCGGCGCGACGCGACGGTGCTCGCCGCCTGCGTGGCAATCGCGGGTCTCTTCATCGCCGTCTACAACCAGGCGGTCTTCGGCCACATGTGGCTCGGCGGCTACGCCAACGACAACTGGGACAAGAGCGCGCCGCTTATCGGCATTACCGGGCTGCTCATCGCCCCGTCGCGCGGCGTCCTGGTCTACTCGCCGGCGCTCGTGATCTGTTTCTACGGATTCATCCGAGCCCTGAGTCGTGAACGTTTCGAACGCACGCTGATCGTGGCGCTGACGCTCGCCGCGCTCGGCACCGTCGCCGTGTACGGCTCCTGGTACGACTGGCGCGGCGGCTGGTCGTACGGTCCGCGCTTTCTCGCCGAGACAATGCCCGTCTTCTGTCTGTTGTTCGCGCTCGGCTACGCGGCGCTCGGAACGCCCGGCCGTCGAATGGCCAACGTGCTGGTCGCGCTCTCGGTCGTCGTCCAGATCCTGGGCATCACCGGCTACTCGGCGCACGCGCCGTGGCATCAGCGTCACGATCTCGACGATCAGGGCCGTTCGCTCTTCTCGATCCATGACACTGAAATCGCGGCACACGCTCGAGCCGCAGTCACGCGGCTAGGACGGCTGGTGGGCCACTGACAATAGCGGAACGCGGAGGACGCCGAGCACGCCAGGGAATCAGAGCCTTGCGTCAAGTCCGGCTGAAGCCGGACCCTACATCAGCTGGAAAGCAAGCCCTCGGCGAGCCCGGCGATCTCGGCGTTCCGCTTTTGGCGCGAAGAGCTACGGGGCTGCGGTATCGAGCGAGAACGCGAGAATGGCGCCGGCGTGGTCCCGCGGCGGCCAGCCGTCGACCGACACGAAAATCGTCCGGCCATCCGCGCTGACCGCCACGTCCCGATAACGATTGCCCGTGGGGAAATACTGAATCGGCTTGCCGACTGCCTGCGTACCGTCGGCGCTCAGCTTGACCCGGATGATGGACCCTCTGAGGAGGCTCGCGATCAGAACCGAGTTCGACCACCCCGGAATCGCGCCAGCCCCGGTGGCCTTGTAGACCTCAACCCCTGACGGCGCGATCACCGCCTGCCCTGGTTGAACGGCATCCGCGGCCACGTTCACGGTAAAGAACGTCCTGAGGGGCGCGACAAATCTGGATGCGACCACGCCGTTTCCCTGGTCTGTGGTACTCCGGGGGCCCCGCCAATCGCCCAACGCCGCGGGGCACAGGCGGTCGGCGACGACGCCGACCAGTTCGCGTAAACGTAGCCCGCATCGTCGCGATACCCCGCGACGTTCGGCCAGCCGTAGTTCTTGCCCGACTGAAGCAGATTCAGTTCATCGTCGGCGAACGGGCCGTGCTCGGACTCGTAAATCCTGCCGTCGGCTCCCAGCGCGAGGCCGCCTGGATTCCGGTGGCCGTACGAAAACACGTGGCTGCGGACACCAGCCAGGATCGGATTGTCAGCGGGGATCGAACCGTCAAGGTTGATCCGCAGGATCTTGCCCTGATACAGCGTCCACGACTGCGCCTTCACGTCCTCCGCTGACGGGAGATCCTGTGCACGATTCGGTTCACACGGGTTGCTCATGTGGTTGGCGGCGAGATCGCCGAGGGTGAGATAGAGCTTCTGATCGGCGCCCATCAGCAGCCGCCCACCTGTGTGGTCGCTAAATGAGGGCAGCGCCGTCAGCAGGTCCAGCGGCGCCGTCAGTTTGTTGGCGCGTGGGTCATACGTGTAGCGTCTGAGCCGTAGCCGCCACAGCCGCGCGGGCGCGGTCGCCGCGTTATAGGTGTACGTGACGTAGACGAACTCCTGCCCGCGGTTCTGCAACAGTCCCGGATGCAGCGCCAATCCGAGGACACCGTCCTGCGTCTCCCGGTTGAATGCGTCCTCGATCGTGACGAGTGAGGTCTTGCTGCCGGTTCGTGGGTCGACGCGCAGAATCGCATGCGAAGCGCGTTCGGTCACCCACAGGAATCCGTCGGGGCCCCACACCATGTCCCATGGATCCAGCAGCTTCTCAGTCGTGACGATCCGCTTGGTGAATGTCTCGGGCGGATTGGTCTCGACCCCGAGGTCTTCGAGCGATTGTTGCGCCGCGACGACTCCGGCGGCAACGACAACGAGCGCGAGAACCAGCGGCTTCATGCCAGCATTCTGGTATGCATCCGCTGCGTGCGCAACTACGTCGCCGGCGTGACCTGCGACATCAGCGCCAGGAGCTTGCCGTCGGGATCCTGAAAGAACGCCATCCACTCCTCCATCCCGTTGGCGTGCCGGTGGATCATGTGCGGCGCGCCTGTGAAGACGACGCCGCGATCGCTGAGCTGCTTGTAGCTGGCGTCGATGTCCGGCGTCCGGAAGTAGATGACCGAGTCGCCGTCCGACCCTTTCTCGGCGGTGTGGCTGGTGATGTACAGCCGGATGCCGGCGCAGTCGAAAAACGCCAGGTCGCCGAACGTGAAGAGATGCGGCAGCCCCATCTTCGTGCCGTAGAACTCGATCGCGACGGCGAGATCGGTCACCTGCCGCGAAATCTGTCCGACCGGCCCCAACGCCGGCGCTGAAACCGCGGCGGCTCGTTTCTTCAACGGGCTATTCATCGGTGCACCGTTCCATTTCCGAAGCGCGGTCCGGTTTGCCAGGCCCAGTTTCCCCACGGCGTTCGCGATGTGAAACTTCACACCGTCGAGACTGACGCGGAACCTCTTGCTGATCATCCGGTTCGTCATGCCGTGACGGACCGCGTCGACGATGCGCCATTCGGCCGGCGTCAGGACATCGGGATGTCTCGGGCGGCCGCGAGCACGCTTCGTCACACGCTTCACGATCGATGATGGTAGCGGACCGCGAGGCGAATTACCCTCCCCCTGCGTGGTACGATGAGAACCTCGAGACCACGGACAGCCTAAAGGCTGTCCCTACCGGTAACACTGTGACTCCACCAGCTGAACTCACGCTCCCGACTTTCGGCGACATCGAGCGGGCCGCGGCGCGCATCGACGGCGTCGCGCACAAGACGCCAGTTCAGACGTCGCGTACGGTCAACGAACGGACCGGCGCGCAGGTCTTCTTCAAGTGCGAGAACCTGCAGCGCGGCGGCGCCTTCAAGTTCCGCGGCGCCTACAACGCGCTCTCGAATCTGAGCCCCGAACAGCGGAAACGCGGCGTGGTCGCGTTCTCGTCCGGCAACCACGCCGGCGCGGTGGCCCTGGCCGGCCGGATTCTCGGCGTCCCGAGCGTGATCGTCATGCCGGACGATTCGGCGGCCGTGAAGCTCGAGGCCACGGCCGGTTATGGCGCCGAAATCGTCCGCTACGACCGCCACCGCGAAGACCGCGAAGCGATCGGCCGGCGTCTCGCGCAGGAACGCGGGCTCACCCTGATCCCGCCGTACGACCACTTCGACATCATCAGCGGCGCCGGCACCGCCGCGCGCGAACTGATTCAGGAAACGGGCGCGCTCGATCTGCTCCTCGTCCCGTGCGGTGGCGGCGGCCTGCTCTCCGGCAGCGGCCTCGCGACCCGGGCGCTGGCACCCAACTGCCGGATCGTCGGCGTCGAACCCGAGGCGGGCGACGATGCGGCGCGATCGTTCAAGAGCAAGACGCTGCACAAAGTGGTGAATCCGGCAACCGTCGCGGATGGCGCCCGGACGCCGTCGCTTGGGACGCTGACCTTTCCGCTCGTGCTCGCGAATGCCTCCGACGTGATCACCGTCAGCGACCGGGCGCTCCTGCAGGCGATGTTTTTCCTGTGGGAACGGATGAAGCTCGTCGTCGAACCGACCGGCGCGCTTGGCGTCGCGGCGCTGCTTGACCACAGAATCGATGCGAACGGACTGCGCGTCGGCGTCATCCTGAGCGGCGGCAACGTCGACTTCGCGAATGTGGCTGAGTGGAGACGGATGGTATGAGCAAAGTGAGCGGTGCCAGGTTACGGGTTCAGGGTGCCGGGGCGGTCGCCCGCAGAGCGCTCGTCATTTTCCTCTTGCTCGTCGGCGGCACACGAGCGTTCGCCCAGCACGAAGAACCGACCTCACCGCGAGCCAACGCGCCGCTCACGATTCTGCAGCTCAACGACGTCTACTCCACTGTGCCGGTCGACGGCATGGGCGGCCTCGCCAGGGTCGCGACGCTCAAGCAGCAACTGATCGCCGCGGGACGCACGCCGCTCCTGCTGATGGCCGGCGACTTCATCTCCCCGTCGGTCGCCTCGAGCATCTTCAAAGGCGAGCAGATGATCGCGGCTCTCAATGCGGCCGGCCTGGATATCGCGACGCTCGGCAACCACGAGTTCGATTTCGGTACGGACATCCTGCTGCAGCGCATGGCCGAGGCCAGATGGCAGTGGGTCGTCTCGAACGTCTTCGACACGAACACCAATCGTCCGGTCGGCGGCGCGGTGCCTTACGCGATCCGCACGTTCGGGACGCTGAAGGTCGGCTTCATCGGCCTGTGCCTGAACGGCGACGAAATCAGCCGCGAGCGGCTGCAGCACCTGCGGCTCGACGACCCCTTCGACACCGCCGCACGCCTGGTTCCGGTGCTCAAAGGCGAAGGCGCGCAGCTGATCGTCGCCATCACCCACCTCTCCTTCGACGACGACCGCAAGCTGGCGGCACGGTTTCCGGACATCGATCTCATCATCGGCGGCCACGAACACTACGCGATCACTGCGGTCGAGAACCGGACCTTCATCAGCAAGGCCGGATCGGACGCCAGGTTCGTGGCGCGGATCGACGTCAACAAACGCGACGACGGGATGACCGAGCGGTTCTTCGAGTTGATTCCCGTCGACGCCAGGATTCCCGACGAGCCGCGGACGCTCACCGTGGTCAACGCCTACGAAACCCGGCTGGGAACCGAACTGGACGTCGTGGTTGGCAGTTCCTCGGTTGGCCTCGATGCCGACACGGTCCGCATGCGCGCGGCCGAAACCAATCTCGGCAACATGATCGCCGATGCGTTGCGCGCCGAGGTCGGCGCCGACATCACAATCCTCAACTCCGGCAGCATCCGCGGCGATCGGATCTACCCGGCCGGACCGCTCAGCCGCCGCACGTTGCTTGCGATGCACCCGTTTGGCGGCGTCGTCTGCAAGATTGAACTGAAAGGCACGGATGTCCTGCGCGCACTGAACGCCGGCGTGTCACGGCTGCCGAACACCGACGGCCGCTTCCCGCAGATTTCCGGCATGACGATGACGGTGAACCCGTCGGCCCCCGTCGGCAGCCGCGTCGGCAACGTGCGGATCGGCGGCCAGCCGCTCGATCCCAACAAGATCTACACGACGGCGATCACCGACTACCAGATCACCGGCGGCGACGGCTACGACATGTTTCCTGGACAGAAGATGCTGGTTGGTCCGGAGAGCGGCCCGCTGATCACCGTCGCCCTGCAGAACTACGTCGCCGCCCGCGGCACGGTCGCACCGGCCGTCGATGGGCGGATCGTGGTCGAACGCTAAACCATCGATGAATGATGATTGATGAATGATGATTTGATCGGCTCATCGATGATTCAATCGAATCATCAATCATCGTTCATCATTCATCGATGGAGCAGTCAGCTCCGTCTGCCACAACGGACCGCCCATGAACATCGGCGACTGCGATTTGATGAACGCGGGCGCGTTGCCTTCCATGATCCACACGTGCGAGTCGGGCGGCTCCTTGCCAACGAACGGCGCGACGATACCGGCCAGGCCGCCGATGTCGACCTTCAGGATGTAGTGGCGCGCCACGCGTTTCGTGCCAGCCACCGTGAACGCATCGAGGCTGGCGACTGACGGGATCAGTTTCACGATCCGCGGCTTGGGCGTTGCCGCGACCAGCGAGACGCTTTCGGGCAGCGCGTTGTGCCGGACATTCTTCAACAGCGTGATGATCAGGCCGTTGGCCAGATCCTCCGGCAGCTCCAGCTGTTCGTCTTCGACCTTCGCTTTGCCGTCTTCGTCCGTGTAGCGGACCACGACGCGGTTCTGTGCACGGTCGATCGTCATCTCGAGCGGACGCGGGAATGCCGGTCCCTTCTGAATGAGGTGATCGCTGATCAGTCTGAACTGTCCGTTCTGCGTGAAGACCGCGGTCTCGTCGCTGAGCGATCCGTCCTTGAAGCGGAACGTCAGTCGACTGGTGACGCGATGGCCGGTTGCGGTCTGAATCAGATCGCCGCTGGCCAGCAATCGTCCGCCTGGGTCCTTCAGCGTCAGGAATCCGTGGACCAGTCCCTCGACGTGACGCACCGCAACCATCTCCGCGCCGATCGTCCGGACGGCGGCGAGTGCGAACGCAACAACCATCAACCAACGCAGACGGCGCGACATTAGTGAGGACGGACCAAACCGAGCAAGCTCCGCAATCCGTTCGCCGCCGCGATGATTTCGCCGATGAGCACCCCTGCGGGGCCGTCCTTGCTCGGGAATTCGCCGGTTGCGGTTTCAATCCGCGCGATCAGCTGCTGAGCAGCCTGCTTCTCCTGATCGGTCATGATCTCCTCCTCGTCTGGGCGAATCCGCCCAAGGCTCGGCCCTACAGGACATCAGGCTGCAACTTCAGAGCCATCATCGATGATTGATGAATGATGAGTGATGGTTTGATTAGCTCATCGATGATTGAATCCAATCATCATTCATCAATCATCATTCATCAATGGAAGGCGTTACGAGCGCGCTGGCTTGGCGGTCGCGGGAGCGACGCGGGCGGCCTTCGCGGATTTTTCGCGCGCCCAGTAGAAGCGGACGGCGAGAAGAACGGCGACGATGGCGGCGTAGATCAGCGGGCGGCGGACGTCGGCCTTCACGAGCCACCAGTAGTGGAGCGCGCCGGCGGCCGCCGAGACATAGACAAGGCGATGAAGCGCGTTCCACTTCTTGCCGCCGAGCCTTCGGATCATCCCGGCGGTGGACGTGATCGCCAGCGGCACCATCAGCACGAACGCGGTGAAGCCGATCGTGATGAACGGCCGCTTGTAGACGTCCTCGGTCACCGACTTGGCGAGATTCGCCACCGTGCTCCAGGCGACGATGCCGTCGGGGAAATCGAGCGCGGCGAAGCGATCGGCGATCGTGTAGGTCAGAAAGTGCAGCGTGCCGTAGAAGAAGGCGAAGAGCCCCGCCATGCGACGGAACTTGATCAACGCGTTCCAGCCGGTCAGCCGGCGGGCCGGCGTGATGACCAGCGTGATGCAGAGAAAACGCAGCGCCCAGACGCCGGTTTCGTTGGTGAGGTCGCTGAGCGGGTTCGCGCTCAGGTTTCCGGTCAGCCCCGCCCACACCAGCCACGCGGCGGGAAGAAGGCTGGCGATGAACACCAGCGGCTTGATCGCGAATCGCAGGACGTTGGTGTTCATCGGTAGGGACAGGCTTCAGCCTGTCCGCCTAGTAGTTCTTCCTCAGATCCAACCCGGCGTACATGCCCTGGACCTGGTCGGCGTAGCCGTTGAACATCAGCGTCTTCCGCTTGAAGAACTCGCCGATGCGGCGCTCGCTCGCCTGGCTCCAGCGCGGGTGATCGACCGCCGGATTCACGTTGGAGTAGAAGCCGTATTCGTCCGGTGCCGACTCCTGCCAGGTGTTCAGCGGCTGGCGCTCGACGAACCGGATGCGCACGATCGACTTCGCCCCCTTGAACCCGTACTTCCACGGCACCACCAGCCGGATCGGCGCGCCGTCCTGATTCGGAATCGCCTCGCCGTACAGGCCGGTCGCGAGAATCGTCAGCGGGTGCATCGCTTCGTCCATGCGCAGCCCTTCGATGTACGGCCAGCGCAGAATCGGCTGCCGGACGCCAGGCATCTGACCCGGGTCGGCCAGCGAGTAGAGCTCCACGAACTTCGCCTTCGCGGTCGGTTCGTACTTCTTGAGCACCGCGGACAGCGGCACGCCGACCCACGGAATCACCATCGACCACGCTTCGACGCAGCGGTGACGGTAGATGCGCTCCTCGAGCGCAATCCCCTTCACGAGTTCCTCGAGCGGAAACTGCCCCTTCTTCGCGCACTCGCCTTCGACGCTGACCGTCCACGGCGAGGTCTTGAGCCGGCCCGCGGTGAGCGACGGCGAGTCCTTGTCGGTACCGAACTCGTAGAAGTTGTTGTAGCTGGTAATCTGATCCCAGGTGTTGGCCTTTTCCTGATCCGGCGTGAGGCTCAACGGGCTCTTCTGGACGTTGGGCAACTGCGCCCCATGCGGCGCGGGACGCCCCGCCGCCAGCGTCTGCCGGGTCGTCGCCAACATCCCCACGCCAACCGCCGCGAGGCCCGCGGACGCCTGGAAGAACTGCCGCCGGTTCAGATAGTGCTTGCGATCGGTGACCTCGGAGTACCGAAGATCGGCCGGTTTCTTGATCAGCATCTGTATTCCGTCCGTTTGACGCCGGCGAGCCGGCGGAAGTTACCTTCGCTGATTATACGGGGGCCAGGCGATCCTAGATGGGACTGGAGACTAGGGACTAGGGGCTAGGGTAAGGCGCTCCCGCGCGCGCGCTCTCTCAAAATCCCGGATCAGCTCGTCCCCTATTCCCCAGTCCCCAGTCCCCAGTCCCCAGCCTGCCGCAGTGCTGGCCCCCGTCGTGCTAGGCTCCGCGCGGTGGCCGATTCGAACCACGCTGACGTTGTCGTGCAGGGCTACGCAGAACTGCTGTCACTAGCCGCGCACGAATTCAGGACCCCTGCGTCCGTTCTGGCCGGATATCTCCGCATGCTCCAGAAAGGGCAGGATCCGCCCCTCGCCGACCGGGACGCCAAAATGGTCGATGAGGCCGCAAAATCGTGCGCGCGGATGGTCGCGCTCATCGAAGAACTGAGCGAGGTCGCCAAGCTGGACGACGGGCGGATCGGGATGGTGACGACGCCGATGGATCTCTTCGAGCTCACCGCCGAGACCGCCGGCGGGACGCACGAAGCCCGGGATCGCGGCGTCGAGCTGGTCGTCCGGCGGACACCCGAAGCCGCGCCGATTCTTGGCGACGCGAACCGCCTTCGCCACGCCTTCACGCACTTCTACCGCGCGGTGCTCCGCGAACAGCCGACGGCCGCGCCGGTCATCGCCGATCACCGGTTGATTCGCGACCGCACGAGAGCTTTCGCCCTGATCACGATCGGTCGCGACAGTCGATTGGACGAAGCGATCGCGTCGTCGCCGGGCGTGTTCGACGAAGCGCGCGGCGGCCTGGGGCTCGCGCTGCCGATCGCGCGGCGGGTCGTCGAACGTCACGGCGGCGCGGTGTGGTCGCCGCTGAAGGATCTGAAGGAACCCGGCGTGCGCAACGCGATCGTCGTCAGGATTCCGTTGCGGGCGTAAAGCTTGTCAGGTCCGGCTTGCGCCGGACCTGCTGATTTTCTTCAACACAGAGATGAGATGAAGCGGCTGGCTGCTACCACGTGGTAGCTTGCGCTCCACA
>CAZOAZ010000047.1:0-56998 GCA_964577955.1 uncultured Bifidobacterium sp. | reverse complement strand
CGATCTGTCAGATTTTCAATCGGCGGAACTGTCAGATTTTCGGCCGGCGTTGACATTCGGACCTGATTTTTCGCAAGATACCTTGTAGACGGTGATGACGTTCGATGGATCCGTCTGGAGATATTTGTTCACGGTCCCCGAGACTTGGGTCTTGAAGCTTTGCCAGTTGCTCGCGACGACGACTACAAGGGCAACCCCAAATACGACGTAGAACCACGCCGTGAAGGTCTTTGCTTTTTCCTCCCAGCTGCGGGTTGTCATTGGCTTTTTTGGCAGATGCTAGCACAGCCGTGTGCACAATTCCGGTAGACCCCACGCGTTCTGGGCCGTTTCCTGCCGTTCGCCCACACCATCTCGGCTGCCATGTGACACGACGTAGGCCATCGAGTCGAGCAACGCGGTGCGCCGCCGCTATTTCGCGCTGGTGTACGTGGCCTGAATCGCGAACGAGGTGGGACGGTTCACGCCGGTTGACCCGAGCGCGAGTTGCAGCGTGTCTTCGACGATGTCGTAGAGGCCAAGCCGGTTGGACCCGCTCGAGGAGATGAAGTCGACCGACGGCACCGGACGCACATTCCAACCGAGGCGCATTCTGCCGCTGTCGGTGCTGCCGTCGGACCATCGGAACGTGTACTCAAACGTGTCGACCGAATCAGTCGGACAGCGAACCTCGATGCTCGCGGGACCGTCTCCGGAACGCAAGGTCCATAGACGACTCATCGGAAACACGTTTGCGCGCGTGTTGCCGAGGAACGGCTCGCACCACTCGTTGATGTAGATCGACGTGCGCCAGATCTCGCGTAGCTGGGCCTGCGCCGCGGCGGTGAAATAAAGCTCCGGATTGACCGCGCCCAGATTCGACAGCGCCGGCGTGCGATCGGTGGGATCGTTCAGCTGAAAGTGCGACATCGCCCACGACCCCGCGCCGGCCGGCAGCGTCGCGGCGGTGCCGATGACCTGACCGCGTGCAACATTCGCACGCGGCACGAGCGCGGACGGGATGTTCACCAGATTGGAGTAGGAGGTGAAATAGTCGCTGGCTTGCGCGTGGTGCCTGAGTTGGAGGTTGAAGCGACCGGTCTCTCCGGGCGCGGAGAACGCTTCGGCGACGATGTTGTCCACGGTGCCATCCGCGGCCGCCAGCACGGGCGAGCCATCGGCGTACTCGAAGTCGTAGCCCGGGTGGCCGTCAGCGGCGTGTCCGGCGCCGTGGACGCCGAAGGGCCAGATCCCGTACGCGCTGTTGCGGCTGTCGCCAGGGCGAATGGGCAGTTCGAGCACAAGTGGCGAGGCGCCAGGAACCTCACCCGAGGGAGACGCCGGCCCACTGCCCGCGCAGGCGAGACACAGAACCGTGCAAACGAGCGCGCCGACCGCCAGACTTCGCATCGGGAATCAAACCCGCGAGGAGTATCGGCCGAGCGGGAGCCCGGGCTTTCTGGTTGCTCGTCGATGCGCTGTTCTTCGTCCCGCTCGCGGCGTGGAGCGCGATCAATCGACGGGAAGTCGAGTCAGCGGTCCTCGAACTCGCGGCGATAGCCGTCGACGGTCGCTTTCAACTCCGACATGAACTGCACGAACTCCGGCGCCTTCCGGATCTTGTCGAGCAGCGCGTCGCGTTCGAACAGCGGATACACGAGGAATCCGGTCGCGACGGCTTCGCGCAACCACTTCACCGCGTCGGCGCTGTTCGCCTCGGCGGCGTAAATGCAAGCGATGTAATAGGCGGTGTGATGGTAGAAGGGATCCTTCACGGGATGCAGGCTCAGCATCGATGGAATGGCCGCCTTGGCCGATCGGATGTCGCCGTGCACCGCATCGACCACGGCCTTCATTCTCGCCAGAGCAAAGGCATTGGAAAGATTCGACCCCACCCCCAATTCGACAGCGCGGCGGGCATCGTCGACACGGCCCTCGGTCAACAGCGTCCACGCATCCAGTGGTTCGTTCGGAAAGAAACGGAGTTGCGCCGCGCGCCGCTTGTCCCATTGCGCGCTCAACTCGTAGGACGAAATCAACTGCCGTTTCGCGAAGTCGCTGGTCGGATCGATCTCCAGGGCGCGCTCGCCGGCCCGCTCGGCCAGTTCCGCAAGTCCGATATGTGCGTAGTGGTAGGTCAGATCGGCGTGCCCGACGTTAGGGTCGATGCGCTGTGCCGCCAGCAGCACCCGGACCGCCTCGTCGGAGCGAAAGCCGCCGAAACGGCTCCTGAGCAGTGACGCGCGTGCCAGCGCGATCTCGGGCAAGTCCGGATCGAGGGCCTGCGCTCGCGCGATCTCGGCCCTCGCTCGCTCGTCCGTCTCAGGCGCCCCTTCCTGACGGAAGACGGCACCGGTCGCGTAGGCCAACGCGAGTTGGGCGTGCGCGAGCGCGAAATCGGGATCGGCCTCAATCGCCCGATTGAAGAAATCAATCGCGCCGGCCTTCTCCGCGACGCTGAACGACATGCGCTGATCGAGCCGATGCAGTCCCCTCAAGTAGTACTCATACGCTTGCGGATTCGTGGTCGGCCGCCGGCCCAGCCGGGCCTGCTGCGCCGGATCGGTCCTGAGTTGCAGATGCGCCGCCACCTCGCGCGCGACCCGATCCTGGATCTCGAAGATATCGGTCGTGCGCAGATCGAAGTTCTCGGCCCAGAGCGATGCGCCGTCACTGACGCGCAGCAGGTTGACGCTGACGCGGAGCCGATCGCCGGCACGCTGCACGCTGCCCTCGAGCACGACGTCGGTGCTCAACTGCCGCGCCGCCGTCAACGAGGGGAGGTCTTCGGCGGCGTATCGCTGGATCGCGCTCGTCGGGCGCACGATCATCCCGCCGGTCTGGCTGGTCCGGCGGATCACCGCGTCGGCGATGCCCAGCCCGAGATAATTGTCGCCGGCGTCGAGCGACTTCAACGGCAATACGGCGAGCGAGCGTGCCGTGGCCGTCGAAGACGGTGCCGGACGCGGCCGCCAGTACCAAGCCGCGCCGATCGCACCTGCCATCAACAGTGCGGCGAGCACGGCGGCGCCAACGCGGGACGATGGGCGCGACGGGCGAGGCGGCGGGGGCAGCGCGCGCGCCTGATGGGATTCGAGTGCCAGCTTTTCCTTAAGGCGTCGAATGTCCGCCAAGAGGTCTTCGGTTGTCTGGTAGCGTTCGGCCAGGTTCTTGCGGAGGGCCTTCGTGATGATCCAGTCGCACTCGGCTGGAATGTTGTGCGGAGGCGCAGTGAGCGGCGCCGGCTCCTTATCGAGAATGCCGACGAGCACGTCGCTGGTCGTCGGTCCGGCAAAAGGTGATCGGCCGGCCAGCATCTCGTAGAAGAGACACCCGAGACTCCAGATATCCGACCGCGCGTCCACGGCGGCGCCGCGCGCCTGCTCCGGCGACATGTACGGCACGGTGCCGACGATCGCGCCATCGCGCGTTTGCAGCAGCGTCCGGGTCACCTGGTCGGTGTCGGAGCTCTCGCCAGGCCGCTCGGTCAGCTTGGCGATGCCGAAGTCCAGCAGCTTGACGTATCCATCGGGCCGCACCATCACGTTCTCGGGTTTGATGTCGCGATGCACGATGCCCGCCTTGTGCGCGGCGGCCAGCGCCGCCGCGACCTGCACCGCGATGCCGAGCGCCTCGTTGAGCGGCACGCGGCCTCGCTGATTCAGGATCTGCCGCAAGGTCTCGCCGTCGACGAACTCGGTGGCGATGAATTGACAGCCGTCGGCGGCGCCGGCTTCGTGAATCGTGAGAATGCCCGGGTGATTGAGCGCCGACGCCGCGGTGGCTTCCTGCCTGAAGCGCCGGATGCGGTCCGGGTCCTGGGTGTATGCGCCGGCGAGAATCTTCAGCGCGACGTCGCGGCCAAGCCTCGTATCTCTTGCGCGATACACCTCGCCCATGCCGCCTGCGCCGACCTTGGCGAGGATCTGGTACGAGCCAAACGTCTGGCCGATCTGCAATCGCGCCTACGATACTATGCCCGCCAATCGCCCGTCGCCCCCGGACCGTGCGGTGAGCTCGTGATCTACGGCAGGTCGAGTCGCGTCGGCGTGGCGAGGTGACGCGACAGGACGCCGCGACCTGAGCTCAAGGCAAATCCCCAGATCCACAGCGTGCCGTCGGAACGGATCGCGTACGAGTTGTAGCCGCCGAGACGCAGCGTCGCGACATTCGTCAATCCAGGAACCTTGACCGGCACGACTTCGTACCCGCTCGTCGCGCCGAGCCCGAGCTCTCCGTAGCCGTTCATGCCCCACGCGCGCACGGAACCATCGTTCAGCAATGCCGCGATGTGTCCGGCGCCAACCGCCGCGGCTTTCACACCGGCAAGGCCCTTGACCTGCAACGGCAGCAGATTGCGGCCCCCGGGATCATCCGGCGAAGGATTGCGCACGCCGTTCCCCATCATCGCCGAGCTCCCGCTGCCCCACACCCAGAGCGTGCCGTCCTGACGCACGGCGGCCGACACGCCGTACGTCCCCTGACCGCTGCCCGCGGCGATGAAGACGATGTTCGACAGTCCCGGCACCTCCGCCGGCGTCCACCCCGTCTCGCGAGTACCGACGCCGAGTTCGCCCGTGCTGTTGCTCCCCCACGTCATCACCTTGCCGCCGCGGGTCAGCGCCATGTTGTGCGTCGGACCGGCGGCAATCTGGATGATGTCCGTCAGCCCTCGCACGGCGAACGGTGCTGCCGCACTGACGACGCGCAGGCTGCCCGCCGGCTTCGCGTCGCCATCGCCGATCGCGCCGTCGTCGCGCACGCCCCACGCCCAGACCGTGCCGTCCTCACGCAAGGCGATCGCGTGTTTGCGTCCCGCCGCAATGGCGGTGATGCGGGCGAGGTCGGTCACTCGGACTGGCGTCGCCGATGGCTTCGGATACGTGCCGAGCGGCTTGTTGCTCCCACTCAGACCATTTCCGAGTTGACCCTCGTCGTTCTCGCCCCAGGCGACGACGGTGCCGTCTTCGAGCAGGGCGTAGGCGCTGCTCTCGCCAACCGCGACTCGCTGCGCCGGGCCTGGAAGCGCGATCGGTGTTGGCACCGCGAGCGCTCCGCCCGGAGCCCGTCCCCACGACACGACGGAGCCATCGCCTCGTACCGCCAGGACGAAGAGATTGCCGGCGACGTCGCGTACCTGAGCCGACGGTGCTCCGGTCTGCGCCGCGAAAGCAACCGGCACGCACAACGCGCCGATGGTGAGCGACCCCAGCCAGAATCGTTTCATGCCGCCCACTCTAGCAGGCGGCAGCGATTTCATCCCGCGGCGGACTTCAGGCCTCTCACCACGCGCCCGCGATCGACCGGCGCATTCCGCCGCTGAGCTGACAAGCGCTTTTCTCATTGGTGCCAGATTGTTTTGCTAGAATCCCTCCGACCCGCGTCAACCGAAAGGGAGTTTTCATGCCCGCCACCAAGAAAGCCAAGCCGAAGAGCGCTCCAAAAATGCGCGACCTGCCCGGCAAGCAGATGTCAGGCAACGTCAAAGGAGGAAGAAAGCGCGATTGGATCTGACTCGCGTCGCACTTGTCCGGAAGGGACGTCGACTGCTCACCGCGCGCCGGTTCGCGGACGCACTCGAGATATTCGAGGCCGTTGTGGAGGCCGTACCTTCGAATGCGTCCGCGCACTACGACCTGGCCCGCGCGAATTTCTACTTGGGCCGCATCGATCGGGCGACGAAGCATCTGCGTCGCGCGCTTCGCGTTGGCCCCCATCGACGAGCGTTGGAATTCCTCGCCACGATTGCCCCCTTCGATCCCGCGATCGACTCACAGACCGTGTTGAAGTACCGGAAAGCCCTCCACGCCGTCATTCGCGCCCATTCTGACCAACCCCGTTCCACTCGAAGGCCGCCGGCCCGGAAGGTCCTCAGAATCGGCTACGTGTCGTCGTTTTTCGAAGACGACAATTGGATGAAGCCCGTCTGGGGCTTGCTCGATCATCACGATCGATCGAGGGTGGAACTCCACCTGTTTTCCGACGCGCCGCGGTCCGCGCTCACGCATCGCCTCGCCGACGATCGCGACCGATTCCACGATATTTCCCGGCTGGACAATGCCCGTGCCGCGGGCTTGATCGCCAGGCAAACAATCGACGTCCTCGTGGATCTCAACCAGTTCAGCAATCGGGCACGGCTCCCGTTGCTGGTGGCCAAACCCGCCCCAATTCTGGTTGCGTGGTTCAACATTTTCGCGACGACCGGGATGTCGTGTTTCGATGCCATCATCGGCGATAAATGGGTGGTCAAGAGCCACGAGGAGCGCTGGTACGTCGAGCGCGTGATTCGCTTGCCGATGTCCTACCTGACATTCGACGTGACCTACTCCGTCCCAGCCGTCCGACCGCCGCCCTGCCTGCGAAACGGATTCATTACGTTCGGCAGCCTGGCGTCCATGTACAAGCTGAATGCCGAAACGATCGGCGCGTGGGCGCGAATCCTGATCCGGTGTCCCTCCAGTCGACTCGTGTTGGGAAACCGATCGCTCGATAACGATCGTAACCGTGAACATCTGGTCGAACGATTCGCTCGCCTTGGCATTGCGCGCGCGCGGTTGACACTCCTCGGAGGAGCCGAACACCGCGAGTTCTTGAGACACTACGATTCGATCGATATCAGTCTCGACACGTTTCCATACAGCGGGGGCACGACCACCACGGAGTCCATTTGGCAGGGCGTGCCCGTTATCACCGCCGGCGGCGATCGATGGATTGCGCGAACCAGCGCGTCCATCCTGAAGAACGCCGGCCTCGGGCAATTCGTGCACGGGGACGTCGCGGCATACGTGGACAGCGCCGTCCGATGGGGCACGTCAAGAGCTTCGCCCCAGAGGCTCGGAGAGCTTCGGCGGACCATGCGGCGCCGCCTCAGGGCGGCGCCGGTGTGCGATTGCGCCCGCTTTGCCGCCTGCATGGAGGACGCGTACGAGCGCCTTTGGCAATCCGCCGCCTAGAGACTTCGATCCCGCTGCCGCCAGTCGGCGTCCCGCCTCGCACCTCTCACACCAACGCGCGCTATGTGCGAGTTGGGTGATCCGGGATCATCCATCCTCCCGCAAAGGCGAGCGGCACGAGCGACGCGAGAAACGTCAGGTGATACCAGATCGGAAACTTGTCCCACAGGCTGACGTGCTCGGGAATGAAGATGAGCAGCAGCAGCGCGCCCGTCACCAGCGCCATCCGCGTCGAACGCGCGATATAGGCGGCCGCGGCTCCGGCCACCAGCGTCGCCAGCGCGCCGACTGACAGCCGCGCGATCTTCATCGCCAAGGTGAACGCGAAGTCGGGTGATGCGGCGACGTAGGCCGGCCAGAACGCACGGAACGGCACGGCGGCCGCGGCAACGACGGCAAACCACAGCACCAGACTCGCCAGCACGCTGAACACACGCTTTGCCATCGCGTCGCTCCTGAATGTCGAGCGCCAGCGGTCGGCGAGTACGCGACCGCTGCGTCGTGATTCTGAACGCGACTCTAGAGAAGGTCGTCGCAGCGCGTCTTGGAAAATTCGGCCATCGCGCGAAGGGCCAGCCGGCCCGGCGTCGCGCCGGCGAAGCGGACCGCGTCGTGTGTCAGATGCGATTGATCGAAGTAGCCGTTCTCGATCGCGAGCGCAGCGGCTGGCGGCTGCGGCGGCCGTTCCATGTCGTGCAGCGTTGCCTGGAGGCGGACGATGGTCGCGAGGCGCTTGGCGGGGTAGCCGACCCACTGGCGCATCAGACGATTCAAGTGGCGAAGGCTGACGCCGCTACGCGCGGCCAGTTCCGAAGCCTGCACGTTTCCGCGCGTGCGCTCGAGTTCGGCCAGCGTCTTCTTCACGACCGGATGGACGACCGCGGACGAAAGACGCGCGAGCAGGAACCGTTCGAGCGTGGCGATGTACTCCGACGCCGTTCCCGGATGGGGCTCCGCCGCGACGAGCGCGTGAAACGCCGCGACGTTCGTGAGATCGATCTGCCGGCCGACGAGCGTCTCCGTGGCGACTCCGGTGAGAAGAAACGCCGTGCCTGGCCGGAGCCGGATGCCGACGACGGTCGCCGGCGCGTCGAAGCGTCGCGCGCCCGGCTCGAGCAGCGGACCACGCAGGGACCACGTCGGCGCGCGCCCCTCCTCCACGGGAGCGAAAACGGTAGACATCGCGTCGGGAATCAACCGGAGCACGGCACCCTGGTCCGCCGTGATCACCCAGAAGCACCCGACAAATGACCGCAGGGGGACCGCCGCTTCCTGAAAGCGGATGTCCGCGTCATGAACCAGGGTGCTCGCAATGCTCATCGGTCGAGGTGGCGCAGATTGTCGCACATAGGGCCTCTCGCCTGGTCGTGGTTCATCCTGTAAACGCTGACACCGTCGGACATCTCGATTGCCAGCCCGTCACCGCGCCGGTACACTGTCGGCGCGTCGCCAGCTAATGTGGTCCCTGCAATTCGCGCGAACGAGACGTCGTTGGGCGTTCGGGCTGGCCATCGCGGCCGCCGCGATGGTGAGCACGGCATCGATTTGGGCGCAATACGACCCTCGCCTTCAATATCAACTGCGCGGCGATCGCAACGAAGGGCTGCGAACCATTCCGGTTGGAGGACCCGACATCGCGCTGCTGTCCGCACGCATCGACGGTCCGGCGGACGCGACGAACCCGCCCGCAACGGGACGGGCCTGGGGGGAAACGGTTCACGCTCGCTTCTTCGTTCCGGAATCCGCCAGTCTCTTCCTGGCGGTCCGGCAGATTCGTTCAAACTCGACCTACTACTGGTTGAACCATCCCGAACCAGCCACCCTCGAGAAAACTTGGACGCTCGGCAGAATGAACGAGTACCCATGGCCGACGAGCGCCGTGCTGAAGAACCTCCCCAATGTCCATCTGGAGGACCTGGGCGCCGTGGTGCGGGTCGGGCAGCCTGATGCGGACAAAGCCGAGCGCGTCCTTCCGGTCGACCTGACCGATGGCGCGACGCTCGCCAGGCCCGGCCGGTACCGGTTCGCGTTCAAGACCAACCGCCCCGCGTTCGTCACGGCCGTGATTTTCCGTGACAGCACGGTCGTCTACACCCGGCCCGGATCGCCGACCAGCACGTTCAAGAACGTGGCCGGAGTGTGGGAGCAAGGCGGCAGTCCAATTACGGTGGTCTGGGATCCCTCGACCTGCACGGCGTGTCCGGAAGGGTGGTACCGGCTGGTGATCGCCGGCTACTTCCAGAACAACACGCCGCTCGACAAAGAAGTCCAGTTCTTTCACCGCCTTCGCCTGACCGACGCGGCCGCCCCGAGGTGACCCGCATGCCGGCGAGCGTCTTCGTCAGCTACAGCCACCACGACGAGATCTGGAAAGAACGGCTGGTCAGCCAGCTTCGAGTGCTCGCGCTCGAAGGGACGCTTGACGTCTGGGACGACCGGCGCATCGAAGCCGGCGACGAATGGCGCGCCGAAATCGACCGGGCGATCACCAACGCGTCGATCGCCGTCCTGCTGATCTCCCCGGATTTTCTGACCTCGAAATTCATTCGCGAAAACGAGCTGACGAGCATCCTGCACCGCCGGTCCGGTGGACTGCGCGTCATTCCGCTCATTACCCGTCCGTGTGCGTGGCAGGTCGTCAAGGTGCTCCAGGGGCTTCAGGCGCGCCCGCGCGACGGCCGGCCCCTCTCAGGCGGAACCGAACATCAGATTGACGCCGACCTGGCGAACCTCGCGCTCGAAATCAACGCGCTACTTTCTCCCGACCAGGCCGGAAATCGGCCGAGCGACGCGCCTGTTCCGGCACCGACACAGCCGCCAGTCAAGAGAACCCAGAGCTCGATCGCGCGAACGCTGCTATGGGTCTGCCTGCCCTCGGTGCTTGGCGGACTGCTCGCGCTGGCCGCAACTTATTGGTACATCCCGACATCGATCGCGGTGCAGCTCTTCACTCGCCGTCTTGCCTTCAGTGTTCCGGGCAGCGAACGGCCGAACCTGCTGAACGCGAATCGCCGCTTTACCGATCTCGTCGTCGAGCGCTGCGGCGCCGTGACCTTCGATGCGGCAAGCTTTCGTCGCGTCACGGCCGATGAAGGGACCGCAGCGCGTGCCGGCAACGTCTCGCTCGCGTGCGTGGACCCGTCGGCCAAGCTTGGCCTGACGATCGCCGAACCGGGCCTCCCGGCGATCGGCACGCTGGATCAGTTGCGCGTCCCTCAGGGTGCCGTCGTCGTCCTGGACATCCTCGCCGCGCCTGACCCGGTCATCACGCTCGATGTCTCCGCGCTGCCCCCGTTCACGGTCGCGCTGCATCAGCCTTTCATCCTCAACGCCGACCTCGTCAACGTCATCGAACCGCGCTACCCTACCGACTCGGTGGCGCTCTATCGCGCTGAGGCGACCGGCTCCAACAACTTGATGCGCTTCGACACCGGCCGGCAAGGCGCCGTCCTCGTGGTAACGCCGGCCGACGATGACGCGGCGGATTTCTTCAACGACTCCCTGCGGGTGCCGGTGGCAGGCATTCAACTGCAGGACGAAGAGCTCAACGATTCGCGGCTCACCTCGCCGCTCGTCAAGGACGGACAGCTGACGTATCCGGATCTGCCGTCCAAACCGGCGCAGCCCGTTCCGACGAACCGCTTCTTCGTGCCGGGCGCGACCTCGACAATGGTGCTGACGCAGATCCGTGTGGCTGACGAAAAGAACGCGCTGGCCGTCAGGTTCGAAGGTCGGCTCGACCAGGGCGGCGTCGTCGAAGGCGTCGAGTTCGTTGATGGCCAGAGCACGGCACGGTGGACGGATCTCCGCGTGACCCTCTACGACGCCGTCGTGTATGGCCCGCGCTGGCGCCTGTTCGCGAGCGTCGTCGGCTGGGCGATGGCGACCGGGTGGGTAGCCTACGGGCGGTGGAGAAAACCCGATGCGTAAGCTCACGAGTCGGTACGCGCTCAGCGTCATGCTGGTGGCGGCGAGTGTGCTGCTGACCGGGCAGAGCCCGGCGCCCAATTCGATTCGCTTGTCGGTCGTCAAGATTCTGGATACGCCGCGCCCGGGCACCGGCGTCATCGTGTCGTTGAGTGGCGGCGTGGCCACGGTGCTCACCGCGTCGCACGTCATTCAAGGGGCAACCGGAGGATTTCGCGTATCGCTGGGATCGTCACCCGACGATCCGCCGTTGCCCGTACGATCCGACGACATCCTCGGTATGGACCTGGATCCGATCAACGGGCTCGCGGCCTTTCGGGTCCGCAATGTCCCGGCGGCGGCGCGTGCGGCTCGCCTTGGCGACAGCACGGCGCTGACCGAACGGGTGGAGCTGGTGTACTGGGGCTATCCCGGCGGCGCGCCTCGAGCTCGCAGCTATGGCGGCGCGTTCTCTGGCCTCGAAGGGACGCTGCTCGTGATGGATCGTTCGGTGGGCGAAGGGGCCTCGGGTGGCCCCGTGGTCGTCAACGATCGCGTCGTCGGCATCACGACCTCGACTGATGGGCAAACCACGTTTGCCATCATCGCGGACGTCGCGGTCCTTGCCCTCCGAGGCTGGGGCGCGTTACTGAACCGCTCTTCAGAAACGGCGGCGGTCACCGGGACGCCGGCGACAACCTCTCCGGCAGCGAGCCGGCTTCCGGGCACCAGCTTTCGCGATTGCCCTGAGTGTCCCGAGATGGTCGTGATCCCAGCCGGAGCGTTCACGATGGGATCGCCGGCGACTGAGGCTGACCGGTCCAGCGACGAGGGTCCACAGCACGCGGTCACCGTGCGCGCATTCGCATTGGGCAAGTTCGAGATTACGGTGGAGGAATTCCAGACCTATGTCGACGAGAGCCGCGCGAGAATCGCGCCGTGCTCGCCAACAACTGAGGCGACCCCCAATCCGTTGCGAGACTGGCGAGCGCCGGGGTTTTCACAAACGGCGACCCATCCGGTGGTCTGCGTTTCGCGGGGCGATGCGGTCGCGTATCTGGAATGGCTGTCGCAAAAGGCCCGGCAAACCTACCGCCTCCCAACCGAGGCCGAGTGGGAGTACGCGGCGCGCGCCGGTTCAACCACCGCTCGCTGGTGGGGGGCGAGCGCTGATCTGGCCTGTAACACCGCCAACGTCCTGGACGCCAGCGCAACGGCCGCGAACCTGAAACCAGCGGACGCGGTCCCGCACAACTGCGACGACAAGAAGGCGCATACGGCTCCCATCGGAGCGTTTTCCCCAAACCCGTTCGGACTCCATGACATGCTCGGCAATGTCTGGGAGTGGACGGCGGATTGTTATCACGTCAACTATGACGGCGCTCCTACCAATGGAAGCGCCTGGCTGCAGTCCTGTACCACGGACCGCGCTGCGCGAGATATCCGCCGGGGAGGCAGCTACTCGAGTCCGGCCAAACTCACTCGTTCGGCATATCGTTCCACGCCCGCGCCGGAGACGCGGCTCGCCGACACCGGTTTCCGTGCCGTGATGACGTTGCCATGACGCTTCGTCAGGTTTCGTCGCTCGCGCTCGTCATTGCCACAGGTGTCCTGGTGCGCGCACAGTCGCCGGCGCCGGATGCCATCCGCTTTTCCGTCGTGAAGATTCTGGACACGCCGCGGCCGGGCTCCGGCGTCATCGTCGCGCTGAACGGCACCGTGGCGACGGTGCTGACGGCGTCACACGTCGTGCAAGGCGCAACGAGAGGATTCCGGGTCGCGTTCGCCGCGGCTCCCGACGATCCGCCGTTGCGCGTCGTGCCAGAGGATCAGCTCGGAATGGATCAGGATTCCATCAACGGGTTGGCGGCGTTTCGCGTCAGGAACGTCCCTGCCACGGTGCGCGCGGCGCGGATTGCGGACGGGAGCGCGCTGACACCGCGCCGTGAATTGGTGTACTGGGGCTACCCGGGCGGCGCCGCGAGGGTCCGGAGCTACGGCGGCGCGTTCTCCGGATTCGAAGGCACGCTGCTGCTGATGGATCGATCGGCGGGAGAAGGCGCGTCAGGGGGACCTGTCGTGATCGACGATCGCGTCGTCGGGATTACGACGTCCACGGACCCGCAGACGACTTATGCGGTGGTCTCTGATGTGGCGCTCGTCGCGCTGCGTGGCTGGGGCGCGCAGGTGACCCGCGCGTCAGAGACCGCGGCCGTCTCGTCGTCGCCACCAGCCACGCCGACGACAGCAACACCGCCGCCAGCCAGCCGGCCGGGCACGACGTTTCGCGATTGTCCCGAGTGCCCCGAGATGATCGTCATTCCGGCGGGATCGTTCACGATGGGATCGCCGCCGAGCGAAGTCGGACACAGTGAGGATGAGGGACCGCAACACCTCGTTACGCTCCGATCGTTCGCGCTGGCCAAGACCGAGGTGACCGTCGCGCAATTCCGGAGCTATGTGATGCAAAGTCCGGCGAGGGTCGCGCCGTGTACTCCGGCGGACAGCACTGCCCGTCCGCTGTTCCAGCAGAATTGGGAGGCGCCGGGGTTCAGTCAGGCACCTGATCATCCGGTCGTGTGTGTCTCTCACGCCGACGCAACCGGATACTTCGAGTGGCTCTCGAAAAGAACTGGAAAGTCCTATCGGCTCCCAAGCGAAGCGGAGTGGGAGTACGCAGCACGGGCGGGCTCAACCACATCGCGCTGGTGGGGCGACAACCCCGATATGGCCTGCAACAACGCGAACATCGCCGACAGATCCGGAAACGGCATCGTCAACTACGCCGAAGCGGTCCACAATTGCGATGACAAGTACGTGAACACCTCTCCGGTCGGCACATTTCTCGCAAACCGGTTCGGTCTGTTCGACATGATCGGGAATGTGTGGGAATGGACCGCGGACTGCTATCACCCGTCATATTCGGGCGCCCCGACCAGCGGGAGTGCCTGGACGGCTGCCTGCACCGCGCGTTTCGGCGACCGCGACCTGGTGACGCGAGGAGGCGGCTATCCCGTTACGCCGCGCGGGGCCCGTTCGGCCACGCGTGCCGCATACGGAAACTACGAACGAGCTCCGGCAATCGGCTTTCGCGTCGCGATGACGCTACCGTGACCATGAAACTCTGGCCGTTGGTTTGCGCGCTTGTCGCATTGCTGTCGCTCGACGGCCGCGCCCAGGACTGGCGGCAGTTCCGCGGCCCGACCGGTCAGGGGATCGCCGACGGCAGCGGCCTCCCCATCGAATGGAGCCCGACGAAAAACGTCGCGTGGAAGACCGCTGTGCCGGGGCGCGGCTGGTCCTCGCCGGTCGTCGCGCACGGTCGCGTGTGGCTGACGACCGCGGTCGGCGATCGACGCGACACCTCGCTGCGCCTGTTGTCGTTCGACCTCGGCACCGGCAAGCCGGTTCAGGATCTGGAGATCTTCCGGCTCAGAAGTGCCGAGCTCCTCAACTTCAAGAACAGCCACGCCTCGCCGACACCGATCGTCGACGACGAGCGCGTCTACGTGCACTTTGGCTCGGAAGGCACCGCCGCGTTGACGCTCGACGGCGCCGTGATCTGGAAGGCGAAGCATGGCTGCACGACGCAGCATGGCAACGGCGGCTCGCCGGTCACCCACGGCGATCTCCTGATCTTCACGTGCGACGGCTTCGACGCCGCCTTCATCGTCGCGCTCGACGGCAAGACCGGCAAGCAGCGCTGGAAGACGAATCGCCGTCAGCCGCTGTCGCAGGCCTACGCGACGCCGCTCGTGATTCGAGTGGGTGAGCAGGATCAGATCGTCAGCCCGGCCGCCTACTACGCCGGCGCCTACGATCCCGCGACGGGCAAAGAAATCTGGCGCGTGAGCTACGCCGACGGATTCTCGAACGTGCCGCGGCCGGTCTACGCGCACGGCCTCGTCTTCATCGCCACCGGTTTTCAGCAGCCCTCGCTGCTGGCGGTGCGGCCGACTGGAACCGGCGATCAGACCAAGCAGATCGTGTGGCGGACGGCTCGTGGCGCGCCGTTCACGCCGTCGCCGATCGTCGCCGGCGATCAGCTGTACATGATCAACGACACCGGCATCCTGTCGTGTCTGAACGCTATGACTGGCGCGCTGCAATGGCAGCAGCGACTTCCAGGCAACTACTCCGCGTCGCCGATCTTTGCCGGGGGACTGATCTACATGCCCTCCGAAGAGGGCGTCGTCACGGTGTTCCGGCCAGGACCCACGTTTCAGTCGGTCGCCGTGAACCAGCTCGATGGCGGAATTCTCGCCTCGATCGCCGTGTCCGCTCCGGCGCTCGTCATCCGCACGGAGAACGCGCTCTATCGCATCGAACGATCCAACTGACGCGCGTCACGAATCCGGCTGAAGCGGTAACAATATACTTGACTAACCGCACCTGAATGGTCAGGATGCGGTTGGGGCGTTACCGCTAAGGCCGGAATTGTCCGACCTCCAAGTGTAGGAAATCAAGAATGTCGCCGTGTTACCCAACGATCCAGCGGGGCTGTATGATGCCTCCGAAAGGCCTGTCGGGCTTCGCCTGCCCGAAGAGTACCTGATGATCAAATCGTTAGAGATTCGTAACTTTCGGTGCTTCAAAAAAGTGGCGCTTGACGGCTTGCGCCGAGTGAACGTCCTGGTTGGTCCCAACGGCACCGGCAAGACAACGTTCTTGGAAGCGCTTTTTGTCACCTGCGGCGCCAGTCCGGAGTTGGCCCTACGGCTCCGCAATTTTCGAGGGATGGGCACCGCCCTTGAGGTGCAAGGCGTCCTCGGACTTGAGGAAATCTGGAAGAACTTGTTTCACGATTTTGATCAGAGGAAAACTGTTTCGATCGATCTTCAAGCGTCCGATCTGCTATCACGATCTCTCACGATTTCAATGGGTTCCGCTCAAGAAGTTAGATTGCCGTTGAAAGGCGCAGGACTGACGGCATCAACCATGACGACATCGATTGAGTTCGCATGGACTGACGGGAATGGCGCGGTGTTCAAGAGTCGCCCTGCTGTATCTGAGGACAAAATCACTTTCCAGAGCGGTCGCAGCCCAAACAACATAGTTTTTATCCCTTCAAGCTTCAGGCTTTCGCCAGAAGAGTCGGCGAAACGGCTCTCCAACCTAAGTCGCCGAAATGCGGCAAAGGATCTTGTAACCGTGCTGCAGACGGTCTACTCCCAGATCCAAGACGTTTCTGTCGAAAACAGTGACGGCAATTGGGAGGTGTTCGTCAGTGTCGAAAACCTGCCTGAGCGAATTCCGCTCGCTTTGTTTTCTTCTGGCGCATCGCGGCTGGTTGCGATGATTCTGGCGATTACCAGCGCCAAGGATGGCACCGTCTTGATCGATGAAATCGAGAACGGCTTCTACTACAAGACGTTTCCAGAAATATGGAAAGTCCTCTACGCACTCGCGGACGAATACAAGTGCCAGTTGTTCATCAGCACACATAGCCAGGAATGCATCAACGCCATTGCTGCTGGCATCGGCGACTCGGATTTAGCGAAGTCCTTTACGCTGCTGAGCACCGAGCGCGAACAGGATGGATCTAGGATTTCAATATCGAGCGGTGATGTGATGGCAGCGGCGATCGTGAGCAGATTCGAACTCCGTTAGACAATGGCCTCGACGTTTCGGGAGGGTTGGCTGCCAACCAGCAAGAACCAGTTGGTAGTGGAATCTTTCCACGATGGCGCTTTCGTGAAAGCTGTAGCCGCTGCGCACGGTGTTCCAGCTTTCGACTTCACCACACCTCTAGGTGATGACCGTAGACCTCTCGGTAAAGACGGCTTCCGACCTCATCTGAAAGCTATGCAGTTCTTCATCGAGAGGAACCGCGTCAGGAGTGTTGTTGTGGTCGGTGACACGGATGCTAGCCATGCGAAAGCTCTAACCGACATTAGGAAAGCGTTTTCAGATGCTGGCGGCTATCCGACCGTCACCGCGCCCTGCTCGCTCGCAACTACCAACAAGGGCGTTTCCGCAGGCATGATTCTGCTGCCGTCTGCGAATGAAAACGGGTGTCTTGAGACGCTGCTCCTAAAGGGAACGCCTAGGCAACACGTAGACCAGAACTGCATTGACGGATGGCGCGACTGTATCGGCTTCCCAGTCGCACCAATGAACGCATATCACAAGTTCAGGACGAGAGCGGTGATCGCTGCGACCGTTAGGAGCGCTCCGGACATTAGTCTCAGCGATGTATGGACGAAGGGAGACTGCCCATTCGATCCAGCCGACGTGGCGTTCAAGTGGATCGCCGATTTCTTGCTAACGGCTTTTTCTTGACGCTCTGCGCCGTGGACTTTCTCACCGCCAAGACTCGGCGCAATCCGTTGGTGAATTGCTCCATTGCTCGTTCCGGTTCATCGGCGCGGACATCGGGCACGTCCGCGCTTTTGTTGCGGGAATCTTTTTTCAGCACGTTTGCGGCAACTCCGAGCCGGTGAGTGCGGTGTAGGTCAGGCGCTTGCCAAGGATGCCCTTGAGCGCGAGCGCGAAACGGGTAGCGTCAGAGTCCTTGCGGTTGTTGAGACGGAACGCCTGCTCATCGAGGTAGCGGAAAAGATGAAACGGTTCGACGGAGACGTAGGTGCCCTTGATCGCGCGCTTGAGCAACGACCAGAAGTTCTCAAGGCCGTTGGTGTGGACCTGTCCGTCCACGTAGCTTTCAGCGTGATCGATGACGCCGTGAACGTAGCCGCGCTGGCCCATCCGGTCGTAGCTGCGGAGCGCGTCGGTGTAGACGGTCGATCCGGTCTCGACGTTTTTGGTGATGGTCGATTCGAGCAGGTGCTTTTTCCGATTGGCAATCACAAGGGTCCGCACCTGTGCGCCGCCGTCGTCCTTGGTGTGCCGTTCGAGCAGACCCATCACGGCGACCTTGCCGATCATCGAGCGCGACTGAGAGATACCAAGACGCTTCCGCTTCGCGGCGTGCATGTTGCGCGCACGGCCACCGATGAAGGTTTCATCGGCTTCGACGGTGCCGTTCAGCTTCCCGCCGTTCTCGCCCTGGAGGGCCAGACGAAGGCGCGACAGCATGAACCACGCTGTTTTCTGGGTCACGCCAAGGGCGCGCGCCAGTTCGTAGCTGCTGATTCCGTTCTTGCAGGTAGTCAGCAGCCAGAGCGCCGGAAGCCACTTCTCAAGGCCGATGGCCGAGTCCTCGAAGATGGTCCCGACCTTGAGCGAGAACTGCGCCTTGGGATGCTTCCCGTAGCACTTGTAGCGCCGCTGAGTCTCCAGATAGGTGACGTGCTCAGAACCGCAGGTCGGGCAGGCAACCGTGCCAGAAGGCCACCGAATCGCTTCGACAGCCTTCCGGCAGTTTTCGTAGTCCGCGAAAAAGAGGATTGCTTCGCGGAGGGTCTTGGGTTGCTTGGTCGCCATGAGTGAAGTCTACAGACTCCATCATGGTTAGTCAAGTATATTGTTACCGCTGAAGCCGGATTCCACGACAGCTCGGCCTACGGTGCGCCGCGTGTGTCGCGCCAGATGATCCGCTCGTTCCGCCGTGCAGCAAGGAAATCGGCGCATCGCCCGTCGCCGCGCCCGCTGAAACCACCACTTGGATGACACGCGATCGATCCGTCACCGCGATAGACGACGGCCATCACGTCGCAGCAGCGCGGCGGCACGAAATAGACGGTCTCTCCGTTGTAGTCGTAGCGCGCAATGAAGGCGGGCGGGTTGGCCACGGGTTCCGCTTCGGACTGCTGGATGAGCGTCGTCAGCCACGCGGGCATCGAGCCGGCGGCGCCGGCCGAACCGGGGGCGACAGCATTGCCGGCGCACGACACCGACATCAAGAATGTGAGGAGAACGAGCGGCCTTCGCAATGTGGTCATGCCTTCACCTGCGCCGGCACTGGCTCCTCAAGGATAGTGCAATCGTGTTAGAAAGATCTGCGTGATGCGCTGGATCAGTTGGGTTGTGCTGCTGGCGATGACAACCGCGTGCAGCGGGGCTGTGCCGACCGCGCCGGCTGAGACGCCCGCGGTGGCGTCTTCGAACGCGTTACCAGATCCGACTCCGCGAGTGGACCCCGGCGAACCACCCGTCTTCCTCTCCGTTGCCTACTCATTTGGTCGGACGATGACGCAGCAGGTGGAGGCGGGCCATCCCTATGACGTCTTTTTCGACGGCGACTGGGCCGGTTGCGGTCCGTGGGTTCTCGAACTCACACATCCGCGCTAGTTCATCGTGACCGGGTTCGCGCCGCGACCGGCGCGCTGCCGCTACATCGTCGTGAGCGCGTGCACAAACGCACCGGCCGTCTGGAATCGATCGTCTGGACGTTTTTCGAGCGCCCGCATCACGCTGCGCGTGACGTGCTTCGGCAAGTCCGGCACCAGTTCGCCGGGATCGACGGGGCGCTGCTGCAAATGAGCGAACAGCACTTCCGCCGGACTGCCCTTGAACGGCACCTGCCCGGTCAGCATCTCGTACATCGTCACGCCCATCGCATAGATGTCCGCGCGGCGGTCGACGGTCTTTGCCGCCATGAACTGCTCCGGCGCCATGTAGCTGATCGTGCCGACTGCGCCGGTGCTGGTCCGCGCGGTGTGGGCATCCGAGGTCTTGGCGATACCAAAGTCCATGAGCACGGCTTCGAGCCTCGTCCCGTCCGACCGTCGCCGCACCATGATGTTCGACGGCTTGATGTCGCGGTGCACCAGACCTCGCTCGTGCGCGTAGTCCAGCGCCGCGCCACAGTCCTCGAGAAACGGGCGAATCTCGTCGAACGGGATGGAACCGCGGTCGCGGATGATGGCGCTCAGTTCGCGCCCCGCGATGAAGTCCAGCACGATGTAATGGACGCCGTCACTTTCTCCCGACTCGTGGAACTTGACGATGTTGGGATGCGTGATCGCCGCGAGCGTGTGTGACTCGCGCTCGAACCACTTCCGGAAGTCTTTCCGTTCGAGATCATACGAGAGGACTTTGATCGCCACGACGCGTCCAGCCCCCTCGCCTTGATAGACCTCGCCCATACCACCGCGGCCGAGCACACCCAGCACGCGATATTGACCAAAGGTACGGCCCGTGAGCATTCCTGGATTCCGGACCTCGGGGGTCTGCTGCGCGTAGGCCAATTCGTTGAGGTCGAATCGGAAACCGTAGATTCGGCGATCGATGAGGTTCTGAATTCTCTTCCGTGATGGATTGAACAACAGGCCGGCGCTGAGCGTGGACACGGCGAATGCGATCGATGCGTAGTCCTGACCGAAGACGTTCTGCAGCATCACGCCACCACCGAGGAATACGACGACCAGTACGATCGTGACGGTGCCATAGACGAGCGAACGGTTGATGACCGGGTCGACTGCCACAGCCGATAGCGCAGGACGGCGATGGACAGACAGACCGGGACGGCCAGCTGACTCGTAATGGCGAGGAGCCTGATCAGGACCATGGCCAGCCGCGGCGTCAACCCGGCGCGATTGGCGAGAAACAGCGTCGCCGACTGCCACACCAGGAACCCGACCGCGGTGACGACGATGCCGACCACCAGCCACTTGATCTGCTGCCGCGTCACCGGATTGCTGATTCGGCGGTAGTTCAGAGCTTGCGCCAACACACCCATCGCGACCACCGGCAGCCGCACGATGTTCACGAGGTTGTGAGCGCGCGGATAGGGAACGGTGAGATACAAGCCCGCGACGATGACGACCGCCGCGAGTGTCAGCCAGGCCGACCAACGCGAGCCGAAGCGACCTTCAGGAAGCCAGAACAGCCCCGTGAACGTCGCGGCAGTTGATAGGAACACGGCGAGCGTCGCCAACAACCCTGCCGCGGATTGAGAAAAAGGATCCCCGGCCGTCCGGTGGACTGTCGCCAGGCCACTGAAGGCCATGCCGTAGAGAATGATCGTGGACGAGAGAAAGATCGCCTCTCGCGATTTCCATCCACGGACGAACAGGACCACGCCTCCGCCGAGCATCGCGAGGAACAGCAACAGCCCGACGCCGAGGTCGTACGCCGCGGCGACTTCCGGACGGATACCGGCCTCAATCAGATCCCTGAATTCCGGGTTTCGGATCGTCGGATCCGCGGTGCGGACCTTTTCGTAGCGAATCGGTATCCCGGTGAGGACAAGGCTCACGACCAGCGCCGCGATCGCTCCCCACAGCGTCCGAATCGCGACCAGCCGCGAGCTGTCGTGGTGACTGCTCTCAGGAGGGCGACGGAGGTCCGAGACCGTCACCTGAGATGTGGCTGAATTCGGCGAAGACTTCATAGGGGAATTGCCGGCCGCCCGTCACTGACCGAGACCCGCCGGACGTTCGCCGGGACGTTGATCCCGCGGCCTGTGCCGTGCCAGATGATACGCAACCAGTGACCGCGCGGCACCGTATCATTCATCGTCGCGCGTAAGGGGGATCCATGCGAATGCTCGTCTCGACGCTGGCCGGCTGTCTTCTTGGGGCCGCCGCCCTCTCAGCCCAGACTTCCGCTCAGGCTCCGGTGGCCTTTGAAGTCGCGTCCGTCCGGCCCGCGGAAGATCAGCCGAACGCGGCGAGCGTCGGCGTGCGGATCAGCGGCTCCCAGGTCCGCATCACCTACTTCTCGCTCCGGGACTACCTGTCGTTCGCCTTCGGCGTCCGGGACAGTCAGATCATCGCGCCCGACTGGTTGAAGCAGGCGCGGTTCGATGTCGCCGGCAAGCTGCCGGACGGCGCGAAGATGACCGATGTCCCGAAGATGCTGCAGGCGCTCCTCATCGATCGGTTCGAGCTGAAGACCCATCACGAGCAGAAGGAATTCAACGTCTACGCGTTGACCTTGAAGGATGCCGCGAAGCTGGCGCCGATCAAGGTCGACGACGGTGCCGCGGAGCAGCCAACGGTGAACGTCACGGCGAGCGGCAACGCGTCCGGCCTGGCGATGGACTTCGGCGGCGGTTCGTCGATGACGATGATCCCCAACAAGCTGGAGTTCGTGAAAGTCTCGGCGGCGGACATCGTGGAAACCCTGACGCGCATGATGGATCGCCCGGCGATCGACGCGACCGGACTCACCGGGCGCTACACGGTGACGATCCCGATGTTGCCAGAGGACTACCAGGCGACGTTGATTCGCTCCGCGCTCAACGCCGGCGTCGTGCTGCCGCCGCCGGCCCTTCGGGCGCTCGACTTCGGGTCCGCTGATCCGTTCTCCAACACGCTGGAGAAGTACGGCCTGAAACTCGAATCGCGCAAGGCCAATCTCGACGTGTTCGTCATCGACGCGATTCGCCGCACGCCGACCGCAGAGTAGGCCATTCGTCCTCTCCAATGTGCTACCATGTGCTACATGGCGCGCGAACGAGCGACGGTTGGTGTGCGCGAACTGCGGCAGAACCTCAGCGTCTATCTCGACCAGGTCAAGCGTGGTGTCACGCTGAATGTCAGCGAACACGGACGGGTTGTCGCCATTCTTCGGCCGGCAGCACTCGGTGATGATCTGGTCGAGCGGCTCGTCGCCGAAGGCCGCGCGACCGCGCCCCGCCGCACCGTCCGCCCGCGCCCGCTGACTGGAAAATACTCGGCGCTCGGCCAGGCGCTCCGCGAACTCAACGAAGACGCCATCTGACGTGTGGTGAGCTACGCGTACCTGGACTCGTCAGCCATCGTGAAGCTGGTGGTGGCCGAGGCCGGAACGTCAGTCGTCGAAGCGCACGCGGCACGGTCGCGAGGACTCCTGACGTCGCGGCTGGCGGCCACTGAAGTCGCGCGAGCAGCCAGGCGTCAGGGCCAGCGCCGCCTGCTGCAGCAGGTCGATGATGTCCTCGAGTCGTTGGTACTGCTCGAAGTCACGGCCGCAATCCTGAAGCGTGCCGCGGCGCTCAATCCACCGGACCTCCGCACGCTCGATGCCATTCATCTCGCCACCGCCTTGAGTCTGGGAATCACCGAGCTCGACTTCCTGACCTTCGATCGCAAGCTCGCCGACGCCGCCGCCGCGCACGGACTCCGCGTCGCCCGCCGGGACTTGTAGGACTTCCAGCCTCGCCGATATTGGTTCCTCGAGGCGCGCTCAGTTGTCGCACAATGACAGCCATGCGCCCCGTCCACCTCGGCGTGCTGCTCGGCGTCGTCTTCGGCCTCGCGAACTTCGTGATGGCCTGGCGCGATCCGCTGGCCGACGACACCGCCGGCGCGGTGCTCGCGTTCTATCTCCCGATGTTCGCGGCGTGGGGCATCGCCGGCTTCGTCGCCGCCCGGCGCAGCGGACGGTTCTTCGAAGGCGTGAAGATCGGCGCCACTGTCGCGCTGGTCACGTTCTCGGTCTACTGGCTCGCGAATTTCGTGCGGGTCAACGTCTTCCTCGACGCCATTCGCGATCGCCCCGACTGGCAGCGGATGGTCGCCGGCTATGAGGCGAGCGGCGCTGGAAATTTCCGTGCCTACATTCTCAAGGAATATTTCCGCGACGCGCCACTGAAGCTCTTCGTTCCGACCATGATCGGCGTCGTAACCGGCGCCCTCGGCGGCGGGTTTGCCATGACGACGCGCCGTCTACGATCAGCCAGGCAGTGATCGCCGGGCACGAATGGTGCAAGATAGAAACGTATGAAACAGATCACGTTCCTCCTCGCCTTGTCGGCAATCGTGGCCGTCCCTTCGGCTGATCTTCGCGCGCAGGCCCAAACGTCGTCGCTGAGCGCCGAGCGGACGGTCGAATTCCGGACCGGCCGTGCGGTCGACCTCCCTGTCAAAGTGGGTCAGGTCACGTTCAAGACGGTCGAGATGAGCGACCTTGGACGCGGTGCCGCCCGCGGCGGCGCCGGCGGCTTTGCCGGGCGTATTCGCGCGGCCACGGTGACCTCAGAGGCCTCGACCACGCTGCGCCTGCGTTTTCTCGCCGAGAATCCCACGGCCGAGGAATGGGACGTGGCGATCACGCTCGAGTTCCGCGACCGCGCCGGCAAGGTCATCGAGAAGATTACGAGAACGCCGTCCTGGGAAGGCGAAGCCAAGCCGTACGACTTCGATCTCGAGATTCTCGAGTACGTCGTGCCGATGATCGCGCAGGTCAAGATCACCATGGCCGCGAAACTGGGATAGCAACCGCGGCCACCACAGACGTCACAAAAGCCTCACACCGAGCCCGCAGAACACGCAGAGCCTGTGTTTCTTCAAAAAGAAACTCTGCGGCCTCTGCGTTCTCGGTGTGAAGTGTGTTCTTAGTATTTCGGTGTCACTCCCAGATTGCGGAAGATGAACGCGTCGATGTCGGCGGTCTGCTCGATCGCCTTGGTCGTGCTGCTCGCGCCGTGACCGGAGTTGGTGTCGATGCGGATGAGCACCGGGTTGCTGCCGCCCTGGGCGTACTGAAGCGCCGCGGCGTACTTGAACGAGTGCGCCGGCACGACCCGGTCGTCGTGGTCGGCGGTGGTCGTCAGCGTCGCCGGATACGACGCGCCCTGCTTCAGGTTGTGAATCGGTGAGTACGCGCGCAGCGCCTTGAACTCGTCGGCGTTCGCTTCAGCCGATCCGTAGTCCGCAATCCAGTTCCAGCCGATCGTGAACTTGTGGAAGCGGAGCATGTCCATCACGCCGGCCTGCTGGATCACGACCTTGAAGAGATCCGGCCGCTGATTGGCCACCGCGCCGACCAGAAGCCCGCCGTTCGACGAGCCCTGGATCGCCAGCTTTTCTCTCGAGGTGTACTTGTTGGCGATCAGGTACTCGCCGGCGGCAATGAAGTCGTCGAAGACATTCTGCTTCTTCAGCTTCATCCCGCCCTGGTGCCACGATTCGCCGTATTCCGCGCCGCCGCGCACGTTCACCGAGGCGTAGACGACTCCTTGCTCGAGCAAGGCGACCCGCAGCGAGCTGAACCCGGGCATCGTGTTGACGTTGAAACCGCCGTAGCCGTACATCACGACCGGATTGCTCCCGTCGAGCGTCAGCCCTTTCTTGCCGACGATGAACATCGGCACGCGCGTGCCGTCCTTGCTGGTGAAGAAAACCTGTTTCGTTTCGAAAGCGTCGGCCCGGAACCCCGGAATGGCCGGCGCGCGGAACAGCGTCGACTTTTTTGTGGCGATGTCGTATCGGAAAATCGACGCCGGGTAGTTGAAGGAATTGAAGGTGTAGAAGATGAACGCATCGTCGGCGTTGCCGCCGAAGCCGCCGGCCGTGCCGAGACCGGGTAATTCAATTTCGTTCTGCGGCTTGCCGGTCGCATCAAACACGTACGCGCGCGTCGCCACGTCCTTGAGATACGTCGCGAAGATCTTGCCGCCCGCCGTGCGGACGCTTTCGAGCGGCTCGGCCCGTTCCGGCAAGGCGGTGACCCAGTTGCTCTCCGCCGGGCGTTTGGGATCGATCAGCACGGCGCGCGAGTTCGGCGCGCGGTAGTTGGTGACGACCAGCAGCTTGTCGCCGATGTTGTTGATCACGTCGAACGTGTCGTTGGTGATCGACGGTACCAGCGGCTGCCACGGCGCCGCGCCGCGGGCCGGCGCCTCGCGGTAGAAGAGCGCGTTGCCGTCGAGCCCCTTGCCCCGGTCCGACACGACCAGGATCGCGAACCGTTCGTCCTCGGTGGTGTCGACTTGATGGAACCGCTGCGGGTGCGCTGTGTCCTCGAACGCCAGTTCGTCGGACGCCTGATCGGTCCCGACGCGGTGATAGAACACTTTGTGATCGTCGTTGGACGAGGTCAGTTCCTTGCCTTCAGCCGGCGCATCGTAGCGGCTGTAGTAGAACCCGTCGCCCTGCCAGGCGATGCCGGACACCTTGACCCAGCGCAGCACATCGGGGAGCACGCGGCGGGTCGCGACTTCCATGACGTGCACTTCGCGCCAGTCCGAACCGCCGACGGAAATGCCGTAGGCGAGATACTTGCCGCTGCGCGACAGCACCAGGTTACCCAGCTGCGACGTGCCGTCCTTCGAGAAGGTGTTGGGATCGAGGAGCAGCTCCGGCGTCCCTTCAAGCCCCTTCTGGATGTAGTACACGCTCTGGTTCTGCAGGCCGCTGTTCTTCGAGAAGATGAAGTGCTCGCCGCGGCGGAACGGCGCGCCGTAGCGCGGATAGTTGTAGAGCGACTCGAGCCGTTGGCGAATCTGCCGGCGGTAAGGGATCTGTTCGAGATAGCCGAAGGTGACCGTGTTCTGCGCCTCGACCCACCTCGCGGTCTCCGGCGCGTTCTCGTCTTCCAGCCAGCGGTAGGGATCAGCGACTTTCTCGCCGAAGTACGTGTCGACCTGATCGACCCGCCGGGAAGTGGGGTACTCGAGACGCTGGGCCATAAGCGATGCCGCGGTGGCGGCGAGGACGATCACGGTCAAGGCTTTCTTCACGGCCACCCTCCGCCGTTGAGGTCCGACTGAAATCAGACCCTGGATCTGAATCACTTCTCGTAGAAATAGTAGCAGCCGATGAGCGTCGTCTTCGCGCGGCCGCTGTCGCCGGTCATCAGCATCAAGGTCCGCTTCTCGGCGACCTGCAGCTCGCAGGAGCGCATCCCGTCGCCGGTCTCACACATCGTCAGCGGTTTCTTGGCGACCTTCTCGAGCGCGGCGCGCGTCGTCTCGAAGTTGGCGTCGACGACCAGCGAGAAGCCGACGCCCATGCCGACGCTTTGCGGATACGCCTGGCTGACGGGGAGTCCGGCCACGAGCATGCGCTGCTTCGGCGCGAAAACCGGCGTGTTGCCTTTTTGTGTGAACGAGTCGTTGAAGGAGTTCGCCAGCGCCCGCATCTGCGCCGGGTTGTCCTTCCATTCGAACCAGGAATCCTGACAGGTCGCGAGGCGCTCGATCAGATCGCCGTCGGCGGCGTCAGCCGCGCGCGGCGCGATTAGAACCAACAAGAGGCAGACGGCAAGGATGTGCTTCACGGCCCTATTCTGGCTCAGCTGGCAACCCTTGGGCCGTTGGGGGTCAGACACGTGTCTGACACCACGTCAGACACCTTGACGTTTTTTGCCAGGGTCCACGGCACTGTGTTCGGCAATTAAGCTCATGACTGTGCGTCCGGACCACTACAAATTGATCAACTTGCTGGATGGACCACAAGACGGGGTCAGACACGGTGTCAGACACGTGTCTGACCCCTTTAGGGACTGAGAATCAGCGGCAGGGCGTCCGGCGGCGCTCCAGACGTTGCAGGACCGGCATCGCGACCGAGCTGGCGAGCACCGGCATGAAGAGCGCGAGATCGCGAGGGCTGACGAGCAGCACGATCCCGGACGCGATGAGCAGCGCGCCGGCAAGCACGAACGTGCGACGCGACGGCAACGGCGACTCTCCCCGTTCGAGCGATGCCAGCGCATCGCCGCCGAACAGCGTGCCTGTGCACAGCAGCGCCGCAAGCGCCTGGCCAGGCACCGAGGATCCGGATAACGCGCCGATCGCGGCCGACAGCAGCATTCCAGCGGCAATCACCCCGGCGGCGCCAAGTTTTCCCCTCATGCGCACCTCGTGAAGATGCCGGCGCGGACGGCTTGCGCGATGCTCATGATCGCGTCGCTGAACAGGATCACCACCCATGCGCCCGTCGCCATCTCGTAGGGCAACGTCAGCGACACGACCACCAGCGCCAGCCCCGACAACACCCACATCCATCCGAGAAACCGTTGAAAGGCCTGGACGCGTGAACCGTCGCAGTGCAGGACCGCCAGCGGCGTGAGCTGCTTCGGGATCGCGTTGCCAAAGACGACGCAGAGAATCCCGGTGAAGGCCATGGCGGCACGACGCGCGAGCTGCGGGTCGGCGAGGCCGGCGGCAATCGCGTACTTCATGCCGAGCGCGATCGCCAGCATCAGCACCGCGAACGTCAACCCGAGCCATCGTCCTGGATCGGTGCGGAGCCGACTCACGAGATTCGTCATGCTTCCCCCTTCAGTGGACGCCGTTTCGTGCGCGGACTCACGGCCGGACGAGCGGATGCCGTGGCGTCCCACCCCAGCGTCTGCGCGAACCCCAAGAGCGCTTCTTCGAGCACCGACATCTTGAGCCGGTAGATCACGCTGCGGCCGCTCTTATCGGCCTCGATGAGCCCGGCGTGCTGCAGCACTGAAAAATGCGCCGACATCGTCGGCTTCGAGACGGCGAAGTGATCGGCGAGTTCACCGGCGGCCATCGGCCGCTCGCGCAACAGTTGCAGCACGCGGCGGCGGGTCGGATCGGCGAGCGCCTTGAAGACCTGATTCACGCATCAATATTTAGCTAACCATCTAAATAATGTCAAGGTCCGCGGGGAAGCAATCTGATTGGCGGAGCCGCGCGTAGAGAACCCTGAAACCAGATGCGCCCGCCGGGCGGGTCGCGTGATCAACAAAGGGAGATTCAGATGACGAAGAAATCACGAATGACGACCCTATTCTCGGGGCTGACGCTTGTCGCTCTCACTGGTGTGCTCGCGGCCCAGGCGCCGGCCATCACGCGCACACAGCTCCAGCGCGTCGACCTCACCCACCAGGGCTACGAGGCGATCACCGCCAAGGCCGACTTTCCGATGAACGGGACCACGGGCAAGCACACGCACCCCGGCGACGAAGTGAGCTATGTGCTCGAGGGGATGGTGACGCTCGAGGTCGAAGGCATGGCGCCCAGGATGCTGAAAGCGGGCGACACGTTCTTCAACCCCGCCGGCAAGGCCCACAACGTCGTCGCCAACGGCGGCAAGGCGGTGGTGATCGCGAACTATCTCGTCGAGAAGGGCAAGCCGCTGACGACCGCCGTGCAGTAGTTCCCGCGCTTGTGAGATCTGAGTGGGGTCAGAGTCGAGCCTGACCCCACTCGTCTGCTACGCCTTCTTGCGCCGATAGCGTTTCCGTAACGTCCCGAAGCCGATCAGACCGGACGCAAACAGCAGCAGCGACGCCGGTTCGGGATTCACGATCGCCGGGGTCTCGATCGTGAACGGTGCAATCGACACATCTGGAATCAACCCGCCGGACACCACGATCGGCCCGCTCGGAATTTCCGTTTGGAGACCGCCTTCAGGATCGGCCAGCGGCAACATCATCAGCGGAGCCGACGGCAAGGACGGAGGCGGCAGATCGCGTGGAGTGTCGCGATCTGGCGGTGCGACACTGCGAGGCGATGGCGCGGAATTGACAGGCGCTGGCAGTCCGGGGAGGACGGCAGGCGCAAACAGCGGATTCGGCGGCAGAAGGATGAGTTCAACAATCGACGGTTCGGTGGGGTCGCCGAGCGGGAGGGAGTTGCCGCCGATCACGGAGTCCGGACTCGAACTCGACTGCTGATTCGATTGAACGAGCTGAGCTGTCGAGCGCGGACTGACGCCAGCAACAGGACTGACACCGGCAACAGGGCTGACACCGGAAACAGGACTCACGCCAGCAAGAGAAATCGGTGTTCTACTGTCGTCGCGCCCCACGGCCGTGGCCAGGCCCGATGTTCCGCCAACATTCATCGAGCGAAGCGCCAGCGACGACACATCGCTGACGGTTCCACCCGTCGCAACCACTCCTGCACCGCCGCCGCTGCCGGCTGCGCTGAATCCTTCCGATCCGACGCTGGTCTGACGAACGCTGACACGCAGTGAATCGGCGTTGGAGGAGCTGCTCGCGGGCCCTGGCGATCCATGAGTCTTGCTCCCGCCGCCTCCCGAACCCGCGCCGGCGAACGGCGCAGCCACGAACGTGTCCCACGCCTTACCACTCTTGGCGCGGGCACTGGGCAACGTCTCCGGAAACAGGTTGCCCACTATGAGCACGGGCATTCCTTCGTCCGTCCAACTCTCCGCTATCACCGCCACTCGCGTGTCGGCGTCGAGGCTGCGTTCGAGCGTGGCGCGCGAGGCGAGTCCCGGAGGTCTTGGGCTCAGCAGACGCGCCGGCACGACAATTTTTTCTTCAGCAATTGGTGCGGATTCGATGTGCGTCTGCACGAGCCCTTTCGAAAACGCGAACTGCGCGACGTTGATGGACGCTGCACGCGCCGCAGACGGAAGAACCAGCAAGACCGAAAGAGCCCCGAGTCGTATCCACACGTGTCGATAGAGCATGCGGCCGTCCTTTCACTTGAGGACGGCGCAGGGAGCAACAGCGATGCCGAGCGCACGCTGCACCGTGCACTTTTGTACAGCACGCCATCGGGGATACCCGCAGGACCGCGGACTTTGTTCACGCGAAGTCTGCCCGGCGAACGTGGTGATTCGTGCGCGCGCGTGCAGACGCGTTACCGCTGAGTTCGGATCCGCTCTTGCTCATCCACGAGTGCGCGCACAGCGCGCCGATCCCCCAGATCGAGTGGAGGCTCTTCAGAGCATGCGGGCATCAAGCCGGACCGTTCGTCGCGCGTTCGTCGCCGTCATCGCCCTGGTTCTGATTGGCGGCGTGGCGCCTTCAGCCAGTGCGGCCTCGATCAGTGCCTACGAACTCATCTACGACACGCTGCCCTATGACGTCGTCGTCCGCGATCTCGAACGGGCGCGCTACAGCCCCGGCACGGGCACGGTGAATGAGTCGAACGACCCGACGATCGTCGGCGACAACGGCCCGCTGACGAACTTCGGACTGGTCAACAACGGCGACGTCACCTACACGCACGACCTCACGTGGCTGATGCCGCCGGCCGCAACGTTCATCAGCGCGACGCTCACGATTCAAGCCTGGGGCGTGGTTGGCGGCAACGATCTCGTGTATCTGTCGGACACCGTCCAACTCCTCGGCCCGCTCGTCAACGGCACGCTCCAGAATCTGTTCTCGACGACGATCTTTGGCGACGCCGGAATTCTGACCGCGCTCAACGCCACCGACGGCGTGCTCCACCTCTTCATCGACAAGAACGCCGGCACGCGACTTGGCAACGGCCTGAACGTCCTCTCGGTCTTCAGCTCGCAGCTCGACGTCACCTACGACCCGGTTCCCGAACCCGCGTCACTGGTCCTGCTCGGCACCGGTCTCGCTGGCGCGGTTCGCGCCCGTTCGCGTCGTCGCACATAGTCGACGGCGCCGACGAGAGGGGCATGGACACACATGTTGTCCATGTCCCCCTCGCGCTTTAGGTGGGCATGCCATCCGGCTGACGCGTCCACCGTAGCTTCAGCGAAGGCGGAAGCCGGACGCCACCGTGACAGCTCCTCTGCTAGGCTAGACCCGTGATGCGAACGGTCTGTGCGTTGGCTGCCTTGCTCCTCCTGTCGGTTCCCCTGCACGCACAGCGCAGTGCGAAGTCCGATCAGGAAACGCTCATCGAGCTCGAACGGAGCTGGAACGACGCGTTCTACGACAAGAACATGCCGTTCATCAGGAACATCCTCGCCGACGAGTTCATCGCCACCTACGAGGACGGCACCCGCGGCGACAAGGCCAAGGAGCTCGCGCTGACGGAGGCGTTCAACCAGCGCGTCACCTCCTCGATCCAGGATGACTTCACCGTCAAGGTGTACGGCGACACCGCGCTCGTCTGGTTCACGCTCTTTCTCGAGGGGCCACGCCAGGGCGTTCCGACCAAAGTCGAATTGAGTTACCTGGACGTCTTCGTCTGGCGTGACGGCCGCTGGCAGTGCGTGTCGACGCACAGTACGAAACGAACCGCTCCCTAGTCCCCAGCCCCCAGCCCCCAGTCCCCAGCCCCCAGTCCCCAGTCCCCAGCCCTAGGGCATCGGCACGCGTTCCATGCCGCGCCGCTCGAGCGTCTGGAGCGCACGCGGGGCCATCAGAAATGTGAGCAGGGCGCGAGCGTTCGCCGCGCGCGGCGTCGTCTGATTGACCGCCCCCACCATGACGGCGTAGTCCTGCACCTCTGACGGAAACATGCCGCCGAGCTCGACGCCCTGCGCCGACAGGACTTCGCTGAGCGGCAGGACGCCGAGCGCTGCCTCGCCGCGAGCGACGGCCTGGCTGACGTCGGTCCCGGTCGTCAGCGGCTTAAGCGTCGACGCGATCGCGTCGCCGACCCCCAGGCGCTGGATGAGCGCGGTGAAGAACACGCCGCCCGCACCTTCACGCGCGAACGCGATCGAACGTGACCGGATCAACGCGGTTCGCAGCGCGGCGACGCTGCTCATGTCCGGCTTGGGCGAGCCGCGCCGGACGGCCAGCGCCATCCCCGAACGCGCAATCACCACGCGCGAATCCGCGGCGGCGCGGCCGGTCCGGATCAGATCGTCAACGAGCGCCGGGGTGAGGACCGCCAGATCGAACCGCTCGCCGCCGTCAATCCGCTTCTTCAGCTCCGCCGACACGCTGTAGGTGACGGAAACGCGGTCACCCGAGGTCCGCTCGAATTCCGGCACCAGATCCTGCATCACCGCGCGCAACCCGTTCGAACACAGCACGGTGATTTCCGCGGCGCCGGCTTGCTGAACAGCCACGAACGAGACGAGAAGCACGCCCACGATTCTGACCATTGCCTTTGCCCTTTGCCCTTTTTCAAATGTGCAATCTGCAATCTGCAATTTGTCCTAACCTCTAACCTCTCACCTCTCACCTCTCACCTCTCAACGAATACTTGGACCAAAGCCCGGAATGCAGGTCGCGATGGTGCCGGGCCCCTCGGGACCGCATGGATAGGGACGATAGAACGTCAGTAATCGGCCGGCAACAATCACCAGCAGCCACATTGAGATCGAGAACGCACCGATCAGCTTCGCCCGCCGCGGCAGGTCGGTCGCCGGCCCAGCCGTGACCTGGCGGTAGGTCGTGAGATAGAACGTCAGCGCGTTCAGTCCCGCCGCCGCGATGAAGAGCACCTTGAAGTGAAACGACGGGTTGTAGATGTACTGGTCGGGCTCAGCGAGCACGAAGCCCAGGCCGGTGATCACGTTGATCGCGAAACCGAGCAGACCCCAGCGGATCGTCCGGTGCATGGCCGCGACCGGAATGCGGCGGCCGAGGCCGAGCAGCCGCAGGTCGAACATGCCGATGCTGCCGATGAGGAGCGTCAGGCCGATGAAGTGCAGACTCTCCGCCACCGGCCACATCCATACGCTGTGCATCAGCGCGCGCACCCCGGTCGCGCTCGTCGCGATCTTCACCAGCCAGGTCTGGAACGTGACGATCACGGCCAGTCCGCCATGAGATGCGTGTAGGTGTAGGCGAGGAGGCGGCCGGCGGTGATCGCGCCGGCCCACGACACCAGCGCGGTCGCCGCCAGCCACCGCGAAGTTGACAGGGCGCGCGCGGCGTCCACCGGACCGTCAGCGTCCAGCACACGCCGGCGCATGAGCACGAACATCGTCATGCCCAGCCCGATCAGGGTGAGCTTCAGCCAGAACACCGGGTTGGTCAGGGCCTTCGTGGGATACGCGGTGAGCAGCAGCACGCCTGAGGCCGCGTTCAGCCAGAACCCGGCCCACATGATCGGCACGAACCGCCGCAGTTCGCGGATCGGAATCGCCGCCGCGGCGCCGAGCACCCGCAGCGCGATGACCGCGTTGATGCCCGCGGCCAGCCCCATCCCGATCGCGTGCGCCACGAGAATCGCCGGAAACGCCAGCACCGAGGTCGACTCCCGCACCCAGACGCTCAGCGCAGTCGTCTCCAGCCAACCAAGGAAGGCAAACACGACACAGTTGATACATGAATTTAGGGATTTAAGGAATTCAGGATTTAAGGATTTAGGGATTTTGGGGATTTAAGGAATGAGGACACTCCTGCCTTCCCAAATCCTGAATTCCTGAAATCCTGAATTCCTGAAATTTCAAGGAACAGGCTATAGACTCTCTACGTCCAAGGGCTATAGACTGTCTAGCACCATGACCCTGCACTCCAATCGCCCCGACGCCCGCACCGATTTGCTGCACGGCACGCTCGACATGCTGATCCTCCGCACGTTGCAGTGGGGCCCGCAGCACGGCTACGCCATCGGCCAGACCATCCGCAGCATGTCGTCCGAGGTGCTGCACGTCGAAGCCGGGTCGCTCTATCCGGCGCTGCAGCGGCTCGCCAAGAAAGGGTGGGTCACCTCCAAGTGGGGAACCACCGACTTGAACCAGCGCGCCAAGTTCTACCGTCTGACGCCCGAAGGCAAGAAACAGTTCCTGCGCGAGGAATCGCGCTGGACCGAGCTGGTGAACGCGATCGCCCAGGTGATGAATCCCGCCGCGGCGCCGGCCGGCCGCAAGGACTAGCGATGCCCCGTTGGCCCTGGCAGCAGTCTGGTCTTGACGACGACGATCTGCAGGACGAGATCCGGGCGCACCTGGCCATTGCCGCCGACGAGCGCGTGGCTGGAGGGGTGGACCGGGTCAGCGCCGAGCGCGCGTCGCGCAAGGACTTCGGCAACGTCACCCTGATCCGCGACGCCGTCCGCACGGTCTGGACGCCGCGCTGGGTCGACGCGCTGCGAGACCAGTTCCAGGATGTCCGCTACGCCGTTCGCGTGCTCGCCAAGAGCCCGGCGTTCTCGCTCACCGTCGTCCTCGTGCTCACGCTCGGCATCGCGCTCAACACCGCCGTCTTCACGCTCTTCAAGAGCCTGGCCCTGAACCCGCTCTCCGGCATCACCGACTCGTCGCGGCTCGGCGTCGTGATTGGCGAAACCAGTTCGGGCCGTCAGCTCGGGCTCTCGTATCACGACTATCAGTACGTGCGCGATCACGATCAAGCGTTCGAAGGTCTGGCCGCCTCCGCGCTCGTCCTGGGCAGCGTCGGTCAGGGCAAGCAGGCGGAGCGCGCGATGGCGGAACTCGTCTCCGGCAACTACTTCCAGGCGCTCGGCGTCCGCACCGTGCTCGGACGGCCGCTGCTGCCGTCGGACGAAGTGGCGCCCGGACGGCATCCGGTCGCGGTTCTCGGCCACGGACTCTGGCGCCGGACGTTCGGGGCGGATCCACAGATCATCGGGAAGACGATCTACCTCAACGCCTATCCGCTCACCGTGGTCGGCGTCGCCGACCCGGCGTTTCACGGCATCGTCGTCAGTTTCGACGTCGAAGTCTTCGCGCCGCTGATGATGGCGCCGCAGATCGGCGTCGGCTTCGAAAAGGATTCATCCACGATTCTCACCGATCGGCGCGCCGGCTTTCTGATGGTGCTCGGCCGGCCGCGGCCCGGCCTGCGGCTGTCGGCAGCGGCGGCGCAGACCGCCGTGCTCTCGTCGCAGCTCGCTCGCGAGGAGGCCGTCACCGATGTCGCGGAGCGGCTCAAGGTCATTCGGATCTGGCAGTCGCCGTACGGCGCGCAGACGTATCTGCTGCCCTCTGTGCTCGTCCTTGGCGCCATGGGTCTGCTGCTGCTGCTGATTGTGTGCGCGAACATCGCGGGGCTGGTGCTGGTGCGCGGCGTGTCGCGACGCGGCGAAATCGGGGTCCGCCTGGCGCTCGGCGCCACGCGCGCCCGCATTCTGCGGCTGCTGTTTGTCGAGAACCTGATGCTGACCATTCCGGGGACGGTGATCGGCCTCCTCCTCCTCTGGGGCGGCCTGCCGCTGCTCTGGTCGGCCACGTCCCTCCCCGGCTCGTCCGGCGCGCCCGGCCGGATGTTCATGAATGTCACGATCGATCAGCTGGTGGTCGGATTCTCGATCTTCGTGGCGTGCGCCAGCGCGATCGTCTTCGGGTTCGTGCCGGCCTTGCACAGCTCGGCGGTCGATCTGAATTCGGTGATGAAGGAAGACGCATCGCCGCGAGGGGGGGCGCGCGGCCGCCTTCGCGCCAGCCTGGTCGTCGCGCAGGTCGCGGTGTCGCTGCTCCTCCTCGTCGGCTCCGGGCTCGTCACGCGCAGCCTCGATGCGGCGCGAACCGTGAACCCGGGCTTCGAGGCGAAGCAGGTGGTGTCGGCTCTGCTGGATCTCAAGCCAAGTGGCTACGACGAGCCGCGCGGCCGGCTGTTCTATCGCCATCTGCTCGACGCCACGCGCGCCACGGCCGGCATCGAATCGGTCACGCTGGCCGCGATCTACCCGATGTCGACGGTGGATTACGGCGTGCAGCAGGTGGCGATTGACGGCTACGAACCGCACAAGGACGAGGACCTCCGCTTCCTCTCCAACACCGTCGGCCCCGACTACTTCCACACGCTGCGGATTCCGCTGCTGTCCGGACGCGACTTCCGCGAGGACGACGATGAAGGTGCGGCGCCGGTCGCGATCGTGAACGCAACGCTGGCCCGCCGCTTCTGGGGGAGCGACGCGAACGCGATCGGCAAGCGCGTGCGTCCCGCCTACGGCGACTGGCGGACGATCGTTGGCGTCGCCGCGGACGTGAAGTACTCGCGCATCAACGAGGCGCCGCGGCCGTACGTGTACGTGCCGTTCCTGCAGTCCTATCAGTCGGCCATGTACCTGCACGCCCGCGGCACCGACGCGATGAACGCGCACCTCGATCAGACGCGCGCGGCGATCACCGCGCTCGATGCCAATCTGCCGCAAAATGTCAGGCCGCTCGAAGAGCTGACCAACGGGTCGCTCATCATCCTCGAGTTCGCGGCGCTGATGCTCTTCATCTTCGGGCTCGCCGGCATGGCGCTCGCCGCGATGGGCATCTATGGACTCGTCTCCTACACCGTGAAGCAGAGCACGCACGAGATCGGCATCCGCATGGCGCTCGGCGCGTCGAGTTTCTCGGTGGTCCGGACGTTTCTCGGCCGCGGCCTTCGCCTGGGCATGCTCGGCGCGGCGCTCGGCATCGTGACCGCATTCGCCGTCTCGCGGCTGATCGCCAGTGTCCTCTTCGGCGTCAGCGCCACCGACCTGGCTTCGTTCGGCACGGCACTCTCCATCGTCCTCGGCGGCGTACTGCTGGCGACGATCGTGCCGGCGTATCGCGCCGCGCGCACCAATCCGCTCGCGGCGCTGAGACATCAGTAGGGATCGTCATTCCACGACAGGACAACTCAAAACGACCTATCAGCTGCGCGGCGCGCTCGGCAACTGCCTCATGTGTCACGCGAGCTGACATTCGAATTGATGATTGATGAACGATGCTTGATGATTGATTGGCAAATCGACAAATCAAATCATCATTCATCGATCATCATTCATCAATTCCGCAGTCTGCCTTTTGACGAGTACAAGCCCCAAAGCGGAATCGCCATGACGACGGCAATGGTGAACATCGCGTTGCCGAAGTACCAGGCAGAGGCGTCGACCGTGACCGGAACGTTGAGGAGCAGCTGGCTCACCAGCGTCCCGACCGCGTAGGACAGCAGGCCCCAGCGGATGACCACCGCCGCACCCGTGCTGAAGAGGACGAACGCCATCAGCATGTCGAGCCACCAGGTCGGCGAACCACCGATATCGGTCAGCAACGCGAGGACGCCGCTGAATGCCAGCACGATCAACCAGTCGCGCCGCACGATCGTCTTGGTGACGAACAGCAGAAAGAAGTAGAGCAGCGTGTTCCGCAGCGCGTACGGCACGATCTCGAGCGTCGACCCGAGCGTGCTGCGCAGGCCGCCGAGCAGTTCTACCGCGCCCGGAAAGTCGGCGTACTCCCCGCCGCCCTTCGCGAGCGCGATGCCGCGAATCAGCAGCGCCCAGCCGACACCGAGCGCGGAGCCGACGAGAAGATCGCGGCCGACGACGGGATCGCGGAAACGTCCGGACAGGAGGTTGGTCCACGACACGAGCACATGCGGCCAGTAGCGGCGGACGAACGGTTCAAAGGCCAGGTAGATGGTCCAGAGCAGCACGCCGTAGAACGTGGCCGTCCCAATCGCGACGAGAAACATCGACAGGAGCCCGATCGACACGCTGACGTGAACCGTGCACACCCACAGTCCGACGAGCAGCGTCGACATGGCGATGGCCAGTCTGACCGCGCCGTGGCGATCGCCGCGGCCGTCGCGCAGGTTCCGCCGTGCCAGCGCCGCGGCACCAGCCAGAATGCCGAATGCCAAGGCAAAGAGCACGACGAGGTTCAGCTCGAACCCGCCGCTGTCGTCCACGGCTTCGCGCCACGGCTCCGTCCACGGCCCCGCGACCATGAACGCGACCGGACGGCCGCCCAATGCCGCCGCCTCGACGCGGAGCGGACGTCCGCTCTCAGGCCACGTCCCGGTCCAGGCGGCCCGCGTGTCGGCGGCACTCAACCAGTTCCACAAGGGATCGGTCGCCTGCAGACTGTCGGCGTTTAGGCCGGCAAGTTCGAAGAGCGGATTCCAGTCCACCGCGGCAGGACGCGTTGGTGTCTGCTCGCGCTGCGGCGGCACGGCTTCGAGAAAGACCAGCCGGCCCGCGTGGTCGAGATCGACGCGAATCATCCCGGCGGTGATCGGCGGCGGATCGTCCGGACGCACCACACCTGGTATCAGCAGATCGCTGTGAAATGCGACCGCGGTCATCGGCTCAGGACTGCGCCGATAGGTGAACTCCAAGGGCGATGGCCGCTGCCGCAGCACCGTCGCCCACTGCGGGGCGGGCTTGTCCTCGCGTCTGACATGGCGGATGAATCCGCCCCGCCACTCGTAGCTGTACGCCTGGTCGGCGGCGCGGTCGCCGTATCCGATCCGAACAATCGCGTCCCTCGCCTTCTGCGCCAGCACTTCAGGACCGAATGCTGGACGCATCGTCTCGAGCGGGCTCTGCCTGAGACCGATCAGCAGGGACACCCCAATCCCCACCACCGTGACGGCCAGGACGATGGCCGCGCTACGAAGGCTGAACCCCACGCCTTCGCCCGCGGCCGCGACCATTTCCGGCGACGGCGTCTCCCCAGCGGCGAGCGCGGCGGCGAGCGGGTCGCCACCCGGCAATGAACCGGCCACGGTCACCGCCGACGACGGCCGGCGTTCGGGATCGGGTTCGAGACAGCGCAGAATCGCGCGATCGATCGCCGGGTCGAGGGTCGTGATCAGCGCCGAGGGCGCGGGCACAGCCTTCAGTTCGTGCTGCCTGGTGAGTTCGGCGATCGTCGAGGCCGTGAAGGCGCGGCGGCCGGTGAAGAGCTCGTAGAGAATCAGGCCGAGCGCGAACAGATCGCTCTTCGCCGTCACGGCTCGGCCAAGCAACTGCTCCGGCGCCATGTAGGCCGGCGTCCCCTCGCGGACATTCGCGACCTCGCCGATCGCCGCGAGACCGAAATCCATCACGCGGACCCGGCCGGCCCCGTCGAGCATCACGTTCGCGGGTTTGAGATCGCGATGCACGACGCCGCGCTGATGCGCCGCTGCGACGGCGGCGCACAGCTGGCGCGCGATCTCGAGCGCCCTGTCTTCCGGGAACCGTCCGATGCGGCGCAGCGAATTCGCCAGATCCTCGCCGTCGACGTACTCCATCGACAGATACAGGAGCCCCTGCGTCTCGCCGATGTCGTAGACGCGGCAGATGTTAGGGTGCGACACCTGCCGCGCCGTCCGGACTTCGTTGTGGAATTGTGCGAGTCGCTGCGGATCGCGGCGGAGCTCCGCCGGCAGGACTTTCAGTGCGATCGGCTGACCGAGACGCAGATCGTCGGCACGGTAGACCTCGCCCATGCCGCCCTTACCGAGGAGCCCGATGATCCGGTAGCGGCCATCGAGCACCGCACCCGGCTCGAAGCGACCGTGGCTGATCGCGTCCGACGCCGACAGCCAGCCGCCGCCAGCCGTCGGAATCGGCGTGGCGACCGGACGCGTCGCATCGCCGCCAGCGGTCGTGACGGCGGTGTCGCCGAGTGCGCTGCCGCAGACCGAACAAAAGGCCGCGCTGTCAGGAGCGTCCGATCGGCACGCCGGGCATTGCATCGATGATTGATGAATGATGAAGGATGATTTGGGAAATCACCAATCAAATCATCATTCATCAATCATTGTTCATCGATGACTAGCGCCCGCGCGCGCCCTTCATCGTGCGGCCGCCAGGCTTCGCACCTTTTGCCGCTTTCTTGCCGGAACCCGCGAGCGCGGGCTCGTCTTCCTCTTCTTCTTCGTCTTCGGGATGAGCGGAGGCGGCGGCTTCCTCGTTGATCCCGCCTTCGGCGAGCGCGGTGAGCTTCTTGTCGGCCGCCTTCTCCTCCTCGAGCGTCTGCTCCAGGAGATCAGCGGCTTCCTCATGCCCCATCGCGCGCGCCCAGGCGACCAGCGTGCCGTAGGCGGCCATCTCGTAGTGTTCCGCGCGCTGGCCCGCGGCGATCAAGCACGCGTCCATCGTCTCGTCGTCGAAATCTTCCTCCATCACCGATTTGCCTTCCTCGATGATGCCGGCGATCCCGTCGCAGTGCTTGCCGCGCACCTTTTCGTCGAGGCTCTCGAAGACTTTCTCAAGCCGGGCGACGTGCTGCTCGGTTTCGTCGAGGTGCGATTCGAAGGCGGAGCGCAGTTCCGCTGACGCCGAGGCCTTGGCCAGTTTGGGCAGCGCCTTGATCAGCTGCTTCTCCGCGTCGTAGGCGTCGCGGAGTTCGTCGAGAAATGCGTCGTGCAAAGTTCCTGTTTCAGACATCGTTGTGCTCCTTGTTTGTGTCAGGTCCGGCTCGAGCCGGACCCTGCATCTCGTGAACTGTCTATGACGGCCGCATCACGACTTTGATGCCGCGTCTTGTTTCTCGCGGAAGGTCTGGTACATCGCCGGCAGCCCCTTTAGCAAAGGCCGCGCCGGAAACTTCTCGAGGAGATCGGCAACCGGTTGCTCGATGCGAACCGATTTCTTCAAGTGGATGCCGCAGTCGTTGGCGAGCGCCGCGCGGCGCACCTCGACGAGGCGTTGGAACTCGTCCGCCCTGGGCGAGGTGACCAAGCCCGACCACGGCGTAACGGCTGGGATTCCTGGCTCGACGGGTTCGCGGCAACACGTACTCCCGGTGTTCCCGTTGCATGCGGCGTGCGATTTGCGTTGTCCTCGAATGAGAGGACGCCAATGAAGAAATCAAACAACCTCAAGGTCTGGCTTAGCGCGGCCGTCATGGCGACGGCCACGGTGTTTGCGGCCGCGCAGAGCAACTTTCCCGCCGAAGACTTCACCGCGATTGCGATGGTGAATGACAACTTCTCGAGCGGGGCCGGTACCGTGATGATGCAGATCACCCGCTGGTCATCGGAAGCGGAGCGCGACCGCCTCGTCAAGGCGCTGGTCGACAAGGGCTCCGACAACCTGCTGCGCGAGCTCGAGCGCGCGCCCACCGTCGGCATCATCAAGACGCCCGACTCGTTGGGCTACGACCTGCACTTCGCGTATCAGCGGCCAGGCGAAGACGGCGGCCGCGACATCGTCATCGCCACGGACCGGCCGATTGGATTCTGGGAGGCGCGCAATCGGCCGCGCGTGTTCGACTATCCGTTCACGGTGATCCAGATGCACATCAACCGCGACGGCACGGGCAAGGGGACGATGTCGTATGCCACCAAAATCCAGGTCGTCAAGAACACGATCGAACTGGAGAACTTTTCGTCCGCGCCGATCATGCTCACCGAAGTGAAGGCCAAACTGCACGGGACTTCATGAGACGCGGGCATGCGCACATGACGTCGCGGTCGCGACTCCTTCTGGGCGCCGCCTTGGGCGGCGCCGCCGCCGGGCTCATTCCGAGCAGCGCGACGCCCGAGCGATCGTGTCATGCACGAATCGGAGCTTGGCGATCGCCGGATCGGACAACACGAACGGATAGGCGTCCGGCAGCCCGAGACCGCGATTGAGGTTGTTGAGGACGTAGGTGAGCGGAAACCAGCTGGCGATCATCTGATCGAACGGGAGTGCGCCGGCAGCCGCCACCGGCGCTTTCGGGAGCGCCGGTTCGTCGGCGCGCCGCGGTTTCAGGACCAACCCGCTGTCGGCCGCGGTTTCGACCGTGTCGGCCATATGTAAGTAGTGAGCCCAGCTCTCGGCCCAGTCTTCCCACGGATGTGACGAGGCGTACGCGCTCACGAAGCGCGACGGCCAGTCCGCTGGCGCGCCCTGTTCATAGTGCGCTGCCAGCGCCTGCTGGTAATCGCTGCGCTCGTCGCCAAACAGCGCGCGGAATTTCTCCAGCGCCGACGATCCGGCGATCAGACGATCCCAGAAGTAGTGACCGCTCTCGTGCCGCATGTGCCCGACCAGCGTCCGATACGGCTCGCCCAGTCCCTGCCGCCGCCGTTCGCGCTCGGCATCGTCGGCTTCCGCCAGATTGACGGTGATGACGCCGTCAGCGTGACCGGTCATGATCCGCGGCAGCGCCGGGTCTTCCGGATCGGCTTTGAACTCGAATGTCAATCCGGCGTCGGCGGTTCCGGCCTTACCTGACGTGGGTAATCCGAGGGCCAACAGTGTGAACAGAAGTCGCCGTTTGGCACTCTCCAGCCGGTACCACTGGGCGCGCCGGTCGGAACCCGCGAGGTCGGGAATGACGCGCGTCAGACGGCACGAGCGGCACAGCTCGCCTGGATCGTCATCCGCGATCAACCAGTTGCAGATGTCCGCGTCACGGTAGTTGCGGCAGCGCCGCAACGCAGGAGTTGAGGTTTTGTCCGGATCGCCGGCATTTCCGGCGGAAAACGCCGCCATTTCGCGCGTATCGGGCAGGTAACCGACGCCGGCCCCGCACTGGACGCAAGAGGTGTTCTCGAAAAACAACAACTGCTCGCAGCGGTCGCAGTGAAACACTTTCATGCTGATGCCATCGGCTGAGCAAGATGGCCGCCACCAGGTGCGTTACATCAAAGCTGGCATTGCCGTTGCTATTACATCTGACAACTTCCGTTTTTCCGCACTCTGCGGAGAAACAAAAATCCCACCCCTTGCGTCGGGAGGCCCACAAGCCTTCCGACCCGCCACGTACGGGCGATTCTTGAATTCAGAATTTAAGGATTTAAGGATTTAAGGATTTAAGGATTTAAGGATTTAAGGATTTTTGGGGATCTGACTTGGGAGTGCGAGGACCAAGATCGGAAATCCCCAAGTCCTGAATTCCTAAATCCTGAATTCCTTAAATTTTCAGAGCTCCGCCTGCGCCGCCTTCGCGCATTCTTGTGCGACGGTCAAATAGCGCTGCGTGGCCTCTCGGCCGATCAAATACGGATGGGGATCGTTTGGTCCGCGCTTCAGGATGAGCGGGAGCTTGACCTTCGAGTTGTCGTAGTTGGTGTGATTCGAAAGAATCCCTTCGGCGCCGACCTGTCGGAGAATGCCGGCAAAGCGCTCGGCCGAGTCGATGTAGGTCTGCAGGCCGGCTTCGTTCCGCAAACCGCCGATAAGCGTACCACCCCACTCGGCGACCACGTGCGGCACGCCGCGATCCTTCACCGGGATGATCGTCGACACCGTGCCCTCGGTATGTCCCGGCGTGATGTACATCGTCAACGTCGTGTCGCCGAGCGTGAGCTTCATTCCGTCGGTGATCACCTGATCGCGGCGCGGGCGCGTGCCGGTGCTGCGATCAAGCAGCGCCCAGTCGGCAGCCGAGAGCAGGATGCGCGTGTTGTACTCGTCCTGCAGCAGCTTCGCACCGCCGGAATGATCGCCGTGGCCGTGGCTGACGATCGCGTACTTGATCTGCGCGGGGTCGAGGCCCATCTTGCGGAGCCCGTCGACGACTTCGTCCTGCACCGAGTAGTCGAAGATCGTGTCGAGAACGATGATGCCTTCCGATGTCGTGACGGCCCAGACCGAGAATTCGGTCTGACCGAGCCAATAGAGGTTGTCGAAGACCTTGACCGGTTCCGCATGCCAGGTCGAGCGCTCCGGGACGCCGCGCGGCGGCGGCGTGCCGCGCTGCGCACCGGCCGCCGGTCCGCGCCCCGCGGCGGGAGCGGCGCCGCGCTGCGGCGGATTCGCCGGACACAGAGCGGCGAGGAGTCCGGGAAAGTCCTGGCCCGCCGCCGCGGCCGCCGCCGCGCGATGACGGGCGGCTTCGGACGACTGCGCGCTCACGCCGGCAGCGAGTGCGCCCGCGACGAAAAGAGCGACGACGAATCCAGCCGTTTGCTTCACTCATCCTCCTCAGCGGACAGGCTAAAGCCTGTCCCTACCGACACTCGACTACTAGCGATCGATGGTTAACGCTCCAGCTCCGCCCGCACTTTCGCCAACAGCGCGCTCATCGTGAACGGCTTCTGCAGGAAGGCCACTTCGGCCTGGGCCAACCCGTGGCGCAGCACCATGTCGTCGGTGTAGCCGCTCAGAAACAGGACCTTGAGCGCCGGATGCTCGCGGCGCAGCTGTTCGGCCAGTTCGCGTCCGCCCAGATCCGGCATCACGACGTCGGTAATCAGCAGATCAAGCTCACCGCGGTGTTCGCGGGCCAGCCGCAGCGCTTCGTTGCCGCCCGAGGCGACGAACACGACATACCCGGCCTCGGACAGCTTGCGGTGAATCAGCGTCCTGACCGACGCTTCGTCTTCGACCACGAGCACGGTGGCCGCGCGCGGCACCGGCACCGGCGGCGGCGTCTCGACCGGCGGCGCCGCCTTGGTGTTCTGGGCAGTAAAGAGCACGCTGAACGTGCTGCCTTGACCGACCGCGCTCGAGACCAGCACCGCCCCGTTCAGTTCGTCGACAATCGTGCGGACCGTCGCCAGCCCGAGACCGGTGCCTTTGCCGGGCGCCTTGGTGGTGAAGAACGGTTCGAAGATCTGCTTCTGCACTTCCGTGGTCATGCCGACGCCGGTGTCCGAGACCGAGAGCACGACATATTGCCCCGGCTTCAGCCGCGGACCGTTGCCGTTGCCCGCGTCCGGCTTGATCTCGCGCATCGCGGTCGCGATCGTCATCGTGCCGCCGCGCGGCATCGCGTCGCGGGCGTTCACCGCCAGATTCAGCAGCACCTGACTCACCTGCCCGGGATCGGCGATCACCGCCGCGAGGTCGGGATCGAGCTCGATCCGGACGCTGATGTCTTCGCCGATCAGCCGTTCCAGCATCGCGCGCGTGTCGCCGACCACGGCGTTGAGATCGAGCAGGCGCGGCTCGACGATCTGCTTGCGGCTGAACATCAGCAGCTGACGGGTCAGCGCCGCGGCCCGTTCGCCGGCAGCGTGGATCGCGTCGAGCAGCGGCCACGCCGGGTCGCCGCGCGGCGTGCCTTCGCGCAGGATCTCGGAGTTCCCGCCGATCACGGTCAGCAGGTTGTTGAAATCGTGCGCGATGCCGCTCGCCAGCTGGCCGATGGCTTCCATCTTCTGCGACTGCGCCAGCCTGGACTCGAGATCGCGCCTGGTGTCCTCGGCCCGCTTTCGCTCTGTGACGTCAAGCGTTTCCGCCAGCAGCAGCACCACTCGCCCGTCGTCGTCGAGGATCGGATGCAGCGAGAAGTCGACGGCAATCGTCGCGCCGTCCGCGCGGCGGTGCTGGAGTTCGAGGCGCACCGTCTCGCCGGTGCGCGCCTTCTGGACCGCAGCCTGGAGTTGACGCGTCAGTTCAGGTGAACGCACCCACCACGGCGCATCCCAGAAGGGGTGCCCGACGACTTCACTCGGACCAATCGACGAGAACTCGAGGGCCGTGTCGTTGGCCTGCATCAGCACGCCGTCCGGATTGAGCAGGACAACGAGCTGAGACGTCTGGTTGAAGATGGCGCGAAAGCGCCGCTCGCTCGCGACCAGCTGCTCTCGCACGTGACGATGCTGACGCGCGATCAGCAGCGCGAAGACCACGACCCACGGCAGGCTCGCGACGACGCCAAAGAACGGCACCGATGACGCGTTGCCGAAAACGCGCAGGAATGGGGCCAGCAGCGTCGGGATGGCAAGGACGTAGACCAGCAGGACGAGGACGCCCGCCACACGATCGCGCACCCACAGGCGGATGCCGCACCACATCCCAAACCCGAGAACGGCGAAGAACAGCCCGAACACCGGGATCGCCCAAGGACCACCGGGCCCCTGTTGCGGCACCGCGATCGTCTCGCCCCAGGGCAGCACGGAGGTGCCGATCGCGAGAACGTCCTGATTCAACGGCGTCACGAGATTGATCAGAAACAGGCCGCCGAAGGCGGCCGTAGCCGGCCACACGAACCAGCGCGCCCGGACGCCAGACACGAGCGCCGCACACCACAGCCAGCCAAGCCACTGCAGCATCGTCAGACCGGTGCGGACGCGCAGCACGGCATGCGCCGATTCGGGCGTCGTCGAGGTCGCCGTCAGAACGAGCACAACGCTCAAACCGGCCTGAACGAAGCACTCGGCGCTGAAGACGCCCAGCAGGCGCTCGCGCCGCGACGACCACCAGAGCAGCAGGTGGTACAAACCGGCGCAGGCGAAGAACCCCGCCAGCGCGCTGTAGGTGAAGACGAAAGGACCCATCGCCGGGCAAGGTATGTGATACGGGCGGTCCGATGGTTTGTCAACGGAATTGCGGTACGATTCGCGCACAATCCGGCTGAAGCCGTCCTTCGACATGCTCAGGACGGCCCTGAGCTGCGCCGAAGGGCCGGACGCATGCAATCCGGCGAACGCCGGACGCCACCATGAATAGAGAGCGCCAGGACTTCGTCGAGCTGACCGAGGACGTGTCGCACAGTCCGCTCTGGAATCACGACCTCGATCCGACGCCGCTCGCCCGCCGCACCTGGTCCACCTATCACATCGCCGCGCTCTGGATCGGCATGAGCGTCGTGATTACGACCTACACGCTGGCCTCCGGGTTGATGCAACAGGGCATGGCGTGGTGGCAGGCGATGCTGACCATTCTTCTCGGCAACGCGATTGTGTTGATTCCGATGATCCTGAACGCGCACGCCGGCACGAAATACGGCGTGTCGTTTCCGGTGCTCTGCCGCGCGGCGTTCGGCGTCAAGGGCGCCAACGTCCCGGCGATTCTGCGGGCGCTCGTCGCCTGCGGCTGGTTCGGGATTCAAACGTGGATCGGCGGGCTCGCGCTCAACACACTGATCACCGCACTCTGGCCGGGGTGGGCCGCGCTCGCGGCCGGCATCTGGATTTCGTTTGCCATCTTCTGGGGCGTGCAGGTCTGGCTGATCGTCCACGGGCTCGAAGGGATCAAAAAGCTCGAGGGCTGGTCGGCGCCGCTGCTGCTCGCCGGCGGCGCGGTGCTGCTGATCTGGGCGATCCGGCGCGGCGGCGGGCTCGGCCACATCCTCGACGAGTCGGTGCGCCTCCAATCCGGACAGCGCACACCGTTCTGGCAGCTCTTCCCGTCGGCGCTGACCGCCAACGTCGGCTACTGGGCCACGCTCAGCCTGAACATTCCCGACTTCACGCGTTACGCGCAGAGTCAGCGCTCGCAGGCGCTCGGCCAGGCGCTCGGACTGCCCGCGACGATGGCCGCGTTTGCGTTCATTGGTGTCGCCGTGACGAGCGCGACGATCGTCGTCTTTGGCGAAGCGATCTGGGATCCGGTGACGCTGATCGCCCGCATCGGCAGCGCGCCGGCGATCGTCTTCGGCGCGCTCGTCGTCATGCTCGCGCAGTTGACGACGAACATGGCCGCCAACGTCGTGTCGCCGGCCAACGACTTTTCGAGTCTCGCGCCCAAGCGCATCAGCTACGTCGTCGGGGGACTCATCACCGCCGCCGTCGGCATCCTCATGATGCCGTGGAAGCTCTATGCCGACGCCGCGGCCTACATCTTCACGTGGTTGATCGGCTACTCGAGTCTGATGGGCGCGATCGGCGGCGTGCTGATCGCCGACTACTGGATCCTCCGCGGCCGCGAGCTGTCGTTGGCCGATCTCTTCAAGGTCAACGGACGCTATCGCTACTCGAGCGGCATCCATTGGCCGGCGATGGTCGCGATGGTCGTGGCCGTGCTGCCCGTCGTCCCCGGCTTCGTCCGTGCCGCGACGACTCCGGGCGGGCAGGTCGCCAATCCGAGTTTTTTCGACTCGCTCTACACCTATGCCTGGTTCGTCACCTTCGCGCTGGGGTGTGTCGTCTACCTGGCGCTGGCCCGCGATGCCAAACGGACAGGCTAAAGCCTGTCCCTACCGGAACGGATCGCGTAGACAGCGGTAGGGACAGCCTTTAGGCTGTCCGTGTGAAACGGCGAGACCTCGGACAGGCTAAAGCCTGTCCCTACCGCTGTCGGTCTGCGATACACTCCGCGCACTCGTAAGGAGGCCAAATGCAAGTCCGTTCTCTCATCGCGGCGGGTGCGTGGTCGGTGCTGCTTGCCGCGGGTCTGGCGTGGTCCGCATCGGGCCACCTGAACGCTCAGAGCGGCGCGCTCACGCTCGAAACGCTGTCGAATCGCGCTGACATGATCAGCGGCGGTAACGCGCTTGTGGAACTCAGGGGCGCGGGCACTGCGCCGACCGGCGTGTCGATTGCGGTGAACGGCCGCGATCAGACCAGGGCTTTTGCTGCCGATGCCGCGCGCGGGTCGCTCGTCGGGCTCGTCGAGGGACTCAAAGACGGCGCCAACACGATCGAGGCCAAGGCGGGCAACCGTACCGCGCGGCTGACGGTCACGAACTATCCGAACGTCGGACCGGTCTTCTCGGGTCCACATCTCACGCCGTTCGAGTGCCGTACCGAACAATCCGGACTCGGCGCACCGCTCGACGCGAACTGCTCCGCGACGACCAATGTTGAATACTTCTACCGTTCGACCGCGCCGCCGCCTCCGCCCGCTGCCGGACGTGGTGGACGCGGAGCCGCGGGCGCCGCTGGTGCGACTGCTGCCGCGGGTCAAGCTCCGGCCGCCGATGCAGACGACGCGGATGCGCCGGCCGCTCGCCGCTCGCCGTTCAAGCCGTTGCCAGTGGGTCCGCGGCCAACCGACATCGCCCAGACCACAACCACCGATGGACGCACGGTGCCGTTCATCGTCCGCGTCGAGTCCGGCACGATCAATCGCGCGATTTATCGCATCAGCATCCTGGACGATCCCGCGACCAGCGCCAGCGTCTGGAAGCCGGGCGCCGGCTGGAATCACCGGCTGCTGTTCTCATTCGGCGGCGGCTGCGGGACGAACTACAACCAGGGGACGAATCAGGCCACGGCGGCGCTCGACGAGCCGGCGCTGTCCAAGGGGTTCGCCTTCGCCGTGTCGACGCAAAACGTGATGGGCCAGCACTGCAACGACGCGATCTCCGGCGAAGCGCTGATGATGATCAAGGAGCACTTCGTCGAGGCTTACGGCATTCCGGCCTGGACCGTCGGCCGCGGCGGATCGGGCGGCGCGATTCAGCAGCTGCTGATCGGCCAGAACTATCCCGGTCTCCTCGACGGCCTGATGCCAAGCCTGACGTTCCCCGACTCGTTCAGCCTCCGCAACGGCGTCGTCGACTGCCGGCTGATGATCAACTACGGCAAGGCGCATCCGGGCGCGCTCACCGACGAACAGATGGTGGCGGTTCAGGGGCACACCGCCGGCACGTGCGCGGCGTGGGACCGCGGACTCGCCAACGTGATCCTCGCCGACTATACGCAGGGCTGCGGCATCGCCAAGGACAAGGTGTTCGACCCGGTCACGAATCCGAAGGGCGCCCGCTGCACGCTGTGGGACACGAACGTCGCCAGCTTCGGCCGCGATCCGCGGACCGGGTTCGCGCGGCGCTCCTACGACAACATTGGTCTCCAGTACGGCCTGCAAGCGCTCAATGCCGGGGTGATCACCAAGGCGCAGTTCCTCGATCTGAACGCCGGCATCGGCGGCATCGACGACAACGGTCATCTCGTGGCGCAGCGGACCGCGGGGGATCCCGAGGCGATTCGTCTCGCCTACCTCACCGGCCGCGTCGACTCGGGCGCCGGCGGCCTCGGCTCGGTGCCGATCCTCCACTACCGCTCGTACAACGATCCGCTCGGCGACATCCACGATCGCTTCCGCGATTTCTCGATGCGCGCGCGGCTGATGAAGAACTTTGGCCGCGCCGACAACGAGGTCATCTGGCTCTACAACACGCGGGACACGGCGACCGGCACGAAGGTCGCCGCGCAGGCCCTCGAGACAATGGGCGCCTGGCTGGACGGGATCAAGAAGGACACATCGTCGCGCCAGCCGATCGACAAAGTTGTCGCTGCGAAACCGGCCAAGGCGCTCGACGGCTGCTGGGACAAGGACGGCAACCGCATCGACGACTCGATGACCTTCGAGGGCAAGAGCCCCTGCAACACGCTCTATCCGGTGCACACCAACGCGCGGATGGTCGCCGGCGGACCGCTGGCCGACGATGTGATGAAGTGCCAGCTGAAGCCGATTGCGGCCGCCGACTACAAGGTCGCGTTCACGGCGGACGAACAGGCGCGGCTCAAGCAGATCTTCCCGAACGGCGTCTGCGATTACTCGAAGCCAAGCCAGCATCGCGTCGCGCTCGCCGGCACGTTCCTGCGGCTGCCGCTGAGCGAAGGACGTCAGCCGTCGACGGGCGGACGGCAGTAGCGCGCACCGTCTCCGGCTCTGCTACGATTCGGACGCGATGCGGATCACTGTCACGGTCAATGGCGTTCGCTATGAACGCGACGTCGAGCCGCGGCTCCTCCTGAGCGACTTCCTCCGCCACGACCTCGCCCTGACCGGCACGCACGTCGGCTGCGAGCACGGCGTCTGCGGCGCCTGCACGATCCTGTTCGACGACGAACCGGCGCGGTCCTGCATCATGTTCGCGGTGCAGGCCGACGGCCATCAGCTGCGAACGGTCGAAGGGCTCGCGGCGGCCGACGGTGAGATGAGCCCGCTCCAGACGATCTTCCGCGACTCGCACGCGCTGCAATGCGGCTTCTGTACTCCCGGCATCCTGATGACGCTCGCGGCGTTCCTCCGCGACGCGAAGGATCCATCGGAACACGAGATTCGCGACACGCTCTCCGCCAATCTCTGCCGGTGCACCGGTTACCAACACATCGTCGAGGCGGTCACGCGTGCCAGCCGGCCATCAGTACCTTAACGCCCGCGTCCGGCGCAACGAAGACGAGCGGCTGCTGACCGGGCGGGCGCGCTTCGTCGACGATGTGCATGTCCCGGGGATGCTGCATGTCGCCTTTGTGCGCAGCGACTACGCGCACGCGCGACTGAACGGCGTGGATGCGTCAGCGGCGCGCGAACGGCCGGGCGTCGTCGCGGTCTACACCGCCGCCGATCTCGGCGACTACCTCCAGCCGGCGCCGCTGCTGGTCCCGCCGCCGCCGATCAAGGATCTCGTCTTCCACGCGCGGACGCATCTGCCGTTGGCGCAGGACAAAGTGCGGTACGTCGGCGAACCGATCGCGATGATCGTCGCGACGAGCCGCTACGTCGCCGAGGACGCGATTCGCGACGTGACCGTGGACGCCGAGGCGCTCGACGCGGTCGTGGATCTCGAGGCCGCGCTCGCTGATGGCTCGGCCAGGGTCCACGAGGATCTGCCGTCGAACGCCGCCGCGCACGTGGTCCAGAAGAAAGGCGACTACGCCGCCGCCAGGGCCCAGGCGCACCTGGTCGTCAAGCGCCGGTTCCTCTACGACCGCGGCGCGTCGGCGGCGATCGAAAACCGCGCGGTGCTGGCGCATTGGGATCCCCAGGCCGAGGAAATGACGATCTGGGACACCACGCAAGCGCCGATTCCGATCCGGAACGGGCTGGCGGTGAAGCTCGGTCTCCTCGAATCGCAGGTCCGCGTCGTGGCCCCGTTCGTCGGCGGCGGGTTCGGGCCCAAGATCATGATGTTCTACCCGGAGGAGCTGCTCGTGCCGTGGGCGTCGATGCAGCTCGGACGTCCGGTGAAGTGGACCGAGGACCGCCAGGAAAATTTCTACGCGACGACTCAGGAACGCGGTCAGGTCCACGAATCGGAAATGGCGCTGACCAGGGACGGAAAGATCCTCGGCGTCCGCGATCACTTCCTGGCCGACACCGGCGCCTACGATCCCTACGGCCTGACGATTCCGATCAACACGCAGTGCACGCTGCTCGGCCCGTACGACATCGCCAACTACGACAGCGAGTTCACCGCGGTCTTCACCAACAAGCCGATCGTCACGCCGGTCCGCGGCGCGGGCCGGCAGCATGGTGTCTTCGTCAGCGAGCGGCTGCTCGACATGGCGGCACGCGAGCTCGGGATCGATCGCGTCGAGATCCGGAAGCGCAATCTGCTCGGCCCCGACCGCTTCCCGCACAACCACGAGATCATGTTCCAGGACTCGGCGCCGCTCGTCTACGACAGCGGCAACTACCTGCCGACGCTGGAGCGGGCGGCCGAGATCATCGGCTACGCGCAGCATCTGCGCGACCAGCCGCGGCTGCAGAAGGAAGGCAAGCACATCGGCGTCGGCGTCTGCTGCTACGTCGAAGGCACCGGGATCGGACCGTACGAGGGTGCGCGCGTCACGGTTGAACCGAGCGGCAAGGTGCGCGTCGCGACCGGGGTCGGCACACAAGGCCAGGGGCACTACACGGTCTTCGCGCAAATCGTGGCCGAGGTCCTGAGCGTCGACGTCGAAGACGTACGCGTCGTCACCGGCGACACGCGCGAGTTTCAATGGGGCACGGGTACGTTCGCCAGCCGCGGCGCGGTGGTGGCGGGCAACGCCTGTCACGCCGCCGCGGTGTCGGTGAAGGAGAAAATCCTCGCGCTCGCCGCGCAGCTGCTCAAAGCCGGCAAGGACGACCTGGAGCTGGTCGACGGCCGCGTCTCGGTCAAAGGATCGCCGGCGCACAGCATGACGCTCGCCGAGCTTGCGGGAAAAGCCAATCCGCTCCGCGGTGCGGTACGGCCGGGGACCGAGCCGGGACTCGAAAGCACCGCCTACTTCGGCCCCGATCGCGGCAGCACCGCGAGCGGCGTGCACGCGATCGTCGTCGAAGTCGATCCTGAAACCGCCATGGTCAAGATCCTCCGTTACGTCGTCGTCCACGACTGCGGACGGATGATCAATCCGCTGCTCGTCGAGGGGCAGATTCACGGCGGCGTCGCCCACGGCATCGGCAACGCGTTCTACGAGCAGCTGGTCTACGACGAACAGGGGCAGCTGCTGAATGCGTCGTTCATGGACTATCTGCTGCCGACCGCTTCCGACGTGCCGCCGATCGAAACCGACCACCGCGAGACGGCGTCGCCGTTCAACCCGATCGGGTTGAAAGGCGTCGGCGAAGCCGGGTGCATTCCGACCGGCGCCGTCTTCGCGCAGGCGGTCGAGGACGCGCTGGCGGGAATGGGCATCGAGATCCTCGAGATCCCGATGAACCCGAACCGGCTCTTCGAAATGCTCAATCTCGATCTCCCTCACAATCATCAATCATCAGTCATCAATCATCTATGAACCTCGACGGAACGTTCACGTTCAACGGGCCCCGCGAGAAGGTGTGGGAGATCCTCCAGGATCCGGTCGTTCTCGCCAAGGCGCTGCCCGGCACCGAGAAGCTGGTGATGTCGGCGCCCGATCGGTACGACGGCGTGATGAAGGTGAGCATTGGCCCGGTGACGGCGGCGAAATTCGACGTCTCGGTGACGCTCAGCGACAAGGAGGCGCCGTCACGGTTCAATCTGGTGATCGACGGCAAGGGTGGCGTCGGCTACACCAAGGGCACCGCGTCGATTCAGCTCACCGATGCGCCGGACGGCACCGTCATGCAGTACACGTCGAACGTTCAAGTCGGCGGCAAGATTGCCGCGGTCGGCCAGCGGCTGCTCGAGTCGGTCGGCCGGATGATGATGAAACAGGCGCTCGAGGCGCTCGAGCGCGAGCTGCGCGCGAGGTTGAGCGCGTGAAACCGGCACCGTTCGAGTATTTCGCGCCGGCGACGCTCGACGAGGCGCTGGCGCTGCTGGCCGAACACGGCGGCGACGCGAAGCCGCTCGCCGGCGGGCAGAGCCTGATTCCGGCGATGAATTTCCGGCTCGCCATGCCCGCCGTGCTGATCGATCTGAATCGGCTGTCCGAGCTCGCCTATATCCGGGCCACGCCTCACGCGCTGCAGATCGGCGGCATGACCAGACATCGCGCCGCGGAACACAGCGCCCTGGTCCGGCAGCACGCGCCGCTCATCACCGCGGCGATGCCGTTCGTCGCGCACGCCGCCATCCGGACGCGCGGCACGATCGGCGGGAGCCTGGCGCACGCGGATCCGGCCGCGGAACTGCCGGCGGTCATGCTCGCGGCCGGCGCGTCAATCACCCTGCAGAGCACCGCGGGCACCCGGACGTTGCCGGCGTCGGCCTTCTTCACCGGACTCTTTTCCACGGCGCTCGAACCAGGCGAGCTGCTCACCGGCATCGGGATTCCGCGCGCGGCGCCACGGACCGCGGTGGCGTTCGACGAAGTGGCCAGACGCCACGGCGACTTCGCACTGGCTGGCGCCGCCGCCAGCGTGTCGACCGATGACGCGGGTACGTGCATCGCGGCGCAGGTGGCGCTGCTGAGCGTCAGCGATCGACCCGTGCTGTCGGCACAGGTGGCGCAGACGCTGGTCGGCCAGCGCGCCACGCCGGCGCTGATTCGCGGCGCCGCCGAAGCCGCCGCCGCGAGCGACATCGATCCGTCCAGCGACATTCACGCCTCCAGCCGCTACCGCCGCCGGCTGGCCGCCGTTCTCGTCCGCCGCGTCCTCGAGCGCGCCTTCCATCAATTGGAGTCCGCATGAAGATCTACGACCTGTCGCAGCCGCTGAACGAGCAGTGCAGCTTCTGGCCCTACTATCCGCCGTTCGAGGTGAAGTACATCAAGCGGAAAGCGGAACACGGCGTCAACGCGCAATACATCCAGACGTCGAACCACATGGGCACGCATCTCGATGCGCCGCGCCATTTCGTGACGAAGGGCAAGACGATCGATCAGATTCCGGTCGAATGGCTCTGCGGTCCAGGGGTGATCGTCAATCTGTCGGACGTGATGGACGAGCTCGGCGTCTATACGCCGAAGATGATCGAAGACCGCGCCGAAGTGAAGAACGGCGATCTGCTGTTTCTGCACACCGGCTGGCATCGCCACGGTGAGTTTGGCGAGGACCCGGACGAGGAAAAGTACATTCATCGCCATCCCGGCGCCCATCCCGACATGGTGCCGTGGCTGCTCAAGAAGAAAATCCACATCTGGGGCGTGGACTGCATCTCCACCGACCACCCGATGAACCTGCCGATCGGGCGCTTTCTCGGCAAAGGCATGCACAACCACTGCGAACGGGTGAGGAAGCTGGCCGAAGAAAAGTTCGGCGGGCCTGAAGGTGTTGCGAAGCTGTTCCCGGACACGGCGTATCAGCTGACGCACAACGCGCTCTTCCCCAAGGACTGCATGCACATCGAGAACCTCGGTGGTGACATCGGCAAGAAGGAACTGCAGAACAAGCGGCTGATCCTCGGCTGCTTCCCGTGGAAGTTCAAAGGCGGCGAGGCCGCGTTCGCGCGCTGCGTCGCCTTTACCGGCGACTGGAAGCCGTGACCGCGCTGGCCGATCGATCGGCGACTGAACTGCGCCGGTTGATCGGCACACGCGACGTGTCGGCACTCGACGTCGCCGACGCCTGCCTCGCGCGCATCGAGCAGCACAACGGCACGATCAACGCCGTCGTCACGCTGAATCCCCAGGTACGGGAGGATGCGAAGGCCGTCGATCGAAAGATTGCCGCGGGCCAGAACCCGGGACCGCTGGCCGGTTTGCCGGTCGGCATCAAGGACGTGACGCCGGTCGAATCGCTGCGGACGACGTTCGGATCGCCGCTCTACGCCGAGCACGTGCCGATCGAGGACGCGGTGGTCGTGAAGCGGCTGCGCGAGGCGGGCGCGGTGATTCTCGGCAAGACGAACTGCCCGGAATTCGCAGCCGGCGGCAACACCTTCAACGAAGTCTTCGGACGAACGCGGAATCCCTGGAATCAGGCGAAGAGCGCCGGCGGATCGACCGGCGGCGGCGCCGCGGCGCTCGCGTCCGGGATGATTGCGCTCGCCGAAGGCACGGACCTCGGCGGCTCGCTGCGCATCCCGGCGTCGTTTTGCGGCGTCGTCGGCCTGCGCCCGTCGGTGGGACTCGTGCCGACGCATCCCACCGACTGGGCGTGGGACACCCTGCAGGTGACCGGTCCGATGGCGCGCACCGCGGAAGATGTCGCGCTCGTGCTGCAGTCGATGTGCGGTCCGACTGAGTGGTCGCCGGTTCGCCAGCCGGTGGCCGGACGCGATTTCGTCGGCGCCGTGCGCGCAGGCGTCCGGCGCGGACTGAAGATCGCGTATTGCCCCGATCCGGCGGGGATCGGGATCGATCCCGCCATCGAACGGATCTGCCGGCAGGCGGTGTGGAGCCTGCGTGACCGCGGCACGCATGTCGAAGAGATCGCGCTCGATCTCGTTGCTGCACGCACGGCGTTTCTCGCCCTACGCGGTCTGTGGTTCGTCACTCACATGTCGCCGCGCATGGACAAGGTGACGGAGTTCGGGCCGAACGTCGGCAACAACGTGCGGTCGGGTCTCGCGACCACCTCCCAGGAACTGGCGCACGCCGAACAGGAACGCGGCCGGCTATGGCACCGCTTCCGCGAACTCTTCACGCGCTACGATCACATCGTCACGCCGTGCATGGCCGTGTCGCCGTTTCCGGTTGAACAGAACTACCCGGACTCGATCGCCGGGCAGCCGATGAAGAGTTACGTGGACTGGATCGCGCCGACGTTCGTGCTCAGCCTGACCGGACTGCCGGTCGCGTCAGTGCCGTGCGGTCTGGATCCCACCGGCATGCCGGTCGGTCTGCAGATCGTCGCGCGTCCGTCGGACGAAGAAGCCGCGCTGACGCTGGCGGCGGAGATCCAGCGCCATCATCCGATTGGCTTGCCTGCTTTGTAGCGTTCCGGTAGGGACAGGCTTTAGCCTGTCCGGCACTTGTCAGACCATTCGAAGGCGCCTATCGTCTGAACACCGATTCGGTGATCCGGGGCGTCCGGCTTCTCTCACGTTCGGTGGCGTCCGGCTTCAGCCGGATTACAGGAGGCACCATGTCGAAGCGCAGACTGCTGGTTCTTGCGGCTCTCCTGACGGTGGCGTTCCCCTCCCTCGGCCGGGCCCAGGCGTATGTCGGGCTCGGGGCGGGCGTTGGCGGGGCGACCACGCCCATCAACAGCTACGCCGCCGGATTCCGCGGCGCGCTCAGGCTGTACGGCGGCTATCAGTTCACGCGCTTCGTCGGGGCTGAAGCGATGACCTTCGACCTCGGGACTCCGAACAACATCGCCACGACAAACCACGAGAACACCATCGGCGCCTTCGGCGTCGCCGCCGTCGGGCGGTGGCCGGTCCGGCGCTGGGACTTCAGCGGCCGCGTCGGCATGATGTCCATGGAAGGACGAGGGACGACGACGGTGAAGAGCCCGCAGCCGATGGTCGGCATCGGCGCCGGATTCAGGGTGCTGAAGCGGCTGACGGTGGGCATCGAAACCTCGACCTCGCACGCCGACTTCGGGTCGCCGGTGAACGATCTGGTCGAAGTGAAATGGACCACCATCGGGGCGACGTTCAGATTCTAGGGACTGGGGGCTGGGGACTGGGGACTGGGGACTGGGGGCT
>CAZOAZ010000046.1:0-57819 GCA_964577955.1 uncultured Bifidobacterium sp. | reverse complement strand
AACCGCGCGATCAGTCAGGACCTGCCCGGCGCCGACTTCGAAGGGCACGAGACCGATACCGTCGTGCCAGGGCTCGGCACGATGTACACCTGGAACCTGTGGTCGCCTCGAGTGGGCGTCGCGGCAAAGCTCACGAGCGATGGACGAACGATGCTGCGGGCCAGCTACGGCCGATTCAGTCAAGGCGTCCTGACCGGAGAACTCGAACCGTTCCATCCTGGCGCAGCGGTCACCACGACGAACGGCTTCAATCCAACCACTGGTCAGTACTCGACCCTTGTCTCCGTCGTCAGTCCTCTGGACCTGCGGATCAATCCCGAGATTCGAGCGCCCCACACCGACGACTACTCGATCAGCGTGGATCGCGAGATCGGAACCCGGATCTCGATCTCGGCCGCCTACGTTCGAAAAGATGGCGCCGACTTCATCGGGTGGACCGACATTGGCGGCCAGTATGTTGAGACGACCACGGTTCTCGCCCCGTCGGACCTCCTGCCGGACGGTCGAACGGTGTCGAGGTTCACGCTCACCAACACCCCTAACGATCGCCGCTATCTCTTGACGAATCCCGACGAGTACTTCCTGACCTACAACGGCCTGGCCGCCGTCGTCGAAAAACGTCGCGCGAACGGTTGGCAGGCATTGGCCTCGTACACGTTCTCCCGGGTGGAGGGGCTGCAGGCATCGGGCGGCGCAACCGCTTCAGGTGCACAGGTCAGCACCGTCTCGCCGCCGCAACCGATCACATTCGGTCGCGACCCCAACGACCTGGTCAACGCGATTGGCCGCCTGCCCAACGATCGGCCCCACATGTTCCGCGCGATGGGGAGCGTCGATCTCTTGCGGACCGGCTTCGTCGTCGCGGCGAACCTGCAGTATCTGAGCGGAAAGCCCTGGGCAGCCACAGCGACCACGATCAATCCGCAAGACGCTCGATCTCGCGTCCTGCTCGAGCCTCGAGGCACTCGACGGCTGTCGGCGCAAACGCTGCTCGATCTCCGCGTTTCGAGATCCGTGCCGATCGGGAGAATGGGACGCGTCGACCTGATCCTCGATGTGCTGAATGCGCTGAACGATGACGCCGAGGAGTCGATCCGTGGCGACGATGTGCTGTCCCCGGCGACATTCGGACAGCCGACGACGTTCATCGACCCGCGTCGGGTGATGCTCGGCGTCCGGATGAATCTTGGCCGGTAGCGGTGGCGGGATCCGGCTGTAGCCGGATTCGTTACGGTTTCGGCAACTCGATCAGATAGATATTGGAACTGTCCCGGTCCCGGTCGAACACAATCGACCCATCGGGTGCGATGTCGAAGGTGTGCAGCTGTCCCTGATCGCTCAGATGCGTGAGCGGGCGCGGGTCGGTTTTGCTGGCCAGATCCACGAGATAGAAATCCAGCGACTGCCCTCTTGGCACGAAGACCAGATGGCCATTGGGAAGAAAACGGTGGCCGCCGCCGATGCGGACCATCACCTTCGGCAGTTCGACCGGCGTTCCATCGGGTCTCACGCCCAGCAGTGGAAGCTGACCGGCGACCACGGCGCCGCCATACACGATCAGCGTTCCGTCCGGTGACCAGATCGGGTTCGTCGCGTCACCGGAAGCAATTCGAACCGGATTGCCACCGTCGACCGGAATCTTGAACAGTCCGGCGCCCTGCGCGTCGGCGCCCGCTGCCACAATCCACTTGCCGTCCGGCGACCAGTCGCCGCTGCCCTGTCCGCCAGACGCCGCGATTTGTATGGAGGCGGCCAGCGTCTGTACGTTCGTGCCGTCCGCGGCCATGATCATGAGGCGCGGCTTGCCCTCGTGATTCACGACGACGGCGACGCGGCTCCCATCGGGTGACACGATCGGCGGTTCGTTCAGCCTGTCGTCGCCTGGTTTCCAGACTTCGTATCCCCGGCCATCCTTCGCCGCCCAGAGGCTGTCGCCGGCCCCACGCGAAGAGAGATAGAACAACGACTCTTTGCCGGATGGCCCTCTCGTAAAACGCGGCGCCAGCGCCCGAGCGCTGGTCAGAGGATAAGGCTGAACATCACGGTCCTCGGCTTGCCGGCCGAGGACTGGCACGCGCCACAGCGTCCTCGTGGACTTGACGGCGGTCGCGACCACGCGACGGCCATCGAGACTCGCCGAGACCGATGAAAAGTGTTCCAACCCTGAGGTCACACGTTGCGACACCTTGGTTTCAACGTCGAGCGACCACAGCCACGGCCCGGTCCCGTCCTCCTGCAACGCGATGTACAGCAAGGTCCGCGCATCGATGGGCGCGGTCAGATTCGCCGCCACCGGCAAGTCAGTCAGTTGCTCTGGTGTCTCGCCTGAAGGTCGAACGCGCCAGATGTTCATGACGTCCGGCTGCTTCCCATGCGCGAAATAGATCCATTGGCCATCCTGTGACCAGACAGGATTGTGACTGTGCATGGTGCCGCCGAAGAAGCCTTCGATGTCGATCTTCAGCGGTTGAGGATCCGCGCCGGCCGCATCCGCGAGATAGATCGGATCCCCAGGCTTGTTGTCGAAGTAGGCGAGACGCTTGCCGTCGGGCGACCACGATGGCGCCACCAGACCTTTGCCGAGAAACGGGCGCGGTGCGCCTCCGGTCAACGGGATGAGGAATTTCGGCGCTCCGGAATCCCCGGCTTGAGTGAACCAGACTTCCGCTCCATCGCCGGAGAAGCCAAGAATCCTCAAGAACCCAGGCGCGCTGTTGGGTGGAAGGCTTTCCGTGAGATTGCGCACGGACCCTGTACCGACCTGGCTCAGAAACAGATCGAGCTTTCCGTCTCGGTCGGCGACAAAGGCGACGAACCTTCCGTCTGGAGAAATCGCGGCGTGCGCCTCGTTCCCGGGCCAGTCCGTGAAATACGAAAACCGGGCGTTGGCCAGTGGGTTTGCGGCAGTCGTTGGCGCCTCCGGACCAGAGCGCCAGAACCGGAGCGCCGACAGGGCGATCAGTCCGACAACGGCAGCAGCCGCCGCGGGCATCCAGCGGCGCTTCCCAACCGGCGCAACGGCTGGCAGCGCGATCCCAGTATCGGAAAGGACCTCCAGACCAAACGCGAGGTCGCGCGCGGACTGGTAGCGCGTCTCGCGCGTTTTCTCCAGACAGCGGGCCACGATCCGCTCGAGCGCCGGCGGCACGTTGTCGGGCAGCGGTTCTCGTGGATCTTCTTTCAGAATCGCGGCCATCGTGTCAGCGACGGTGTCACGGGTGAACGCCGCCCGGCCGGTCAGCAGTTCGTGGAGGACGGCTCCGACGCTGAAAATATCCGACCGGGCGTCCACCGTTTCGCCGCGGACTTGTTCGGGCGACATATAGCCGGCGGTGCCGACAACCGTACCCGTCGCCGTTTCGGTCGGCAGGCCCGTGTGCGTGTTATCCGCCGGCAGCGTCAGCTTCGCGATGCCGAAATCGAGAATCTTGATGCGCCCGTCGTCGGTGATGAACAGGTTGTCGGGTTTGACGTCGCGGTGCACGATGCCCTTCTCGTGCGCTGCCGCGAGACCCAGGGCCGTCTGCCGCGCGTAGTCGACGGCCTTGCGCGGCGGCAGTTGTCCACCCTGCAGACGGCCGCGCAGCGATTCCCCCTTGAGCAGTTCGGAGACGAGGTACGGCGAGCCGGCATGAATCCCGACGTCGTAGACCGCGAGGATGTTCGGGTGATTCAGTTGTCCGGCGGCGCGGGCTTCCTGCTCGAAGCGACTGACCCGGCTCGAATCGGCCGCGAGCGCTTCGGGGATCATCTTGATCGCGACTTCGCGACCGAGGCGGGCATCGCGCGCGCGGTAGACCACGCCCATGCCGCCGGCGCCGAGCCAGGCGAGGATCTCGTAGGGACCGATCGCCGTCCCAGGCGCCATGGCCGAACCGCCTGGCGTCACCGCGTCTGGACCCTTTCGGCGACCACGTGGAGATGAGGGTGCACGTGGCCGACATTTTAGTCCCTCGGAGAGGGACAAATGCCGTCAGACGAAGGTCACGGCACCTGCGTATCGGTCGACAGGGAAGGAGCCTGGCAGTGGAACGTCATGACCAGGGAGCCGATGCCGATTGAGTCGCCATCGACGAGCGGCACGGGCGCGGTGACCCGCTCGTGGCAGCGAAACGTCCCGTTTTTGCTGCCGAAATCCTCGAGCATCGTGCCATCTGCCGTCACCAGCAGGCGCGCGTGGCGGCGGGAGACGGTCGACTGATCGAGCCTGACGTCGACATCCGGATCGCGGCCGATGACGTGTTCGCCGAACGAGAGCGGGAACCGTTGCCGGTCCCACTCCAGCCAACACGCCGGGTGAACCGCCGCCTCCCCGCGAGCCGCCGCCAGCGCCGTAGCGCTCCCGCAGAACGCGTAGCCGAATCCATGTGCGGTACGAATGAAGAGCGGAGCCCGCGCGCGATCCTCGAGGACGTCGCGGATTTCGGCGACGAGATTCGAGAGATTGGCTTCGGCGACGAACGTGTCCGGCCAGAGCCGTTCCAGGAGTTCCTTCTTCGAGATTACTCGCGGACGCTCCTGCACGAGCGTTGTCAGGAGTTCAAAGGCTTTGGGCGTGAGATGAAGGACTTGCGCGGCACGGGACAGCTGGCGCGTCTCGAGATCGAGCGTGAAGTCGCCGAACTGAAACCTCACGCCGCCGGTCTGAGCATTCCCCTGGGCCTTCTTGGACATCGACTGAGGCACTGGTGTGGGTAGCGGACATCTTACCTTCGGTGGAACTCAGTCTGCGTCGAGAAGTTTTCGTCAACTTTGCGCTGCCGCGTTCGAAACGTCAAAGTCGCCACTCATCATTCCTCCGTCGCGCAGCCATCCCGGCCGGCGCCGCTTTCGACCGGCCGGGTTGGAGCTTGTGATGATCAGGAGGATAGACCTTGAAGAAGAGCACGCATCGAATCCACGGCTGGAGATCAGTTGCTGCTGCCGGCCTGCTGCTGGCCGGTACGGCGCTCGTGGCCGACGGCACACGCTTTTCGGATTTCACGCCGCTGACCGCGTCGGCTGGTCCAACCCTCGACGAAAGCCAGCCCATCACCTTCGGCAATCCAATCTTCAAGCAGAAATCAATCGCCGACCGCGCCACGCAATTGGCGGCGGGCATTCCCAATTCCGGGAACTGGGACATGAACAGCGTGAACGAGACCGGCTGGCAGAAGGGCCGCTACCTGTTCACCGTCTTCGAAACCGGGCAGTCGGGTGTTCAGCGCCACGACTTGAAGACCGGACGTACGAAGACGATCTGGTACAGCCTGGTTTCAGCTGACCAGCCTCCTGCGCCGAACCCACGAGCGCGTGTGTCGTTCGATCCTTCGTTCTGGACACCCTGGGGAACGTTGGTCACGGCGGAAGAGAGCTGGTGCACCGCCGCCCCTGCGGGATGCACGACCAGCGCGTACGGTCGTCTGTTCGAGCTGGAGAATCCGCTCGCGGCGCCGGGCATCAAGGAACCGGTGACGACCGATAGCAATGCCGGCGCGCACTTCCATCACCGCAATGTCATTCCGCGAACGTCGCACGAAGGCATCCAGTGGGACGAGGACGGTAACATGTACTTCGTCGACGAGCTGAACGGCGGGAGCCTCTACAAGTACACGCCGAAAGCCAGGTTCCAGCACGTCAAGTTCGGCTGGGCGGACTACTTCGCCGCCGGCCAGACCTCCGTCTTGCGCGTCGGCAACGGCAGCACGCCGAACGCCACCGGCGCCTACAACTGGATCCCCATCACCGACAACAACGGCGCCGCGCTGCCCGGCGCATTGACGATCGTCGACCCCAATGGCATCCACTCCGTCGATGCGCGCAACACCACCGACCTGCCGGCGTTCAAGGGCACCGACTACCAGCGCCCTGAAGACATGCAAATACAGAAGATTCGTGGCCGGGAGTATTTGTACGTCACGACCACGACCACCCACGAGGTGTATCGACTGGATTTGAAGAATCAGGTCGTTTCCGTCTTTGCGAACCGGAGCACCATCGACCTCGCCACCGGGCTCGCCGTCGGCTCTGCCCTCGCGAGCCCGGATAACCTGGCGGTCGACCACGACGGCAACATCTACATCATCGAGGACCGGAACGGAGGCGTCGATGACGACATCTGGTTCGCCAAGGATTTGAACAAGGACGGAGACCTCACCGATCCGGGCGAGGGCATCGGGCGTTGGGCTTCCAACGGTACGGTGGGCTCGGAGTTCACCGGCTTGTATTTCGACCCATTCGACAAGCGAAGGGCCTGGGTCAACATTCAACACCCGGACAGCGGCAACGATCGAACCATCGAGATTACGATTCCGCGTCGGCACGACGATCGTGATTCCGACGAGAACGATGACCACCAGTGGGACTGGGGCTGGGACTGGGACTGGGATCGCGACTAGATTCTCGAGCGGTTCCGGCCGACATCGCCAACTCATTGCACGACGCGGGTGAGAAGGAGTCCGGGCCCTTCTTGCCCGCGTTGTGCTAGCCTCGGCCCATGGTACGGACGATTCGGATCACCGCTCTCTTCTGCATCACGCTTTCCGTCGGCGGCCCGGCCCTGGCCGCGGGTGGGCCGATCGACTGGCACGCGCAGCGGACGGAAATTCTCGCCCACTACCGCGCGCTGATTCAGCTCGACACCAGCAATCCTCCCGGCAACGAGATCACGGTCGTCACCTATCTGAAGAAGGTGCTCGAGGCGGAAGGCATTCCGACCGAAACCTACGCGCTCACGCCCAACCGGCCGAACCTGGTCGCGCGCCTGAAGGGCAACGGCAGCAAGCGGCCGCTGCTGATTCTCGCGCACACCGACGTCGTGCCGGTACAACGCGAGAAGTGGCCGGTCGATCCGTTCGGCGCGGTCATGAAAGACGGCTACGTCTGGGGCCGCGGCTCCCGCGATGACAAGCCGCTCCTCGCCGCCGAGCTGATGGTGATGCTGCTCCTCAAGCGGACCGGCGCCGTGCTCGATCGCGACGTGATCTTCCTCGCCGAGCCGGGTGAAGAAGCCGACGTCACGGGGGTCGGCATCAACTTCATGGTCGAGAAACACTTCGACGCGATCAACGCGGAGTTTGCGATCACCGAAGGCGGCTCCGCGTTTCTTGACGGCACACGGGTCTCGACGGTGAACATCGGCACGGCGGAAAAAGTGCCAGCACGCGTGCGCCTCGTGGCCACGGGCCAGTCCGGGCACGGCTCGGTACCGCTCACCAGCAACGCGCTCGTCCACCTTGGTGCGGCGGTCGAGAAGGTCGGCCGCTGGAGCACGCCGGTGAGGCTCAACGAAACCACGCGCACCTACTTCGAACGGCTCGCGACCATCAGCACGCCCACGCTCGCGGCCGTCTATCGCGGACTGCTGGGGCCGCAACCGTCGCCGGAGTCGATCCGCTACCTCGCCGAGCACGATCCCTCGAAGTCCTCAATGCTCCGGACGTCGATTTCGCCGACGATGATGAAGGCGGGCGTGGGGCCGAACGTGATTCCGTCTGAGGCCGAAGCCACGCTCGACATCCGCGCGCTGCCGGACGAGAACATCAAGACGTTCTACGCGGAAATGGACAAGGTGATCGGCGATCCCGCCGTGAAGATCGTGCCGCTGCCGATGGCGCGTCCCTTCTCGCCGGCATCGAGCCTCACGACCGAGATGTATCGGACGCTCGAGCAGGTCAGCCGGACGCTCTATCCAGGCGCGACCGTGCTGCCGTCGATGTCCACCGGCGCCAGCGACATGGCGCAGCTTCGCGCCAAGGGGATCCCGAGCTACGGCATCGGCCCGGCCGCGAGCGCGGCGGATCAAGGGTACGGCGCGCACAGCGACGTCGAGCGTCTGGCCGAGGCTGCGCTCTATCCGTTCGTCGAGTTCACGTGGCACGCGGTTACTAGTGTCGCCGTCAAACAATAGATGCGTGGAGTGCGAGGTGCGACAGTGCGAGGTGCGTCCGGACTGTCCTCGCGCTCCGAGCGCACTTCGAACCTAGCACTTCGCACTGCAGGTCTTTAGTCACTCCATGTCACAACTCGCACAAAACGCTGCCGCCCTGCTGCTTCGCGAACTGCGCGCACTCCGGAGAGAGCTCGAAGCGTACCCGGACGACGCGGCGATCTGGAGTCAGCCGCCCAGCCTGCCGAACAGCGCCGGTACGCTGGCGCTGCATCTGGCCGGCAACCTGCGGCACTTCATCGGCGCGAAGCTCGGTGGTTCGGACTACGTGCGCAACCGCACCCGCGAATTCGAAGCGCGCGGTCTGTCGCGCGAGGTGCTGCTCGAGGAGCTCAGCGGCGCAGAAGATGCCGTCCGCACCGTCGTCGCGTCGCTGAGCGAGGCCGATCTCGCCAAGCCCTTTTCCGAGCCTGTCGCGGGCCAGCACGTGGTTACCGGCGACTTCCTGATGGCGCTCTGCTCGCATTTCACCTACCACCTCGGCCAGATCGACTATCACCGGCGAATCGTCACCGGACAGACCAACGGTGTCGGCGCGCTGCCGATGTCGGAGCTGCGCAGCGCGCGGGCGGCGACATAGCTTGACGGACAGCCTAAAGGCTGTCCCTACCGGAAGTCTCTGCCGTATGATCGAGGCTCCCATCGGGTCCACGATCTCATGTCGTTCGAGCGCTTCCATCCACTCGTCCAGCAGTGGTTTCGTACCGCCGTCGGCGAACCGACCGTTGTGCAGCAGCGCGGTTGGGAATCGATCGCTTCCGGCCGTCACACGCTGATCGCCGCGCCGACCGGATCGGGCAAGACGCTCGCGGCATTTCTTTCCGCCATCAACGATCTGTTCGAAGAGGGACAAACTGGAGCGCTGCCAGATGAAGTACGCGTGCTCTACGTCTCGCCGCTCAAAGCGCTGAGCGCCGACATCCACAAGAACCTGTCCGAGCCTCGCCGCGGCATCGACGCGCTGGCCGAGGCCGCCGGACTCCCGATCCCGAACATCACCGCGGCGGTTCGCACCGGCGACACGACCGCGTCGGAACGGGCGGCGATGATCCGAACGCCGCCGCACATCCTGGTCACGACCCCTGAGTCGCTCTACCTGCTGCTCACCGCTGAACGCAGCAGGCAGATGCTGCGAACCGTTCGCACGGTGATCGTCGACGAAATTCACGCCGTCATCGGCACCAGGCGCGGTGCGCACCTCGCGCTGTCGCTCGAACGGCTCGAAGCGGTCACCGAGCGGCCGCCGCTGCGGCTCGGACTGTCGGCTACGCAGACGCCCATCGAAGAGGTCGCGCGCTTCCTGACCGCGGGCCACAGCGCCCAGTGCACGATCGTCGACGCCGGCCATCGCCGCGCCATGGATCTGGCCATCGAAACCCCGCGCTCCACGCTGGACACGGTGATGGCCAACGAAGTCTGGTCGGAGTGCTACGACCGGCTCACCGCGCTGATTCGAGCGCATCGGACGACGCTGGTGTTCGTGAACACCCGTCGGCTTGCCGAACGGCTGGCGAAGCACCTTAGCGAACGCCTCGGTGAGGACGCGGTCACTGCACATCACGGCAGCCTGTCGAAGGAGAAGCGGCTCGACGCCGAGCAGCGGCTCCAATCGGGGCATCTGAAAGCACTGGTCGCGACGGCGTCGCTCGAACTCGGCATCGACATCGGGCACGTCGATCTCGTCTGCCAGATCGGATCGCCGCACCGCATCGCCACGCTGCTGCAGCGGGTCGGACGCTCGGGGCACACCATCTCCGGGATGCCGAAAGGGCGCATCTTCCCGGTGTCCCGCGACGATCTGGTCGAGTGCATCGCACTGCTGCGCGCGGTGCGTCAGGGCCTGCTGGACGCGATCGTCACTCACGATGCCCCGCTGGACGTGTTGGCGCAGCAGCTCGTCGCCGAGTGCGCGTGCGCCGCGTATCACGAGGACGATCTCTACGCGCGCGTCACTCGCGCCTGGCCGTACCGCGCCTTGCCGCGCGACCAGTTTGACGCCGTGCTGAAAATGATCGCCGAGGGGTTCGCCACCCGTCGCGGCCGGCGCAGCGCCCTCGTCCATCGCGACGAAGTCAACGGGACGGTCCGCGGCCGGCGTGGTGCGCGGCTGGTCGCTCAAACCTCAGGCGGCGCCATCCCCGAGCTCGCCGACTACCGCGTCGTCCTCGAACCCGACGACACGTTCATCGGCACGTTGAACGAAGACTTCGCCATCGAGAGCAACGCCGGCGACGTGTTTCAGCTCGGCAACGCGTCGTGGATGGTGCTGCAGGTGATGCAGGGCAACGTCCGCGTCGCCGATGCCAAGGGCGCGCCGCCGACGATTCCGTTCTGGCTCGGCGAAGCGCCGGCCAGAAGCGATGAACTGTCACGGGCGGTCAGCGATCTGCGCGGAGAGATCGATCAACGGCTCGAAACCGCAACCGAACCTGACGCCGCAGCCTGGGTGGCCGCCGAAACCGGCGTCGTCGCCGACACCGCCAGTCAGCTGATCGAGTACGTCGCCGAGGGACGCCGTGTGCTCGGCGCCGTACCGTCGCAGGACACGCTGGTCCTCGAACGTTTCTTCGACGAATCGGGCGGCATGCAGCTCGTGCTGCACGCGCCCTTCGGCAGCCGCATCAACAAGGCGTGGGGGCTGGCGCTCCGCAAGCGGTTCTGCCGTCAGTTCAACTTCGAACTGCAAGCCGCCGCGACCGACGATGCGTTGATGCTGTCGCTCGGCCCACAGCATTCGTTCCCGCTGGCCGACGTGTTCCGCTATCTCCATCCGAACACGACGCGCGACGTGCTGGTGCAGGCGTTTCTCGACGCGCCGGTCTTCAAGACCCGGTGGCGATGGAATACGACCATTTCGCTGGCCGTGCCGCGCAGCCGCGGCGGGCGCAAGGTCGCACCGCAGCTGCAGCGGATGCAGGCCGAGGATTTGATGGCCGCGGTGTTTCCGGATGCGGCGGCCTGCCTCGAAAACATTCCGGGCGATCGCCAGATTCCGGACCACCCGCTCGTCTCGCAGACGGTGAAGGACTGTCTCGAGGAAGCGATGGACTTCGACGGCCTGCAACGCGTGCTGACGCGGATTCATCGCGGCGAGGTCCGTCTCGTGGCGCGCGACACGCCGGAACCGTCGCTGTTTGCCCACGACATCCTCAACGCCCGGCCGTACGCGTTCCTGGACGACGCGCCGCTCGAGGAGCGTCGAACGCAGGCGGTCCAGTCGCGGCGGCCGTGGGATCCGGCGCAGACCGGCGACGTGGGCGCACTCGATCCCGACGCCATCGCCCGGGTGCGCGACGAAGTGCGGCCCGACCCGCGCGATGCCGACGAACTGCACGACGCGCTGCTGACGGCCGGATGGCTGACGACTGACGACCTGGCGGCCGAGGCCGCTGATCGGCTGGAGGAGCTCTTCTCGACGCGGCGGGCCACCACGATTTCGCTGACGCAAGACGTCAGGATCGTGACTGCCGTCGAGCGTCTCCCCGAATGGCGCGCGCTTCACCCGGATCTGGTCGTCGCGAACGACGTGACGGTGCCCGCGTCACGGCTCTCGCGATCCTGGACGAGCGAGGAGGCCGCGCTCGAGCTCATTCGGGGACGCGTCTCGCTGACCGGTCCGACGACCGCGGCGCCACTGGCCACGTCGCTCGCCATCGCGACCGCCGATGTCGACGCGGCATTCCTGGCGCTTGAAGGCGAAGGGCTGATCCTCCGCGGCCGTTTCTCACCGGGCGCGACGGCGCTCGAATGGTGCGACCGCACACTCCTCGCCCGCATCCACCGTTACACGCTCAATCGTCTGCGCGCCGACATCGAACCGGTCAGCGCGGCGGACTTCATGCGCTTCCTCTTCAACTGGCAGCATGTCGAACCGGCGACGAAGCTGACCGGTCTCGACGGTTTGCGCCAGATCGTCGGCATGCTCGATGGCTACGAGCTGGGCGTCTCGGCATGGGAGCGGCATGTGTTTCCGGCGCGTCTCGATCGCTACGACCCGTCGCTGCTCGACATGCTCTGCCTGACGGGCGAGGCGGCGTGGGGCCGGCTGTCGGTCTCGACCACGCCGGATGCGCAGACCACCACGCTCGTGCCGGCAACGCCGATGGCGATCTTCCTGCGCGAGCATGCCGCGGCCTGGCGCACGCTGCGGCCGGCCGCAACCGATCCGCCGCTGACCGCTGCGGCGGCCAACGTATTGAACGGGCTCCGCAGCCGCGGCGCTTCGTTCTTCGCCAACCTGATGGCGACAAGCGGGCTCGACGCCGATCTGCTGCGGCGAGCCATCGGCACACTGGTTGCCAGCGGCAAGGTCACCTCCGACGGTTTCTCGGGACTGCGCGCGCTCGTCTGGGCGGCGCGTACGCGCCCGTCGATTCCGGATCGTCGCGCCACCTTTGCCGGCCGTTGGACGGCGACCGACGAAGGGAACGACGGCCTCACCCGCGAGCACGCGCTCGAGATCCAAGCCGCGGTATTGTTGCGCCGCTACGGCGTCGTGTGCCGACGGTTGCTCGCCCGCGAAACGAACGCCGGTACCTGGCGGGAGCTCGCGCGTGTCTATCGCCGGCTCGAGGCCCGCGGCGAGATCCGCGGCGGACGCTTCGTCACCGGTTTGTCTGGCGAACAGTTCGCGCTGCCAGAGGCGGTGACGCGGCTGCGCGAGATCCGCAAGCTGCCGCGCGAGGGACAGCTCGTCACGATCAGCGCCGCCGACCCGCTGAATCTCACCGGGGTCCTCACGACCGAACGGATCCGCGCCATCGGCCGCAGCCGCATCGTCTATCGGGACGGGACGCCGATCGCGGCATCGGAGAGCGGCAGCACACGGCCGCTCGCGGCAATGGACGCGACGCTTGCCGAGCAGGTCGCCACGGTACTGCGGCGCCGCGCCGTTTCGATGGTGGCAACGGCAACCTGAGGTCCGGCTGAAGCCGGACCCCACAGTGTGCCGTTCGAACCGTTCTATGTAATATCTGATATTTCACTCGCCTGACATTCCGGCGGAAAGGCAGCAGCAGACGTGCGACACGACGCTCCCAAGATGATGGCCCTCGGCGACCTGACGGTCCTCGACCTCTCCCACGCCCTCGCGGGCCCGTTCGCCACGACCATGCTCGCCGATTACGGCGCCGAGGTGATCAAGATCGAGACGCCCGGTACCGGCGACATGTCGCGCGCGTGGGGGCCGCCGTTCTACGGCGAAGAGTCGGCCTACTTCGTCAACTTGAACCGCAACAAGAAGAGCGTCGAGCTCGATCTGAAACATCCGGAGGGCAAGAAGCTGTTTTTCGAGCTGCTCGCCAAGGCCGACATCGTGATCGAGAACCTGCGAGTCGGCACCGCGACCAAGCTCGGGCTCGGCTACGAGCAGCTCAAGGCGAAGCGCCCGGAAATCATCTACTGCTCGATTTCTGGATTCGGCCAGGACGGTCCGTATCGCGATCGGACGGCGCTCGATCTCGTCGTTCAAGCCGAGAGCGGCATGATCAGCGTCACCGGTCCCGCCGGCGGGCCGGGTGTGCGCTGCGGCATGTCGATCGCCGATACCGCGGCGGGGATGTTCGCGGCCTACGCGATTTTGACGGCGGTCCACGCGCGCACACACACCGGACGCGGCCAGTTCATCGACGTCTCGATGCTCGAGGGGCAGTTGAGCCTCCTGCAGACCGTCATCGCCACGTATCTCGGCGACGGCATCCTGCCGCAGCCGTGGGGCACGGGGTACGCCGTGCTGCTTCCGTATCAGACCTTCAAGACGAGGACGCGCGAGCTCGCGCTCGGCGTCGGCAGCGACAAGCTGTGGAAATCGTTTTGCCCGCTGATGGGGCTCGACTGGATGACCGACGATCCGCGCTGGGCCACCAACGCCGCACGCGTCGCCAACCGCCCGTCGCTCATCGAGGCGCTGCAGAAGACGTTCGCGACGAAGACCTACGAGGAGTGGGAAGCCATTCTGCTGCCGGCGGGCATTCCGGTCGGGCCGGTGAACAATATCGCCCAGGTCGTCGAACATCCGCAGGTGAAGGCACGCGGGTCGCTGGCGCCCATCGAGCATCCCGTCGCCGGACCGATGCGCGTCGTCGGACCGCCAGCTCGTTTGTCAGACACGCCGGGTTCAATCCGAACGCCGGCGCCGCTCCTCGGTCAGCACACCGACCAGGTACTGCACGAGAGGCTCGGTTTGTCGCACGCGGAAATCAGTCGTCTGCGTGAAGCGGGCGCGTTCGGATAATCCTGACGGTGGGGTCCGGCTTCAGCCGGACCTCAAGGACCGCCAACAGCAATCCGGCTAAAGCCCGACACCACCGACTATCCGGCTAAAGCCGGACGCCACCGACCTCCGATGTTCAAAGTAACGCGTCGGCGCCGGCCTTAGCGCACTGACCGTCCTGCGCGCTGGTGCCGCCGGACAGACCGATTGCGCCAACGATCTTGCCGTGCATCACGAGCGGCAGTCCGCCTTCGACCGGCACCGCCCCTTCGATACGCAGAATCCGCAACCCTTCGCCGCCAGCCGCGAGCGCGTCCTGGAACATCTTCGTCGCCCGCTTGAACTGCGCCGCCGATCGCGCTTTGCTTTGCGCCACCTGCACGCTGCCCGACTGCACGTCGTCCATGCGTTCGAAGTAGACCAGCTGCCCCGCCGGATCGACGATGGCGACCGCCATGATCCAGCCGTTATGCGCCGCTTCGGCCAGCGCCGGCGCCGCAGCGCGCTTGGCGTCGGCAATGCTGATGGGGGGACCGTAGGGGTGAGACATGGTGACGGAGTATCTCAGAGATTCTTGAATTTAAGGAATTCAGGAATTCAGGATTTCAGGATTTCAGGATTTGGAGTCCAGCCCCCCTAAATCCTAAAGTCCTGAAATCCCTAAATCCTGAAATCCAGAGTTCTACATCAGTCCGAGCTGTCCTGCGAACGCCATCGACTCGTAGATCAGCCAGTCTTCCTTGACCTTGCCGTTCTCGTACTTGCTGATCTCGATGAACGGCACCTTCACGCCTTTGCCAGTAGCCTTCTTGATGCCCATCGCCGGAGCGGTGCCGGTGTTCGTGCCTTCGAAAGTGCCCTGGGCCACGACGTAATCGCCGGCGCCCCAGATCGAAGTGATCACCAGCTTGCAGTCCGGGAACGCCTTGAAGAAGTTGCCCAGGTAGGCGATGTTCTCCTTGCCGCCCATATCCTTTGGCGTTGTGTAGTCGTGGAAGATTACGTCCGGCGCGTTTTCGGCGGCGATCGCCTTGAGATCGTGCTTGCCCACGAGTTCCGCCGCCGCTTTGAACGCCGCGACGTTCTTCGTCTCGGTTTCAGAACCGGTCGACTTCACGACCATCGGCGTGGCGGTGCTCTTCGCCATCACCGGACGCGCCGGCGCCTTGCTCAATCCGAGCTGTGCGAGCATCGTGGCCGTGTCCTGATAGGACTCTTCGCGAACAGCCTTCTCGCCCATTGCGTCCCACCGGACGACGTGGCCCATGACCATGCCGATCGGTTTGTTCGTGGCCGGAATCGGTTTGCCGTCGGGTCCGGGGAGCGGACCGCCGTGCGTGCCGTTCAACTGCGCGATCCCGACGATGCCGTCGGTGCCGGCCAATACCAGCTGCAGCTTGCCTTCCAGATCCGGGAAGGTGGCCGCGAACTGCTTGGCGCCCGCCAGCGTCGCATCCGGACCGCTCATCGCCGGCTGACCGCTGCCCATCTGCTCCGACGTGATGTTGTCGGCGTAGCAGGTCTTGAACGAGTCAAACGCCTTCTTGTTGAAGTCGTCCCAGCAGCGCTGGTAAAGCGCGATGCGTTCGTCAACCGTCTTCGGCTTGGGCGGCGGCGGCGCTTCCGCCTTCATCTCGGCCTTGTCGGTCTTGGCTGGTTCGCTGGTGCAGGCGACGGCGGCCATGGTGGCCAGGGCCGCGGCCAGCATCCTGAAGTGTCGTGTCGTTCTCATACGCCCTCCTCAAAGAGCCCGTGTTCCGGAGCGCCCTGAACGGCGCATTGTCATCGACCGGTCTTACGGCTGTAAACCAGAATCGGATTGGAACCGCTTATAGTCAGCGCATGGCCAAGGGGCCCGAGCACGAGCGCATCACGGTGGCGGGACGCGAGATCCCCGTCTCAAATCCCCAGAAAGTGCTGTTTCCACAGGCTGGACACACCAAGCTCGATCTCGTGCGCTACTACCTGGCGGTCGCCGAGGGCGCGCTGCGCGGCGCCGGAGGACGGCCGAACGTCCTCGTGCGCTATCCGAACGGCACCGGCGGCGAGTTCTTCTACCAGAAGCGGGCGCCCGAGTCGCGGCCGCCGTGGGTCGAGGTCGTCTCGTTGTCTTTCCCCTCCGGCCGCCGCGCCGACGAAGTTGTCCCGCGCGACGCCGCCACCCTGGCCTGGATGGCCAACCTCGCGTGCCTCGAACTGCACCCGCATCTGGTGCGGGCCGAGGATGTCGATCACCCCGACGAACTGCGCGTCGACCTCGACCCCGTGCCCGGCGTGCCGTGGTCGCAGATCCGCGATGTCGCCGGCATCGTGCGCGCGACGCTCGACGACATGCGGCTGGTTGGCTGGCCGAAAACCTCGGGCTCGCGCGGCATGCACGTCTTCGTGCGCATCGAACCGCGCTGGACGTTCGACGAAGTCCGCCGCGCGGCGCTGGCGCTGGCGCGAGAAGTCGAACGGCGCGCAGCGGGTCTGGCGACGAGCAAGTGGTGGAAAGAAGAACGCCAGGGCGTGTTCATCGACTACAACCAGAATGCCAAGGACCGGACGGTGGCGAGCGCGTACTCCGTCAGACCCACTCCTGACGCGCGCGTCTCGGCACCGCTCGCCTGGGAAGAAGTTCCGGAGTGCAACCCCGCGGACTTCACGCTGACGACGATGCCGGCGCGGTTTGCGGCGATCGGCGATCGGCATCAGGACATCGACCGCCATGCGGGATCGATCGAGGCACTGCTCGAACTCTCGGATCGACAGAAGGCGGAGGGTCTCGGCGACGCGCCGTGGCCGCCTCACTATCGGAAGCAGCCCGGGGAGGCGCCGCGGGTCGCACCTTCGCGGCGGCGTCAGCCGAAATTTCCGCTGGTTGAAATCGGCCGGGCGCGCGAAAAAGCCGATGCGCTCGGCGGCGTCGAACGCTGGAAGGCACGCCACCCGGAGGCTGCGGCGCATCTGCAGCCCGCCGATGTCCTCGTCGACGCGATGCGCGGACGCTTTCGAACCTGGACGCGCATCCGCATCAACCTGCAGCACGTGCCAGAGGACCTGCGGCCGGCGCAAGAAGATCTCGATCCGAACGAGGACGTCAACGACTGGGGCGGGACGCCCGAGGAGTGGGCGCAGTACAAAAAGCAGGCGGGGCGGGAGGGGCAGGAAGGGCAGGAAGGGCGGGAAGGGCAGGAAGGGCGGGAAGGGCAGGCAAAGACAGAGGCTAGCCCCCGCCGAAGACCTTCGCGAGCTCGTAAGGAGTCGTGACTTCGAGCTGACTGTAGTTGCAGTCGGCGGGGCTGCGATCGGCGCGCCATCGCTGGAAAACCGCGGCGTGGCGGAAGCGATCGCCCTGCATGTGGTCGTACTTCACCTCGCAGACGCGTTCGATCCGGAGCGGTTCCCACGAGAGATCCTTGCCGGCGCTCCAGCGGCTTCCCTCGCCGGGCATGCGCGACGACGCCTCGTTCCAGTCCGCCCACTCGCGCCACGGGTGGCCGTCGAGCGCGTGCTCGCGGAGCGGCGCCAGTTCCTTGACCAGCTGCCGGCGCTTCTCCATCGTGAACGCGGAGGTCACGCCGACGTGCTGCAGCCGGCCGCTGTCGTCGTAGAGACCAAGAAGCAGCGAACCGATCAATTCGTTCTTGCCGGCCTTGTGCCAGCGGAATCCGGCCACCACGCAGTCCGCCGTGCGTGAATGCTTGATCTTGATCATCGCCCGCCTGCCGGGTTCATAGAGACCGTCGAGCGGCTTTGCCATCACGCCGTCGAGGCCGGCACCTTCGAAGCGCGACAACCAGTCGCGCGCGCGTTCGGAATCGGTCGTCGCCGGCGTGAGGTGAATCGGCGGCGTGACGTTCCCGAGCAGGCGCTCGAGCGCGGCACGGCGCTCGCGCTGTTTGACGCCGCGCAGATCGCGACCGTCTGCGGCGAGGAGATCGAACGCGACAAACGAGGACGGCGATGCCTTCGCCAGCTTCGCCGCGCGCGATGCCGCAGGATGGAGCCGCAGCTGGAGCGCGTCGAAATCCAGACCTCGGCTGGTGGCGATCACGATCTCGCCGTCAACGACGCAGCCATCCGGCAATCCGGTCAGGAGCTCATCGTGCAGTTCGGGGAAATAGCGATCGAGCGGCCGCAGCTCGCGGCTCTGGATGAAGACGTCGCCGCCGCCGCGAAACACGATCGCGCGAAAGCCGTCCCACTTCGGTTCGTACAGCAGGCGATCGCTCACCGGCAGCTCGGTCGCCAGCTTCGCGAGCATCGGTTCAATCGGCGGATCGATCGGAAACGCAGTCGAGTTCATGGCGTCGGTGGCGTCGAGGGCCGCCGATATACTGCCACGATGAGAGACCTGCTGACCGACGCCGCCGAACGCGGCATTCGTTACCGCGAAAGCCTGCCGACCCGACGCGCCGCGCCGGACGCGGACGCGATCGCGAAGCTCTCAGCGCTCGGCGGACCACTGCCGGCCGACGGGCTCGACGCGGACGCGGTTCTCGCGCTGCTCGACGAGATCGGTTCTCCCGCGACGGTGGCCTCGGCCGGCGGCCGCTACTTCGGATTCGTGACCGGAAGCTCGGTGCCCGCTGCCGTCGCCGCCAACTGGCTGGTCGCGGCGTGGGATCAAAACACGGCGCTCTCCGTCATGTCGCCCGTCGCCGCGGCGCTCGAGACAACCGCTCTCCAATGGATCATCGATCTCCTCGGCCTGCCCGCCGGCAGCGGCGGCACGCTGGTCACCGGCGCGACGATGGCCAACGTCGCGGGGCTCGCCGCCGCGCGGCATCACGTCCTCGCGCAGGCCGGCTGGGACGTCGAATCATCGGGACTCTTCGGCGCCCCGCCCATCACCGTCGTGGTCGGCGGCGAGGCGCACGCCACACTGTTCAAGGCACTCGGACTCCTCGGTCTGGGAAGGACACGCGTCGTCGCTGTCCCGGCGGACGGCCAGGGACGGATGCGCGCGGACCGGTTTCCCGCCCTCTCGGGCCCGGCCATCGTCTGCCTGCAAGCGGGGAACGTGAACACCGGCGCCTTCGATCCCGCACGGGACCTGTGCGCGCTCGCGCACGAGGCCGGAGCCTGGGTCCACGTCGACGGCGCGTTCGGCCTGTGGGCCGCCGCCTCGCCGACCCATCGTGATCTCACGGCCGGATTCGACGGCGCCGATTCGTGGGCCACGGATTGTCACAAATGGCCGAACGCGCCATACGACTGCGGCGCGGCGCTGGTCCGCCATCCCCAGTCGCTGCACGCGGCGATGTCCACGAGTGCCGCGTATCTTGCCTCGGACGGACCGCGCGAAGCGATGCACTGGACGCCTGATTCCTCGCGCCGTGCGCGCGGCATCGAGGTCTGGGCCACGCTGCGATCGCTCGGGCGGCGCGGCATCGCCGACCTCATCGATCGCACCTGCGATCATGCCCAACGGTTTGCCGAAGGTCTGCGCGGCGCCGGATACCGCGTCCTCAACGACGTCGTCATCAATCAAGTGCTGGTGTCATTCGGATCCGCCGAGCGGACGCGCCGCGTGATTGAACGCATTCAGCGGAACGGCGTCTGCTGGTGCGGCGCAACCGAATGGCAGGGTCAGGTGGCGATGCGAATCAGCGTCTCGTCGTGGGCAACGACTCGGGCGGACGTAACGCAAAGTCTCGAGGCCATTCTCCGCGACGCTGCCGCTGAAGCAGACTGAAACCTCGGCGGTAGGGACAGCCTTTAGGCTGTCCGTGGGTAACGCGTTACCTAGCCTGGCGCACTGCTGCGCCGGCTCACCTCACGAATCAAGCATTTAGCCTGGCGCGCTGCTTGCCTTCTACCCGGCCATGATTCGGCCGGCTGCATTCGCACTCGTGCTCGTCTCCATCGCGCCCGTCGTCACGCGCGCGCAGGACGCGACGCCGATCGCCGACGCGACGCACCTGCTGCACATCGAAGAAACGATCGTCGTCCGGCCCACGCCCGAGCCGCTCACGAAACGCGACCGCATCAACTGGATCGTCGCCGGCATCGCGAGCCCGCGCAACCTCGGCATGACCGCGCTCGCCAGCGCGCAGACCGTCGTCCTGAATCAGCCCGACGGCCGCATCGACATGTCGAGCATCGGCAAACAGTTCGTGCAGCGCGAACTCGACACGGCCATCTCGCGAACCGTCGAAGGCGGACTCGGTGCGCTGTGGGACGAAGACCCGCGCTGGCGCAGGTCGGGCCGCCACGGGTTCTGGTCGCGCGCCGGCCACGCCGTGCAGACCGTGATGCTGGCCCCGCGTGCCGACGGCCACCTCGCGCCCGCATGGGGCCGCCTCGCCGGCAACGTCGCCGCGAACGCCGCCGCCAACGCCTGGCTGCCGCCCGATCAGTCGAACGCCAGAGAGACCGCGCTCCGCATCGCCGACACGCTCGTCAGCCGTCTGATCAACAACCTGTGGGCGGAGTTCTGGCCAGACATACAGCGTCGCTTGCCTCGCCCGCCCGGACCTTTCGCGCGATGGGCAGCGGGCGACCGCTGAAATTTGGGATTTCAGGATTTCAGGATTTAAGGATTTAGGGATTTAGGAATATCGAGATTGGAGACTTACAATCACGAGTCTCCAAATCCTGAAGTCCTAAAATCCTGAAGTCCTGAAATCTTGGAAGTTCATCTCCTCGACGGCACCTACGAACTCTTCCGTCACTTCTACGCCGTTCCGTCGGCGATCGACGCGGCGGGGCGTGAAGTGGGTGCGGTCCGCGGGGTGATTGGGTCGGTCCTCGCGATGATGAACAGCGGGAGGACGCACATCGGCGTGGCCACGGATCACGTCATCGAATCGTTCCGCAATCAGCTCTGGCCCGGCTACAAGACGGGCGACGGCATCGACCCGGCGCTGTGGTCGCAATTCCCACTCCTCGAAGAAGCGCTCACCGCCCTCGGCGTGGTCGTCTGGCCGATGGTCGAATACGAGGCGGACGATGCGCTGGCCTCGGCGGCGGCGCTGGCGGCGGCCGAACCGCGGGTCCACCGCGTGGTGATTTGCACGCCGGACAAGGATCTCGCGCAGTGCGTGAGCGGCACGCGCGTCGTCCAATTGATCCGGCGGACGCGAGAAATCCGTGACGAGTCCGGTGTCGTGAAGAAATTCGGCGTCATGCCGGAGTCCATTCCCGACTACCTCGCGCTCGTCGGCGACGCCTCCGACGGCTATCCCGGCCTCCCCGGATGGGGAGCGAAATCGACGGCCGCCGTGCTCGCGAAATACCTCCACCTCGAGGCCATTCCAGCGGACCCATCCACTTGGGGCGTCAACGCGGCCAATGCCCGCGCGCTCGCCCGCACGCTGCAGCAGGAACGGGAGCGGGCGTTGCTCTTTCGCGAACTGGCCACCCTCAGAGGCGACCTGCCGCTCTTCGACTCCGTCGAGGCGCTCCGCTGGAAAGGGCCGACGCCGGCCTTCCGGGCGCTTGGCCGGCAGTTCGATGCCGCGGTCACGGCCGCCCCGGGATCCTCGCGGCCACCGCGGGAGTCTTAACAAGAATTTCAGATTGCACATTGCGAATTGCTAATTTATGAGACTTCTCTACTCGTACCTTCGACAGTACTGGCGGCTGGTCATCCTGGCGCTGTTTCTCGCGACCATCAACCAGGTGTTTTCGCTCCTCGATCCGCTGATTTTCCGGCACGTGATCGACGAGTACGCGACGCGGTTTCAGGAATACTCGACCGCGGAGTTCTTTCGCGGCGTCTCGCTCCTGCTGGCCGCGGCCGTGGGCGTCGCGTTCGTCTCACGCGTCGCGAAGAATTTTCAGGATTACTACATCAACGTCATCACGCAGCGGCTCGGGGCGCAGCTCTACTCCGATGGGATCGCCCACTCTCTCGATTTGCCGTACTCGGTGTTCGAGGATCAGCGCAGCGGTGAAACGCTCGGACGGTTGCAGAAAGTCCGGACCGACGTCGAGAAGCTGATCGCGACCACGATCAACGTCGTGTTTACCTCGCTCGTGGGCGTCGTCTTCGTCGTGATCTATTCGCTGAGCGTGCACTGGATCATCGCGCCGGCGTTCTTTCTGACGGTGCCGATCCTCGGGATCCTCAGCTCGGTCCTGAGCCGCCGGATCAAGCAGATTCAGAAGGTGATCGTCGCGGAGACGGCGGCGCTGGCCGGTTCGACGACCGAATCGCTGCGCAACATCGAGCTGGTGAAGAGCCTCGGTCTCGGCGCGCAGGAGATCGCGCGGCTGAACGGCACGACGCGCAAGATTCTGACGCTCGAACTGAAAAAGGTGAAGTACCTCCGCAGCCTGAGTTTCATCCAGGGCACCGCGGTCAACTTCCTTCGCACCAGCATCACGTTCCTGATGCTGTACTTGATCTACACGCGCGCCATCAGCGTCGGCCAGTTCTTTTCGCTGTTCATCTACTCGTTCTTCATCTTCGGCCCGCTGCAGGAGCTGGGGAACGTCATCAACATCTACCGGGAAACCGAGGCGTCGCTGAATATCTTCCAGGACATCCTCAACATGCCGAAGGAGCCGCGGCCGGCGAACCCGGTGCCGCTGCCGCAGCTCACGACACTAGGGTTCGAACAAGTCGGCTTTCAGCACCGTTCGGCGTCGGCGCCGGCGCTCAGCGATATTTCTTTCGAGCTGAAACGCGGCGAAACCGTCGCCTTCGTCGGCCCGTCGGGTTCTGGCAAGACGACCCTGGTGAAGCTGCTGGTGGGTCTCTATCAGCCGCAGTCCGGGCGGATTCTCTACAACGGCGTGTCGAGTCAGTCCGTCGATCTCGATTCGCTCCGGACGCGGATCGGTTTCGTCACCCAGGACACGCAGCTCTTTTCAGGCACGATTCGCGAGAATCTGCTGTTCGTCAATCCGCGCGCCTCGGACGCCGAATGCCTCGACGTCCTCACGAAGGCCGCGTGCGACAGCCTGTTGGCCCGCGCCGACCGCGGGCTCGACACCCTCATCGGCGAAGGCGGCGTCAAGGTGTCCGGCGGCGAGAAACAGCGCCTGTCGATCGCCCGGGCGCTGCTGCGTCATCCCCACCTCCTGGTCTTCGACGAGGCGACGTCGTCTCTCGATTCGCTCACCGAAGAGGGAATCGTCGACACGATGCGTCAGGTGGCGGCTGGCCGCGAGGCCATGACGGTGTTGATCGCGCATCGCCTGTCGACCATCCTGCACGCCGATCGGATCTACGTGCTCGAGCGCGGCCGGATCGTCGAGACCGGACGGCACGACGATTTGGTGAATCAGAAGGGGTTGTACTACGCGATGTGGCGGCAACAGATCGGCGAGCGCCGCGCCGGCGAAGCCACGGCCCGGCCGCAGCTGGCGGCGGTCAAATGAAGCCGACTCGTTTGACGAGGTCGCGGAAGCGCTGATTGGTCCGCAGCGGATCCCACTTGGGCTCTTCGGTCAGCGACACCAGGAATCCCGAGCGTTCGGCGTAACCCTGTTCAAGATGGTCCAGCGCGTTCTTGGTGTCGCCCATGCCGATGTAGATGGTCGCCACCAGCACGGGATCGACGAACATGTCCGGGCTGAGGGCCTCGAGGCGCTTCAAGATCGCGCGCGCCTCGCCCATCCGCCCCAACTTGCCATAGGCGTAGCCGAGCTCGGCCAGGACCAGCGGCGGCGCCGGCTCGCCGAGCGCCTCGACACGCAACAACGATGCGATCGCCTCCTGGTACTGTCCCTTCTGATCGTACGCTCGCCCCAATCCCCAGTACGAGATGACGTCGCGATCGTCGAGTGTCAGTGCATCGCGGTAGCCCGTCAGCGCCTCGTCGAACTGCCGCCGGTAGTAGGACGTGCACCCCAGTTCGCCGCGCAGCGTCACCGACATCGGATCGCCGTCGAGCGCTTTGCGCACCTCCTGTTGGGCGACGCCGGTCCGGCCGGTGGACTCGAGAATGTGCGCGGCGCACGAGAACATCGACAAGGCACGGGGATCGATCCCGTCCTTGGTCGCGACTGCGGCCGCCGCCGCATCCCAGTCCCAGTCGTAGATCAGGCTGACCATGCCGAGCACGATGCGCGCGTCGATACGCAGGGGATCGAGCTGAATGGCACGGTTCGCGTACTCCTTCGCCTTCGGCATCTCGATCTTCGGCGACTCGAAATAGATCCCGAGCACGGCGTGCGACTGCGCAAGTTGGGCGAACGCCTCGGCGAACTGCGGATCGAGCGTCACCGCCCGCTCGAAATATTCGATGGCCTTGTGCTGCGCCGCCGGTGAGGTGCGATTGGCGTGAAAGCGGCCGCGCAGGAATTCCTGATAGGCCTCCGGATTCACAACGGGCGCCGTCGCCAGTTGCGCCCGGTCGGAACCGCTCAGCGTGATACCAATCTTCGTCAGGACGTCGCGTGCGATGTCGTGCTCAACGGCCACGACCCCGGAGAGCGGGCGGACGTAGCGCTGGCTGAAGAGCACGGTCGCGTCCTTCACGTTGCTGACCTCGACATCGATCTGCAGCTGATCGGCGGTGCGACGGACCACCCCGGTCATGACGGCGCCGACGCCGAGTTCGCGGCCGACCGCGGCAGAATCGCCCGTCTTGCCCTTGTAGCGAAACACCGAGCTGCGCGAGATCACCTTGAGCTGCGCCGGTTGCGCCAGGCTGGTGATCAGCCCGTCGGTGATGCCGTCGGCGATGTACTCCTGTTCGGCATCACCGCCGGCATTGACCAGCGGCAGGACCGCCAGCGATGAAATCGTCTGGGGCGCAGATGAAGCCGGCGACCCTGACGGTGCTCCGCGCATCCACAGCAGCACGCCCACGACGACCGTCGCGGCGACGATGGCGACGACAGCAAGAACCGGCGTCCGAACGGTGGTCGCGCCGATGTGCGCTCCCGCCGACCGCACCGCGCTCGATTCGGTTTGCGGCAACGAGGCCGCGACCGCATGGAGATCCGCCGCCAGATCGCGCGCCGACTGGTAGCGTTCCTCGCGCGGTTTCTTCAGCGCCTTGGCGACGATCTGCTGCAACGTCGGCGGCAGGCCAGGACGGAGCGGCGCGAGCGGCGGCGGTTCGGCGGTCAGGATGGACGCGTAGGTTTCGGCCAGGCTGCCGCCTTGAAACGGCCGGACACCGCCCAGCATCTCGAACAGCACGGCGCCAAGGCTGAAGGTATCGGAACGCGCGTCCAGCATCTCGCCGCGCGCCTGTTCCGGAGACATGTACGCCGCCGTCCCCACGGTCGTCCCCGGCATCGTCAGGCCGCTCACCGTTTCCGCTTCGATGTCCTCGCCATCCACCAGCTTCGCAAGACCAAAGTCCATGACGCGCGCCTGACCGCGCGCGTCGATCATGATGTTGGCGGGCTTGATGTCGCGGTGCAGCACGCCCTGCTCGTGCGCCGCCGCCAGCGCATCCGCGACCTGAGCGGCCAGCGTCACGGCTTGCGCGATCGGGATCCGCCCCGATGCCATGCGCGCCGCCAGCGTCTGACCATCGACGAGCGGCATGACGATGAACGGCGTGCCGTCGGCGTCACCGACTTCGTGAATCGCGCAGATGTGCGGATGATCGAGACGGGCGGCGGCTCGCGCTTCGGTCAGGAGGCGGGCGGCGCCCTTGCGGTCGCGGGCGGTATCGGCGCGCAGGCGCTTGATCGCCACGCGGCGATGCAGGCGCGGATCCTCGCCGACGAAGACTTCGCCCATGCCCCCGCTGCCCAGACGGCCGAGAATCCGGTACGGCCCGATGTGATCGGGAACGGGAGCGTCGGCCAATGGATCGAACTCGCGTGGTGTCATCGGGCGAAACTTGCCGAAGTCTACAACGGCCCCAGACAAAAGTGGCGGTCGGCGGAGCGGCGAAATGCCGGTGCTACCATCTCCGGCACCGTATGACCATGACCGACCGGAGCTTCGATCGCGTCGCCGTCATCACCGCGTATCTGTCGGTGCCGGTGGCATTCGCCAGCATGGTGATTGGGCTGGCCGCGACGCAGTTCGATCTCGCAGTGATTGACGACCCGGCGCTCGTGCTGCGGGTTGGCGCCGCGGCAGCGCCGTCCGCGTACTGGTCGATGATCTGCGATCTCTTCGGCTACTACCTGCTCCTGCTGCCGTGCGCCTTTGCACTCGGACGCCGGCTGCGCGAAGGCGCTCCGGCCTGGGCCCAGTTCGCAACCGCCTGCGGCGCGGGCTACGTGGTCATCGGCGCCTCGGGTGCGGCGGTGCTCGCCGCCGTGTGGCCGCCGCTCATTCGCGCGTACGCGGCCGCACCGGCATCCGACAACGAACATATCCGGCTGCTCTTTGAGACGTTGACCGCCGCCGTCGATCGAGGGCTGTGGAACTCGCTCGAGCTGACGCTGGCGGGCGCGTGGTGGTTCGTCGTCGGGCGTCTGCTGCCAGGACGAAGCGTCTTCAAGTTCGTCAGCCTGGCGGTCGGGCTCGCGTCGTGGGTCGACATCGCGGGCACCATCGGACAGGTCCCGGCTGCCGCGAGTACGGGGTTGTCGATCTACCTGATTCTCGCGCCGGTATGGGCGGGGCTATGCGGCAAGTACTTGTCGGACAGGCGCACCGGTGATCGGACAGGCTAAAGCCTGTCCCTACAGAAGTCGCGACGTTCTCAGCGGTAGGGACAGCCTTTAGGCTGTCCGTGCAGTTACCCTTTCATCTGCGGTTCGGCGAGCAGTGTGTCTGGCGTGCCGCATTCCCAGCGGTTGCGGCCGTTCTGCTTCGCGACGTAAAGCGCACGGTCGGCGCGGCGCAGCACGTCGTCGATGGACTGATCGCTCGGCCATGCTTCGGTGACGCCGATGCTGCACGAGAACGTTGCGGCGCCCTTGTGCGTCGGGACCGTCACCGTGCGGCACGATTCGACGATACGTCTGGCGACTTCCTCGGCCGCTTCCACCGACGCTTCGGGCAGCAGCACGCAGAACTCTTCGCCGCCCATGCGGCCGACGAGGTCGGATTGGCGGCATTGGGCGCGCAGGACATCGGCGAACTGCTTGAGCACCACGTCGCCGATGTCATGGCCGTAGGTGTCGTTGACCCGTTTGAAGAAGTCGAGGTCGGCCATGACGACGCCGAGCGGACGGTCGTAACGCTGATACCGGCTGAATTCCACGGTGGCCGCCTCGAGCCAGCGGCGGCGCGAGGAGGCGCCGGTCAGCGCGTCGGTGCTCACCGCGCGGTTCATGTCGTCTTTCGCGACCTGGAGTTCGGCGATCCGTTCCGCCAGCCGCTCCTGCAGCGTGAGCACGCGCAGTCCGACGTGGACGCGGGCCCTGAGTTCATCGACGTCGAACGGCTTCACCACGTAGTCATCCGCGCCCGCATCGAGACCGGCGACGATGTCGGCGCGCTGGTCACGGCCGGTGAGCAGGATGACGTACATGTGCGAGAGGCCGGCGTCACTGCGGATCCGGCGGCACAGCTCGGGGCCGTCCATCCCCGGCATCATCCAGTCGATGATCGCGAGCGACGGCCCTTCGCCCGAGCGCAGCAGCTCCCACGCGGCGTTGCCATCGTAGGCGACGGCAATGTCCATCCCCCACCGCTGGAGGGTTTTGGACAGCACCGCTGTCGTGCCGCGATCGTCGTCGGCGATCAGCGCACGCATACGGTCGACTCCACCGGTCCGCTTCGGCCCTCGGCGCGGAGCGCGTCCAGCAGCAATGAGGCTTCGGTCATCACGACGCGCGATGCCGCTTCGGCCGCTTCCATCCGGTTTTCAGCACCGACGCGTTCGAGCGTCGCCGCCGCCTTGACGAGGCCGGCCGCGGCGAGATTGCTGGCCGCGCCCTTGAGGGCGTGCGCCGAGGCGCGCAGCGCGGCGCTGTCGCCACCCTCGATCGCCGCGCGAATCGCGACCATGTGGACGGGACAGTCTTCGAGAAACAGCGCAATCACTTCGGCGACCAGCTGCTCGTCGTTGCCGAGCCGTTCGAACATTTTGGCGCGGTCGAACGCTTCGGGAGCGTCCGGCATGCGGACCCGGGCCGGCTCGCCGCCCGACCGCTCCTCGACGACCGCAAACAGTCGCTCACGATCGATGGGCTTGGTGAGATAGCCGTCCATGCCGGCGGCCAGACACCGCTCGCGGTCGCCGGTCATCGCGTGCGCCGTCATCGCCACGATCCGGACATGACCGCCTTCTTCGCGCTCGCGCTCCCGAATGGCCTGCGTGGCCTCGAGCCCGCCCATCTCCGGCATCTGGACGTCCATCAGAATCAGATCGAAAACGCCGCGGTTGACCGCGTCCACCGCTTCGCGTCCGGTATTCGCAATCGTCACGTCGTGCCCGCGCTTGCCGAGCAGACCAGCGGCCACCCGCTGGTTCACGAGATTGTCTTCCGCCAGCAGCACGCGGGAGGCGCGCTTGGCCGGCGGCTCGGCGGCAGCCGGCGGGCTTTTCACCGTCGTCGCCTTGCGCCGGCCGACGACCGACACGAGCGCCTCGAAGAGATCCACGGGACGAATCGGTTTCGTCAACGTCGTCGAGATGCCGACCGAACGGCTGCGGGCAACGTCGGCATACGGGCCCGAAGACGTCAGCATCAGGATGGTGGTGTTGGACAGTTCGGATTGCTCTTGAATGCGCGCGGCGACGGCAAAGCCGTCGACCTCCGGCATGTTCGCGTCGAGCAGAACCAGCGGGAAGGGATGTCCGTCCCGGGCGGCCGCCGCCATCGCCTCGAGCGCCTCGCGGCCGCCGCTCACCGCCGTCGGCAGCAGACGCCAGCGGCGCAACTGCTCCACGAAGATCCGGCGGTTGACGTCGTTGTCGTCGACCACCAGCACGTTGACGTCGGCCAGGACCTCGGGATCCGGCGGCGCCGTCTTGACGGCAGTCGTCTTGTCGAAGGAGGCCGTGAAGTGGAACGTGCTGCCCATGCCGGAATCGCTCTTCACCCAGATCCGGCCGCCCATCATGTGCACGAGAGCCGTGGAGATGCTGAGACCAAGACCCGTGCCGCCGAAGCGCCGGGTGGTTGAGCCGTCAGCCTGATGAAACGCCTCGAAAATGGCGGCCTGTTTCGCCGCCGGAATGCCCACTCCGGTATCGGTCACACGAAAGTGTAGTTGTGTCGCCGTCCCGCTGGACGATTCCTCGCGGACTTCGACGAGCACATGGCCCTGTTCGGTGAACTTGATCGCGTTGCCCACCAGATTCGTCAGCACCTGACCAAGACGCGTCGGATCGCCGAGCAGCGCGTCGGGCAGGTCGGGCGACAGGTCGACGATGAGCTCGAGCCCCTTCTTGTGGGCGGCGACCGCGAGCGGCCGCGTCACCTGATCAAGGATGTCGCTGATTGAGAACGCCACCACCTCGAGCTCCATCTTGCGCGACTCGATCTTCGAGAAGTCGAGGATGTCGTTGAGAATCGTGAGCAGCGACTCGGCGGACGCGCGTACCGTGGTCAGGTATTCCCGCTGGTCGCGGGACAGCGCGGTTTCGAGCGCGAGTTCGGTCATGCCGATGATGCCGTTCATCGGCGTGCGGATCTCGTGGCTCATGTTGGCGAGGAACTCGCTCTTGGCGCGGCTGGCGTCCATCGCCTGGTCGCGGGCGGCCATCAGCCGGGCGTTGGCGGCGCGCAGTTCAGAAGTGCGGTGGGTCACTTCGCGCTCGAGATTCTCGCGTTCGCCGCGCAGCGCGCGATCCCGCTCCTCGATCTCGTCCATCATCGCGTTGAACTGATGAACGAGCTGCCCGATCTCGTCGTCGCTCTCGGGGCGGCCGCGAACGTCGTAGCGGTGTCCCTCGGTGACGCTCTGGGCCCGCGATCGAAGCTCGAGGAGCGGCCGGGAGATCAGCCGCTGCAGACGCATCGAGAGGCCGAGCGCGAGCAGGAACGTGACGGCGAGCACGACCGCCATGATGCCGATGAACGCCGCGGCCCGACGCCGCGCCACGCCGGCGCTCGACGCCACCGTCACCGTCCCGGCGATACGGCCGTCCTGGAGAATCGGTGCGGAAAATTTGAGGGCGCTGGCGGTCAGCATCCGCCACGGCAGCAGCGCCGCCGCCGTCGCCGCATCCACGTCGAGCGCGCTGTCGACGGCGCCCTTCTGCCGGTCGAAGCGCGCCAGCACCTGACCGTCGGGCCGGGCGATCACCGCCGATTGAATGTCTTCGTTGATGGCAACGAGCGCGGCCAGTTCGTCAGCCGCGCGCTGGTCGCCGTCGACCGCCGCGCCGCCGCGCGCCGCCATGAACTCGGCGAGCGTGCGCAGATCGCGCGCCATGTGGCGGCCGGACGTCACCACGTCATAGCCGGCGAACATGGCGCAGGCGAGCAGCATCGACGCGCCGCCAATCGCCATGGAGATGGCGTTGAGTTTCCAGCCTAGCGAAAGCCGCCGGAACCAACGGTCCACAAACATCGATCGATCGCTCCCGAATCGGCCATGACTGCGCGGAAGTGCACGGGGGGAAGCCTTCTGATCCACGCGGAAAGACCACTGGGGATATCGGCCTCGATCACCGCCGGTTTAACGAAATCGCCCTGTAGAAGAGCGCGCGCGTGGCACGCTACGGTCGCTGTTTGCGCGGGGCTGCGCGACGTCCGGCGCGGTCCGGCGCCGGCGCGGTGGGTGGTCGATCGACCGAACCGAGCGCGCCGTCGGGATCGATCCGATCGGCGATCTGCAGCAGCCCGTCGCGAACCTGTTCGAAAAGGCCCGGGGCCAGGTTGGCGGCAAAGTCCGCCTCGATCTCGTCGACCAGCATCTTGACGGTCGCCAGCAGCCGGCGGCCGCGGGTCGTGAAACGAACCAGCGTGGCCCGGCCGTCGTGCGGGACGTCGCGCATTTCGACGTAGCCGCAGCGTTCGATCTCGCGCAGCAGTTGTCCCGCGCCCTGGCGGGTGACGCCGGCGCGCAGCGCGAGGACGCCGATGGTAGTGCCCTCGAGATCGAGGTTCGAGAGCAGGGCCGGGTAGGCCGGGGAGAAATCGGTGAACCCGGCCTCCCGCAACCGTGTGACCAGCTGCCGGTTGTAGACGCGCAGCGTCCGCATGAGCGAGCGGTAGAGGCGCGAGTTGCGGTAGGCGCGGAGCTCGAGCGAGTGGGTGAGCGGCTTCATCGTCCTGTCCATGATACGAAACCTGGTTGACAAATAATACGAAACCATGTTTCCTATGTCCGTGCCCGGCGGACCGCCGGGACCGCGCGTCGCTCGGGACGCACGATGAAGACGGAGGACGTGATGCAGGCGCGAACGACAACCCCCACGCCGACGGCGCAGGTCAACGAGCGGCTCGGCCGGCAGTTCTTTCACGAGCAGGATCGCCTCCAGGGCGGACCGGCGCCGGCGCTCTGCGCGCCCGGCTACACCGCCACGCTCGGCGGCAACCCACCGGTCGATCGCGCCGGGCACGAATACTTCGCGCGCGCGTTCTATGCCGCGTTTCCCGACATGCGGCATCACATCGAAGAGGTCTTCGCGACCGACGACCACGTTGCCGTCCGCTTCGCGCTGCGCGGCACGCACACCGGCAGCTTTTTTGGCATTCCGGCGACGCAACGGCCGGTGACGGTCGCCGCCAACGTGCTGATGTCGGTCTCCGGCGGCCAGGTGACGAAGCTGCTCGGGATCTTCGACGAGGCCGGCATGCTCCGGCAGATGGGCGTGCTGCAGGGGTGAGCTGGCCATCGATGAATGATGAGTGATGAATGATGACGCATAGATGCATCGATGAATTCATCGTTCATCGATCATCATTCATCGATCTGACATGGCCCACCGACCATCGCGGATCTGATCGAGCACGCGCAGGTACTCTTCCGGCGTATCGATGTCGAGGAACGCACCGGGATCGCTGACCTCGACGTCGCCGGCTGGCGAGACATGGCGACGCACGATGGGCTTTGCACCGGCGTCGGGATCGGCCTGGCGCAGGAGCGGAAACAGCACGCGCGACAACAGCACCGGATGGCCGTGGTCAGCGCCGTGAACCGGCCTGACCACCGGCGCACCGGTGGCGTCGAATCGTTCGACGACCGCGCGCACTGTAGACGATGAGACGAGCGGCACGTCAACGAGCGTCATCAGCATCGCGCGGGTTCCCGGACGATCGACGGCGTTCACACCCGCCAGCACTGACGACAGCTGGCCCGTCGCAAACGCGCGATTGACGACGGTTCGCACCGGCAGTTTGAAACCGTCGATCGCCTCGCCGAGCGCGGCGGCCTCGTGTCCCAGAACAATCACGACGTCGGCGACGCCGGCGGCCATGAACGTGCGGACGATCCGTTCGATGAAGGTCTGACCGCTCTCGAGCGGGAGGAGCGCCTTCGACCGGCCCATGCGGGACGACAAGCCGGCGGCCAGAATCACTGCGGGGATCACGAACGTGATTGTACGGTTCCGGGTTCCGGGTTCCGGGTTCCGGGTTCCGGGTTCCGGGTTCCGGGTTCCAGGTTCCAGGTTCCGGGTTCCAGGTGCCCGGTGCCCGGTGCTGGTTCAAGGTGCTAGGTGCGCTAGAATCCACGCCATGAACGACGCCGGACTCCAGATTCGCTGCATGCGGTGCGGCACCCAGATGGACATGAAAGACCCGGGACCGGGACGGCCCTGGACGCCCGATCAGTTCTGGGTCTGCCCGCGCTGCGGACGGCACTTCTGGACCACGTATCCGCCGCCAAAGAAGGAAGAACCCAAGCCCGCCGCCGCGCCTGCCGCCGCTGCGCCCGCCGAACCGGCCGCTTCGTGACGGTTTGATAATCCGGGACCTTCGCTTGACTTCCGTCAGACAAGGCGCCTAGACTGGCGCGTTTTCCAGCTCGACTGGGGCTGGGAGGCAGTTTTCGGCCGGCTGTAGTTCTCGACGCGGCTTCAATTCGGTTGCGCCCGTTGCCGGCTGGAACGCCCTCGAGATGTCCTCGAGGGTCGGAACGGAGGGCTTCGGGTATGCCGACCGGGACAATCGCCAGGCTCCTCATCGACAAGGGGTTCGGTTTCATCCGCGACGAGGGTGGCATCGAACATTTCTTCCATCGAAGTGCCGTACGCGGTGCCGTGTTCGAACTGCTCCGCGAAGGTCAACGAGTCGAGTTCACGCCGGAGGATTCGGGCAAAGGCCCACGCGCCGGCGACGTCCGATTAGTCGAACACTAATGCTCTTCGTTCCGGCCCGGCGCACTACGCTGGGCCGGACGACAGTCCCAGCGCCGCCAGCGCCCGCTCGCCATCGCGCAAGTCGCTCAGCACCACGTCCGCTCCACTGTCCCACAACGCCGATTCATCGTAGGACCCTGTCGCCACGGCGAGCGCGCGCGCGCCGCCGGCCCGCGCCACCGCGACATCAAGCGGCGTATCACCGACGATCACGACATCGGACGGCCGGAAGCGCGGACCACCCGCCGCGGCCACGTTCTCGAGTGCCACGCCCAACAGCGCATTGCGATCGTGAGAGTGATCGCCAAAGGCGCCGGTCGCGAAGTACTTCCAGACGTCGAAGTATTCGAGTTTGATCTGCGCCCCGCGGCGGTAGTTGCCGGTCAAGAGCGCGAGGTGCACGTCGGGCCGCGGGGCGAGCACGTCGAGCAGCGACGCGACTCCTGGCAACAGACCCTTACGCGGTCCAGTCTTGTGAATCTCGCTTTCCAGATACCGGATGTAGGTGTCGTGAAACCGATCGCGGACCGTCGCGTCGCAGGTCGCGCCGCGCGCCGCCGCCATCTGCCCGACGATCCAGGCATCGGTACGTCCGGCCATGGGAATCGCGGTGAAATCACCATCGCCGCCGAAGATCTCCACGGCGGCCATGGTCATGGCGCGCGCGCCGGCGCCGCCGCTCAGACAGAGCGTGCCATCGATGTCGAAGAGCAGCAGTTTCATCGCTTCCAGAACCCGAATCGTGAGGCGGCCTTTTCGCTGACTCGCCCGGTGGCGAGGGTGACCGTGAGGACGCGGCGCGCCGCGGCCGCGGCGTACTCCTCGTCCCGGGTCAGCGTCAGCGTCGCGACCTGACGCCGATCGCACAGCGCACGGATCTCGTGTGCGACCCCCTTGACATCGCCGCGCGCCAGGTTCACCGACGGATGTTCGAGGACAATCAGCGCCGGATTGAGCGCCAGCGCGCGGGCGACCCGGGCGCGGAGCCGCGCCGTCGCATCGAGATCCCGCAGCGGCCGATCCAGTTGCTCGTCGCCGAAGCCGGCGTCGCGGGCCAGGCCAACCACCTTGTCGCGGATCTCGCGCGGTGGCGGTTCGATCTCCAGCGAAAACGGCACGGCGAGATTCTGCACGAGGGTCAACGACTCGAGAAACGCCGCGCGCTCCGAGACGATCCCGAAGCGATCGAGCGTCGCGAACCAGTCGGCGCTGTCGGCAATCGCGGCCGTCGAGCGGTCGAAGGCGACCACGGTGCCCTCGTCCGGCAGGCCGGCCCCGGTCACCAGGTTGATCAGGACTTCGGCGGCAGGCTGATCGAGGCCGAGGAGCGCCACGTGATCGCCGCGGCTCACGGCGAGCTGTTCGATGCGCAACGGACGGAGCGCGCCGTACTTCTTGGTGACCGCCGTGAGTTCGAGAACGGTCTCGCTCACGCGCCGAGGCGGCGGTTCACTTCGTCGACGACCCGGCTGGACGCACCCAGCGCGTCGATCTCGACTTTGATCGCCCCGAGGTTGCAGGCGATCGCGCCGTAGGCGATCATCGCGTGCACCATCGGCGGCAGCACCCCGGTGTCGACGCTGGCGCCGAGGAGCGCCGTGACGACGGTGACGGCCATGGCGAAGGTGCCGATCGAGAAGACCGGCTTGCGGATCGCCGCAATCTGGCCGTCGTAGTCGCCAGTCAGGTTGCCCTCGGCCATCGCGTCCTTGACCGCTTTGCCCTTCCCGATCAGATAGAACATCATCATCGAGTGCGCGAGCAGCGTGATGAGCGTCGAGAACAGCCCGTAGGAGATGTGGCGGGCGATGTCAGTGCCGAGGAGTCCGAAGTAGGCGGTCGTGACGAGACCGATGAGTCCGAGGCTGACCGCCGTCAGCAGCGCTTGAGCCATGGTGGCGAGAGCACAGTATGACCGACACGCGCCCGCTCGATCCACCATCGCCGTTTGTCGAGGTCTGGTCGCGCACCGCGGCCGCGTCGCTGCCGGAACCGCGGCGCGCGCTCGATGTCGCGGTCGGCAAGGGACGACACGCCGCCGTGCTGGCGGCGCACGGCTATCGCGTCTTTGGCGTCGATCGCGACGAATCGGCGGTGCGCGCGGCGATCGCGCGAGTTGGCGCCGGCGGCGGACTGGTCCGCGGGTGGTGCGCGGACCTGACGATCAGCCCGCTGCCGCATGAACGCTTCGACCTGATCGTCGTCACCCGCTATCTCCAGCGCGATCTGTTTCCGGCGCTCGCCGCGGCGCTCGCGCCCGGCGGCGTGATGATCTACGAAACCTTCACCACCGCGCAGCGCGAACGCGGCCGCGGCCCGACCTCACCGGATCACCTGCTGGCACCAGGCGAACTGCGCGGTCACTTCGCGGCGACGCTGCAGGAATTGTTTTACGAGGAAGTGCTGGAACCTGACGCGGTCGCGCGATACGTTGGGCGGAAACCGGGACCGAACTCGTGAGGGAAGCGGGCCAGACTTCAGTCTGGCCCGTGGGGCGAGAATCGTGATGTCCGGGCGGCCCCAACTCGGGCCTTCAACCGATCAAACTCGGCCCGCGGTAGCGACACCCGCCCGGGTCTGCCTCCGCCGTGCTCATCGTCGGCGTGATAGTCGGAGCCGCCGCTGACGGCGAGCTGATGCTCCCGGGCCATCGCGAGATAGCGCGCCGTCGCCTCCCGATCGTGATCGCTGTGGTAGCACTCCAGGGCATCGAGACCGGCGGCGACGTAAGCAGGAATCCAGTCGTCGTGTTTCAGCTGGATGGGATGGGCCAGCGACGCAATGCCGCCGGCGGCCTGGATGCGTGCGATCACCTCCGGCGGTTCGGCGGCGATCCGCGGCACGAAGGCCGGCCGGCCGGTGGCCAACCAGCGGTTGAACGCCTCGCCGACATCGGCGACGAAGCGCTGCGCGACCATTTCGCGGGCAATCAGCGGACGCCCGACCGAGCGCGCCGCATCCTCGAGGCCGGGGGCGAGGATGCGATCGGGATCGAGCCGGATGCCGCAGCCCGCCAGCCGATCGAGCATCTCGCGAATCCGCTCGATGCGACGCTGCCGCTGCTCGGCGAGAAACGACTGCATCGATTCGGCGTCCGGATCCAGGAAATAGCCGAGCACGTGCACGTCTTTCTCGGCCGCGACCGCGGTGATCTCGATGCCGGGCACGAAGTCGATGCCGGCCTGGCGGCACGCCGCCGCCGCGGCCGCGCAGCCCGCCATCGTGTCGTGATCGGTCACTGCGAGGACGCTGATGCCCGCGGCGGTCGCGCGCGCGACGAGCTCCTCAGGCGTGCAGCGGCCGTCGGAGGCGGTGGTATGCGTGTGGAGGTCGATCAATGGACGGGGCGGCCGGCGCGCGTGGGCTTGAGCGGGCGGATGCCCAGGCGCGCGCGCAACGCGCGGTACTCGACGATCAGCAGATCGAGGTGCTCGCGTTCTTCCCGGGCAAACTCGAGAAAAATCTGTTTGCCTTCCGAGTCCTCGAAGCGTTCGCCGTACTTCTTGAAGAACTTGTGCGACCCGCGTTCGCAGCGGATCCCGATGAGGAGCGCCTGGAGATCGTCGACACCGCCGAGCAGTTTCTCCGCGCCCTCGGCAAAGATGCCGTGCGCGGCGCCCTTGAAGAAGAGGAACGTCGGCCGCGATTCGAGCGTCGGGTCCTCGTCCGTCAGCTGACGATACCGTTTCTCGAGCGTGCCGAGATGCTCCTGCTCCTCGATCGCCAGCCGCCGGAAGATGTCTCGGCCCCGTGCGTCGGTCGTGATCGCGGCGGCGCGAGTGTAGAACTCGAGCCCGCTGCGTTCGGTGGCGATGGCCATCCGCAGCGCATCGCGCGCGAAGACCCGCTCGGTGGTTTCGCCGTCCATCGGCGCGGCACGCTGACCGGTCCGGCACTCTTCACAGGTGCCGAAGATCTGAATGACGGTCTGGGCGCCCTCGAAGTGCCGGGCGGCCGCGATTTCTTCGATGAGCGCCTCGACGTCCGAGCTCAGGAACTCCGATGACTTGTGGCAGACGTTGCAGACGAGATGAAAGTGACGGGGATGCCGGTACGCAGGTTCGAAGCGTGAGCGGCCTTCGCCGAAATCGACCTTACGGGCGATTCCGGCGTTGACCATCCACTGAAGGGTTCGATAGACCGTGGCGCGGCCGATGCCGGCATCTTCGCGGCGGACCAGATCGCAGAGATCGTCCGCGCTCAGATGCCCCTTCTGCCGCAGAAAGATGTTGAGAATGCGGTCGCGCTTGCTCGACCGCTTCCCGCCGGCCGGTCGCAGGCCGGAGAAGTCCAACGGCGCCTTATTCGACGCTGAACGACGACCCGCAGCCGCAGGTAGACGTGGCGTTCGGGTTCTTGATGGTGAAGCCGCCGCCGGTGATCGTATCCACGAAGTCGACCTCGGCGCCGTTCAGATAGCGGACGCTGATCGGGTCGACGAACAGCTTGACGCCGTTCGACTCGTAGACCTGATCGCCCGACCCCTGGCCGTTTTCCTCGATCATGAGGCCGTACTGGAACCCGGAACAGCCGCCGCCCTGGACGAACACGCGAAGACCGCTGCCCGCTTTGTTCTCTTCCGTCAGAAGCTCGTTGATCTTGCTGGCCGCCGTCTCGGACACGTTGATCATCTAATTTCTCCTCGAGTAACGCGCCATTATACCATTGACGCCACATGCCTTACGTCGCTTTGACGCCCGCAAGCCGCGATGCCCGGCTGACCCGCGCGGCGTCCCGCTGGGAGCGGATTCTCAGCGCCAAACCCGAACTCGGACCCGCCGTGACTCTTCAGCGGGACCTCCTTCTTATCGTCTCGGACCTGGCCAACACGTTAGAGCGCGGCCGTTTACCGCGCCTGTCGCTGCCCCCCAAGTACCTGGCCGCCAAGCTGGACCATGGCCGGCCGGCCCTGGTCGGTGAGCCGATCCCACTGCCGGTCCCGGTGCTCAAACCCGGGCTGCTTCACCTCTGCGACGCGCTCGAACGGGGTGGGGCCGGGGAGGCCGCGGCGCACATCAAGACCGCACTTGATGAGACGCGGATGGAAACCGCCTCGTTGCTGGCCGCCTCACTAAAACGCGACCAAACCGCGATTCGCACCGGTGCCACCCACCGCGGCCTGTCCCCGGACCTCCTCTGGCTGGTCGCCGAGCTGGCCGTCAGCCCGTTCGTTCACGCCTTGCAGCAGACGCTTTTCGGTGCGGCGGTTCCGGGCTCGCCGCTTGAATCGGCGCTCGACCGCTGGAGCCACGGCAGCTGTCCATTCTGCGGTTCGTGGCCGGCGCTCGCCGAAGTCGAATCGACGCGCCGCGCGCTGCGCTGCTCGTTCTGCGCGCTGGCCTGGGATCTGCCGCGCTACGCCTGCGTCTACTGCGGCGAAGCCGGCGAAGCGTTCGTCACCGCTGCGCCCGATCTCGAGCGCAAGGATCGTCGTCTCGAGTTGTGCAAGTCCTGCGGCGGTTACATGAAGGCGGTCGATGTCGCCGAGCTGTCGCCGTTTCCGCTCTTGCCAATCGCGGATCTGGAAACGATGGATCTCGACATGGCGGCCATGGAGCGCGGCTTCGGACGTCCGCAGCTAAAAGACTTCAGCGTCAAAGCAGGCTGACGCGTGCAATCCGGCTAAAGCCGGATCCCACAATTAGCCGCCTATCGCCTGCAGGTGCGCACCCGACTCCTGCTCGATGTCCTTGTGCAGGCTGTTGCCGTGCGCGTCCATGGTGACGATCGCCGGGAAGTCTTCGACGCTCAAGTGCCACATGGCTTCGGGTGTGCCGAATTCGAGCAGTGACACGCCCTCGACCTTCTTGATGGAGCGGGCGTAGAACTGCGCCGCGCCGCCGATCGCGTTGAGATACACGGCCCCGTGTTCCTTGAGCGCGGCGAGCGTCTTCGCGCCCATCCCGCCCTTGCCGATCACCGCGCGCACGCCGTAGCGCTTGATGATCTCGCCCTGATACGGTTCCTCGCGAATGCTCGTCGTCGGACCGGCGGCCGTCACCCGCCAGCCGTCACCGTCCTTCACGACGACCGGACCGCAGTGGTAGAGCACCGAGCCGCGCAGATCGACCGGCGGCTCGTGTTTCATCAGGTACGAGTGCACGGCGTCGCGGCCGGTGAACATGCGGCCCGAGACCATGACCACATCACCGACCTTCAGCGCGCGGACCGCGGATTCCGTGAGCGGCGCATGGAGCGTCACCTCGCGGCCGGTACGGGTGAAGCCGGCCTGATCGATCATCGGGATGATCGGATGCGACGGATCGCGATACAGCCACTGCTTGATCGCGCCAGACGAAGCGTCGAGGATGACGCCGAGGCGGCGGAACGCCCAGCAGTCGTAGGCGACCGAGACGAAGAAGCTCGCCGGCAGGCGATTCAACGCGCCGACCTTGCAGCCGATCAGCGTCACCTTGCCGCCAAAACCCATCGGACCGATCTCGAGATCGTTGACGTGCCCCATGATCGACGCTTCGAGCTCCGCCAGCCGCGGATCGGGATTCACATCGTCGAGCGTCCGGAACAGCTGTTCTTTGGCATGCAGGTAGCCGGACGTGCGGTCGCCGCCGACGCAGACGCCGACCGCGCCCGGGCTGCAGCCTTTGCCCTGCGCGTTCCAGACGGCGTGGAGAATGCACTTCCTGACGCCGTCGAGCGTGCGATCGGCGCGGCCGAGATGCGGCAGCTCGACGGGCAGCGCGTACTGCGCGTTGGTGTTTTCGCAGCCGCCGCCTTTCAGGATCAGCTTGATTTCGATGTCGTTCCGTTCCCACTGATCGAAGTGGATGATCGGCGTCCCGGGCCCGAGGTTGTCGCCGGAATTCGTGCCCGTGATCGAGTCGACCGAATTCGGCCGCAGCTTGCCGCGGCGGGTCGCTTCGGCCACCGCCTCGCGAAGCTGCGCCCGCATCCAGATCTGATTCGCGCCGACCGGCACATGCACCTCGAAGGTCGGCATGCCGGTGTCCTGGCAGATGGCGCCCTCGTGATCGGAGGCGAGATCGATGTTCTGCGCGATGATGGCCAGCGCCTGGCCGGCGCGGGTCCCCTCGGGCTCGGCACCTCGGGCGTGGCGCATCGCGGCCCGGACATCGGGCGGCAGATCGGTGGACGTGCGAACGATGAGTTGCAGGACGCTGTCGAAGAACGAAGGAAGCATAACGGCTCAGTATAATTGAGCGATGGCGTTCCGCACCGAGCGAGACCCGCTGGGCGAGATGGCCGTCCCCGCCGACGCCTACTACGGCGGACAAACCGCCCGCGCGATCGAGAACTTCCCGATCAGCGGCCTGCGGCCGCCAACCGATCTGGTCATCGCCACCATCCTGATCAAGAAAGCCGCAGCCGAAGCCAATCAGACTTTGGGCCGGCTGGCACCGGTGCTGGCACAGGCGATCGTCGCGGCGGCCGACGAGATCCTTGCCGGCCACCTGCGCGATCAGTTTCTCGTCGACGTCTATCAGGCCGGCGCCGGTACGTCGCACAACATGAACGCCAACGAAGTGCTGGCAAATCGCGCCGGCGAACTGCTCGGCGAAACGCGCGGAACGTACACGCGTGTCCATCCCAACGACCACGTCAACATGGGACAGTCGACCAACGACGTGTTCCCGTCGGCGACGCGGCTCGCGCTGCTGCTCGGACATCCGCGTCTGCTCGAAACCGCGCGCCAACTGGCGAACAGTCTGGACCGCAAGGCCGCCGCGTTCGCGCACGTCCTCAAGACCGGGCGCACGCATCTGCAGGACGCGGTCCCGATCACGCTCGGGCAGGAGTTCGGCGGTTACGCCGCCTGCATCGGCCGTGGCGCCGACGATCTCGAAGCAACCGCGGCGCAACTGCGCGAACTGAATCTCGGGGCGACCGCCGTCGGCACCGGCCTCAACGCCGGCGAGGACTTCCGCCGCGCGGTGATGGGTCGCCTCCAGCACTACACGAATCTGCCACTCAGGCCCGCCGACAATCTGTTTCGCGTGACGCAGAGCATGGGCGATGTGCTGGCCTACTCCGGCGCGATGCGCCGGCTGGCGGTCGAACTCTCGAAGATCGCCAGCGATCTGCGGCTGCTCAGCATGGGCCCGCGCGCCGGCATTGCCGAAATCATCCTGCCTGCGGTCCAACCCGGATCGTCGATCATGCCGGGCAAAGTGAATCCGTCGATTCCCGAAATGGTGAATCAGGTCTGCTTTCAGGTCATGGGCTGCGATCACACGATCGCGCTCGGCTGCGAGGCCGGCCAGCTCGAACTGAACGTGATGATGCCGGTGATCGCCTGGAATGCCTTGCACGCCAGCCGCATCCTCAGCCAGGCGATGCTGGTGCTGCGGCTGCGCACGATCGAGGGTCTTGTGGCGGACGAAGGCCGGGCGCGAGAACTCCTGGACCGCAGCACCGCCGCCGCCACCGCGCTCAGTCCCTACATCGGCTACGCCGCGACCGCCGATGTCGCGAAGGCCGCTGTCGCCACGGGCCGATCGATTCGTGAGATCGTTCTCGAGCGCGGCCTGCTCGATCGCGAGAAGCTCGACGCGATTCTTTCAGTCGAAACGATGACGCAGGGCGGGATCGTGGGAGAGGGCGGGCAAGGCGGGCAAGGCGGGCAAGGCGGGCAAGGCGGGCAAGGCGGGCAAGGCGGGCAAAAAAGATGACACGAGCAATCCTCGCTGCGACCGCACTCGGCGTCATGGTGATCCAGATATTTGCTGGCGCGCAGACCCGTTCTTCCCGGCCTGCCACGCCTGCCCAGCCTGCCGTGCCAGCCCAAGTCCCGCCAGCCAAGCCTGCTCTGCCAGCCCCGCCTGCCCAACCCCCGAAACGCCTCTTTCCACCTCTCAGCCTGGGTCTTCTCGAAGCCCCGGATCGAGAAGAGTGGACGAAGCCTGATCTGATCATGGATGCGCTGGGCATTGCCGACGGCGGAGCGGTTGCCGACCTTGGCGCTGGCGGCGGGTGGTTCACGGCGCGACTCGCCCGACGCGTCGGACCAAATGGCGTCGTCTACGCCGAAGACGTCCAGCAACTGATGATCGAGGCGATCAACCTCAGAGTGCAGAACGAGGGTTTGAACAACGTCCGCACGATTCTCGGCACCACAACCGATCCGCGCCTGCCGCCAGGTCTCGATGCGGTGCTGATCGTCGACGCGTATCACGAGATGGACGAACCGGCGCATCCGGACTACATCGTCACGTTTCTCAGAAACGTCGCCGCAGCGCTCAAGCCGCAAGGCCGCCTCGGCGTCGTCGACTTTCTCGCTGGCGGCGGCGGACCGGGTCCAGCCGCGGAAGATCGCGTCAGCGCGGAATCGGTGATCGCCTCGGCCCAGGCCGCCGGGTTCCGGCTCCAGTCCCGGGAGACCATCCCGCCGTTTCAGTTCCTGCTCGTCTTCACGGCGGTATCGAGCCCAGCGGCTCGCCAGTGACGCGATGACGACTTCACTCCGGGTGGCGATGACGATCGCCGGCAGCGACTCGGGAGGCGGGGCCGGCATTCAAGCGGACCTCAAGACGTTCGCCGCGTTGAAGGTGTACGGCACCAGCGCGCTGGCGGCCATCACCGCACAGAACACCGTCGGTGTCACGGCGGCGGAGCCGCTCGCCGCGGATCTCGTCATTGCGCAGATGGAAGCCGTGGCCGGCGACATCACGATCCACGCGACGAAGACCGGCATGCTCGCGACCGCCGCGATCGTCGAAGCCGTCGCGGCGGCGATCGCCGAACTCGAGCTGCCGAATCTGGTGGTCGATCCGGTCATGTTGGCGAAAAGCGGCGACCGCTTGCTCGACGACGATGCGGTGCGAGCGATGCGGCTCGAACTGCTGCCGCGCGCGCTCGTCGTGACACCGAACATCCCGGAAGCCGAAGTGCTGTGCGGCCACGCCGTCTCGGGGCCTGACAGCACCCGCGATGCGGCACGCCGGATTCGCGACCTCGGTGCGCGCGCCGTCGTCATCAAGGGCGGCCATGCGTCGGGGCCCCAGGTCATCGACCTGCTCTACGACGGGCACGACTTTCACGAGTTCCGGACCCCGCGGATCGCCACTCGCAATACCCACGGGACCGGCTGCACATTCGCCTCGGCCATCGCCGCGCAGCTGGCGCACGGACAGGATTTGACGCAAGCCGTGCTCGAGGCTCAGCGCTACGTGGCTGGAGCGATTCGGCACGGGCTGGCACTCGGCCGTGGCCACGGGCCATTGGATCACTTCTGGGCCTGGCCCTGACGCCTGTGACCCCCCGTATACTGATCAGGTGAGCACGCCGCTTCTCTGGATCGGCCGCGACGTTCTGGCCGTCGAACCGTTGATGGCGGCGGTGTGCGACCGCGGTGTCAGTTCGGGGTCGGACGGGGCGGTGGCGACGTTCGTGGGCCTCGTCCGGAATCACAATGTCGGCCGGCGCGTCCAATATCTGGAGTACGAGGCGTACGAGGCGCTGGCGCTCCGGACCTTCGAACGGATTGCGCACGAGGTGGCCGCCCGCTGGCCGGGCGTCCGGCTCGCGCTGCACCACCGGATTGGGCGTATCGACATCGGCGGGGCCAGCGTGGCGATTGCCGCTGCGTCCGCTCATCGCGGTGAGGCGTTCGCGGCGTGCCGCTACACGATCGAGCGCGTCAAGCAGATCGTCCCGATCTGGAAGCGCGAGTTCTTTGAAGGCGGCGACGTCTGGATCGAGGGGGCAACCGCTGATCCGGACGACGAACAGGCGCGGGCACAGGCGGAGCGTCTGGCGTGCGTGTAACCGTGCGGCTCTTTGCCCGGCTCCGCGACATCGCGGGCACCGCGGAAATGCACCGCGAGGTGGGCTCAGGCGCGACGATCGGTACGATCTGGCGCGAGATGGTCGACGAGTTTCCGGCGCTGGCCGGATACGAACGGTCGATCTCCTGCGCCGTCAACGCCGACTACGCGCGCATGGGTCAGCTGCTGCACGACGGGGACGAAGTGGCGTTTCTCCCCCCGGTGTCCGGGGGCTAGTTTTGCGGTTTGTGTTTTGTGGAATCCGGCTTTAGCCGGATTCGCTTTAGCCGGATTCGCAGCGAAGGTTTATGTTCGACAAGCTCGAAGCGATTGAACGGCAATACGACGAACTGGCCGCGCGGCTGGGATCGGCGGAGCTGCAGAACGACTCGACCGAGTACCGCAAGCAGGCGAAGGCCTTGGCCGAGATCGAGCCGACGGTCGAGACCTTCCGCGAGTACAAGACCGTCGTCCGCACGGTGGCCGAGACCGAGGAGCTGGTCGCATCGGGCGATCCCGACATGCGCGAGCTCGCGCAGGAAGAACTCAAGGCGCTCGTCGCCCGCCGCGAGAAACTCGTCGCCGAGCTCAAGCTACACCTGATCCCGAAGGATCCCAACGACGAACGCAACATCGTCCTCGAGATTCGCGCCGGAACGGGCGGCGACGAAGCCGCCCTCTTCGCCGGCGAGCTCTTCCGCATGTACTCGAAGTACGCCGAACATCAGGGGTGGCGGCTCGAAGTGATGTCGAGCAGCGATACCGGGATCGGCGGACTGAAAGAAGTCATCGCGACGATTTCCGGCCGCGGGGCCTACAGCAAGCTCAAATACGAGAGCGGCGTCCATCGGGTGCAGCGCGTGCCGGCCACCGAGGCGAGTGGCCGTCTGCACACGTCAACCGCCACCGTCGCCGTGCTGCCGGAAGCCGAGGAAGTCGACATCCCGATCAACGAAGGCAAGGATCTGCGCATCGACATCTTCTGCTCGAGCGGACCCGGCGGCCAGAGCGTCAACACGACGAAATCCGCCGTGCGCATCACGCACATTCCCTCCGGCCTGGTGGTGTCGCAACAGGATGAGAAGTCGCAGATCAAGAACAAGGCGAAGGCCATGAAGGTGCTGCGCTCGCGGCTCTACGAAATGGAGATGCGCAAGCAGCAGGAAGCGATCGCCAAGGATCGCCGCAGCCAGGTCGGCACCGGCGAGCGCTCGGAAAAGATTCGCACCTACCATTTCAAAGAAAATCGCATCACCGATCACCGGGTGAACTTCACGCTCTACCGGCTGGACGAAGTTCTGAACGGCGCCCTCGAAGAAGTGCTGGACCACGTGATCACGCACTACCAGGCCGAAAAGCTGAAGGACGCCACGGCGGTCAGCTAAGGGGCCGGCAAGGCAGGCGGGGCTGGCAGGGCTGGCATACGCTGGGCGGGTAACGCGCTGTCAACCATCCACGAACGCATCGCCGACGCACGTCATCGTCTGATCGGCGCCGGCATCGAGCACGACGATGCGGCGCTCGATGCGCGGGTGCTTGCGGAACACGTCCTCGGGTGGGACACCGCGCGGGTGCTGACCGACGGCCACGAGGCGGCGCCCAGGGCATTTCTGGATCGGTACGAGGCGCTGGTGGCGCGGCGGCTGGCTCGCGAACCGCTCGCCTACCTCACCGGCGTCAAGGAATTCTGGGGCCTGGCGTTCATCGTCTCGCCGGCGGTGTTGATCCCCAGGCCGGAAACCGAAGGGCTCGTCGAACACACACTCAAGCGTGTTCCCGATCGCACCTCCCCGCTCCGGATCGCGGATGTCTGCACCGGGAGTGGCTGCGTCGGGATCGCGCTCGCGAAGGAATATCCACACTCGCGCATCACGGCCACCGACTCGTCGCCGGCGGCGGTCGAGATCGCGGCGCGCAACGCACGCGAGCTCGGTGTCGCCGACCGCTTCTCGGCCGGCCAGGACGATCTTCTGACTCACGCACCGGGCCCGTTCGACGTCATCGTCGCGAATCCGCCTTACGTGTCTGAAAACGACCGTCGCGATCTCCAACCGGAGGTGCGGCGCGAGCCGGCGCAGGCACTGTTCGCCGGCACGGACGGACTCGACATCATCCGAAGGCTCGTCGTCCAGGCCGCCGACCGGTTGGCGGTGGATGGTCTGCTGCTCTTCGAGTTCGGCGCCGGTCAAGCTGGAGCCATCAAGAAGTTGATTTTGAGGACTGGCGCGCTAAGAATAGCCGCCATCGAACCCGATTTCAGCGGCATCCCGCGCATCGCGATCGCCACCGACGGCGGTAGGGACAGGCTTTAGCCTGTCCGGCAAGAATCCCGGAACGTGAAGGTCTGGAGCTATCAGTGTCCGACTGTCTCTTTTGCAAGATTGCCGCGCACGAAATCCCGTCGTCGATTGTCTACGAAGACGACGACGTGATTGCGTTCAACGACATCTATCCACAGGCGCCAACGCATGTGCTCGTCGTCCCGAAGACGCACATTAGCACCCTCAACGACCTCCAGCCCGAGCACGAACGGCTGATTGGCAACGTGATGCAACGCGCGGTGGCGATCGCCCACGAGCGCAAGATCGCGATGTCAGGCTATCGGGTGGTGTTCAACACCAACCGGCACGCAGGGCAGACGGTGTTCCATATCCATTTGCATCTGCTCGGCGGGCGGCCGCTCGAGTGGCCGCCCGGGTAGACCGCGGGTCATCTGCGCCCTAGTCAACTCAGAACCCGACGTTAAGCATCGCGACGCGGAACTTCGTCGAGACGCGTCCGAGTCGGACCGGGAAAACCAGCCCAAAAACACAAACCCAGCCACGGCACTGCGATTGCGTGCAAAGCCGCGCAAGGAGTTCCCTGTGTTTAAACGCCAACGGTTTGCAGTCGTCGCGGTTGCTCTTGCTCTGCTGACATCGGCACCCGCGTATGCCAACACGATTACCTACGTCGCGGCGATGAGCGGCGCGAGCGAGAATCCGCCCAACGCCTCGCCCGCGACCGGATTTGCCACCATCACCTACGACGATGTCATCCACTCGCTGCTCGTCGACGAAGCGTGGAGCGGTCTGACCGGGGGCAACCCGGCGGCGGCTCACATTCACTGCTGCGTCGCGGCTCCGAACAACGTCGGCGTCGCGGTCGGATTCCCGTCGTTCCCCGCGACCACGTCGGGCAGCTACCTGCATGTCTTCGATCTCACGGACCCGACGGTGTACACCGCCGCCTTCTTCATCAATTTCGGCGGCGGCACGGCGGCGGGGGCTGAAGCCGCATTGATTGCGGGACTCGGCAGCGGGCAGGCGTATGTGAACATCCACAACGCCACGTTCCCGGGCGGCGAGATTCGCGGACAGATCGAGGCGGTGCCGGAACCAGCGACGTTGACACTCTTCGCGCTCGGAGCCGCTGGTGCGGCAATTCGTCGGCGACGCGCCTCGCGAGCGCGCTGACCTACGCCGCTTCGCGCGAGTCGAGGACGTCGGGAAGCTCGCGCAGCGACGCGATCGTCATCACGCCGATGCCGGCGAGCGCTTTCGTTTGCGGATGCGGCGTGTCGGCGCGATGCAGCAGGACTGCGCGCATCCCGACCCGCAACGCCCCTTCGACGTCGTGCTTCACGCTGTCGCCAATCATCATCGCTTCCGCCGGCTTGACGCCGGCAAGCTGAAGCGCCTCGCGGAAGATGCTCGGATGCGGCTTCATGTAGCCGTGCTCGGCTGACGACACGGCGACCTGAATCAGGTCGTGCAGCTCGAAGTGCGATTGGAACGACTTCAGGCAGCGGTGCGAGTTCGAGATCAGACCGATCCGGACGCCGCTGTCCGCCAGCTGCCGCAGCACCGCCGGCACATCGTCGAAGAGCTCGAAGTGGTGGTTGGTCGCCCACTGCGAGTGGATCTCACGCGCGCACTCGACGATGGAATCGCCGTGCCCGCCCATTTCCTCGATGATCTTGGCGGTATAGCGAACGAAGACTTCGTTGTCGTAGCGCCCTTCCTCGGGCCCCTCGAGAAGCGGTGTGGCATGCGCCACGGCGGCGTCGAATCGTGAAGGGTCCACCTCGATCCCGTACTGCGCACAGAACGCCTGATACCCGGTGCCGCGGAACGTCGGGCCGGGAAAGATCAGCGTAAAGTCGACATCGAAGAAGACCGCGCTCGGACGAACAGCAAGGGACAATGGTTTCGGCACGTGCAAAATGGCGTTAGGCCGGGCAATTCGGCGCCCGGCGCTCGACCGCGCCCACGCGCCACGGTCGCAGATCAGTTATCGGCAGTGACCGGAAACGGTCAAATGGTTTGGACCGTCAGGGCTCATCGTAGGGTCCAGCAATGACGACGGCGGCGGAGCCGGGATCCAGGTAGCGCGCGGCCACTGCGCGAATCTGATCGTGGCTGACGCCGCGCAGCAGCGCCGGCAGGCGCACGTCGTAGTCCATGCCCAGACCGAAGAACTCGGACGTCTGCAGGAACTGCGCGATGCCAGCGTTTGTCTCGAGCGCCCGCGGCAGCGATCCGATCAGGTACTCGGTGGACTCGGCGTGCTCTTTCGGGGATGGTCCTTCACGAGCGAGGGCGCCGACTTCCTCGTCGATTGACGCCACCGCCCGCTCGACGTTGGCCGCGCTGACGCCGGCCCGCACGACCAGCGGTCCGGGGACGATGTACGGATCGAACGAACTGAATACGTAGTACGCCATGCCCTGCCGCTCGCGGATGCTGTCGCCCAGCCGCCCGCCGAGCGCGTACTGCCCGAGGACGTTGTTGAGCAGATGAAACGCGTGGTAGTCCGGATCGTGCCGGCCCATGGTGATTAGGCCATACGCGATGTCGGTCTGGGCTTTGTTCATCATCGGAATGACCAGCCGATGACGTTCCGTCGCCTTGGCCGCCGCCGGAACCACCCTCGCTCCAGGCATCGGCGCGCGCCAGTCCTCGAAGGCGGCCCCAACCACTGCGCCGACTTCGGCGGCGGGCACGTCGCCGACGACGACTGCGCTGATCGCTGCCGGCGAGAACCAGTTGCGATGCAGCTGCCGCAGTTCCGACGGCTCCATCGATTCCACGAGTTCGAGGGTGCCCTTCACCGGAAGGCCGTACGGATGATTGGAGCCGTACAAACGGGCCATCAGCGCTTCCATCGCGCGTACCGCCGGATTGTCGGCATCCTGTCGAAGGGCGGTTGCGACTTCGCCCTTCCGCACCGTCAGCTCGTGCTCGGGCACGACCGGGTGCCTGACGATGTCGGCGAGCAACTCGAACACCGGCCGGAAGTGTTCCGCGAGGCAGGTGCACGAGAGGATCAGTGTGTGCCTCGTGACGCCGACGCTGAGCGACACGCCGCGGCTCTCGAGCGCGTCGGCGATTTCACTGGCCGAGCGCGATTCGGTTCCGCGATCGATCACCTTCGACAATAGATGCATCAACCCTGGACGGTCAGGCGGATCGCACACCGAACCCAACCGGACGCCAAGATTGATCGTCGCCGCCGGCGTCTTCCGCGTCTCCTTCGCGATGACGACCGCACCGTTCGGCAGCACGGTCCGGACCGGCGCCAGACCGCGGCCGTGTAATGTGCTCGCGCTCATTCGGCCGGCTCCGGAATCGGATCGAACCATCCCACGGTCCGATTCGCCGGCTTGAGCATCAGCGCCGCGAGACGGCCCAGGTCGTCCGCAGTGGCGGCGTCGATGGCTGCCGGGAGTGTGTCGAACACGTCGCGCGCCCCGATGGTTTCGTAGTAGCCAATTTGATGGGCAACGTTCGTCACGCTGTCGGCGTCGAAAATCAACTGCGCGCGCAACTGGGACTTGGCCCGGGCGAGTTCCTCGTGCGTGACACCGTGCTGTCGAACCTTATCCAATTCAGCCGCGAGAGCCGCCTCCACATCGCCAAGCGCCACGCCGTCGGTCGCCGTTGCGGAGACCGAGTACAAGAACGGCTGTTCCGTGGGAAGCATCGCACCCGACACGGTTGACGCGAGCCCGTGCTCGACCAGCGCCCGATAGAGACGAGCCGTGCGCTGCGGCGGCAGGTCGCGAAAGCTGCTCCACAGATTGACCCCCTTCGCCCCGGTCAACACCGCATCGAGCAGCAGCGCCGGCACGAACGCCGCATCGGTTGCCGCGGGCGCGTGATAGCCGACCCGCAGATAGGCGGCCGTGCCCTCCTTGCGAATCGTGACGCGGCGCTCCGCGATCTGTTCAGGCTCGGTCGTCTTCATGCGCGCCGGCTCCGGTCCGGCCGCGATGTCGCCGAAGCGCCGCTCGACCGCGCGCAACGCCTCGTCAGTGTCCACGTCGCCGACGATGACGAGGGTTGCGTTGTTGGGGATGTAGTAACGGCGGTAGTAGCCGTAGAGGTCCTCGCGGGTCATCGACTGGAGATCGGACAGCCAGCCGATTGTCGGATGACGATAGGGATGGGCCTTGAACGCCGCCGCGGTCAGTTCCTGATCGAGAAGCTGATCGGGATCGTTTTCTCCGCCCTGCAGCTCGGAGATGATCACCGTCCGCTCGGATTCACAATCCTCCGGATCGTAGAGGCAGCGCGCCATCCGCTCGGACTCGATGAACAGCATGCGATCGAGCGCGTCGCGCGACGCGGTTTCGAGATACGTCGTCTGATCGATCCAGGTATAGCCGTTCCAGCTGCCGCCGAACTGCTCGATGATCCCTTTGACCTGATCGCGCGGAATGTTGGTCGTGCCCTTGAAGTTCATGTGCTCGACCCAGTGCGAGATCCCGGTCAAACCGGGGCGCTCGTCCTTCGAGCCGACGCGGTACCAGCACCACACCGACGCGAGCGGCGCGGTGTGCTCTTCGCGAACGAGCACCTTCAGCCCGTTGTCGAGCGTGACCTCGCGTGTCGCCGCACCGGGGCGGGCTTCTGGGGGTTTGGCCATCCGTTCATCATAAAATAGCCGGATACCCATGCCTGAGTGGAAAGACACAGTCAACCTGCCGCGCACCGACTTTCCGATGAAGGCGAACCTGCCGACCAGCGAGCCGGAAACGCTGGCGCGGTGGACCGCCCTGGATCTCTACGGCAAGATTCGCGCCGCGCGCGAGGGCGCGCCCAAGTTCGTCCTGCACGACGGTCCGCCGTACGCCAACGGCAACATTCACATGGGGACCGCGCTCAACAAGATTCTCAAGGACTTCGTCGTCAAGTCGAAGTCGATGGCCGGCTTCGATTCGCCGTTCGTCGTCGGCTACGACTGCCACGGTCTGCCGATCGAGCTCCGCGTGGACCGTGAACTCGGGCCGAAGAAGCGGGAGATGACCACGGCGGAGTTCTGCCGCGCCTGTCGCCGCTACGCCGAACGGTTCATCGGGACGATGACCGCGCAGTTTCAGCGTCTTGGTGTCCTCGGCACCTGGGATCAGCCGTACTTGACGATGGACTATCGCTACCAGGCGGCGATCGTGCGCGCGCTGGGCAAATTCGTCGAGCAGGACCTCGTCTACAAAGGCAAGAAGCCGGTTCACTGGTGCATTCACTGCAGAACCGCGCTCGCTGAAGCGGAAGTCGAGTACGCGGATCACGTCTCGCCGTCCATCTACGTCGAATTCCCGCTGGCCCAGGAGAGCGCGGCGCTCTTGGGCGAACGCGTGCCGAAGCTTGCGGGCAAGCCGGTCTCCGTGCTGATCTGGACGACGACGCCGTGGACGATTCCCTCCAACCTGGCGATCGCGTTCCATCCGGAGTTCGACTACGCGGCGTATGACGTGGACGGACGCGCGGTGATCATGGCCGAAGCGCGCGCGGCCGCGGTCGCCAAGGCCGTCGGCCGGTCGATCGGAGAGCCGGTCGCGAAGATGATGGGAGCGGCGCTCGAACACCTCAAGTTCCAGCATCCGCTCTACGACCGCCCGTCGCTCGGCGTGCTGGGCGATTACGTGACGCTCGATGCCGGCACGGGCGCGGTCCACACCGCACCCGGACACGGCGCGGACGACTTCCAGACCGGCATGCGGTACGGTCTCGAGATCTACGCGCCGATCGGTCCGGCCGGGCATTTCCTGGACACCGTCGAGCTCTTCGGCGGGGTGCGCGTCTTCGACGCCAATCCGAAGGTGGAAGAAGCGCTCAAGGAGCGCCATCGCCTGTGGCACCGCGAGTCGTTCTCACACCAGTATCCGCACTGCTGGCGCTGCCACAATCCGGTGATCTTCCTGGCGACTTCGCAGTGGTTCATCGCGATGGACAGCGTGCGGCTCGCGTCCGCAGGCGACAAGTCGCTGCGCGAAGCGGCGCTCGACCAGATCGATCACCGCGTCACCTGGATTCCGAGCTGGGGCCACGACCGGATCTACAACATGGTCGCCAATCGTCCGGACTGGTGCATCTCCCGCCAACGCACCTGGGGCGTGCCGATCCCGGCGCTCGACTGCACGAACTGCGGCGAGGCGATCCTGTCGCCGGCGATCGTGGCGAAAGCGGCGGAGGTTTTTGAGGCCGGCGGCGCCGACACCTGGTATGAGCGGCCGACCGAAGACTTCGTGCCCGAAGGGCTGACGTGCGCGTCGTGCGGCTGTACCACCTTCGAACGCGAGATGAACATCCTCGACGTCTGGTTCGATTCGGGTTCGAGCCACGAGGCGGTGCTCTCGGTGCGTCCGGAACTGACCTGGCCGGCCAACATGTATCTCGAAGGCAGCGACCAGCATCGCGGCTGGTTTCAGAGCTCGCTCTTCGTCGGCCTCGGCACCCGCGGGCGCGCGCCGTACAGCGAAGTCCTCACGCACGGCTTCTTGATCGATCTCGAAGGCGTGAAGATGTCGAAGTCGCTCGGCAACACAATCGAGGCCGAGCAGGTCGTGAAGCAGAGCGGCGCCGACATCCTGCGGCTCTGGGTCTCGATGGGCGATTACCGCGGCGAAATCCGCGTCAGCAACGAGATTCTCGCCCGCGCCGCCGAGGCGTACCGGAAGATCCGCAATACCCTGCGCTATCTCGTGTCGAATCTGTACGACTTCGACCCGGCGGCCGACTCCGCCGACATCACGGTGATGGAGGAGGTCGATCGCTACATCCTGGCGCGCTACGCCGACATGGCCGGCAAGGTCCTGCGCGCCTACGAAAGCTACGACTACGGCACGATCTTCCAGGCGGTCAACGCTTTCGTCACCGTCGACCTCAGCGCTTTCTACGCGGACGTCTCGAAGGATCGCCTCTATACGTTTGCGAAACAGTCGCCGGAACGCCGCTCGGCGCAGACCGCCATGCACGTCATGGCCGACGGCCTGACGCGTCTTCTCGCGCCGATCCTCTCATTCACGGCCGACGAACTGTGGCGCTACCTGCCGGCGGTCGAGGAGGAATCGGTACACGTCGCCTTGTTTCCGTCGGCCGCCAGCCTCGCGCGATTCGCCGACGCCACGCTGCTCGAGCAGTGGGCGCGCCTGGCCGACCTGCGCGAAAAGGTGCTCGGCTTCATCGAACCGCTGCGCAAGGAAAAGAAGATCGGCAGCTCGCTGCAGGCCAAGGTCGTGCTGTCGGTTCCCGCGGCAGATATGTCCTTCGTGACCACCGCCCATCCGCAGCTGCCGATGCTCTTCATCGTCTCTGACGTCGAGATCCAGCCGGCCGCCAGCGACCAGGAGACCATCGGGGTCAGGATCGAGCGCGCGGAGGGCATCAAATGCGACCGCTGCTGGCGCTACGTGGCGGCGGTGTCGGATCGTGCCGAGTCGGCCGGTCTCTGCCCGCGGTGCCAGGACGCGCTCGCGCTATGACGGAGCTCACCAGCAGCCCCGCCGCGACGACGCCGGCCTGGCAACGGCTCGAGGTGTGGATCATCCTCGTGGTGGTCGTGCTGGATCAGCTGTCAAAGGCGGCCGTTCGGCGATCGCTCTCGATCCACGACAGCATCACCGTCATCCCCGGACTGCTGGATTTCACGCACGTCCGCAACACCGGCGCGGCGTTCGGATTCCTGAATGCCGTCGACTTTCCCTTCAAGACCGTGGTCATCGCGCTGGTGGCGATGACGGCGCTGATCGGCGTCGCGATGTACGCCAAGGGTCTTGCCGGCGATCAGCGGCTCGCGCGGTGGGGGCTGGCCCTCATCGTCGGCGGCGCGGTCGGCAACCTCGTCGATCGGCTGACAGTGGGCTCGGTGGTCGATTTCGTGGACGTGTACTTCCGCCAGTACCACTTCTGGGCGTTCAACGTCGCGGACTCGGCGATCAGCGTCGGCGTGGTCGTGATGATTCTCGACATGATCGGATTGGGCGCGCATGCATCCAAGACTGTTTGAGCTCCCGGTCATCGGCGGCATCGGGCCGCTGACGATCTATACCTACGGTGTCCTGCTCGCCGCCGCGTATCTGCTCGGGCTGCAGCTGGCGATGGTCCGCGGGCGCCGGCGCGGCCTCGACCAGGCGCGCATCCTCGACCTCGGCATCTACATCATCATCAGCGCGCTGGTCGGCGCCAAGCTGCTGCTGCTCATCGTCGATTTCCGCTCGTTTGCCGCCAATCCGCGGTCGCTGATGGACTTGATGCGATCGGGCGGCGTCTTCTACGGCGGCATGATTCTCGCGGTCACGGTGGCGCTTCTCTACATCCGCCGGGTCGGCCTGCCGCTGTGGACGACATGCGATGTCTTCGCGCCAGGCATTGCCCTGGGGCACGTGGTCGGACGCCTCGGCTGCTTCTTTGCCGGCTGCTGCTACGGCAAACCGGCGTCGGTCGCCTGGGCGGTCACTTTCACGGATCCCTACGCCGCCGCCAACGTCGGAACGCCGCTCAACGTGCCGCTGCATCCGACGCAGCTCTACGAAGCCGGCGCGGAGGCGCTGATCCTCGTGGTTCTGCTGTTGACTGAATCGCGCGGCCGGCGCTTTCCGGGCCGGACCTTCTGGTTCTACATGCTGCTGTACGCGGTGTCGCGCTACGTCATCGAAATGTTTCGCGGCGATCCGCGCGGGTCGGTCCTGATCTTTTCGACCTCGCAGTTCATCTCCGTGCTGCTGGCGCCGCTCGCCGTCCTGATGCTGCTCTATCTGCGGCGTGGTGAAGAGCCGGCGCCAACCTCGCAACGAAAGGCGGCGTGACGCCGGTGCCGCCCGCATGTCGATACAGCACTTAACAGTCCCCGAGGAGAGCGACGGGCTTCGCCTCGATCATTTCCTGGTGTCTGTGCTCGGCGATCGATCGCGATCGCAGATTCAACGCCTCATCAAGGACGGCAGCGTGCAGCTGGCGGGAAAGGCGGCGCGCGCCAATCAGTCCGTCAAGCCAGGACAAGTCGTCACCGTCGACGAACCCGAAGCGGTCGATCCCGTGCCCCGTCCCGAGGCGCTGGATCTGCCGATCCTTTATCAAGACACGGACCTGCTCGTCGTCGACAAGCCGGCGGGAATGGTGGTGCACCCGGCCGCCGGCCACGAAGGCGGCACGCTCGTCAATGCGCTGCTCCATCACGTCGACGATCTGAGCGGAATCGGCGGCGAAAAACGCCCGGGCATCGTGCATCGGCTCGATCGCGGCACGTCCGGACTCATGGTGGTCGCCAAGAACGACGCCGCGCACGAGGAGCTGTCGCGGCAGTTTCACGATCGCGAAGTCCAGAAGGAATACGTCGCCCTGGTGTGGGGCGTGGTGCAGGCCGGTCGCCGCATCGACGCGCCGATCGGTCGGGATCCCAACGATCGCAAGAAGATGTCGGCGAAATCCAGGCGCAGCCGCGAAGCGGTCACCCGGATCGTCCGCGCCGAGCATCTGCATCCAGCCGTGACGCTCGCCCGCCTGGCGATCCATACCGGCCGCACGCATCAGATCCGCGTGCACCTGAGCGCGATCGGACACCCTGTGGTTGGCGATCCGGTCTACGGCGGCGTCCATCGCCGCGTGGCTGGCGATCTGCGCGCGCTCCTGCGGCTCGAGCGGCCGTTTCTGCATGCCGCCCACCTGGTCTTCAAGCATCCCGTCGACGGCCGGCGGATGGCATTCGACAGCGAGCTGCCACCGGATCTGCAGGCGGTGCTCGATGACATTCGGGCGCAGCAGCAGCCGGCCGATGCTATCTACCCGGACGAATGAAAGGGGACACTGTGGCAACCGTGTTCAAAGGGCGCGTGTTCTCAGTCGAGGTCGAACGACGCACGTTCCCCAATGGGAAGGAGCATGAGATCACCGTCGTCCGGCATGCGCCATCCGTCGTCCTGCTGCCGATCAACAGAAACGGTGAAGTGATTCTGATTCGTCAGTACCGCGCGAGCGTCGATCGTGAGCTGTGGGAGCTGCCGGCCGGAGGGCTCGAGCCCGGCGAAAGCGCCGAGGAAGCGGCCGTGCGCGAATGTGAAGAAGAGATCGGAATGGTTCCCGGGAAACTCGAACGCCTGCAGGCGCTCTTTCCGGCACCGGGATTCTGCGACGAGTCGCTGATCTTCTTCCGCGTCACGGATCTCAAACAGCCGGCCGCTGATTCAACCCGGCACGCCGACGCGGACGAAGACATCGAGCCGCGACCCGTCGCCATCGCCGCGGCGAAAGCCATGGTCGCGCGCGGCGAGATCGTCGATCTGAAGACCGCCTACGGACTGAGCCTGCTCTGAACGCGGGCCGGCTTCTTGGCCGGACGCACATCAGAGGAGACCGGATGCAGCGCGAGCGCCAGCACTTCGTCGATGCTGGAGACCAGGTGCACCACCAGATCCTTGCGCAGCTCCGGGGTCAGGTCTTCGTTGACGTTCTTCCCGTTCTGCTTGGGAAGAATGACTTCGTGGATGCCGACCCGTCGTGCGGCGAGGACCTTTTCCTTGATGCCGCCGACCGGCAGGACGCGGCCTGACAGCGTTATTTCACCGGTCATCGCGACATCGCCCCGTACCGGACGCCCGGTGAGCTGCGACGCCATGGCCGCCGCCATCGTCACGCCCGCCGACGGGCCGTCCTTCGGAATGGCACCCGACGGCACGTGCACGTGCATTTCAGCCACCTTGAAGAAATCCGGGTCGATGCCGTACTCGCGCGCGTGCGTCCGGAGCCAGGACAGCGCGGCGCGCGCCGATTCCTTCATCACGTCGCCGAGCTGCCCGGTCAGCGTCAACGAACCGGTGCCGGCCATCCGGGAGGCCTCGATGAAGAGGACTTCGCCGCCGGCCGGCGTCCACGCCAGGCCGATCGCCACGCCAGGCTCCTTGGTCCGCTCCTCCATTTCCTCGTCGAGGAACTTCGGAGCGCCGAGCATCTGCACGACGGTGTCAGGGGTCACCACGACCGACGCCTCGTTGCCCTCCGCGCGCTGGCGCGCCGCCTTGCGGCAGATTGAGCCGATCTCGCGCTCGAGGTTTCTGACGCCCGCTTCCCGCGTATAGCCGCGGATTACCTGGCGCAAGGCGTCGGGCGTGAAACGCATCTGCTCGGTCGTCAGTCCGTGGTTCTTGATCTGCTTTTCGACCAGATGATCAGTGGCGATCTGCAGCTTCTCTTCTTCGGTGTAGCCGGCGATCTCCAGCACTTCCATCCGGTCCCTGAGCGGCGGCGGGATCGGATCGAGGACGTTGGCCGTCGTGATGAACAGCACTTCCGAAAGATCGAACGGCACGTCGAGATAGTGATCCCGGAACGTGTTGTTCTGCTCCGGATCGAGCACCTCGAGGAGCGCCGACGACGGATCGCCGCGGAAGTCTGACCCGAGTTTGTCGATCTCGTCGAGGATGAAGACCGGATTCTTCGACTCGGCGCGCCGCAACCCCTGGATGATCTGACCGGGCAGCGCGCCGATGTACGTCCGGCGATGACCGCGGATTTCCGCTTCGTCGCGCACGCCGCCCAGCGACACGCGCACGAATTTACGGCCGAGCGATTCGGCAATCGAGCGCGCCAACGACGTCTTGCCGACGCCGGGAGGTCCGACGAA